>NZ_JADYVD010000034.1 GCF_020193575.1 Ensifer sp. IC4062
GCCCCGGATAGCCCTCCTGCGCAACCGCCCGTTCCGGCGCCGCCAGCGCCGCGCGAACCCGTGCCGCCTGGTCCAGTTCCGCCCATGCCGCCCCGACCGGTACCGTCGCCGCCATCTCTTCCACCGCAGCCGCCGGTCCCGCCCGCGCCGCCCGCTACGGATGGTCCACCCGCGCCGGGTAACAGGCCTGGCAGGCCGAACGACATATTTGGGTGACGGCGGCGCGGAATGGTCGATCTAACCAAAGGGCAGCAGGACGTCCTTGATGGCGGGGGCCACCAACTGGTGACTGGAGGCCCAGGATCGGGAAAAACGACAGTCTCGATCCTAAAGGCGTCTGCGATCGCACGCCAAAGCCTGAACTCCGGTCAGCGGATCCTTTTCCTGAGTTTCGCGCGGGCGACGGTATCCCGCGTGATGGAGGCGATCGACGAGGAGAAGGAGATCGCGAAAACCGAGAAGTCTCGGATCGAGGTGGACACTTATCATTCGTTCTTCTGGCGAATCCTTAAGACGCACGGTTACCTCGTGGGCCTTCCTCGAATCCTTCAAGTGCTGGCGCCTCCGGCCGAAGCGATCGCTCTCTCAGCAGTCAGGGGCGGCTTCGACAAGGATTCGAAGCTTAACGACGAGGAGAAGAAAGCCAAGACGTCCGCAGAGACGGCGGAGCGTCTTCGGCTCGCGACCGAGGAAGGCAAAATCTGCTTCGACCTGTTCGCCGGTCTTGTCGGCCAGCTTTTGCACGGCTCCGACAAGATCAGGAGACTGATCTCCGAGATGTATCCGTACATCATCCTGGACGAGTTCCAGGACACTAGCGGTCCGCAGTGGACCGTGGTGAAGGCGCTCGGCGTCCACAGCACGTTGATCGCGCTGGCCGATCCCGAGCAGCGCATCTTCGAGTTCGTCGGCGCCGACCCCGAACGCCTTGATCATTTCAAAAAGGAGTTCAGCCCGGAGGAGCACGACCTTGCAGCCGACAATCATCGAAGCAAAGGCACTGAGATAGCGCTGTATGGCAACGACGTCCTGACCGGCAAGTTCAGGCAGGAGTCTTACGAGGGAATCGAATTCGGCGTCTTCGAGCATAATCAGCATCAGGCATACGCGAAGCTGACGACGACCGTGCTGCAGGCGCGTAAGCGCCTGATCGCGACCGGGCGGCGCGACTGGTCGTTGGCAGTCCTCGTTCCGACGCGGAAGATGACCCGGCTGGTTTCCGACACGTTTAGCGAGCCGTTCGGAGGTTTTCCTTCGATCGCGCACAGCGCGATAGTCGACATGGAGGGACCGATACTGGCTGCCGAGACACTCGCCTATCTGATGCAGCAGCCGACGGCGGCCAACGCGCTTGCGGAGCTTGTCCAACTGATCTGCTCGTATCTACACGGACGAGGGGGAAACGCGCCCGGCAAGACCGACATGGGCGACGCGAAAGCGCTTAAAAAGGCACTCGCGAGATGGGACGTCGCGCTTCTTGCCGGGAAGCAGCCGGCTGCAAACTCCATCATAAGAGCGACGGAATCCGTTTTGAGTAAGGTCCTAGAACTGACTTTGACCGGGGATCCGGACGAGGACTGGGTGGCAGTGAGAAAAGTCCTCGCCACAGGAGACTGCACCCGTCTCAAGGCCATCTCGGAGGACGTCAGAAACGTCAGGCTCCTGGAGCGCGGCACGCAGCTTCGGCAGGGACTCGGGGAGGACTGGAGGGAGAACGGAAGCTACAGCAACGCGCTCGAAATAACGAGGCGCGCGTTCGTACAGGATCACTTCTCCACCGGACAGAAGCCCGAAACGGGCGTCGTCGTGATGAATATGCACAAGGCGAAGGGCAAGCAGTTCGACGAGGTGATCATCTTCGAAGGATGGCCGGTCGTGGTGAAGAAGAAGATGGTCGCCAACCCCGATCGGATCGTCCCGACGAACCTGATCGAAGCGGCTTCAAGCCAGCACCGCCAGAACTTTCGAGTCTCCGTGACGCGCGCGAAGCAGCGCACTACGATCCTCACACCCAGCGGGGATCCGTGCGTCCTGCTCCTGGACGCCGACGACTGATCTAGGGATGGAGAATGTCGAAGGCTAGTTTCACGTATCGGGTGGCCGGTATCGCGCGGGAGCCACACCGGATGTCCCAGATCTGTCGGCTGTCGCTCCACGTCGCTCGGAATTCGCCGGAGTTCTTTTGCGCAAAGCATCAACGAGCCGCTCACCGACCCGTTCCGGTCAGCGATCAGGGCGACAGGAAGCCACCCTCTGTGGCCTTTTGGATGACCAGATCCAAAAACTCATTTGAACGTGAGGTACTAGACGGCAGAAAGTCGACCCGTTGCGGACGCTCGCCGATAGCTCCGGGGATGTCCGGAATTGCCCCTAGAGCGGATGCTCACACAGGATGTTAACCAGTGACGTTGGCTGAGCCGGCAAAATCGGCAATGGCCTCGGTCACCGAGCGGTGAGCCGATCGCCACGAGCGAGTAGTTCTCTCGCTGCGAACTCGTCGTTGACGCAAAGTACGTGACGCGTTCTTATCGGAATCAACTCCTCACCTGCGTCGGTTACATCATCCCCATCATCGGAGGCACAAGCAGCCTGTCGGCCATCTGTTTCTGCGCTCCGTTGAGCGACTGATAGAGAGGAGCGAGCGCGGCTTTCAGCTTCCGCACGCTTTCGAGCCTGCCAGCCAGGGCGCTTTCGCTCAGTTCAACATGCTGCAAAGGGGTCGCGGCTGCTCCAGCGGGACCTGCCATTCCCCGCGGCGCCTGCATCATGCCGTCCGGAGCGCCGCGGGCGTTGGCGCGCAGAACCTCGGCAAACGCGTTCCAGAAGGTCTCCTGCTCAGGGACTATCTTGAGTTCCGTTTTCAGGAACGCGACACGTCCCTCGATGTGTTCGGCAGCCATCATCTGGGCCATCGCACCCATGCTGGTCTGCCCCAGAGGTGCCTGACCGGTCATCATACCCATCGAATCTTGTCCGCCAGCCATCATTCGCATCATGCCGCCCATCATGTCACCGCACATCATGCCGCTCGGCATCGGAGCGCTCGGGTTGGCAGCGGGAAGCTGCTGCGCGGCTTCTTCACTCGCCTGCTCGGTTGTGCCCTCGGGATGATGTGCGTCCTCGGCAAAGGCTGGGGTCGCCAGCATGAGCAGTGAAGTCGCCAGCAGTACCGTTCGCAGTGTCGCCATTTCGCTTCTCCTCCACGTTCGCGAAACTATTCACCTCAAAGATACGCCAGCCGAGAAAACCCACCTTGACGCAAATCAAGCTCGGCGTCGTTCACTGCCGTCGTCACGACGCTTCGGAGGCCGACCATTGCCAATTTCGAATCTCCGGCAGGTCTTCTCCATTCTCGCGGATGTAGGCGTCGTGTTCCGCGAGTTTGCCCTCGACGAAACGAGCGAAGCCCTCCCGCGACGCGGCGAGCGAAGGGACGCGCTCGACCACCGCCTTGGCGAGATGGAAACGGTCAAGTCCATTGAGAACGGCCATGTCGAAGGGCGTCGTCGTCGTACCTTCCTCCTGATAGCCGTGTACATGGAAGTTGGCATGGTTGGTGCGGCGGTAGGTCAGCCGGTGAACGAGAGAGGGATAGCCGTGATAGGCAAAGATAACGGGCTTATCGTGGGTAAACATCTGATCGAACATCTCGTCCGCAATACCGTGGGGGTGCTGGCTGGGCGCTTGCAGCGCCATGATGTCCACGACATTGACGACCCGCAATCGCAGCGAAGGAAATGCTTCCCGCAGGATCATCACGGCCGCGGGTGCTTCCATGGTCGGGACATCGCCGGCGCAGGCGACTATGGCGTCGGGATTGCCGTCGTCATTTGAGGCCCAATGCCATACGCCGAGGCCGGTCCGGCAGTGCGCCACGGCCGCGTCCATGTCCATCCACTGCAGTTCAGGCTGTTTGCCGGCGACGATCACGTTGATGTAGTCGCGGCTCCGGAGGCAGTGGTCAACCACCGAGACAAGCGTATTGGCGTCGGGTGGCAGGTAGACACGAATGATGTCGGCCTTCTTGTTGGCCACATGATCGATGAAACCGGGGTCCTGATGTGAAAAGCCGTTATGGTCCTGACGCCAGACGTGGGAGGTCAGCAGGTAAGTGAGCGACGCAATTGGCCTACGCCAGGGGATGTCCTGACAGACCTTCAACCATTTTGCGTGCTGGTTGAACATGGAATCAACGATGTGGATGAAGGCCTCGTAGCACGAGAAGAAGCCGTGCCGACCTGTCAGCAGGTAACCCTCGAGCCAGCCTTGGCAGAGATGCTCGCTCAGCACTTCCATCACTCTGCCGTCAGGAGATAGCTGCGTGTCGCTATCCAATATCTCGCCGGTGAAGGCGCGAGTTGTTACCTCGAAAACCGGCGACAGGCGATTTGACTCCGTTTCGTCCGGCCCGAAGATCCGGAAGTTCCGCTCTTTCTCATTGAGTTTCATGACATCACGGAGATAAAGGCCGGCGATGCGTGTCGATTCTGCCGTCTTGGTTCCCGGAGTACCTATCTCCACCGCGTATGGGCGGAAATCCGGCAGGTTGAGGTCTTGCAGGAGAAGACCGCCATTGGCATGGGGATTTGCCCCCATTCGACGTTGGCCCTTTGGTACGAGGTCTCGCAAGTCTGCGCGAAGTCGGCCGTTTTCGTCGAACAGCTCCCAAGGGCGGTAGCTCCTGAGCCAGTCTTCGAAAAGCCCGAGGTGCTCCGGCACTTCTGCCAGTTTGGAAAGCGGCACCTGATGCGAACGCCAGGAGCCTTCGGTCTGCTTGCCATCGATTTCTCGTGGGCCTGTCCAACCCTTCGGAGAGCGGAGTACGATCATGGGCCAGATGGGGCGACCGGAAAATCCCGCGCTGCGCGGCTGCCGCTGGATTTCGGCGATCCGCCCATGGGCCTCGTCGAGCGCCGCCGCCATAAGCTGGTGCATTTGCCGCGGATCCGATCCCTCGACGAACAGCGGCTCGTAGCCATAGCCGCGAAACAGCGCCTCCAACTCTTCATGGCTGATGCGAGCAAGAACCGCGGGATTGGCGATCTTGTAGCCGTTGAGATGCAGGATCGGCAAAACCGCGCCGTCTCGCGCCGGGTTGAGGAACTTGTTGGAGTGCCAGCTCGTCGCGAGCGCCCCCGTCTCTGCCTCTCCATCACCGACGACGCAGGCGGCGATCAGGTCAGGATTGTCGAAGACGGCGCCGTAGGCATGCATGAGGCAGTAGCCAAGTTCGCCGCCTTCATTGATCGATCCCGGCACTTCTGCCGCCACGTGGCTCGGGACGCCCCCCGGATAGGAGAACTGCGTAAAGAGTTTCTTGAGGCCCGCTTCATCCTGGCCGACCTCGGGATAAATCTCGGAATAGGTTCCTTCAAGATAGGTATTCGCAACGAGACCGGGACCGCCGTGACCGGGCCCTGTGACATAGATCATGTTCAGGTCGTGTGCCTGGATCAGCCGGTTCAGATGGACATAGAGAAAATTCAATCCCGGCGTGGTGCCCCAGTGGCCGAGCAGGCGCGGCTTTACGTGGGCCAGCGTGAGCTTTTGTTTCAGGAGCGGATTGTCGCGAAGGTAGATTTGCCCCACGGAAAGGTAGTTGGCGGCTCGCCAGTAGGCGTCCATCCGCTCCAGAAGTTCGGGCGACAGCGTATCGGTCATCGGGAGGAATCCTTCCTGGTGAGGACATCTTTGACTGCTGCTGCAATGACTGCTTCCTCGCCGGCTGCAATCAGGCGAACCTCGACATCTGCACTGGCGGCAGAAATGACAGGCGAAGCCGATGCATTGAGCGCAGGATCGAGTTCCACGCCAAGAAAGCCGAGGCCATCGCAGATGCGTTGCGGATCACCCGCGAGTGCTCTCCATGCCTCCGGTGAAAACCAGAACATCGAGGCCACCCAGCACCGCCGCATAGGCGCCGATTTGTTTTTTGACACGTCCAAGCCCCGCAACGCGAACCTTCGCAGACGGCGAACTTCAGACTGGAGGAGCCGCCATTCAGGATGAGGATGTGTCGACCGTTTCCCATTATGTCGACCTCGTCTGGCCGATGGAGATATCGCAAGCACAACTGGCGGCGAACGAATATGATCCCCGGCAACATGCGGCGGATGAGGCCGGTCCGGTCCTCTTCAGTGAAATCGCGTAGTCTCGCCAGAAGAGGCTTCGGCTCGTAGCGGGGCCCATGGTGAAGGCCACGCCCTAGCATCTCGGTTGGAAGGCGCTCAGTTCGCAACAATGCGCAGCCTGTTCCTGACGCCGCCGGTACCGCTGATCGTCTCGGCGGCGACACGGGCCGCCTCGCGCAGTGTCTCGCTGTTGACCTCTCCCCATAAATTGACATTTCCGTTCTCGATCGTCACGTCTATCGACCCTCTGTCGAGGCCGAGATCGGAACAAAGCCGCGCCAGTACGGCCCGCCGCACAGCCTCATCACCGACGGCGACAACATCAGGCACAGAGGCGGCAATCGCGCGAAGGATGTCGCTGCGCGTGATGATGCCCACCATCTTTTCCGCTCGCGTGACCGGAATTCGCTTGATCCTTTTGGCAGCCATGAGTTCAGCTACGCGGCCAATGGGCATGTCTTCATCAACCGTCACAACAGGGTGCGTCATCACGTCGCCGACGCGCCAGCTATGCCCCTTGATGAACGCCTCCGGCTTCGCTCCGACGCCCGCGAATTCGCGCCACGAAGCCGACCCCAGCTCCGCACGCCGTAACAAGTCGCCCTCCGATAACATGCCAACGAGCCTACCGCGGTCGTCGAATACAGGCAGGCCGCTTATTCCGGCCGCAAGCATTATGCGCGCTGCATGGCTCACGCTGTGGTCGGGGCTGATCGACAGCACCTTCTTGTTCATGATGTCTCTGGCCAGCATCCTACCGCCCTCCGATTAGTGGCCGCAGCATACGCCGCTTCGTGGAGCAGGAGATTGATGTTGGTCAAACAATTGACTGCTGAAATGCATAAGATGTCGGGATGGGAATTGATCCGAACCATCGTCATAGTCGGACAAGTGAGCACCCGCCGACCGCTCAAGCGGAGGGATCGCGAGTCGCGCTGACGGAAGGCGCGATCTACACCTGCCCGATGCACCCGCAGGTACGGCAGATCGGCCCCGGCAACTGCCCGATCTGCGGCATGGCCCTCGAACCCGAAGTCGTGACCGCCGAAACGGGTCCCAGCCCGGAACTCATCGACATGCGGCGCAGGTTCTGGATCGGACTGGCGCTCACCATTCCCGTCCTAATCCTCGAAATGGGAGGCCACCTTTTCGATCTGCATGTGATGGTCAGCCCTCAGACTTCGAACTGGCTGCAACTCGTCTTCGCAACGCCTGTCGTGCTTTGGGGAGGTGCTTCCTTTTTCGAGCGGGCCTGGCGGTCCCTCGTCACCCGACACCTGAACATGTTCACCCTGATCGCCATGGGCACGGGCGTCGCGTGGGTCTACAGCGTCGTCGCCACCGTCTTCCCCGGTCTGTTTCCGGCGACGTTCCGTTCCGAGGAAGGTTCGGTTGCGATCTATTTCGAGGCGGCCGCCGTCATCACCGTCCTGGTACTGCTCGGACAGGTGCTGGAGCTGCAGGCGCGTGAGCAGACGGGCGGCGCGATCCGCGCACTGCTCGACCTTGCGCCGAAAACCGCCCGCCGCATCCGCAGCGATGGCTCCGACGAGGACGTGCCGCTCGAAGCAGTCGTTGTCGGTGACAGGCTACGCGTCCGTCCGGGTGAAAAGGTCCCCGTCGACGGGACGCTCGTCGAGGGCCGCAGTTCGGTCGATGAATCGATGATCACCGGAGAGTCGATGCCGGTCACCAAGGAGGTCGGCGCGAAGCTGATCGGCGGTACGATGAACAAGACGGGCGGTTTCGTCATGGAAGCGGGCAAGGTCGGCCGCGACACCATGCTGTCGCAGATCGTCCGCATGGTCGCCGAGGCCCAACGGTCTCGCGCTCCCATCCAGCGTCTGGCCGACGAAGTCTCTGGCTGGTTCGTTCCCGCTGTTATTCTGATCGCTATCGTCGCGTTCGCCACGTGGATGGCTGTTGGGCCGGAACCTCGCTTCACCCATGGACTTGTCGCCGCAGTGGCGGTGCTGATCATCGCCTGCCCCTGTGCGCTCGGCCTCGCCACTCCGATGTCGATCATGGTCGGCGTCGGCAAGGGTGCAAGCGTCGGTGTGCTGATCAAGAACGCCGAGGCGCTCGAACGCTTCGAAAAGGTCGATACGCTCGTCGTCGACAAGACGGGGACCCTGACCGAGGGCAGACCGAAGGTTACATCAGTAGTGGCCGCAAGCGGGATATCCGAGGACGACCTGCTGCGACTCGCAGCAACGCTGGAGCGGCCGAGCGAGCATCCTCTTGCGGCGGCAATCGTCGAGGCCGCCAATGAGCGCCGAGTCGCACTCGGAAAGGCGGAAGACTTCGACAGCCCGGTTGGCAAGGGAGTGACGGGCAACGTCGAAGGCCGCAGGCTGATTATCGGCAGCCACCGGATCATGTCCGAGGAAGGGGTGGACGTCTCCGCCCTCTCGCAAAAGGCGGAAGAGCTGCGCGGCGAAGGAGCGACCGTCATCTTCGCGGCCATCGACGGTCGTCTCGGCGGGTTGTTCGCGATCTCCGACCCGATCAAGGAGACGACACCCGCCGCCGTCGAGGCGCTGATCAAGGACGGCGTGCGCGTGGTGATGCTCACCGGGGACAACAAGACCACCGCCAATGCCGTCGCTCGCAAGCTTGGCATCAAGGAGGTCGAGGCGGAAATCCTGCCCGAGCATAAAAGCGAGATCGTCGCTCGTCTGCGCAACGAAGGCAGGATCGTCGCCATGGCGGGCGACGGCGTTAACGACGCCCCCGCGCTTGCCGCCGCCGACGTCGGCATTGCGATGGGAACCGGGACGGATGTGGCCATCGAAAGTGCGGGCGTAACGCTGCTGAAGGGCGACCTCCAGGGTATCGTGCGGGCGCGGCAGCTCAGCCACGCGACAATGCGGAACATCCGCCAGAACCTGTTCTTCGCCTTCATCTACAACGCCGCTGGCGTCCCGGTTGCGGCTGGCGTGCTCTACCCCGCCCTCGGACTTCTACTGTCGCCGATCATCGCAGCCGCCGCCATGGCGCTGTCGTCGGTCAACGTCATCGGCAATTCGCTCAGGTTGAGGAGTGCTCGGATATGACCTTAGACCGCAGATGGATACTGTTCGCCGCCTCGCTCGCTGTGATCGCCGCATTCTTCGTCCTTCGCGAGCACTGGCAGCACGCATTGGGCCTCGCACCCTACCTGCTGCTGCTTGCCTGCCCGCTGATGCACCTCTTCCATGGCCACGGCGGACATCCCCATGGCGCTGGGGAACACGGGGCGAAGACGGACGATCTCACATGACCTACGCCCACGAGGCACAATCCGTGGCCGATATCGCGGCATCCGCCGAAGTGCTATTCGACTATCTCGACGACCAGGCGAGCCTTGGCTCGCACATGCAGAAGCCTTCGATGATGATGCTCGGCGGGCGGATGTCATATGAATTCGACGAAGCCAAAGGTCGCGCTGTCGGTTCGTTGATCAAGATGCAGGGCAACATACTTGGCTTGGCACTCTCCGTCGAAGAAGTGATCATCGAGCGGCAGCCACCCCGTCGCAAGGTGTGGGAGACGCGAGGCCGTCCGAACCTCCTCGTCATCGGTGGCTACCGGATGGGATTCGAGATCAGCGCCTCGGGTGCGGCATCGCGACTGCGCGTGTTCATTGGCTACGGCTATCCAGCGACGATCGCCGGCAAGCTTCTCGGCCCCCTGTTTGGCTCGATGTACGCACGCTGGTGCGTGAACCGGATGGTCAAGGACGCAGCGGACGCGTTTGCAGGCAGCGTGCGGTCATAGATCGACGGCGCGCATGAGCCACAACATGCCTGATATAACCGCGGCCCCACTGTAGCTGGACCTGTCGGCAGTCAACAGATCGTCGACACAGATTTGGCGATGCCCCCACCATCAGGTTTTAAGGAATTAGGTCAACACAGCCCCGGCAGATCACCGATCCATATAGAACCCAGGCCGCTTTCGAGTGCTGTGCTGACTGGGAAAGAGTGAGGAGGGCGGGAAATCTCGGGGCTTCCGGCTTCTACAGATCACCCCGGTCTTTGACGCCGATCAATGAGGCTGCCGCAGCACAGCGGTTTAATGATCTCATCTGGGGTGGCGACCGGCGGAGAAGCGCCGGGAGAAGTCGGCCAGACTGGCTTGCGGCCGCGCCCATGAGCAACCAGCGGTGAGACGAGCCTGGAACCACCGCTTTGAAGGAGGAAACCAGCCATGGCTGAACCTGCAACCAAACTGCCCATCAAGTCGGAAGAAAAAGGCGTCGAGCGTCGTGCGGAGTCGTGGCCCCCCTTCGAGAGCCTCAGATCCGAAATCGACCGGCTGTTCGACGACTTCGCTCCAAACCTGTGGCATCGCCCGTTGGCTTCCGCTCTCATGCGTCGGGTGCCGCGGCTGTCCGACCTGGACGTGGCGCCGGCCGTTGATCTGGCGGAGACAGAAAAGAGCTACGAGATCACCTGTGAACTGCCGGGGATGGAAGAAAAGGACATAGAGGTAGCCATCTCCAACGGGATCCTGACCATCCGAGGCGAGAAACAGGAGGAGAAAGAGGAGAAGAAGAAGGAATATGTCCACTCTGAGCGCCGCTATGGCTCGTTCCAGCGGACGTTCCGGATGCCAGATGGAGTCGATGCAGAAAAGATTGTTGCAAATTTCTCGAAGGGCGTTCTGTCGGTAACCCTGCCGAAGACCCAGGAAGCGCAGCAGAACGAGCGCAAGATCCAGATCAAGTCCGCTTGACCATCCCCGCCTTCCCCGTCCGCAATAGTTCAACACCTTTGCGGACGGGAGGCATGTGACGGCTATTCGATGCTCCTGAGGTACACACCGAACTGGTGCTGCTGCCCTACGTTCTCGGCCGCAGCGCGCGAGTCACCGCCAAATGTCAAAGGAATCTGCTAAAGTCACATCCCTGAGAGCGCGGGTGCATTTCGGACTCCACCTGAACTGCGCGAGTCAACGGCACGTCGGCATTCCGAGGAGCTTGTAGTGGAGAACAAGGCATCGGCCATTGCCCTTGAGGCGCACGAGCTCACCAAGATTTATAGGATGGGTGCGGTAGAGGTTCACGCCCTGCGCGGTGTGGACGTGGAGTTTCGTGAGGGCGAACTGGTGGTTCTGCTGGGGCCATCCGGCAGCGGCAAATCGACATTGCTCAACATACTGGGCGGGCTCGACACACCCACGCGGGGCACGGTCATGTTTCGCGGCCAGCCCGTCAGGATGGATAGTGAACGCGCCCTCAACCTCTACCGCCGAGATCATGTCGGTTTCGTTTTCCAATTCTACAATCTGATCCCCAGCTTGACCGCGCGCGAAAACGTCTCCCTCGTGACGGAGATCGCGAGAAATCCGATGTCACCGGATGAGGCGCTTTCTATCGTGGGTCTCGGTGACAGGATCGACCATTTCCCGGCGCAACTTTCCGGTGGCGAACAGCAGCGCGTCGCCATCGCCCGCGCAATCGCCAAGCGCCCCGATCTGCTTCTCTGCGACGAGCCAACGGGCGCACTCGACAGCAAGACGGGAATCCTCGTGCTCGAGGCAATCCTCACGATCAATCGCGAGCTTGGCACCACCACGGCGCTCATCACCCACAACGCCGTCATTGCCGAGATCGCCAATCGCGTGCTCTACTTTGCCGATGGGCGCATCGTCGAAACGCGGCAGAACGCCGTTCAACGCGTCCCCGGCGAACTCGCCTGGTGAGCATGATGAGCAGTCTCGATCGAAAGCTGCTTCGCGAACTCTGGAGCCTGAAGGCCCAGGTTCTTGCCATCGCGCTGGTGATCGCGTCCGGCACCGCCCTGCTCATCATGGCGCTCACGACGATCGAGGCGCTCGAGGAGACGACCGCCGCCTACTACGAGAGGACGCGCTTTGCTGATGTGTTTGCCCAGGCAAAGCGTGTGCCCGAACATCTTGGCCGCGACATCGCGGAAATCCCAGGTGTGCGCCTCGCCGAAACGCGCATCGTCGAAGGCGCTATTCTCGACATGCCGGGCTTTGCCGAGCCGGTCGTTGCCCAATTGCTGTCGCTGCCCGAACGGGGCCCTGAGCTACTGAACACATTGGTAATCCGGAGCGGTCGCCTGGTTGATCCGACGCGCCCGGACGAGGTAGTCGTAAGCGAGCCTTTCGCGGAAGCCCATCGCTTGAAGCCCGGCGACACGTTCGCAGCAGTCTTGAGGGGCCGCAAACGCGCGTTGCACGTCGTCGGTACAGCCCTTAGCCCTGAATTCGTCTATGCGATCGCTCCCGGCGGCTTGATGCCGGACGACGAGCGCTTCGGCATCCTGTGGATGGGCCATGATGCGCTGGCGGCCGCCTTCGACCTCAAAGCCTCCTTCAACAGCGTTAGCCTCAGCCTCCTGCCCGGCACAGACGAAAAGGACGTCATTCAGCGGCTCGACGGCCTCCTGGCTCCCTTCGGCGGCGTCGGTGCGTATGGTCGCGCCGACCAGACCTCGAACTGGTTTCTGGAAAGCGAAATCGCCCAGCAGAAGAACATGTCCCGGATCATGCCGACGATCTTCCTGGCAGTCGCGGCGTTCCTGACCAACATGGTGATGGCACGGCTGATCGAGACGGAGCGCCGCGAGATCGGGCTTCTGAAGGCTTTTGGCTACGGCAATCTGGCGATCGGCTGGCATTACGCCAAGATGGTGCTCGTCATCGGCACGGTTGGCGTCCTGATCGGTTCGTTGCTCGGTGCCTGGCTCGGCCACTGGAATACGGAACTCTACACCAAGTTCTATCGCTTTCCGTTTCTCCTCTATCGTCCAGGGCCTGCCGGCTTCGTCATCGCCGGTGCGATCAGCCTCGGTGCGGCGCTTGCCGGCAGCCTCGCCACCGTGCGCCGCGCCGTCAGGCTTGCGCCTGCGGAAGCAATGCTCCCACCTTCCCCGCCGATCTATCGGCGTAGCTGGGCTTCTCAAACGGCTCTTGCCGGCGCGCTCGACGAACCGTCGCGCATGATCTTACGGCGCATCGTCAGGTGGCCAGTCAGGGCTTTCCTCGCCAGCCTGGGCCTTGCGATGTCTATGGCTGTCT
Source organism: Ensifer sp. IC4062 (assembly GCF_020193575.1). Taxonomy (GTDB): domain Bacteria; phylum Pseudomonadota; class Alphaproteobacteria; order Rhizobiales; family Rhizobiaceae; genus Sinorhizobium. The sequence continues at coordinate 13,164 of NZ_JADYVD010000034.1, forward strand.
TGATCATGGCACTGCAATGGGTGGACGCTATAGACTCCCTCGCCGAAACGGCTTTCGAGCGTGGGCAGCACCAGGATGCGACCGTTGCCTTCAACGACCTGCAGCCCGTAGACACAGTGACAGACTTCGCGAATCTGCCTGGCGTCCTGTCGGCGGAACCTTATCGCCATGCATCGGCGCGCATCAGCCACGGGCATATCGTCGAGCGTCAGGGAATCATCGGCGTTCCGGCCGGCGCCGTCCTCAGTCCGGTCTTCGACGTCGAGCGCGGCGTCGTCGAGGTTCCTTCAGGCGGGGTCATGATCTCGCGCAAGCTCGCCGAACTTCTGAATGCCAGGGCCGGCGACACCGTCACCGTCGAACTCTTGGAAGGCCGTCAGGCTCGATTGACCCTGCCGGTGGCGCAGATTTTCGAAACCTACCTCGGCACGCCTGCCTACATGGACATGGCCGCGCTCAATCGCATCGCCGGGGATGGCCGCGTCGTGAGTGGCTTGCATATTCGTGTGGATGCCCGCAGCCGCAGGAACCTGCTGGAGAAACTGAAGGATGTCCCGAACATCGCATCCGTTCTTTTCCGCCAGGCTGCAATCGACACCTTCTACAAGACCATGGGCGAAACGATCTTCATTTTCATCGGTTTCTTCGTCGCCTTCTCGGTGACCCTCTCCGTCGGCGTCACTTATAACTCGATCCGAATTGCGCTTTCCGAACGTGCCCGCGAACTCGCGACACTGCGTGTCCTCGGCTTCAGCCGTTGGGAGATCTCCTACATTCTGCTCGGAGAAGCCGGCATTCTCACCTGGATTGCGATCCCGCTTGGCGCGGCGATCGGCTACGGCCTTGCGTGGTACATGACGAGTGCCTTCGAGACGGAACTCTACCGCGTGCCGCTGGTGCTGCGGGATGCGACCTACGGCAAGGCAGCCCTGATCGCGCTGACGGCCACACTGATCTGCGCCGCAATCGTGCGCCGGCGGCTCGATCGCCTGGATCTGATCGCCGTGCTGAAGACAAGGGAGTAGCCTGTGAGCGTCGCGAAGCGCAGATTGGCCATCTGGGGCAGCTTACTGATCCTGCTCGTGGCCGGCGTTGCCTATGCGCTGCGGCCGCAGCCAGTTCAGGTCGACCTTGCCGTTGCGGAGACCGGAGCGTTGCGCGTGACGATCGACGAGGAGGGCGAGACGCGGGTGCGCGACGTCTACACGCTTCACGCGCCGTTGCGTGGTCAGTTGCAACGCATCACCGCCGAGCCCGGCGACGTCGTCAAGGCGGGGGAAACCTTGCTCGCGCAGATCGAGCCCGCTGCGCCCGCGTTTCTCGACGCGCGCACGGAGGCGGAGCTGCAGGCCGCGGTCGAGGCAGCTCGGGCCGCGCATAATCTCGCCGCCGCCGAACTCAACAAGGCCAAGGCCGACCTGACCTTTGCCGAGGGAGAACGCGCCCGCGCCCGCATGCTGATCGAGCGCAGGACAATCTCGCAACGCTCCCTGGAAGATGCGGAACGTGCCTATAGCGTCGCACAAGCCAATCTCGCTACGGCCGAAGCTGGTCTGAAAGTGCGCGAGCACGAGCTTCATCAAGCCCGGTCGCGGCTCTTGTCGCGCCAGGAGATCAGGAGTCGCAGCGGTGCGTGCGAATGCGTCGCCGTTACGGCGCCGGTCAGCGGCGTCGTCCTGCAGGTCATCCGGCGCAGCGAAGGCGTCGTTGAGGCAGGAACGCCATTGCTCGACATCGGTGATCCTGCGGATCTGGAAATCGTCGCCAATCTCCTCTCGGAGGATGCTGTCCGGATCAAGCCAGGCCAGCAAGCGCTTGTCACCGGCTGGGGCGGAGAAGATCTCAAGGCTGTCGTGCAGCGCATCGAGCCCTTCGGTCAAACCAAGATATCGGCACTCGGTATCGAGGAGCAGCGGGTCGATGTCGTGCTGGATTTTGCCGGTCGACCGGAACGGTGGCGTTCGCTCGGGCACGGTTATCGCGTCGACGTGCGGGTCATCCTGTTCGAAGGCGAAGTCCTCAGGCTGCCGCTAGGCGCCCTGTTCCGGCAACGCGAAGATTGGGCCGTGTTCCTCGCCGCAGAGGGACGCGCGCAACTGCGCCCCGTCGGCGTCGGTCAGAGGAACAGCCTCGCAGTCGAAATCCGAGAAGGGCTTTTGCCCGGAGATCGAGTCATTCTCTACCCGAGCGATCGGATCACGGATGGAGTTGCTATCGTGGAGCGATAGCCGCTGGTGCTGCAGCGTCGGTTTTAATGGCTGTCTCAGCCGCGCGGTCCCGATCGCCGCGCAGCGTAAAGGCCATCACCTTCCGAGTTGCAGACGCTCTATTGATCGTGGTCGGTGAACCAGATCCAGACGAGCAGCAGACAAACGTCATGTGTATGCCGGATTTCACCGGCAATTGTTCCAAGTTTCAGCGACCATCCTGGCATTCCCCATGCTTCTGGCAAAGGCAACATGCCGGATGTGAACGCCCACTTGCCGCTATTGAACATCGATGCGGTATGCGGTTCCTGCGCGCAGGATGTCGATGGAAGCATCGCCTTCCGTGCCCTCCAGGACGCTTCCGATTTGATCGGCTGACACGGGCGGTTTGCCGTTGATGGTCGTCAGGTAGTCGCCGGTCCTCAGCCCGACCGAATAGGCGGTGCTACCCGGCGCAACATCGACGAGGACGGCTCCTGACGGCGCACAAACAGGTGAGCCGCTCGAGGATGGAAACTCAAAAACGACTGAGCCTTGGTCAGAGGCGTCGCGACCAGCGGCCGAATCTGAGAGCGTCACGTTCAGCTTCTGCGACGCTTCTCCCCGACGGATATCGAGTGTGATGCGGGCGTTCGCTGGAAGCAGGCTGATCGCATTCCTGAAGGCTGCCTCCGTCGGGAAGGCGCGGCCGTCCAGGGCCATGATCACATCTCCAAGGCGTACGCCTTGGAGCTCCGCCGGCGAATTGCAGGCGAGCTCGTTCACGATAAGCCCTTCCGCCTGAGTGGCACTCCCGTCTTGCGCATCCCTGGCGGCCGTTACCGAAAGGCCGAGCCAGCCGCGCTTGTATTCTCCGTGGGCGATCAATTCGCGGACGATCTGCGCCCCAATATTCGACGGAATCGCAAAGCCAATGCCGGTACTCGCTTGATCTGGCGCGGCGATCCCGCGGGCGATGCCGATCAACTCGCCAGAGACATTGACGAGCGCTCCGCCGGAATTCCCTGGATTGATGGCCGCGTCGGTCTGGATGTAATCCTGATATTCATCGGCACCCAGGCCCGAGCGGCCCAAGCCGCTAACGATGCCGAAGGTCGCCGTCTGCGTCAGCCCGAAAGGACTGCCTACCGCGGCCACAAAATCACCGACCTTTAGTTCGGATGAATTTCCCCACTTGAGCGCAGCGAGTTTTGAGGCATCGATCTTAACCACGGCGAGGTCGGTCGGCGCATCCTCCCCTACCCTATCGGCCTGGAAAATCCGTCCATCCGAGAGTGTCACGGAAACATCGTCGGCATCGGCAACCAGGTGGCGGCTGGTAACGATGTAGCCGCCCTCCGGATCGATAATCACGCCGGACCCTGTCGCGATCGCCCCCGTTTGAACGATGAATACCTCATCGGGAAGACCGAGGACCTTACGTACATTCGGATCTTCGAGCAGCTCGCTTCTGAAGATCCCACTGCTGACGGTTCGGATGCTGACGACCGCCGGTTGCACCCGCTCTAATATCTCGGACACATCCGCGCCGATGCCAGTCGCTTCGGCGGTCCCTCCGAAGGCATCGAAAAGAGCAGCTAAAACCAGCAGCCTCGAGATCTTGAGCATCGTCGCGCTCCATGGGTTGATGGCGGAACTTCAGCCGGATCTGCCCGCCGATGCATTGACGCGCATCAATTCGCGGCATTCATGACTGCCTGTCATTCGATCGACGCGGATCAGGATCGTGGAGCACTCGTCAGGCCGGCATGACGCCAAACCCGTGTGCTCCCTGCTCTCGGCTTATAGTCCGGCTCGGCATCTCATGCTTCTTCCTGCAGGGCACGGCGCAACCGTCGGATCACGACACCACGTGCCTTATCGTCCGCGGCCTTTGCCAGTTCGTCCTGAACATCGAGGACGAGCTTCTGGAAATCGTTGTGCCAATCCGTCCTTCCTGCCCGTACGGGATCGATGCGAGGCGGGGCGACCGCTCCGGAAATCTCAACTGCACCCTGCGAGCCAAGACGGAATGCGCTGTCCAATCTAGGCCGGATCAGGCGATCTTCTGGTAGGAAGGTGAACAGACGTTCCCTGAGGCCTTCAAGTGCCTCGTCTTCTCCGTGGACGAGAAAGACACCAGCGCTGATCGGCTGCCGCGCCCCTACCCAGTCGGCAAGCTCTGCGCCGTCGGCATGGCCACTATAGATGTCGAGCTTCCTGATTCGAGCTCGGACGCTGATATCTTCCCCCTGAATGCGCACGACCGAGGCACCGTCTTCAAGGAGGCGCCCCAGGGTGCCATTCGCCTGGTACCCGACCAACAGCACTGTCGCCTCATCTCTCCAGAGCCAATTTTTTAACCGATGCCGAATGCGCCCGGCCTCGCACATTCCGCTCGCAGCGATGACAATGTGGAAGCCCCTGATGAGGTCGACCGCCTTGGATTGCTCCGCCGTTTCGGTAAAGCGAACGTTCTTCGACTCTAATCCCCGAATTAGAGCATCCCCGTTCTCAAGCTCGCGGGCGTGTCTGTGGAATATCTCGCTCGCACGGGTCGCGAGCGGAGAGTCAATGATGATTGGGCATTTCGGGACGGCACCCGTCTCCATTAGATAGACGAGATCGGTTAGCAGTTCCTGCGTCCGTTCCACGGCGAAAGAGGGGATGAGAAGAGCGCCATTCGAATGCACTGCAGTCAACACCTCGGAACGCAGGATGTGACGTCGAGCGGCATCGTCCGCTTCCTCGCGCTCGACATTGCCATAGGTGCTCTCGCAGATGACATAGTCCCAGCCGCTAGGTGCTTTCGCATCAAACTGCAGGAGCTTGTGCCGCGGCCCGATGTCGCCGGAAAACAGCAGGCGCAACGGCGACGGCCCGGTACCGATCTCCATCTCGACCGAGGCAGATCCGAGCAGGTGGCCGGCATTCCAGAAACGGAAGCGAACTCCCTCGCCAGCCTTCTCCCAAGAGCCGAGACGCACCTGCCGAAACAGCGTGATCGCGGCAGCGGCGTCGCGCGCGGTGTAAATCGGCGTCACGGGATCCCGGCCGCGGCGCAAATTGCGGCGGTTAAGCTGATCGACTTCGCTCTCCTGAATGTGGGCGGAGTCCGCCAGCATGACGGAGCATAGGTCGGTGCTCGCGGGCGTCGCGAAGATCGGGCCATCGTAGCCAAGCCTGGCGAGCTTCGGCAGCAGGCCGGAATGGTCGATGTGCGCGTGCGTCAGGATGACGGCGTCGATCATCTTGGGGCTGAAGGGGAAGTCGCGGTAATTTAGCTCTTTCTCTGTCTTCGACCCCTGGAACATACCGCAGTCGACCAGGATCTTCGTGGCACCGAATTCGACGAGTTGGCAGGAACCCGTAACGGTCCCGGCTGCCCCATGAAAACGGATGGTCGGTTCAATCGCCATGGTTCAAGGCCCTGATCTTAAGAACGGCAGATCTAAGCATGCACCCTTGGGCAGCCGGGCGACTTGATGCGGATCAAAGATGCTTTGATCCGGCCAGAACCTCCCGACTTCTAATGTTGGTGAACCGCCTTTCGGCTCGGTCGGACAATCCCTTGGTCGCTTCGTCGGGCCTTTGACGTTCGATTTCGCCATGCACCGAGTAGCCAGCCACGTCATGCGCGGTTTTAGCTTCTTGCCGCCGATCTGCGTTTGGCGGACAGTCGCCTCCGATCTGCGCTGAGGAGTGACGCGACTGCTTCAGGAAAACTTCTCCATTCACATGATCTGGCTCAATATTGGTGACCGCAATGTGGGCGATGCTGAGGTGTTGCCGCATCGGAAGGCATACCATGCCATTCACTGAGGAGCAGTTTTTTCAAGTATTCGCCGCCTATAATGCGGCGATCTCACCGCTGCCCGCGGTCGCTTACGTCCTCGGACTTACAGCGTTCGGTCTCCTATTCTGGCGGTCTCGGACCTCCACCGTACTGGTTATGGCGATCCTGGCGCTGATGTTTCTTGTTAACGGCGTGGGCTACCATTGGTCATTCTTCACCAGCATCAATCCCGCTGCTCAAATCTTCGGCGCGGTGTTCGTCCTCCAAGCGCTGCTCCTGGCTGCCGCTCCATTTGTCTCACCGGGCTTTAGATTGGCGCCTTCGGATGATGTGCGCACGGTCGCCGGTCTCGCACTCGCCGCTTACGCGATCTTGATCTATCAGGTTATCGGTTGGCTATTCGGCCACGTCTACCCGGCGGTGCCCCTGTTCGGGATCGCACCTTGCCCAACCACGATCTTCACGATCGGAATCCTGCTACTAGGGCCTTGGCACGTCGCGCGATGGCTCCTCTTGATCCCTGTGCTTTGGACAATCATCGGCGGCAGCGCGGCCCTTCTGCTCAACGTGCCGCAGGACTACGGCCTGCTGGCCGCATTTCTCGCGGTCCTCGCCTTCGGGGCGGCAAACTGGTTCCACGCGGGTATCGGGCGCCGCATGGTCAAAGCGAACTCGCGCTCGTAGCGCAAATCCAAGTGGTCGCCCCGGCTAGTCATTAAGGGTCTCTGTCTCGCGCATCGGTCTTCCGGTCCCCAATGGTCGCGACTAAAATGGCTTTGATCGTGTGCACCCGGTTTTCCGCCTGGTCGAACACAACGGAAGCTTTCGATTCAAAGATCGCGTCCGAGACTTCCATGCAGTCGGGCCCGAACTGCTTCGCGATGCAGGCGCCGGCCTTCGAGCTGTTATCGTGGAAGGCAGGCAAGCAATGCATGAACTTGCAATCTGGATTGTCAGTGGCTTCCATAACATTGGCCCTGACGCCAAAAGGCGCCAGCAGCCTGATGCGCTCGGCCCAACCCACCTCCTGCTCTCCCAGCCACGAAGCCGTGTAGACGAAATCGGCGCCCAACACTCCGGCGCCGACGTGTTCCAGGACCGTGAACTTGCCGCCGTTCTTGTGCGCTTCCGACGCCACTTCGTCGATGAAGGACGAAGCGGGCCAGAAGATCGGCGGCGAGACAATGCGGAAGTCCATGCCGAGCTTGGCCGCTCCGATGGCGAGTGACCCGGCAATAGCACAGCGGCCGTCGCCCAGAAATGCGGTCGTGACTTCCGGCAGCGCCTTGTCGGCCACTTCCTGCATCGTCAGCAAATCTGCCAATGCCTGTATTGGTAGGGATTCATCGGTAAAGCCATTGTAGACCGGCACGTGGGCATGTGCCGCCAGCTCCTTCAGGGTCCGAGCGTGGCCGCAATATTCGATAGCGTCGTAGATCCTGCCGATCACGCGGGCCGTGTCCTTGATCGATCCGCAACGCCCCGGATGGCTCGCGGGGAGCGTGAGACTGACGACGCGCGCGCCTTGATCATAGGCTGCAATTTCTGATCCGAGGAGAGTTCCGATCGAATCGTCCTCGCTGACAAGCGCGATGTTCTTGCCATTGAGCCGTGGGATTTCATTGCCACTTCGCTTGTCGGCCTTCAACTCGGCGGCGAGTTGCAACAGGAACCCGATCTCCCTTGAAGTGAATTCGTCGAGCGTCAGGACGCTGCGGCCCCGGAGACTGGTGGACATGGCATGCCCCGTCACTTTGAGTTGCGCAGAAACTGCGACCTTTGCGCAGCAGTGCGTTAGGAATTGAACGACAAATACGACGCGCCGGCTTTGATGAGCATCAATGACGGCCCAGCTCGTTTCCCGGAAAATGCCTCTCAATGCGACGATCGCAGGTTTGCGATAGTTGACGCGTGGCCGGCGGCGGGGCCTGTCCTTTAGTGGAGGCGACGGTTTTTCGCTGAGATGCATTTCTGATGGAGAGCAACATGGCTGTTGCCTACGCCGTGGGTCCGATCAAACGGCATCAATTCGACAAAGCTTACCGGCTGGTCGACGCAGCCGGCTGTCACTTCGACTTGCAGGGATGGCGCGAATTCTGCGCAGCCACCGTCACCCGAGTGTGCTCACCAGAAGGAATAGTGACCGCAGAGAACCCGCTCGGTTATATCGCCGGGATCTGCATCATGCGCCCAGTGCAGAACGAAACATACGGCAGAATGCTCGACGTACCGGTCTTTATCATTACAAGCGCGGCGGACACGCGTGGCGTGGCCAACGCGCTTCTCGCATATTTCACAGTGGTCGCCCGCAAATACAATTGCGGGTTCATTCGCGTCGCTGCACTCGACCCAACAGACTGGCCAAGTTCCATCGCCACCTCGCCCCGAGAGGGCCGCGGCATCCTCATACCTGTTCAATAGTCCTGACTTAAGCTGAGACCCGATTTCGTCCGTGTGCCACTGCGAAACCGGGGGAGCTAGGAGCGATGGCGAGTCGCCCTCGCGCTAAAGACGTATCCAACACCTCTAACCGACTTGATGAGAGCGGGGCGGGTAGGATCACGTTCAATTTTGCGCCTTAGGCGACCAATCTGCGCGTCGATCGTGCGATCGAAAGCCTCAAGGTTTCGACCTCTCGTCAAATCCATCAACAATTCGCGTTGCAGCACGCGGCCCGCATGCTTCACAAGTACGCATAGCATGTCGAACTCACCGGTCGTCAGGGGGACTTCCCTTCCGTCGTCGTCCGCGACCAATTGGCGGCGATCAATGTCAAGGCGCAGTCCTTCGAAACAGTACACTTCCGCTGACGGCGTTTCGCGATCGCTCTGCGATTGCTGCGGCTGGCGGCGACGAAGGACGCCCCGGACGCGCGCCAATACCTCCCGCAGGTGGAAGGGCTTCGCAATGTAGTCGTCGGCACCCACCTCCAGCCCGACCACCCGGTCGACAACGTCATTGCGACCAGTCAACATTATCAAAGGAACATCCGAGCGCGCCCGTATGCCGCGTGCAAGTGCCAATCCATCCTCGCCAGGCAGTACAAGGTCGAGCAGAATGATGTCGATTGACTCTTTGTCGAGGCACTCGCGCATCTCGAGTCCGTCGCCGGCCAGGCTGACGCGGTATCCTTCCTCTTTGAAGTACCGCGCGAGCATCTGCCGGATTCTCGCGTCGTCATCGACCACGAGAATGTGCTCGGGCAAGGTCCGTGCGTTCGCCATTCATCAACTCCGAACCGCGCCGTTCCCTCCATGCGCCGTTACACTTTGTTACATTATCGCACCGATTTTTGCACGCGTGTCGTCATGAGATTACGGCCTGACCTCCAGACTCTTCCCATCACGAAAGGATGGAGGAGAGAGGTCATGAGCGTTCAAGTCGTAGCAATGCAGGATCGTCGCACTGCAGCGATATGCGGGCTGACAGTGCCAGTAACGGACCTATCTACCCTATTTCATCGGCAGCCAATCGAAAGGTTTGAGCCCGGTCGTGCGATCTTCTGGGAGGGCGATGAGGCCGCTGATGTCTTCGAGGTCGTGGATGGAATGCTGCGCGCATTGCGGCTGCTCGGCGACGGCCGGCGAATTATCGTAGGCTTCTTGCGTCCCGGAGATCTGCTCGGCGTGTCGCTTAAGGAGCGTTATCTCTACACGGTCGAGGCGATCTCCCCAGTGCAGCTTCACCGCTTCCCTCGCCGCCGTTTCGAAGACGAAGTGGCGCGGCATTCACACTTACAGCAGCAACTTTTCTCGAGGCTACGTGACGAAATGACTGCCGCGCAAGATCAGGCCGTCCTTCTTTCCCGCCGGAGCGCTGAGGAAAAGCTTGCAAATTTCTTCCTGATGATGAGGCGGAGCGAGAACTCCAAGCATACTTCGGTGGTCGACCTGCCCATGACGCGACTCGACATCGCCGATTATCTCGGCATGACAATCGAGACGGTATCCCGCACTATAACAAAGTTTGCGACAAGCGGCGTCATCGCGGCACCGGAACGGCGCTCGATCACGGTGTTGAAGATGGAGACCCTTCGATCGCTCGCGGACGGTGACGAAAGGGAGCACTGGGTGCGCTCGCGTATAGCGCCCGCGCGCTATGCAGCCGCCAGTGCTTGAAGCCCGCCGAGCCGAATGGAGAGAGGAACCGCTATATGGTCACTCAGACCGACAGCGACATCACCAATCTTAGACGCGCTAAGGCCGATTTGGCGGCGCGCGAGGCACATCTTCGCTCGATCCTCGATACGGTTCCCGAAGCAATGGTGGTGATCGATGAAAGAGGCGTGATTTCCTCTTTCAGCGCAGCCGCAGAACGCCTGTTCGGATATGCTGAAAGCGAGGTCGTTGGATCCAACGTCAAGATCTTGATGCCCTCTCCTCATCGCGAGGCGCATGACCGGTACTTGGATAACTATCTGCGCACCGGCGAACGGCGCATTATCGGAATTGGACGGGTCGTTGCGGGCCAACGAAAGGACGGCACAATATTTCCCATGGAGCTTTCGGTCGGAGAAGCGACGTCTGATGGTCGGCGCATATTCACCGGCTTTATTCGGGATCTGACCAGCCGCCAGCGCATTGAAGAGGAGCTCAGGCAAGCGCAGAAGATGGAAGCAGTAGGGCAACTCACCGGCGGCCTAGCGCATGATTTTAACAATCTGCTGACTGTGATTACCGGCAATCTGGAAATGATCGAAGCCCGGCTGCAAGACGAGAAGTTGAGGCCTCTCATACAAGAAGCTCAGGCCGCAGCCGACGATGGGGCAAAGCTAACGGCCCAATTGCTGGCATTCGGGCGGCGGCAGCCGCTCAACCCGAAGCTCGTCGACGTTGGTGAACTCGTCACGAACTTTTCGAAGCTGCTCACCAGAACCCTGGGCGAGACCATAGAACTGTCCACCGTCGTAAACGGCAGCGCGAACCTCGCCTTGATCGACATCTCTCAGCTTCAGAACACTCTCCTGAACTTGGGGCTGAACGCACGCGACGCAATGCCGAACGGTGGCCACCTGACAATCGAGATTTCCACGACGGTTCTCGACCGCGATTACGCCCTAATGTACCCCGAAGTCCGAATGGGACACTACGTTCTGGTCGCCGTCACGGACACGGGCGTCGGGATGACCGAAGAGGTCAAGCGTCATGCCTTTGAGCCGTTTTACACAACGAAGGGCACTGGTGCGGGGACAGGCCTCGGTCTCAGCATGGTCTACGGCTTTGTAAAGCAATCCGGCGGACATATTCAGCTCTATAGTGAACCCGATCGAGGAACGAGCGTGCGGCTGTTCCTGCCAGCGGCACATGGAGAAAACCGCCTTGCCCAAGCTGGCGCAGGAGATGAAGCAGCCCTTGAGCCTATGCCGAGAGGTCATGAAACGATTCTCGTCGTGGAGGACGACGCACGGGTGCGCCGCGTCGTGGTCTCGCGACTGCGCGACGCTGGATATTCCGTCATCGAAGCAGAGGCCGGCACGCAGGCCCTTCAACTGCTTTCAGAACATCCAGAAATCTCCCTCGTCTTCACGGACATGATAATGCCGGGCGGAATGGATGGCGGCGAATTGGCCGAGCATGTTCGCGCACTCAGACCCGACGTAAAGATGCTGTTCACGTCGGGCTACGCCGAGCCGGGTGCGGCCGGCCGCGCTGCAGGAAGCTGGCTGCAAAAACCCTACACCGCCAGAGACTTGGCATTGCGGCTCCGAGACCTGCTGGATTGATGTGCCAGATGTCATGGCGACATAGCTGCACGGAATAGCTCCTTGCCCGAACGGGTTTTTGTTTGAGCGCAATCAACGCGCGGCCGGAATGCGGCGAAATCTTCGATCAACGAAGATTGGAGATCGAGGTCATGAGCATTCGCAACCTTCATCACGCCATCGATCCGAAGTCGGTTGTTATTATCGGTGCCTCAAATCGCGCCGGATCGCTTGGCCGGGTGATCATCGAAAACGTGCTCGCGGCCGGATTTGAGGGAGAAATCTGGCCGGTAAATCCGAAATATGACCAGGTGGCGGGCCTTTACTGCTATCGCCGAGTAGCGGATGTTCCAAGTGTTCCCGATCTCGCGGTTATCGTCACGCCGCCGAAAACCGTTCCGGCCCTGATCCATGAGCTGGGCGTGAAGGGAACGCGCGCTGCCGTGGTTATCACGGCGGGTCTCAACGCTGATCAAGGCTTGAGACAAGCGATGCTCGATGCCGCGAAACCATTTCTCCTTCGCATCATCGGCCCCAACACGGTGGGTCTCATCGTCCCGTCCGCGAAGCTGAATGCGAGCTTCGCGCATTTGCAGGCACAGCCAGGCGGAATCGCATTGCTTTCCCAATCCGGGGCGATCGCGACTTCGCTGATCGACTGGGCAGCCGACAACGATGTCGGGTTCTCCAAGATCGTTTCCCTCGGCGACATGGCCGATGCAGACGCCGGCGATTTCCTCGATTTGCTAGCTGGTGATCCCGAGACGCATGCGATCGTCATGTATCTCGAGGCTATCTCCAATCCCCGGAAATTCCTGTCGGCAGCACGGGCCGCGGCTCGGGTAAAGCCGGTCGTCGCCATTAAGGCGGGCCGTCACGCCGAGGCCGCCAAAGCGGCCGCCACACATACAGGTGCGCTTTCAGGAGCCGATCGCGTCGTCGACGCGGCTTTGCGTCGTGCCGGCATCTTGAGAATTGAAGGCCTCGGCGAACTGTTCAATGCGACGGAAACCATCGCGCGCTTTCCCCCTCTTGAGCGCAGCCGTGTCGCAATCGTCACCAATGGCGGCGGTGCCGGCGTTCTCGCGGTGGATCGGCTGATCGACTTCGGGTGCGCGCTCGCGGATCTTTCTCCGGAGACTGTCGGCACCCTCGATCGAGTTCTTCCCGCCAATTGGTCGCGCGCCAATCCCGTCGATATTATCGGTGATGCACCACCCTACCGTTACAAGACGGCCGTTGAGACCATCGCTCGGGATGTGGGAGTGGATATCCTGATCGTCATGAATTGCCCAACGGGTCTTGCGTCCCCCGCTGATGCGGCTCATGCGATCGCTTCCCTTGCGCAGTCCGGGACAATTTCCGGCAAACCCGTTCTCACATGCTGGCTGGGCGGTCGGACCGCTCGTGAGGGTCGCACTGTGCTGCAGCAGGCGGGATTGGCGAGCTACGATACGCCGTCTGACGTCGCATTAGCGGCTTCTTACCTTGCCAAATGGTCGAAAGCGCAGCAGGCGTTGGTCAGGGTGCCAAAGGGCCGAGACGACGAAGTGCATTGCAACCGCGATCTGGCGCGATCCGTTCTCCAGAGGGTAGCGTCCGAAGGTCGCCGAATGCTGAACGAACCCGAAGCCAAGGCCGTGATCGCAGCCTATGGCATCCCCGTCCCTCAAACGATGATTGCAACGTCGCCGAAGGAGGCGGAAGCGATCGCCGGCTTGCTTCTTGCGGGCGCGCCGAAGCTAGTGGTCAAATTGATCTCGAAGTCGATCACGCACAAATCCGATGTAGGCGGTGTCGTCCTTGACATCCTGTCCCCCGTCGCCGCTCGTGAAGCTGCCGAGGCAATCGCTGCGCGGGTCAAGGCGCATGACCCGACTGCCGTTGTCGACGGTTTTGCCGTGCAGCCGATGATCGAACGCAAACATGCGTGGGAACTGCTCCTGGGCCTCACCCGAGATCCGATCTTCGGTCCGGTCGTTCTATTCGGCTCGGGAGGTGTTTCCGTGGAAGTGGTCGCAGACACTGCGGTCGCGCTTCCGCCGCTCGACGCTGCGCTTACCGGCGACCTCATCGACCAGACCCGGATAGGAAAGCTCCTCGCCGGTTTCCGTAACGAGCCGCCAGCAGACAGAGCAGCGATCTGCAAAGCGCTCGCGGCTCTCTCCCAGATGATTGTCGATTTTCCATGCGTGCTTTCGATGGATATTAACCCGCTGGTCGTCAGCGCAGAGGGCATGATTGCGCTCGACGTGCGCATCGAAATCGACCCGCAGGCTGTCGCATGTTCGGGCCCCAATCGCGACCTCGCGATCCGCCCATATCCGAGCGATTGGCAAAAGCAGGTCACGCTTGCTGAGCGGATTTATCATCTGCGCCCGATCAGACCCGCAGACGCGGCACTGTATCCGGATTTTTTGGCAAAGACGTCTTCGGATGACATCCGATTTCGTTTCTTGTCGTCGCGCAAGCACTTTCAGGATCAGATGTTGGTGAGGCTCACGCAGATCGATTACGAGCGCGAGATGGCCTTCGTCGCTCTCGATAATAAAAGCGGCGAGCTTGCCGGAATTGCCAGGCTTTACGCTGACCCTGATCACGAGGCCGCCGAATATGGCTTGCTGGTGAGAACCGACCTGCAGGGGCATGGTCTCGGCTGGGCTCTCCTTTCTCATCTGAGGGACTATGCTGCGGCCGATGGTCTGCAACGCATAGAAGGCCTCGTTCTGAGTGAAAATTCGAAAATGCTGAAAATGTGCAGAGAGTTTGGATTTACGATTTCGCCGAATTCGACCGATTCAACGCTCAGGATCGCGACGCTGACACTGCAGCCTCAGGCGGGAAATTCTTGACCGGCATCAATGCAGCCACCCCCACCCGGCATAGATTGGCTTTCAGAAAGCAAACCGCTTGGGGAGACCGGAGCAATGACCTACAAGACAGTTCTTCTCGTACTCGATGCAAACTATGAAGCGGACCTCACAGCGGCGGCAGATCTCTGCGACGCTGCCAATGCTCATCTCTCGGTCTTGCTGGTGAAGGTCGCGGCTCCACCCCGGTTCGGGGACCATGCGGGCCTCTCGGTCGCATGGCTCGACATACAGGCGGCCGAGTTCGAACAGCTCGAAAAAGCCGTCGAGGCGGTACGAACGACGCTCAAGGAAGTGGGGTTATCGTTCGACGTCGCCGGCGAATACACCGAGCCTGCACGGGCCGACGACCTGGTCGGAGAGCGGGCACGCTACGCCGATGTTGCATTGATCGGAACCAGCATGGACCCGTCATTGCGGGCGCGCGCCATCGAAGGCGCCCTTTTCTATTCGCCCTGCCCGGTCCTGCTTGCGCCCCGTCGCCAATCGGTAACCTTGCTTCCGAGGAGGATTCTGCTGGCGTGGAACGCCAGTCTCGAATCCAAGAGGGCCGCTCGCGAAGCGCTCGACATGATGAAAAGTGCCGAAGGCGTAAACGTGGTATTGGTCGACCCTGCGGCCTCTCGCTGGAACGGCCATGAACCTGGCGCAGATGTTGCGACTTATCTTGCCCGCCACGGCATTAAGGTGACTGTCGATCGGCTTCCCAGCGCCGAACGTCCGGTCGACGAGGTCCTCAACGAGCATGCAATTGATACCACCGCCGACCTGATCGTAATCGGCGCATATGGACATACACGTCTTCGCCAGATGATTTTCGGCGGTGTCACGAAAGCCATGATCGAGGCCCCGATCGTGCCAGTGTTGCTGGTCCGCTGACATCACTCAGGCCACATTCAAAAACAATGGCGCCGCTTTCTGCGGCGCTCAGTTCGGGTCTGCGATCGCGCCGCACCCGGCCAAATCAAGCACAAGGAAACCCAACACTCGCGCCCCAAGAGCTTCTTGACAGCGATCAATGTAGCAGGCGCTGGCGGGAGTAGATTGATTCGTGAAACTGCCACTCAGCTTCGGAGGAGGAAGCAATGACCTACAAAACAATTCTTTTGGTGATCGGCGCCAATGAGCACGAAAATGATCTAACAGCGGCAGCGGATCTCTGCGCGGCCGCCGATGCCCATTTATCAGTTCTTCTGGTCAAGCTCGCCGCACCACCACCGATCGGAGATTATGCGGCCATGTCGGTCGCCTGGCTCGACGAACGGGCCGAGGACATGAGGCAACTGGATGAGGCAGTGGAGAGAGCTCGAGCCACGCTGAAGGGCCTCGGGATCTCATTCGAGGCAAATGGCATCTATTGCGAGACCGCATGGGCCGACAACGATGTGGGCAATCGCGCACGCTATGCCGACATTACATTGATCGGGGCGAGCATGAAGCCGGATTCTCCGTTGCGAGCGCGAGCCATTGACGGAGCGCTCTTCTATTCGGCGCGACCGGTTCTGCTCGCAACCAATCGCCAATCCGTTACACTGCGTCCAAGAAAGATTCTCCTCGCATGGAACTCGACCATGGAATCCGCGAGAGCGGCCCGCGAAGCATTGGAACTGATGGAGAGCGCCGAGGAGGTGAATGTCGTGGTGGTCGATCCAAGCGCAGCTTCGGCCAAAAACGGCGAAGAACCGGGTGCTGATGTTGCCACCTACCTCGCTCGCCATGGCATCGAAGTCACCGTCGATCGCCTCCCAAGCGCCGGACGCCGTGTCGAGGAGGTTCTCAACCAGCATGCCATTGATACCTCTGCCGATCTGATCGTGATGGGCGCATACGGGCATACACGTCTTCGCGAAAGGATATTCGGCGGCGTTACCAAGGCGATGATTGAAGCACCTATGGTACCGGTGCTGATGGTGCGCTGAACATTCCCTGTTGCATCGAAACAAGGGCGCCGCATAAAGCGACGCCTTTGTTGTTTGCCGTCATGCTTCACCTTCGTGTGCAGCTCGGCCGGTCATGTCTTCGATATCGACACAGAAAAAGACATGCGGCGAAGAGCCTGCGACCGCTTGTGGTGCGGGCTTCAGCCCGCCCGGCTCCCACCAATTTGGTCGCGCCTCGAGAAGCGACCAGGCATGCACGCACTCTCTCTGCCATCGCCCTTCCGACGGCAGCTCCTGATAGCGGCCGAATACAAGGACGCTTTTCCACTGCCGTTCGCCTGAAAACTCATCGACTTGAAGGCATACATGCGGGTTGGCGCGCATCCAGTCGATCTTCTGGCCGGGCATAGAAAAGCAGTAAATGCAGTTGCCCGTAAAAGCATAAGTGATTGGCACGACATACGGCCTGCCTTCGTTACAGCAAGCAAGACGAGCCAGATGACCGGCCTGAATGACGCTGCTGCATTCGTGACGGGACATTTCCTTGATGAACATGATCTCCCCTCCCTTAAGGCGTCGATCTATCGACTGAGGTTAAATCTGCAGGGAACGCCTGTGCCTTGATGTCCCTCAAAGACCGATAGCCGGGAATGGCCAATAGTTGAGCCAGTGTTTGCCGGTTTTGAGGAAGGAGACGATCATGAGCGACATTCGCCTGCGCCAGGACATCCTGGATGAGCTCGAATATGAACCCAGCATAGACGCCGCGAACATCGGAGTAACGGTCGAGGACGGCGTTGTCACTTTAACGGGCCATGTTCACAGCTTTGCGGAAAAACACACTGCGGAACGGGTTGCGCAACGGGTGAAGGGCGTGCGCGCAATCGCCGAGGAAATCGAAGTGCGGCTACCGGAGAACAAGAAGACCGCCGATGACGAAATCGCCAGCCGCGTGGTAAAAATTCTCACCTGGGGAGCCGCAATTGCCGAGCTCAAGGACATCCAGGTCAAGGTTGAAAACGGTTACGTGACCCTGGAGGGAACGGTCGATTTCTATTTCCAGCGTAATGCGGCCGAGAGCTTGGTGCGTCGCTTGACGGGCATCACGGGTGTCGACAACCGACTGAAGATTCGTCCCATGATGGATGTGCTCGACATCAGGCATGGCATCAGAGAGGCGCTGAAACGCAACGCTGAGATAGAGGCCGAAAACATCGACGTAGAAGTATCCGGCAGTCATGTCACCTTGCGTGGGAAGGTTCAAAGCCGGCGCGAGAGAGCCGTGGCCGAGCGAGCGGCCTGGTCGGCTCGAGGCGTCACGGCTGTCGAGGATCACTTGAAAATCGAAGAACCCCGAGGCCGGCTCAATACCTGAATGGAGCGCTTCAAATGACCTTCGTGGCACTCCCAGACCTTGCCTCGCGCGGGGGCTCACTGGTCGGCGGTACGGGACTTAGCCATGAGGAGGCTCGTCTCCGGCTTACGCGCTTTGGTTCGAACAGCCTTCCGGAACCGCAAGCCTCCTCGCTGGCGATTACTTTCCTGCGCCAGTTCCGCAGCCCGCTGATCTACATTCTGCTGGCCGCGGCACTGGTATCTCTCCTATTGAGCGATCTGAAAGATGCGCTATTCATCAGCATCGTTCTTATCGCGAACGGCATCATCGGGGCTTTGCAGGAGCACACGGCCGGCAAAGCCGCATTGGCGTTGCGCAGATTGGAACAACCGAAGGCGAGCGTCATCCGCGACGGACGCTTGCAGGAAATCGACGCTCGACTGTTGGTGCCGGGCGACGTGGTCGCGCTCGAAGCGGGCGGACGCGTGCCGGCCGATATCCGGCTCCTCTCAGCGACCGATCTCGTTTGCGACGAATCCCTCCTGACGGGAGAATCAGCACCGGTTCACAAGCCCAGCTCGATTGTGGAGGCTGCCCCCGGAAAGGACGGGCGCTCCATGGCCTTTGCGGGCACGCTCGTCACGCGCGGCCGCGGACAGGGTGTGGTCGCGGCGACTGGAGCAGCAACCGAGATCGGCAAGATTGCCACCGAGATCGGCAAGGCGTCCGTCACCAAGCCCCCCTTGATGATCAGGCTGGAACGCTTCTCCAAATTCATCGCCTGGATCGTCGCGGTTGCGATCGCTCTTCTCGTCGTTGTGGGGATTGCCCGCGCGATGACGCCGAGCGAGCTCTTCATGATGTCCGTTGGCCTCGCGGTGAGCGCGATCCCTGAAGGCCTGCCGATTGCGATCTCGGTCGCGCTGGCAATCAGCATGCGGCGTATGGCGAAAGCACACGTCATCGTGCGCCGAATGCCGGCGGTGGAAGCTCTCGGCTCCTGCACGATGATTGCCACCGACAAGACCGGCACATTGACGCTCAACGAACTGACCGTGACGGATATCCGCTTGCCGGACGGCACCGAGATTGTCTGCGATACGGGCGCTGACCTGGACGCCTGCACGATTCGGGGCGATGGAACCCCTCCGGCGGAGGCACGGGAACGTGCCCTTGCCTTGTTCAAGGCCGCGTCGCTGCCCAACGAAGGATCGCTGGTCAAGGAAGCGCATGGCTGGACCGCCGTCGGCGATACGGTCGACATTGCATTGCTCGCGGCCGCCCACAAGGCGGGCTTGCCGCGGGAGGCTATCGAGAACGACTATCCGCTTGTCGCCCGAATCCCCTACGAGCCGGACCTCAAATACGCGGCCTCGTTTCACCGCCACGGCGACAGCGTTCGCATCTTCGTCAAGGGCGCCGCGGAAACCCTGATCGACATGGCCGACCGCATGGACGTGGCCGGTCGCGCCGAGCCGATCGATCGGGATATCCTCCTCCATCAGAAGGAAGAGATGGCCGCGCGTGGGCTACGAGTCCTTGCCTTTGCGGAGGGCGAGACGGCAATCGAAACAGATGGCGGCTTTGGGCGGCATCTCCTGGTCGACCTCGTCTTTCTGGGGCTTGCAGGAATGCAGGATCCGGTACGCCCTGAGGTGCCGCAAGCCATCAGCGATTGCCACTCCGCAGGCGTGGACGTGGCAATGGTCACCGGCGACGATCCCAGGACCGCGGCGGCAATTGCCTCCCATGCCGGGCTGATCTTCGCCGAAGTTCAGGTGGTCATCGGCGAAGACGTGCGCAGGGCCGAGGAAAATGGGCAGGAAAGTCTCGACGCGTTGACCCGCCATGGCCGCATCTATGCGCGCGTTGCCCCGTCACAAAAGCTGGCGATCGTCCTGTCGCTCGCCCGCAACGGCCACTTCGTCGCCGTCACAGGGGACGGCGTCAATGACGCGCCGGCGCTGAAGCACGCGCATATCGGCGTGGCGATGGGGCGCAAGGGCACGGAGGTGGCGAAGGAGAGCGCCGACATCGTCATCACCGATGACAACTTCGCGTCGATCGTCAGCGGCATCCGCGAAGGCCGGGTCGCCTACGCGAATATCCGCAAGGTCATCTTCATGCTGATGTCGACGGGGGCCGCAGAATTGCTGCTGTTCCTGCTGGCAATCCCACTCGGCTTGCCGATGCCTCTTCTTCCCGTGCAGTTGCTTTGGCTCAACCTCGTGACCAATGGCATTCAGGACATTGCGCTCGCCGGCGAAAGTCCAGAAGGCGACGAACTCAGCCGCGCGCCGCGCAGGCCGTCCGAACCGATCTTCGACCGGCTGATGATGCGGCGGATCGTTCAATCTACCCTGGTTATGGGAGCCGGCGGGCTCGCGATGTTCTATGTTCTGCTCGAGCAGGGCTATGGCGAAAGCGAAGCCCGCAATCTGCTGCTGCTGTTGTTCGTGCTTTTCGAGAACTTCCAGACGCTGGCGAGCCGCTCCGAGCGCAGATCCGTCTTCCAGCTCGGCTTTCTCGCCAATCCGTTGCTGCTACTCTCCATCGCAGCGGCGCAAGGCCTTCATATCGCTGCCATGTACATTCCGATCCTGAGGGAGACGCTGCAAGTTTCCCCGATATCCTTTTCCGAATGGGCGCTCCTGCTTGTTACCGCGTCTTCTGCCCTCCTGGTCGTCGAAATCGACAAATGGCGGGTCCGCAGCGAGCCGGTCGCCCTTTGACCACTGTGAGTTCATCACCGTCGGGGATCACGGCTATGCTTCAGGATATCCGCTACGACATCGTTCGCGAAGCGATCGACATCCATTCGGTGCCAATCGATACCTCCGAGATCATAAGTTAGTTGCCGCGAGAGGACATTCAGATCCGCATCGGAAGGTCCTACCGTCCTTTCGGCAACACGGCCGCGAAGAACCGACGGGCTCGCGTCCAGCCAGAAGGCCGCATATGGCACATGCGCCTCGCGCGCAGCCGCCTCGATGCGCTGACGGTTGATACACTTGTCGAAGACGGCTGCCGCGACTACGGATCCTCCCGCACGCAATATCGAAAATGTGCGGCGGGCCATCTCGTCGTAGACCTTCTGCGAAATCTCCGAACGATAGGCTTCCGCCGGCAGCCGCGTTTCGGCTGCCACGCCGTACATCTCCTTGCGGACGCGATCGCTTTCAATGATCCTCGCGCCCGGAGGCGAACCGAACTGTGCAGCCAGGATTTCCGACACAGTCGTTTTGCCGGAACCACTCAATCCGCCAATCACCATCAAGCGGGGTGGCCTCGTTTCAAGCAGGGATAGCGCCAGGTCGAAATAGGATCGAGCCTCGGCGGCGAGCGCCTCCGACCGCTGGCCACTCTCTTCGATCTGGGTGGCTGTGACGTGCGCCCTCACGGCAGCGCGGATCGCCATGAAATAAGGCAGTAGAACAAAGCCATCCTCGTCGCCCGCTTCGTCCAGATACCGGTTCATGACCAGGTTGGCAAACTGCGGAAAGCCGCGATGCCAAAGATCCATGAGCAGGAACGCGAGATCATAGAGCGTATCGATGGTTGCAATCTGGTCGTTGAACTCGATGCAGTCGAACAGCCGCGGTTCGCCTTGCAACAGGCAGATATTGCGCAGATGCAGGTCACCGTGGCATCGCCTGACCCTGCCGGCGACTTCACGCGCATCGAGCAGCGGTGCATAGGCCGCCAGGTTGCGCTCGAAAGCGCGTTCGAACTCGGCAACCTCGACGGGATCGAAGAGCCTGCTCGTGGCAAAACCGGCCGCATTGACACGCAAGACAGCGGCGATGTTCTCGGAACCGCGTCCCTGATGAACGATCTGGGCGACCCCGTGAAAGCGGGCGATCATGTGTGCTGTCCGCGCCATCAATTCGGCATCGAGCTTGCCTCCAACGGCCATGCGATCGAACAACGCCTCCTGGTCGAACCGGACCATTTCGATGACCGCTTCGACAAGCTCCTCGCCCTGATCATAAGCAAGGCGGCCATCGCGGCCGCGCATGATCCGTCGCACGCCGACGTACAGACCTGGCGCAGTGACGCTGTTCAGCGCCACCTCCTTTTCACAAGCGGCGAGCCTCAGTTCCGCAGTCGAGAAATCCACATAGGGCAGCTTCACCGCCCGCTTGATCTTGTAAGCGCGATCACCGGAAAGGAAGATCCAAGAGATGTGTGTCTCGATGATCTCGACCTCATCCGCGCCACGCGCGTGAGGCGCGCTTAGAAAGGCGACGACCTCCGCCTGATCCTGGGCAATCATAAAATGCCTTTCCGTCCGGCTGGGACTATCTCGTCGATCCAAATCACGAAAGGCAAACTCTCGTGCGCAACAGAACGAAATGATGATCAACGCTACAAGCATGCGCCTCATTGATCAGTATCAAGGAACCATGAAGCGATGCCGGTAAGCAAAACCCCACCAGACCGATATTCACGCTCACCAATGAGCTGCGACGGTGTTGTGCGACGTCGCGAATAGCGCCGCGGCGCGTACCGGCCGCATCGAAGCTGGAAACACCCACTCACGGCAACGGCAGCGGTGAAAACTAGGCATTCGTTTAGCGGACAATGAGGAAATAAACCGCGACTCCGGTCCCTGCGGCGAGAAGCGACACAACGGCGAGCGATGCCCAATAGCGTATTGTTCCGGACGCCATCGCCACCAACACCCGTCCGCCTGCGTTTGCGAGTACCGCGCTGAGCACTGCGGCCCCCGCGATCTGCAGCGGTGCGGCTCCGCCTCCAGAGCGAAGCGCCGTCAGTACCGCGACGTCGACATCGAATACTCCCGACGCCGCGGAGATGCCGACCAGCCGTCGTGGCCCATACCGGTCATCAAGGCTGCGCCGGTGGTCGCGGTCAGGGCAAACAGGCCGGCAAAGAGAAGAGGCGAAAGGAGTTCAAACGGATTCCGCGGCTTTATCGGTTCTTCCCCGTGAGGTGCGGTTCTTGCCATCAAAGCGGCACCACCCGCGGCGAAGAGCGACGCAGCGGCAATGATCGGCAGGGCGACCACGGGGAAGACCTGCGGGAAAACGAGAAGGACGACTGCCAGCACTCGCAACAGCGAGACGACGGCGGCGATGCTTGCCGCTCCCGCCAACGGCCCTGGCTCCTCGCCCGAGCGTGCCTTCTGCCCAAAACTGGCCGTCACGGCAGTCGATGAAACGACTGCGCCCACCAGTCCGCCCACTACCAATCCTCTTGACGAGCCAAGCAGCCGAACCGCGACGTAGCCGACAAATGAAATGGTGGCGCTCAGAACCGTGAAGAACCAGATTTCACGTGGATTGAACCCGCCCCATGGGTCAAGGGCATGGTTTGGAAGAAGAGGCAGGCCGATGGCGGTCATCGCCGCCAGCACGAGAGCCGAACGCAGTTCGATCCATGACAGCTTCTTGAGGAGATTGTGCGTTAGCTCGCGGCTGGCGAGCACGCCAGCGAGTGCAGCCGCGCCCGCCGCCGCCACCCTGTAGTCGCCACCCACCGCCAATCCGCCGAGCGCAAAAACCGCCAATCCGGCAATGACGCCGGTAACGCTGAAATCCTCATCGTGCCGCGCTTCGCGCAGCTTGAACCAGGTGAAACTCAGCGCGAAGCTCATGAACCCTGCGGCAAAGATAAGGTCGCTCCGCTGTGCATCGGACAGTGCCGCCAAGATCCCTCCAAGCAGACCCGAAATACCGTAGGTGCGGATGCCTGCCGTTCGGCTGCCTTCCGGCGCTTCCCTTTCCCGCCATCCACGCTCAAGTCCCACGAGCAGGCCTATGGCAAGGGCGAGCCCTAGACGGAGAATAAGAGGTTCCATTCGCTTCCGGCTTCGCCGCCGTGCAACGTGTTGATGTCGGCGCTCCGTGGAAGCCCAAGTCGTGAGCGACCACTCCGGTGAGCCAGGCCGCAAAGCATATCCGATTTGGAGCGCCGCGCAGCAAGCCGCGTCACCTGCGGGAAGCCATTAACGATGTTGAACGAACCTGCTTTGCCAATGCCGGGGTATTTGGATCGCGACTGCTGTCAAAGCCATTGCAGTAGCAACCGGCACCCATAATGCCAGGTCCCCTACCCCTTGCACGAGGGCCGCCCCTGAAAGTGCTCCTGCCATCATGCCGAGCCACGGCACGATTTGTATGATCCAGTGCGTGTTGCGGATGCCCATGGCCCAGCGTCCCATACCTCGTCCGAAGCGTGACAGTGCCCCGGTGATATATGTCAAGCCAACCGGTAGACCTTCGATCTGCTCGACAGAGGCATTGATCGATCCCATCGCCAGAATAAGCAACAGGAACCGGAGCTCTCTTTGATGAGCTAGCAGGGCTGCGCATACGAGGAGAACCGTCACAAACAGCAAAACAGCCTGCGGCCTGAATCTCATCGCAAGCATGACTCCCGCGGCGTTCCCGATCACGAAGGTCATCAGGCCGCCGATGAGGAGGACCGCCCGAGCGACTTCGCCCTGTATCAGGGCGACCGATGCGCGAGTCGTGTTGCCACTCATGAAGGAGACAAAGTCTCCGAGGGACATGAGTCCTATGGCATCGGTCATGCCTGCAAGGAACGATATCCCGGCGACAAGCGCCAAACCAACAGAGCCCCTTTGACGCTTAATGATGCGCCGCCGCCGCTGTACCGTCATTTGTGCAATCCAAGTGAAACCCCGCCAAGGAAAGCAAACGCGACCCCGTGTTGCAAGCTCGCGATCGTCGCAGCACGGCGCCCGCCATTCACATGGCAATGCACGTTTTTGCCTCGGCCGTTTTCCATAAGGCCTTTGCGCGGGATCAAGGCAACGATCCTGTTATCCAGTATTCTTCACGAGATCTGTCGGAGAGCACCTTGACCAAGAGCCGTGTCGTCGAGCCGTTTTGGCAAGGAGGAGAGCTGGGCAAGCGCCTTCTCCTGGCCCTCATCGCTGTAGCCTTGCTCGCCGGCACAGCCGCCTGGCTGGCGGACCGGCCTGACCTCAGCGCCGCGTCCTGGGCTGCCGGAACCGCGATCATCCTGGCGAGCCTTCTTATCGAGGTCGCGATCAGTCTCGGAAGGAAGGAATTCGGGCTGGACCTCATCGCTGCGCTCGCCATGGGCGGTGCCCTTCTTCTCGGCGAATACCTGACCGGCAGCATCGTCGCACTGATGTATACGGGCGGACAGGCGCTCGAGGATTTCGCTCAAAGGCGCGCACGCCGGGAACTGACGGCGCTGCTCAGTCGGGTACCGCGCACCGCCGCTCGTTACGCGGATGGGCAGTTGCAGGAGGTTTCCATCGAAGAACTGAATCCTGGCAACCGCATCCTGATACGCCGTGGCGAGGTGGTGCCCGTCGACGGAAACGTGCTGGATGGAACCGCCGTGCTGGACGAGTCGGCCCTAACGGGCGAAGCCCTGCCGGTCCGCCGCCGCTCCGGCGAGCCCGTGACGAGCGGCACGACGAACGCCGGCGATGCGTTCGACATGCTCGCCGCAAGTTCCGCGAGCGACAGCACCTATGCGGCGATCGCCAGGCTGGTGGAGGCGGCGAAGGCCGCGAAGGCGCCGATGGTCCGTCTTGCCGACCGCTACGCGCTGGTGTTCCTCGCGGTCACGCTGCTCCTCGCCGGCGGCGCCTGGGCCATGAGCGGGGAACCGGTCCGCGCGCTCGCCGTGCTGGTCATTGCGACACCGTGCCCGCTCATTCTCGCGGTCCCGGTGGCGATCATCTCCGGCGTCTCCCGCTGCGCCGGCAAGGGGGTGCTCGTAAAGGGCGGAGGCGCACTCGAGATGCTCGCGCGGATGAAGACGGTGATCCTCGACAAGACCGGGACGATCACCGACGGCCGGGCCCGTCTTATCGAGGTCAAGTCCCGCGTGGATCTCGATCCTCTGGAGGTGCTGCGTCTCGCGGCATCGCTAGATCAGGGCTCACACCATGTGATCGCCCGCGCGCTGGTCGCAGCCACCCGCGAGCGGGAACTGAAACTTGTCGCACCGTCGGGATCACTTGAAGTGGCAGGTTCCGGCATGACCGGCAACATAGATGGTCACGAAATCGCAGTGGGCGGTTGGGATTTCGTCAACGCCAGGATTGAGGAGACCGCCTTCTCGCGAGAGATCCGGGAGTGGATCCGGAGGGATGGCACCGTCTCGGTTCTCGCCGCGAAGGACGGAATTCTGGCGGGCGCGTTTCTGCTGGCAGACGAGGTCAGGCCGGAGGCCGGCAGCGTGCTCAGGCGATTGCGCGATGCCGGCGTCGATCGGATCGTGCTTGCGACCGGGGATCGCACCGAGCTGGCGGAGAGCCTCCAGGCCTTCCTAGGGTTGGACAGTGTTGCCGCCGAATTGAAGCCCGAGGACAAAACCCGAATTGTCGAAGCGGAAAGATCGGCAGGACCGGTCATGATGGTCGGCGATGGCGTCAACGACGCACCGGCGCTCGCAGCCGCGGACGTTGGGGTAGCCATGGGCGCGCGCGGGGCTGCCGCCTCCTCCGAAGCGGCGGACGTCGTGATCATGGTGGACAGGCTCGATCGGCTCGTCAGCGCCATTCGCATAGCGCACCGGTCACGCGCAATTGCGCTCCAGAGCGTCTATATGGGGGTGGGCCTGTCTGTCGCTGGCATGATCGCGGCCGCCTTCGGCTATCTGACGCCGGTTCAGGGCGCACTGCTGCAGGAAGCAATCGACGTCGTCGCCATCTTGAACGCGCTGCGCGCTCTTGGAAACCCTAACCGCGTTTGGCGGAAAACAACACGTTTGGCGCACGCGGAGCTCCTGAAGCTCGAAGCCGAGCATGGTGCCCTGATGGACGTCGTGGACGAGATACGCCATACGAGCGCTCGCATCCAGCAGATCCCGGAAGAGGAAGTGCGCAATCAGCTTGCACATTTGGACGCCTTGCTGCGACAACGCCTTCTTCCGCACGAACGGCAGGATGACGAGGAACTCTATCCTAGGCTGCGCAGGCAGGCGGGCACGCCGGATGCTCTTGCCGGCATGAGCAGAACTCACATGGAGATCCAGCGTCAGGTCCACAGCTTCACTTCGCTTCGACAAGCCCTTAGCGAACATGGACCGAGCCGGGCACAGCGCTACGAGATCCAACGCCTGCTGCACGGTCTCGAAGCTATCACTCGCCTCCACTTTGCCCAGGAGCTGGAAATCTATCGATCGCTTGAGGACGAGTAATCCAAACGAATAGACGACCCGATGCCGAGCATCTCATCGACCCATTTGAGGCAGATCAAAGTCCTCGCGGCTCAACCCAACTAGGATGCCCTGCAAGATTGAGTTCCGGGATGGCGGCCATGGGTCGGATCGGATGGACATTATCAGCGGTCTTTATCGCTATCGCGGTCGCAGGTGGGATGGTTTTCCTGTCCTACAGCAATGACATCGATCGCGCGCGCTCCGCAGTCGCCAATGGCGCGCGCATTGCCAATACGGCCGCCGGCCCCATCGAATATGCCGAGAGAGGTGACGGCATTCCGCTCCTGTCCATTCACGGCGCAGGTGGCGGATGGGATCAGGGCCTGACCAACGTTGCCGATCTGGTCGGAAGCGGCTTTCGGGTGGTCGCCCCGTCTCGCTTCGGGTATCTGGGAACGCCGATACCTGCCGATGCTTCGCCGGCCGCCCAGGCCGATGCCCATATGGCGCTGCTCTCCCAGCTTCAGATCGACAAAGCCGTGGTCGTTGGCGTTTCGGCAGGCGCACGCTCGGCGATTGAACTGGCGCTTCGCCATCCGGATAGGGTGTCAGCTCTTGTTCTGATCGTGCCTGGAACTTACGCGCCCGAGAGCCCAGTGATGGTCGAGGGCAGTCGCGGCAGCGCATTTGCCTTCTGGCTGGTCAATACCGGCGCCGATTTCGCATGGTGGGCCACAGAAAAGATGGCTCCGTCGGTTCTCATGCGCTTCCTCGGCGTACCGCCCGAGGTGGTCGAAGCGGCCGCGGCGACGGATCGAAATCGGGTGACGGCCATTATCCGCAGCGTCGAACCGCTTTCGCGGCGCTTCCCCGGCATAAACATCGACAGTGCGCCCAATCTCCACCGCCTGCCGCTCGAGAACATCGCCGCTCCCACCCTGGTCGTCTCGGCCGAGGACGATCTGTTCAACACACTTCCCGCAGCCAAATTCGCGGCCGCCAGCATTCCAGGCGCGAAGTTGGTCGTCTACGACACCGGCGGCCATCTGCTCGTTGGACATGGCGAAAAGGTTAAGGAAGCCGTCAGCGATTTCCTCGCTCAGACAGGCACAATGGAGCCCACCGGATCCCCTGCCGGCACCTCTGTTCGGCCGAATGTACCCGCACCCGCCGTTTCATCGAAGCGGTCATGAGGGAGGCAGGTATCAGGCATTCATGCGTCGTGATTTTACGGAGCGCAGCAGATGACCAGGCATATTGCGATTGTCCAGGGCCACCCCGACCCAGTCGGACAGCACCTCCTCCACGCCATGGCTGACGCTTACGCCGAGGCCGCCACGGCAGCGGGACACGAAGTGCGGCGCATCGAAGTGGCCAAGCTCGAGTTCCCGCTGCTGCGGACGCAGGAAGATTTCGAAACAGGGGCATTACCACCGGGCCTGGAGCAGGCTCGGGAGGACATGCGCTGGGCAGAGCACTGGGTCTTTCTGTTTCCCCTTTGGCATGGAACGATGCCGGCCCTGCTCAAGGGCTTTCTCGAGCACATTTTCAGGCCGGGCTTTGCCATGGAATACAAGAAGCGCGGCTTTCCCAAACGGCTGCTTGCCGGGCGCTCCGCCCGCATAATCGTCACCATGGGAATGCCGGTGCTGCTTTATCGATGGTATTTCGGCGCCTATGGCGTGCGCAGCTTCGAGCGCAGCATGTTGGGCTTCGCCGGGATCAGACCCATTCGCGAGAGCTTCTATGGCCTCTCGTTTGCCGACGAGAAGAAGCGCGCGCGCTGGATCAACGACATGCGCGAATACGGCAGACGGGGCGGTTGACTTAGCCTCGAACGGATCGCGATTGGAGGTCCGACTTTGAGCTTGATCAAGGAGTTTCTCTGCGTGCGAAGCATAATGCTTGCGTGAACACTCTCTGTTGGCTCGAATCGCATTCATGCCGGGAGGACGAAAATGCCCTTGAAGTTGGTCAGTGGAATGATGAAGGCATCGGGTGACGAGGCGCTTCTGATCATGGAAAGAGACGTCGGAGGCGACGAAATCGTTCTTGTTACGAAGGAGGCGCTTTTCGATATCGCCGATCCGCCGCTTTGCAACGAGTGTCGATTGCAGCAATACGTCACAGTATTCAGCGAAATCGCGTCCAACAAATTCGATGGGAAGAAGCTCACTTCCGATGGGCACGTAGCAGTAACCGCGACTGATGTTTCTGCTTGGAAGGCTCTTCATCCGGACGCGGCTTGAGAGGCGTCAATTGCAATGCTAGCCGGTGACGCGACCGCTGAGTTGCTGGCGAACTCAATGGACACGGCTGCAATGAAGCGAATATGTGGACTGCAAAGCGCTGTTGCCGTTGCTCTCCTTCTAATGGTCACTGGGGAGAGCGCCGCGGCCGATCGACTCCGCGGCCGCGCCATCGCCCAACGCTGGTGCAGCGAGTGTCACGTCGTTGCACCTGGACAAGTGCGCGGCTCTGATACTGTTCCGACGTTCGCTCAGATTGGTGAATCGGAGCGATTTGACGAGGCGAGCCTTTCGGCCTTCCTGGCTGCACCTCACCACTCCCGGATGCCCAATCTGTCCCTGACACGTACCGAGATCGCCGATCTCGTCGCGTATATAAAGTCGAAATACCCTTAGACGATGCGGAGACCGACGCCCGAACCGAGAACGCAGTGTGAGCGCAATGACTGAACTGAACTATCTCTGGCCACTGACCGACGGCCTCCTAATCGGCCTAGCGGCAGGCCTCTATCTTCTGCTGAACGGAAGGATAGCCGGGGTTTCCGGTCTCGCGGCCGCCGCAGCAGGCCTGACCGAGGACGGCGACGGCAAGTTGGGATTGGCTTTCCTCGTCGGCATCATCGCAGGCGCTTGGCTGGCGGCGGCCCTCGCCCGCAAACCCGAGATCGTTATCACTTCTTCGCCTGCACTGCTGATCGCTGCCGGACTCATCGTCGGCTACGGCACCCGACTCGGATCGGGTTGCACGAGTGGTCACGGCGTTTGCGGACTTGCGCGGCTTTCGCCTCGTTCACTTGCCGCCACAGCAATCTTCATGGCCGTTGCGGGCGCCACGGTCTTCGTCACCCGTCATCTTATTGGAGTCCAGCCATGAGGGCTCGCATGTTAGCAGCGATCGTTTGCGGGCTCATCTTCGGGGCCGGCCTGCTAATCTCCGACATGATCAATCCCGGACGTGTGCTGGCGTTCCTCGATGTCGCGGGTAGCTGGGACCCGTCGCTGGCCTTTGTCATGGCCGGCGCGCTGATCCCTTCTGCCGGGGCTTACATCATCCGCGGTCGCCGTCCGGCGCCTTTGCTCGATGACCGCTTCTGTGTGCCGGCGAATAGATCGATCGATTGGAAACTGATGACTGGCTCGTGCTTGTTCGGACTCGGGTGGGGGCTGGTGGGATTCTGTCCCGGCCCCGCCGTCGCTGCACTGTCGACGGGGCGGTGGGAGGCCGTCCTGTTCGTCGCGGCCATGCTGGTCGGCATGTGTTTATACCGCTTCACCGCCAACGCCTTCCGAACTACTCAGCAAATTGAAGTGTCACCTCCTCCTCCGTGATAAAGCGCAATGTCGAGACGCTTAGGGACGGCAAGGGCCAGGACGAAGTTGTGTTCCTGGAGTCGCGGCCGCTCCGGATTGAAGCAGAGCAGCGACAGGAACTCTAGCATTCCGTCGCGAGACGAGTTCTTGAATGAGACTCTCTTCTCGTCACTGACCCATGCCCGATCAGCGCTTTTAAACTGGCGAAGCGACTACAACGATAACCGACCACACTCCGGCCTCGGCCGGCTGGCACCTGCCGAGTTCGCTCAGACCATCAACCCGCGACGTGATGCGGTGCTGCGCAGCCGAAATGGCTCCGCACCGCAACCCGAAGCTACCGCCGCAAATGCAGCAACCCAAAACCGCTGGAGCGAACTCAAATCTGGATAAAACTTGGGGGCAAGGTCACCCGCGCTCAAGCAGTTCTCGGAGGATCCCGATCGAGAGTACGTTCGGAAAATCGGTGAATTGGTGCAGGGAAAGAAAGCAGCGCGGTCTTGGTTCGTTTTCAGGTGGGGTTCCGCGCCATCCAACGACGATTAGGGCCGCCTCAGCAAGCACATACTGTAGGAGGAATTCCACGGTCGGGGACCTGCGGCAAGGCTTGCCCCCGCCTAACTCGCGGCGTGACGGGCTCGCTCAGAAAAACCTTGTGCGGTCCTCACATGCCTACCAAGTGGTCCCCATTGCGAGAACTACCCTATGCCGATGCAGATACTTCCTTCTTGAATTCCATCCTTCGGTCCACAACAAGTTCGGCAGCCAACCTCATCAACCGGGACTTCTCCTTCGTCAGGAGTTCTTTGGCGGACCGGTATTCGCGGGTGAGTATCGCGTTTATCTCAACACTCAGTTCTGGGGGAACCGCCAAGGTGCCATCGACTTTTTGCCTGTCGGCGTAGAACCGCATGTTCTTGCCCATTCCATAGGATAGAACCATCTGTGTTGCGATCCTGGTCGCGGCGTCGAGATCCGAACCCATAGCGCCAGCACCGCCAATCGATCGGCTACCCTGAACAACCTCTTCTGCCGCCATGCCCGCGAGCGAAATTCGGATGCGAGCCAGCAGGGTCGCTTCCGTTGGTAGGATCTCTTCGATCATCCGGTACTGTACCCGACCTCCCTCCTGGGCCTCGAATCCTTGCTCGGAGATGCTATCCTCCAGCTCAACGACGATGTCGCCCACCAGTCCTGAGGCGAGCGCAACCAGAACATGGCCGCATTCATGGACGGCCGTTCGCAGAATCACCGCCTCCGGAAGTTTGGTCCTGACGGGAAGGCTGCTCTTGATATCATCGACAGTGACAGCTCGCCTATGGGTTCGCGCAGCACGCTTCGCCTTTCGAGCAAGCCGTTGGAGATCAGCCGGCGTCGCGGATCGAAGATTATCGGTAGCCTTGCGAATCTGAAGAGCATCGACGGCGTGTGAGAGGTGATGGCTGAGTATCGCCGCCCGCTCATCGTCGTTCGGAAGACCGATATAGAAATGTTCCTCGAAGCGACCCGAGCGCAGCACCGCGGGGTCGATGTCTTCCACTCGGTTAGTAGCCCCGACGAGAATCACGCCTTCGACGTCAACCAGTCCATCTGTCAGTTCCAGGAAGCAGTTGACTACGTTGGATTCGTAGTAGGCGTTCCTTCCCCCGGATCTCCGCCGGCCGATGCCGTCGAGTTCGTCAACAAAGAGGACGGCGCACTTCTTCGCACGGGCCTCTGCGAAGGACGCCCGCATAGCCTTCAGCATGTCGCCCAGGTAACCATCGGCGCTTGCCTGCCAGGCTGCGACCGAAGTCGCTACGAGGGGCACACCGATTTCTGCGGCCAGTGCCGAAGCGAAAAATGTCTTGCCCGTTCCGGGCGGACCAACGAGAAGGGCTCCACGATCGACATCCTTCCAATCAAGCGTGCCTGCTTTCCAATCGTCCAGGTCCCGAGCCAGTGCCGAAACCCAAGGGCGCACCGTCGCAAAACCTGGCAGATCGCTAAGAGCAGTGATTGGAGCTCCTCGGTACCTTCGGGCACCTGAACTTGGCAGATTCTGTTTTGATAATGAGCGTCGTCCCACCAGGGAGCCGATGACGCCTTGATCGGCACGTGAAAGCTCCTGTAGCAAATCAGCGGGAAGCGTCGGCAGGCCAGCGAGACGACGCCCTGCTGCGATATGACGTGCAGTTGGCGGTGACACATTGACGATGACGTCGGCCGCGTTCAATAGCGTCTCTGGCACCAAATCGGTCGAAGTCGTTATGATGATCAACTGGCGATGAGGTCCCAGCGGATCGATCCAGTCATTCGGCTTCGGCTTCATCGATGGCTTCAGGACTTGAACCACCCGCCGGGACGCCTCCCGCGACAGGAGGGTTCGGCGCTGCCCAGTCATCAGGAGCTCCGCAGCCCGCGCATACCGCTCCGTCCAGCTTTCATCGACAATGAGGACCAATATCCCGCGCGTGTTGCCTCGAAATTGCTCGAAGGGTCTGAGCGTAGCGCGCAGGGAGCTATAAGCCAGAAAATATCCGAGGTTCCGCTTCAATTCCTTGAAGGCTGCGTGTGAGATGCGGTGCTTCATGCGTCCTGCCTCCGGTCGCGGGAGACGTCCAGCCGATACCAGTGGTTCAGCGTTCGGGCACAAAGTTGTCCGTCTTCTTCGAAGTAGGCGTAGAGTTCGCTCGTGAAGATCGTCTTGCCATCCGAAAGAAGGGGATGACCGTAGACGGCCCCCTGTAAACACGGCACCCTTCGAGCAGTCAGCCGGTAATCCTCGAGTGAGGGGATCTCGTTCCCCAGATCGCTGGCCTTCATATCGCTTGCCTGGAGGCGCCTTATATCTCTCAGCAGGCCGTCGAGCCGATCGACCTCCGCTCGCAATTTGAAACTCATGATTCGGGTCCCACTTGTTAGGGCTTAAGGATTCGCGCCGATCGCCAACGCGACGCTCACCGCGTCTTTTTTGACGCCTAAGGCGTCACTCGTCAAGATCCCAATGCGTGGATTTGCAGCGCGCCCGGATCCATGCAAATGAATCCTTATGTTGCTGCCGCCTCCGATCATGATGAAGCTTGCAAGAGAGTTTCTCGGTCTCAGCCAAGAGATGGTTGAAGCGCATTCCGGAATTTCGCGATCGAGCATCCAGCGGGTTGAACGCGGGGTAGCCGGCATGTTGAATTCTGCGGCGGAACTGAAAAAGTTCTACACCAAGAATGGCATTGTTTTTCTGCCGCCGGAGAACGGTAGGGGATGGGGTATCGTCAACAATAACGCTGTTGAGGATGATTCTTCCCTCAACCATCTTCCGTCTGTTGAACTACAGAAACGTTCGACGCCGAAGGTAAAGTAGCGGCGGATGCCTTCTTCAAACTGATTGCCTGATACGATCAAGGCTAGCAGCTTAATGGAATGAGATGGTCGTTTCGCCAACGTCGACATCTGTTTGCATTTCGATGCCGTTATCCTAATCGAGACACGCTGAAGCTGTCTGCTGACCGAGGCGTCGAGACTCTGTTGAAATCATCGTCTCAAAGCCCCCTCGCTTCGCTCCGGGGACCCTTCCAAGCGGACGGGCTGACGCCCGACATTCTTTTGTATCCAAGCCCGAGCGGCTCTTAGCGATTTGGGGCTGAGCCTGGGCTTGGATACAAGAAGATCGCCCACATCCAGAAGCAGAGATAGTTGCACAACTATACCTAAGATAGCTCTTAATTCTGCTAAGAGTTAGCCGATCCGCCAAAACAATGCGCCTCGTCGATCGCAAACAGCGCAATCTCGACATCGCCGATCATCTCGGCGAAACCATCGGTGACGGCGCGCTCCGGCGTGACATAGAGCAGATCGAGCGTACCCGCCGAAAGCGCGCGGCGGACCGCAATCGCCTCCTCGCGCGTCAGCGACGAATTGAGCGCGGCGGCGCGAATGCCGAGTTGCTTCAGCGCCTCCACCTGATCACGCATCAAGGCGATCAACGGCGATACGACGATGCCCACGCTGCGGCGGCAAAGCGCCGGGATTTGGAAGCAGAGCGATTTGCCCGCCCCCGTCGGGAAGAGCACCACCGCGTCACTGCCCGCCACCACATGTTCGATGACGTCCTGCTGCTGACCGCGGAAGGCCGAATAGCCATAGACGCGCTTCAGGACGTCGAGAGGATTGGCAACGCCTTCGCTTTCGAACAGGCGCGCGGCGGAAGCATTGTCGTTGTGGGGCATGGAATCGCTTTCGTGAGGCGTGCAGTATGGGAATTGTCCACGCCGGATGTAAACGGGACAGAGATTTGCCCCTCACCCTGCCCTCTCCCGGCAAGCGGGGCGAGGGTGCGTCGCGCCTGCGACTCGCGCCGTGCACCAATGGCAAAACCCTGGCGCAAGACACGCGACGCGGTAGACCGAGAGGACGCTGCAACGTCCCTTCTCCCCGCCTGCGAGGAAAAGGCCGCGGCAGCGGGATGAGGGGCTGCCTCAGGGGGTCTCCTACCGCGCAGCCGGACCTTTCACTCTTCCCGAAAGCACGCCGAAGCCTTCGATGATGGCCTCCTGGTTCTCAAGCCGCGTTACTTCGAGCTGGACCTCCTGGAGCGTCCTGAGCAGCTGTGGCACAACCTGGAGGTCCCCCTCCTCAGTAGCGTGGGCCAGTTCACGCTCCAGTTCGCGCCGCTGCCAATGCAGGGCCTTGCTACGCCTGTGGAGGGCAAGCGCCTGAAGGTAACCTTCGCGCGCATCCTCTGGCGCGGCGGCAACCGTCGCCGTCCACAGCCGGGCATAGCGGACCTGCTGGTCGAGCGCGCCGATCAGCGCGCCGAAACCCTCCGTCTCCAGCTGTTCGATCAGGATCTCGCGCGTCAGCCGCGGTCCGCTTGCCGCCGCTGCGTTCAGAACCATGGCCCAGCAGCGCTGCAGGTCGCGGTGGTCGAACTCGATGGTCGAGATCTCGTCATATTCGTCGAATAGCAGTTGCGGGTGGTTGACGATGGTTAGGGCCAACACGCTCTCGCGCAACAGCGGCACCGCCTGTTGACCGCTGACGAGAGACGAGCGCGCCAGGCGATCGGAGATCGCGGTCGGGCCGGCGGCAATATTCCGGGCACCAGCTGCACCGCGCTGCCCACCAGCCTGGCGCCCGCCCCGGTCGAAAGGCCGCCGTTCACTCCTGAACGGCGCACTGCCCTGCAGAAAGGCATTGAGGCGGTCGCGCATGTCCTGGCCATAGTGGCGACGCACGCTTTCGTCGGCGATGACAGATGTCACCTGCCTCAGCCGAGCTTCAAGTTCGGCGCGTTTTTCCGGCGTGTCGAATGCACCGCCCTGGACTTCGCGCAGCCACACCATTTCGGCGAGCGAGCGGGCATTGGCGAGCACCTTGTCGAAAGGCTCGCGTCCGTCATGGCGGACGAGATCGTCCGGGTCCTTACCATCCGGCAGCATGGCGAAGCGGACCGATCGTCCGGGCTTGAGATGGGGGAGCGCCAGATCGACGGCGCGATTGGCGGCGCGGATGCCGGCGCCGTCGCCATCGAAGCAGAGCACCGGCTGCGGCGTCATCTTCCAGAGAAGATCAAGCTGGTTTTCGGTGAGTGCGGTTCCGAGCGGCGCCACCGCGTTTTCGATGCCGGCCTGATGCAGCGCGATCACGTCCATGTAGCCTTCGACGGCGATGATCGTGCCGGCCCCATCGGCGCCTTGCGAAGTTCGCCGGGCGCGCGCGAAATTGAAGAGCACATTGCCCTTGTGGAAGAGCTCCGTCTCATTCGAATTCAGATATTTGGCCGGCGCGTCAGGCGACATGGCGCGGCCACCGAAGGCGATGACCTTCTCGCGCGCCGAAAGGATCGGAAACATGATGCGGTCGCGGAAACGATCGTAAGAAACCGGCACGTCGGGTCCATGCACGACGAGGCCGCAGGCTTCGATCTGCTCCTTCCCGACGCCCTTGCCGGCGAGAAACTCCTTCAAAGCATTGCGGCTGTCTGGCGCAAAGCCTAACCGGAACGTCTCGATCGTACGCCCGGTCAGCCCTCGCTCGCGGAGGTACGCCCGCGCCTTGGCGCCGTTCGCCGTCTGGAGCTGGTCCTGGAAGAACTGCGTCGCCAGTTCCATGACGTCGAGCAGGCTGGTGCGTTCCTTCTCGCGCCGCTCGGCCTGCGGATCAGGCTGCGGCATGGTGACGCCAGCCATGTCGGCAATCTGCTGCACCGCTTCAGGGAAGCTCAAGCCTTCCAGATCCGTCAGGAAGCGGAAGTGGTCGCCGGAAACACCGCAGCCGAAGCAATGGTAGCGGCCCTTGCGGTCCTCGCAATGGAAGCTCGGCGACTTTTCGCCGTGAAAGGGGCAACAGGCCCAGTAGTCACCGCGCGAAACATTGGTCTTGCGCCGGTCCCAGGTGACGCGCTTGCCGACCACGTCCGAAATCGGAACGCGATCGCGTATCTCGTCGAGGAAGGACTGTGAAAAGCGCATGGATAGCCGATACCCCTAGCCGGCCTCCCATACAAGCAGTATGGACCGGCGAAGTCGTAGCGGCGACCCGCGGTGCCCGCAATTCACAGGGTAGATACCGCGCGCCGAGGCTCGAAGACGAAGCCGGTCGGCGCGGTATGGAGGGCGATACGCCCGCTGCAAAGCGCGCGCCAGCTTACTTCAGCAATTCCTTGACGAGACCAGAGGCCTTGGCGAAGTCCAT
This sequence comes from Ensifer sp. IC4062, assembly GCF_020193575.1. GTDB lineage: Bacteria > Pseudomonadota > Alphaproteobacteria > Rhizobiales > Rhizobiaceae > Sinorhizobium. Next base: position 50,300 of record NZ_JADYVD010000034.1, read on the forward strand.
CTGACCCGGATAGCGCTCCTTCAGCGCGTTCATGCACTTGCCCATGTCGCGAAGGCCGTGGGCACCGGTCTCCTGGATGATGGCGGCACAGGCCTGCTTCACCTTTTCCTCGGAAAGCTGTTCGGGCAGGAACTGGTTGATGACGGCAATTTCCTGGCGTTCCTGCTCGGCGAGTTCGGGGCGGCCGCCCTCGTCGTAAATGCGGGCGGATTCTTCGCGCTGTTTGATCATTTTGGCGAGGATCTGCATGATCTCGTCATCGCCAACCGGATCCTTGCCCTGGCCGCGATTGGCGATGTCGCGGTCCTTGATCGCCGCCTGGATCAGCCGGACGGTCGAGATGCGCCGCGTGTCCTTGGCTTTGAGGGCTTCTTTCAATGCGTTCGCGAGTTGGTCGCGCATGTCCTTACTCCATGTCGAAACCGGCCCGCGGAGCTCATGCCCGCAACCGGTTCGATTACGTCGTTGTTGTCGTCGTCTTAAACCAGTGCGGCAGGTGCAATCAAACGGATTGCGCAACCGCTTGAATTATAAGGAGTTTTATTTCCTTGCAATTCATGGCTGCCGGTTGACCCGGCTAAGGCCTTTCGTTATTTTCCGGCACCTGCACGAACATCGGCATGAACCTTTTCTCGCGGGGTTTCCGCGCGCCATGCCGCATGCAATTTGAAATGGCGCTGAACCGATTGGCTTTCAAGCCTCGCCTTCGGCCGCAACGGGATAAGAACGATGACCGCGACACCCGCATGGACAACCCAGAAACCCACCGCCCTTCTCGTTCTGGCTGACGGCACTGTGATCGAAGGAAAGGGCATCGGCGCGACCGGCAAGGTTCAGGCCGAAGTCTGTTTCAACACGGCGCTGACCGGATATCAGGAGATCCTGACCGACCCCTCCTATCTCGGCCAGATCGTCACCTTCACCTTCCCGCATATCGGCAACATCGGCACCAATGACGAGGATATCGAGGACCTGACGCCCGCCGCCCGGCACGGCGCCGTCGGCGTCATTTTCAAGGCCGACATTACCGAGCCCTCCAACTACCGTGCTGCCAAGCACCTCGACGCCTGGCTGAAGGCGCGGGGCATCATCGGCCTTTGCGGCATCGACACACGTGCGCTGACAGCCTGGATCCGCGAAAACGGCATGCCGAACGCTGTCATCGCCCACGATCCCGCCGGCGTCTTCGACATCGATCAGCTGAAGGCCGAGGCCAAGGCCTGGAGCGGTCTCGAGGGCCTCGACCTCGCCAAGGTCGCTACCTCCGGCCAGTCGTCCCGCTGGAACGAAAAGCCCTGGGTATGGAACGAGGGCTATTCGACGCTCGGCGAAACCGACGCCACCTATCACGTCGTGGCCCTCGACTATGGCGTCAAGCGCAACATTCTTCGGCTCTTCGCCGGTCTCAACTGCCGGGTCACGGTCGTCCCCGCACAGACCAGCGCAGAAGAAGTTCTGGCACTGCAACCGGACGGCATCTTCCTCTCCAACGGCCCCGGCGACCCAGCCGCGACCGGCGAATACGCCGTTCCGGTGATCCAGGATCTCCTGAAGACCGAAATTCCGGTCTTCGGCATCTGCCTCGGCCACCAGATGCTGGCGCTGGCACTCGGCGCCAAGACCGAGAAGATGCACCAGGGGCACCACGGCGCCAACCATCCGGTCAAGGACCACACCACCGGCAAGGTCGAGATCGTCTCGATGAACCACGGCTTCGCGGTCGATTCGAGGTCGCTGCCGGAAGGCATTGAAGAGACTCACATTTCGCTCTTCGACGGCACCAACTGCGGCCTGCGCGTCAACGGCAAGCCGGTCTTCTCGGTCCAGCACCATCCGGAAGCCTCGCCAGGCCCGCAGGACAGCCATTATCTCTTCCGCCGCTTCCTCAATCTCATCCGCGAGAAGAAGGGCGAATCGGCGCTCGCCGAGCGCTGAGAAGCACGAGCCGCTTCCACAAAGGCCCGCTCGCTGCGGGCCTTTTGCCCTCCCGCTATCGTTTTGTCGATCAGGCGTCTCCAAGGCGCGCCGCGATGAAATCGACGGTGGCACGCACGGACGGCAACTGCCCGCGGCGATGCGGCATCAGGATCGTCGTCATCACGCGCCCCGCGGTCCACTGGGGCAGGACGCGGACGAGCGCACCGCATGCGATCTCGTTGCGGCAAAGCTTGCCAGGCAAGGCGGTTATGCCAAGCCCTGCCACGGCGGCCTCGCGCAGGACGTACGATTCATCCGCCACAAATCGCGGCTTGGACGACACCCTGACGATCGTCCCGTCCGGATGTTCCAACGTCCAACTGTCCGATGTCAGTGATGTCAGCAGGCCCTCGTGAGATTCTAAATCTTCGGGATGTTCCGGCGCTTTGCGCTTATCGAGATAGGACGGCGACGCCACCAGCCAACTGGCCTCAGAAGCGACGCGGCGCTGCACGAGGCCAGAATCCGGGAGCGGCGCAAAATGGTCGCGCACGGCGATGTCGAAACCTTCCTGGATGAGGTCGACGAACCGGTCGGTCGCGTGCACCATAAGACGGATCTTCGGATAGACGATCGCCAGCTGAGGCAACAGCGGCGCGAGCGAAAGCTGCGCCGTCGGAACGGATGCCGTGATCCTGACGGTACCGCTTGGCTCGGCGAGCCTCCCCTTGACCACACTCTCAGCGGCTTCCGCCTCGATGAGCATTGCCGCCGCATGGCGGTAGAAATCCTCCCCCGTCTCTGTCACTGCGAAACGGCGCGAAGTGCGGTTGATGAGCCGAACGCCCAACGCTCTTTCGAGCTCCGCCACCCGTTTGCTCAGCGTCGACTTCGGCACATTGAGCGCGCGCGCCGCCGGCGCAAAGCCCGCGTGATCTACCACGTGAACAAAGAGCATGAAGTCGTTGAGGTTTGCCATGAGAAGTCAGCGTTCGCATTTGTGGATGATAAGTCCACGTTAGGCCATCTGGCGTACCTTCGTCCATAAATGCATCTCTTCCTCATCGTTCATTGGAACCGAAGAGGAAGACAGCATGACTATCTACGAAGGTAAGAAAGCCGTTGTGATCGGCGGCACCCATGGCATGGGGCTGGCGACGGTGGCACGGTTGGTCGCTGGCGGCGCGGAAGTGCTCCTGACCGGAAACAACGAGGACAACCTCGCAAAAGTCAGGGAGAGGTTCGGCGCCGGCGTCCACGCGCTGCGCTCCGACATCGCCGATCTCAGCGACATCGCGGTTCTCGGAGCCGCGGTTGGTCAGAAGATAGGCGCGATCGATCTTCTCCACATCAACGCCGGCATTTCGGAACTCGAGCCATTCGATCAGGTGACCGAGGCGTCCTACGACCGCCAGTTCGCGATCAACACCAAGGGCGCGTTCTTCACCGCGCAGCGGCTGGCCCCGCTGATCCGCAAGGACGGCTCGATTGTCTTCACCTCCTCCGTTGCGGACGAGGGCGGTCATCCGGGCATGAGCGTCTACAGCGCCACCAAGGCGGCGCTTGTCTCGCTCGCCTCCGTGCTTGCGACCGAGCTCCTGCCGCGCGGCATCCGCGTCAACACCGTCTCCCCTGGTTTCATCGACACGCCGACCAAGGGTGTTGCCGGCATCACCGATGCTGAACGCGCCAAGTTCAAGGCGCTGGGCGACGCGGTCACGCCAATGAAGCGCAACGGCACGGCTGACGAGGTGGCGCGCGCCGTGCTGTTCCTCGCCTTCGAGGCAACCTTCACGACCGGCGCAAAGCTCGCCGTCGATGGCGGCCTCGGCCAGAAGCTTTCAACCGCCCTCTGATGCGAAACAGGAAAGGAAGAGACATGGGCAGGATATCTGTTCTCGGTCTCGGTGCCATGGGCACAGCGCTCGCTGCGACCCTCGTCCGGAAGGGCCATTCCGTGACAGTCTGGAACCGCACGTCGTCGCGGGCGGAGCCGCTTGCCAGCGCCGGAGCGCGGATCGCAGCGAGCCCCGCGGAAGCCGTCGCGGCAAGCGAACTCACGATCCTCTGCGTCGTCGATTATGCCGCCGCAGGCGCGGTGCTGGCCGAGGCGCAAGACGCACTCCGCGGCCGCGATCTCGTCAACCTGACGAATGGCACACCGCGCAACGCGAAAAATCTCGCTGCCTGGGCCGAGAAGAAAGGGGCGGCCTATCTCGACGGGGGCATCATGGCCATTCCGCCGATGATCGGCGAGCGTGGCGCCTTGATCCTCTATAGCGGCTCGGGGGTGCTCTTCGACCGACACAAGCCATCGCTCGATGCACTTGCCGAAAGCCGCCATCTTGGCGAGGACCCAAGCCTCGCAGCGCTTTATGACCTCGCCCTGCTCTCCGGCATGTACGGCCTCTTCTCAGGTTTCCTGCATGCCGGCGCGCTGGTGGCAAGCAGTGGCGGCAAGGTCACCGATTTCCTGCCGCTTCTTCTTCCGTGGATCGCGGCGATGAGCGGCACACTCCCCGACCTTGCCGACAAGATCGACAGCGGGCTGCACGATCGCTCCGTGGTTTCGAATCTCGCCATGCAAACGGTAGCACTCGAAAACATCGCCAGGGCGAGCACGGAGCAAGGTGTCGCGCCGGACTTCATCGAACCGATGCTCCGGCTCGCCACCCGGCGGATTGCTGAAGGTCATGGCAGCGACGACATCTCGGGCGTGATCGAGACTATCCGGCGACAAAAGTGAATCCCATTTCAACGCGATAGAGCCATCGCCTGAATCGGATTGGCAAGTCGCTGAATCGCTTTGTAAGCGGCAACAAAAAGCCCGCCGACGCACCAGCGGGCTGTTTGTTTGCGGTAAAGGCTGTTCTTACCGGCAGGCGGCGCAGAAGCGCTGGATGCGATGGCAAGCCTCTTCGAGCAGCGCTTCCGAGGTCGCGTAGGAGATGCGGAAGTTCGGGCCGAGACCGAAGGCCGAACCATGGACAACCGCAACACCTTCCGCTTCCAGAAGCTCGGAGACGAAATCCTCGTCCGTTTCGATGACCTTGCCGGACGGCGCGGTCTTGCCGATGAGGCCGGCGCAAGACGGATAGACGTAGAAGGCGCCTTCCGGCGTCGGGCAAGAAATGCCCTTGGCCTGGTTCAGCATCGAGACGACGAGATCGCGGCGGCCCTGGAAGATCTCCTTGTTGCGCGGGATGAAATCCTGCGGCCCATCGAGCGCCTCGACGGCGGCCCACTGCGCGATGGAGGTGGCGCCAGAGGTCTGCTGGCCCTGGATCATGTCCATCGCCTTGATGAGCTGCAGCGGACCCGCGGCATAGCCAATGCGCCAGCCGGTCATGGCATAGGCCTTGGAAACGCCGTTCATCGTGAGCGTGCGGTCGTAAAGGCCAGGCTCGACCTCGACCGGCGTGGCAAACTTGAAGTCGCCATAGGTCAGGTGCTCGTACATATCGTCGGTCAGCACCCAGACATGCGGATGCTTCATCAACACGTCGGTCAGCCCCTTCAGCTCGTCATGCGAATAGGCAGCACCGGAGGGGTTGGACGGCGAGTTGAAGACGAACCACTTGGTCTTGGGCGTGATGGCCTTTTCGAGATCCTCGGGCTTCAGCTTGAAATTGTTCTCCTGCTTGGTCGCGACGAAGACAGGCGTGCCACCGCACAGCGCCACCATCTCCGGATAGGAAACCCAGTAGGGTGCCGGGATCACAACTTCATCGCCGGCATTCAGCGTCGCCATGAAGGCGTTGAAAAGAATCTGCTTTCCGCCCGTGCCGACGATCGTCTGCGCCGCGGTGTAGTCGAGATTGTTCTCGCGCTTGAACTTCTTCGCGATGGCTTCGCGCAGTTCCGGAATGCCGGAGACGGGCGTGTACTTCGTCTCGCCACGGTTGATCGCGTCAATGGCGGCCTTCTTGATGTTGTCCGGCGTGTCGAAGTCCGGCTCCCCTGCACCGAGGCCGATGACATCACGGCCTTTCGCTTTCAGCTCACGGGCTTTCTGCGAAACGGCGATGGTGGCGGAAGGCTTTACGCGGGAAAGGGCATCGGCAAGAAAGGCCATGGTGTGAGGTCCTGATCGTTTCGAAACGGCGTGAAGCGCTACGGAACGGAAAGTCAGGCTCCATAGCGGTTAGGTCTATGTCGAAAGAAGCCCAGTCTTGCAAGCGCTTGAGCGCCAAAAACGGCGGCAAAGCCGCGCAAAATGCGTCACCATGACAAAGTTTCATGAATGCCATCGAGGCGATCGATGGGTGACACCCGGGCGCGCGGGCGTTCACAGGCCCTGACAAAAGCCATTCCCGGCTCGCCCCACCGGGCTGCGCGGCAGGAAGTTGACACCAGAAACGACCGTTCGCGGCTCCAGATTTTCTTCAAAAAATCAGTGCGTTTTGCCCGTTTCCGCAGCGCCTTAATTTGGTCACAACAACTGTCGCGGAGCGCCGCAATTTAGTCCTGCAAGAGCCGATTTCCAGACCTCTTCTACCATGACGTGAATGCATTCGCATCGTGGGGGTATGCAATGTTTCTCGACGACGAAATCGCCGCTGCGCGCACGCGGCGCAACGAGGCGCGTTGGGGTTTCTATCTGGCGCTCGCCGCGCTCGCAGCGTGCATTGTGATGGTCCTCGGTCTGTTGGCGCAGGCTTCGGCTCAAGCGGCCGAACCCAGAGCGCAGCGGCTAGCTGGCTATGTACGCCCGAACGACATGGGGACCGGCGCACTACTCTTTCCTTCCAGGGAACCCGGCTATTTCGTCGAGGCGCCGCGGCTGGCAACAGACGTCGAGATAAACGTCAACGGTCCCGTCATCCGAACCCGCGTCACTCAGCGCTTCGAAAACCCGAGCAAGGGATGGGTCGAGGGTACCTACGTCTTTCCGCTCCCCGAGGACTCCGCCGTCGATACGCTGAAGATGCAGATCGGCGACCGCTTCATCGAGGGAAAGATCAAGCCGCGCGCCGAGGCCAAGGAAATCTACGAACAGGCGAAGGCCGAGGGCAAGAAGGCCGCGCTTCTCGAGCAGCAGCGGCCAAACATCTTCACGAACCAAGTCGCCAACATCGGCCCAGGCGAAACCATCGTCGTGCAGATCGAGTATCAAAGCGGCGTTCGACAGTCCAACGGGGTCTTTTCATTCCGCTTCCCGATGGTCGTCGCGCCTCGTTACAATCCGCATCCGATCGTCAACACGGTCGATATCGACGGCCATAGCGGCTATGCCGTGAGCGAGCCGGTTCCGGATCGGGAGAAGATCGAGGCGCCGGTACTCGATCCGAAGGAAAACGCCAAGGTCAATCCGGTAACCCTCAACGTCAACCTCAAGGCCGGGTTTCCGATCGCAAGTGTTACTTCCCCCTATCACGAGATCGAAACCGCATCACTCGACGAGCTCAGCCGCCGGATCACGCTGAAAAGTGGCAGCGTTCCGGCCGACAAGGATTTCGAACTGAGCTGGAAGGCGATCGAGGGCAAGAGCCCCTATGCCGGTCTCTTCCGCGAGACGGTGGGCGGCAAAACCTATCTGCTTGCCTTCGTGACACCGCCGTCCGCCGTCGAGGCCAACAAGGCGGTTAGACGCGAGGTTGTTTTCGTCATCGACAATTCCGGCTCGATGGCCGGCCCATCGATGGAACAGGCCAAGGAGAGTCTTGCGCTGGCGATTTCGCGACTGGACGACGATGACCGCTTCAACGTCATCCGCTTCGACGACACGATGACCGTGCACTTTCCCGAACTCGTTGCCGCCACGCCCGACAAGCGCGAGGATGCCATCGCCTTCGTGCGCGCGCTTACGGCCGACGGCGGCACCGAAATGCTGCCGGCGCTGGAGGCGGCGCTTCGCACCCAGGGACCGGTAGAGCCCGGCGCCTTGCGCCAGGTGATTTTTCTTACCGACGGCGCGATTGGTAATGAGAGCCAGCTTTTCGACGAGATCCGCAACAGTCGCGGCGATGCCCGCGTCTTTACCGTCGGTATCGGTTCCGCTCCCAACAGCCATTTCATGACCAAGTGCGCCGAATATGGCCGCGGCACCTTCACCCTGATCGGCTCCGAGAGCGAGGTTGCCACCCGCATGGGTGAGCTTTTCGAGAAACTCGAAAGCCCGGTCATGACCGAAATTTCGGCCACGTTTGACGGCGTTGCGGCCGCGAATATTAACCCCGACCCGATGCCCGACCTTTACCGTGGCGAACCGCTGGCGCTGACGGCGGAACTTGCCGGCACCGCGCCGGAAGGCAAGCTCAGGATTGTTGGCAAGGCGGGAGACCAACCCTGGCGGGTCGAGATGGACATTGCCAAGGCGGCGGCTGGCGAAGGTATCACCAAGCTCTGGGCGCGCCGCAAGATAGATGATCTCGAAGCGAGCGCCGGCGCCATCGCAGACCCGGCCGAACTCGACCGACAGATCGAGACCGTCGCGCTGGCGCATCATCTCGTCTCGCGTGTCACCAGCCTTGTTGCAGTCGACATCACCCCTTCCCGCGCGGCCGGGGAACCGCTCGCTGGAGCCAAGGTGCCATTGAACCTTCCGGAGGGATGGGATTTCGGCAAGGTTTTTGGCAAGGACCCGGCCACCCCCGCCAAGATCGATGAACGGGAGGCGGCGGCGGGCAACCGGAGCGAACGCGCCATGCTTGTCGCAGACCGCATGGCGGCAGCGCCGACGGCGCGTGCAGCAAGCCTGATCGCCGAGGCGAACACCCAGGTGAACCTGCCGCAGACGGCAACCGAGGCTGACAGGCAGATTCTGATTGGCCTGATGCTGCTTGCCATTGCACTCCTGGCCGGCACGACCTTCGCTCTCTGGCGAGAACAGATCGCCGCGTTCATTGTCGCAAGGGTTCGCCGCCATGGCTGACGATGATGATTCGTCCGGCCAGCGCGCCGGTTTTCTTGCCAGACTGTCGGCAATCGAAACGGTCGTCGTGGCGATCATCGCCCTCATTGCGCTTGCCGGCCTGCTGCTGATCGGCAAGGGCTTCTACATGAAGGCCAAGGCCGAGCTTTCGCAGGTCCTGTTGCGGAAGAGTTTCGAAGAACAGCTTCGCGGCGCTGCCGGTGGCAGGCCCTGGCCCTGGGCGGATTTCGAGACGGCGGCGGAGATCTCCGCACCTCGCATCAATCGCTCGGCGATCGTGCTTGCCGGCGCAAGCGGCGAGGCTCTCGCCTTTGGCCCGGCCTGGCTCGCCAACACGCCGCTCCCGGGCGATACAGGAACGTCCGTGATCGCCGCTCATCGCGACACGCATTTTCGCTGGCTGAAGGACGTGAGCCCCGGTGACCTCTTGGTGCTGACGCGCAAAGACGGCCGCCGCTTCATTTTCCGTGCCGGCGAAGGCCGTGTCGCCCGTTGGGACGAAAGCGGTATCAACGCGTCGGCCAGCGGACACAACCTTGCACTCGCCACCTGCTGGCCCTTCGACGCCGTCGAACAGGGGCCGATGCGCTACATCGTCAATGCCGAACTCGTCGGCGAGCAACGCGCGGTTCCGCTCACCACCGGCTCGATCTCCCGATAAACCCGTTTTGATCCGATTTGACTTGAAAGACTTGCGCCTGCGCTCCAGCTTACCTCAAACGAAGGCGCAATCCGGAGAATGCTATGCGGCGCTCGCTCTTTGGGGCAGGTTTGACGAACATCCCAACCCTATGGGCGTGGTCTGCGGCCCCTCTGTTTTCCGGTTTTCTCTGCCTTCTCGCCCCGCAAGCGGCGACCGCACAACGGGCGCAGGAATTTTCAACTCAGACCGGTACGGTTCTTGTCGAGACGCTCGCGACCGGGCTCCGCCATCCCTGGGCCGTCGAGGTGATGCCGGACGGCGGCATCGTCGTCACCGAGCGCCCGGGACGGCTGCGCATCCTGCGCGACGGCGAGCTGTCCGCCCCGATCGAGGGCGTGCCTGATGTGGCCGCTCGCGGCCAGGGCGGATTGCTCGATGTTGCCCTCGATCCGCAATTCGCAACCAACCGCGTGCTTTATCTGACCTATTCCGCCAGCGACGGCGACGGCTATGGCACAGTGCTTGTGCGAGCGGCTCTCTCCGACGACCAGCGGCGCTTGACCGACGTGAAGGAACTGTTCCGGATGAGCAAGTTCACCGGCGGGGGCCAGCACTTCGGCTCGCGCATCGCCATCGACAAGGACGGCAGCCTGTTCTTCGGGATCGGTGACCGTGGTCAACGTGACCGCGCCCAGGACCCGCGCGACCATGCCGGCGCCATTCTGCACATCAATCCAGACGGCAGCATTCCGGCGGCCAACCCCTATCGCGGCGGCACCGAGGGTCGGGCCGAGATTTGGTCGAAGGGGCACCGCAATCCGCAAGGCATCACCTTCGACCAGGGCGACGGCAAGCTCTTGACCGTCGAACACGGCGCGCGCGGCGGTGATGAAGTAAACAACCCGCAGCCTGGCAAGAACTACGGCTGGCCGGTGATCACCTATGGGAAAGACTACTCAGGCGCAGAAATCGGCGAAGGCACGACCAAGGAGGGCTTTGAACAGCCTCTCTACTATTGGGATCCGTCGATCGCGCCGGGGGCGCTCGCTGTTTACCGCGGCAGCATGTTTCCAGAATGGGACGGCGACCTTCTGATCGCGGCCCTGAAATATCAGTTGCTCGCGCGCCTGGAGCGGGACGAAAACGGCGCGATCACCTCCGAGGAACGACTGTTCGACGGCGAATTCGGCCGCATTCGGGACGTGGTCGTCGCGCCGGACGGCGCGCTGCTGATGGTAACCGACGAAGACAATGGCGCTGTTCTCCGGGTCTCCAAGGCTCCTACGCAATAGCGGCGTGCGGAGCAAATCCGGGAAAGGGCGTGACGCTCTTCGTCCGGAATCGCGTTGTTTCAACCCGTTCGAAGCGCTGCCCGCACCTCCTTGCGAAACATGAATTTGAGCCCCGACCACACCGGGTCGATGGCGCAGACCTTCACATCGACAAGATCGAGCGGCAGAAATATCTCGCGCAAGGTATCCTCGGTCAGATTCGTCGCAACCCCAGAAGTCCGTTTCGGCCACGAAACCCAGAACACTCCATCCGCCCTCAGCCCCGCGGTAAGCGCGTCGGCCTGGCTTTCGAGCGCAGTCCGGTCGGTTTCGAAGGTATGGATGTAGTCATAGCAGCGTGAGACGGTCCCGCCGATCGACGTGTCGGCGAGTACGAAGCCGGGAAAGGCAGCAATTTCAGGAAGGTTGGCCGGAACGGCGAGAAGCAGGGCGGCCTGCCCGTCGCGCAGGCCCAGCTTTTTTATAAGTGGTGTTCCGGAATAGCCTGCGTCGCTCATCGGGTCAGGTCAGGTCCCCAGAACGGGAGTCGTCATCGTCAAGTCGCCGGTTCCCCATAGAGGATGGCGGAGGATGAGGCTTGCCCGACAAAAACGCAAACGATAGAGCGGCTGTGCAATGACCGGAGCGACATGGCTTTGGATTGCCTCGATCCAAATCCGTCACGATCCGGGAGCACAGCCGTGACTCGCCTTCAGGCCAATCTATTCCTGCTGTTTTCCGGCGCGATCTGGGGCGCCGGTTTTGTAGCCCAATCGACGGCGATGGAGGCAATCGGCCCGCTCTGGTTCATTGGCCTGCGTTTCGCGATCGCGACGATCGTCGCGCTACCGCTGGCCGTCGTCGAAGGAAGATTCGCCACGACGCCGCTTCCGCAAAAGTCGATCCGTAACTTCATTTTCATCGGCCTGGCGCTCTTCGGTGGCGCAGTGACGCAGCAGTTCGGGCTTCTGACCACTAGCGTCACCAATTCCGGCTTTCTGACGGGACTCTACGTCGTCTTCGTACCGATATTGACTGTCGTCTTCCTGCGCCGCAAGCCGCATTGGGTTATCTGGCCGGGTGCCCTGCTTGCCTCCTTCGGCATCTTCCTCTTGAGCGGCGGGGCACTTTCGAGCCTGACCGGCGGAGATCTTCTGACGATCGTCTGCGCGCTCTTCTGGGCAATCCAGATGCTGCTCGTCGGTATCTTCGCCTCCGATACGGGTCGTCCGATGCTGCTGTCGATGGTGCAATTCGCCGTCTGTGCCGTGCTTGGTTGCCTGTTCGCGGCCTTCACCGAACCCTTAAGCCTCGAGGTGATCGAGAACGCCCTGCCCCAGATTCTTTACGCCGGCGTGTTTTCGAGTGGTGTCGCCTTCATCTGCCAGGTTGTCGGCCAGCGCTACACGACGGCGCCGCAGGCGGCGATCTTCCTGTCGAGCGAGGCCCTTTTCGCCGCCCTTTTCGGCGTGCTGCTGCTTGGCGAAATCATCACGCCGATCGGTTATCTCGGCTGTGCCGTCATTTTCGTCGCGATGCTGGCCGTCGAACTCATTCCGGAATTGGCGAAAAGGCGCCAGGAAGCGGAAGCAGCAGCTTGATACGACTTACGCGGCAAGCATCTTCTGTACTGCGCGCAAGGTGAACTTTACGGTATTACTTATTACTGTCCAATCGCGCCTATTTTGCTTCGGAATGAGACAGCCGTGCCGGACCGCGGGCGGACTTTGCAGTTTTTCTTGTAGATTTTCTGCAAAGTTTGACGGCAGAGCTTCGCCGCATGCGGAACATGAGACATATCAGGCGCTTGCGATTCTTCGAACGAAATTGCGCAAAGCCGCAGTGTGATCGAGAACGACAAAATATGGCGCAAACAGTCAAGTCTTGCCATGGTCGTGTTCAAAAAGCTGTGATTTCAACAGCTTGCGACGCGTTCAGAATATCCCACGCCGGAACGGCAACTGATCGGTTTTCGAGCAATGAGAAGCGGCAATACCTCGTCAGAAAAGTTTTGCTTGCCAATTCAAAATAAACCCATCACTCTTACTGTGTTCGGGCAATCTGCGAACACGGGAAGATCTTGAATTATAAGCGGGCCGGAGACGCAAGCCACTCCGGGCGGCCAGACTGGGGGAGGCTTGTTTTCCCTTGTTATGGCTGGTCGCGATAACAGGACCCTTTCCTCAAACGTCGAGAACTGCCTGCCCCCACGCCCATTTTGGGCAAACTGCAATGCTGCCCGCGCCGTCAAGCGGGTGGAGAGAAAAGGACCTGACGCATGGCCGAAACTGGCACTGTAAAATTCTTCAACACCGACAAAGGTTTTGGTTTCATCAAGCCTGACAACGGTGGTGCAGACATCTTCGTACATATTTCTGCCGTGCAGGCTTCGGGCCTGAGCGGCCTTACGGAAAATCAGAAGGTAAGCTTCGATACCGAACCGGATCGCCGCGGCAAAGGCCCGAAGGCGGTCAACCTGCAGATCGCCGGCTGATACGGCCTCTGCTGAAACATTTAAGTTAAAGTTGCAGCCCGGCAAATTTGCCGGGTTTTTTCATTCAGGCTACGTTCAGTTTGAGAGCCCTAGAGTCGGTTCATGATGAAAACCGGAACTGATTCCGGCCCAATGCATAGGATGAAGCCCCATGAACAAATTCATCAAAGCCGCTGTTCTCTCGGTTGCCGCTGCCACCGTGGTTCTCCCGACCTTCGGTACCGCCCAAGCAGGAGATCACGATGATGCATGGGCAGCGGGCGCCGTGGGTCTGGTCACAGGCACGCTCATCGGCGGCGCGATCGCCTCGCAGCCGCAGCCGCGCTACTACAGCGAGCCAGTCTATGTGGATCCGGAACCCGAATATTATGAGCCGCGTCCAGTCTACCGCCCGGTTTACCAGGCTCGGCCGGTCTATCGCCGGGTTGCTGTCGAAAGCTACGGTCTCGAACCCTGGACACCAGCGTGGTACCGCTATTGCTCGCAGCGCTACCGCTCGTTCGATCCGGACAGCGGCACCTTTGTAGGCTATGACGGCCGCAGCCATTTCTGCACCGCCGGCTGATAGAAGCGCATCAGGCTGAACAATGGCACACGTCTTATGCGAGGCGTGTGCCATTTTGATTCTGACGGTCAGCTACTGCATGAATCCTGAAATCGGAATTTCAGGACGCAAAATCATAGCCTTCAAAGTGCTACAGCGATTTTTGCGCGTCCGATTGGACGCGCGGCGCTGTAGCGTCAGAGACCTCTGAGATAGGGATTGCTGCGGCGTTCTTCGCCGATCTGCCCCCCCGGACCGTGGCCGCAGATGAAACCTACATGGTCGCCAAGCGGCAGGATCTTATCGCGAATCGAGGCAAGCAGTTGCTGATGATCGCCGCCGGGCAAGTCGGTGCGCCCGATCGAACCGTGAAAGAGCACGTCGCCGACATGGGCGAAGTTCTGCGTCCTGTTGAAATAGACCACGTGGCCCGGCGCATGTCCCGGGCAATGCAGTACTTCGAAAACGTGATCGCCGAAGGAGACGGTATCGCCATCTTCGAGCCACCGGTCCGGCAGGACGTTCTGCACCTTCATCGTCAAGCCGAAGCGTTCCGCCTGGCCCTCCAATCGCTCGAGCAAAGGCTGGTCGTCCTTGTGCGGACCGATAATCTCCAGCCCCAGCGCTTCCTTCAATTCCTTGGCGCCGCCGGCATGATCGATATGGCCATGCGTAAGCCATATTGCTTTCGGCGTGATGCCGTTCTCTCGAATGGTCTGGAGGATGATGTCGACGTCACCGCCCGGGTCGACGACCACGCCCTCCCTGGTTTCACTGTCGAACAGGACCGTACAATTCTGCTCGAAATGTGTAACCGGGATAATGCCCGCCTGTAACATGCGACCTCGCCTTGCCTTTGGATCGTCTGGTGAAATGTAGCGGGTAACCCCCGCGTGCCAACCCGATCTCAATCCGTTCCGCGGTCACCTATAGCGGCATATGGGCGGGATGACAGCCCAATTCAGCGCAACGAGGCGAATTCCGGTGCCGGGGGAGGCGAAGAGAATTGCACCGTCGTCAGCAGCAGGGCCGATACCGCCAGCTTCGACGCCACGACGACAATCACCAGCGGGCGAAGCCTCTGGGCCGTCGTCCTGCCTTCATGGATACGTTCCTGCTCCATTTCATCACCCTCGGATTGCACAGAACGCCCCTTCCGGGGACGGGAAAATATCGGAGTTCTACACGGCCTTTCGGCAGTCGCGCCGCCGACCAAGTCGGTTCGATCGCCGGAGCCGGATCAATGTGTCCCATCCTCACATTTCGTGATGTCACGGGGGGAACATCTCAGCTCTGCAAGGCGTTTCGCCCCTACCACCAACAGGAGCAAGACGATGAAAACCCCTTCCCCCCACCTGTTTCGAGCGGTTGCGGCAGCGGGTTTGATGCTCGCCGCCGGCATCTCGACGGCATATGCAGCAATGAGCGCAACCGCCGTTACGGATTTGAACATACGCGCAGGCCCGGGCCCGCAATATCCGACAATCGGCCTTGCAACCCGCGGCAGCACTGCGGTGCTCGATGGCTGTATCCAAGGCAGCAACTGGTGTCAGGTCAGCGTCAATGGCGTGCGCGGCTGGGCCTATGCCCGATATCTCGCAACCGACTTCGGCGGATCCACTGTTGTGATAGAGCAGCGTCGCGCTGACCTCGGTATTCCGGCCGTGACCTACCAGGTGCAGCCTGGCGATCCGGTGGTCTCGACCACCAGCGAACCGCTGGAACTGATCGGTCCGGTTGAACAGGTTGATGCCATTACGCCGCCGGCAGCAGTCCGCACCTATATTACTGAAAATCCTGCCGACACGGTTTACCTGGAAGGCGAGCCCGTTATCGGCGCGGCACTGCCGAGCACAGTCGCCATCCGGCAGATTCCGGACTACGACTACGAGTATGTCACCATCAACGGACAGCCAGTGCTGGTAGAACCGGCGACGCGGCGCATCGTTTACGTCTATCGCTGACGCAATCGACACGCGGTCGAGGATGCGATCTGCGTTTCCCTTCCGACATGACGCAGCGCGCCGACCTAGCGCGCTGTGATGCGCCGAATCACACCCTGATTATGCGTTGTTGTGAGAGAAGAAGTCTCAAGATCTGCTCGGAATTATTCGAATTTCTTCTTTGAAGTGCACTTTTTCCTACTCGCCAATCCCTTTTTTCGGAACCGGAAGCCGAGATAAACAGCAATATAGATCAAAGCATTAAAGTAGCTTTCGTGTAGCTTCCTAGCACCGCTTCGTGGCGCTGCCTCCGCACAACCCTCGACGGTGAAATTGACAGTTTTCGCTTTCGGTCTCAACCTGTCCGTGCCGGATCATCGGCGTATCGCGGCTCTTGGACGGGAGCCGCAGACGGAGGGTTCAATGGAAGCATTAATGCCTATCATTACCCAGTTGATCGCGGGGGCGGCCGGTGGCAACGCGGCTAGCGCCATGCTGAAGCAGCAGGCATTCGGGGTTGTGGCGCGCACGATCGTAGGAGCCATCGGCGGTCTCGGCGGCGGGTTCCTGATCCAGATGCTGGGCGGGGAAGCAGCAGCGACCGGCCTTGTCATGCAGGCAATTGGCGGCCTTGTCGGCGGCGGTGTGCTGAGCGGCATCGTCGGACAGTTCCTCGGCAAAACGGCATGACGTCTCCCGAGCGATATCCGTAGCAAGACAAAAGGCGGCCCCAAGTCGCCTTTTCTGTTTCCGACTGCAGTATAGACGCCTCCGACTCTGCGGAGGCGCAAGAATTGTTGTTGGGCGTCTGGCGTCTGAAAAAAGCGCGTCGTTGTAAACTATTCCGCCGCTGCGGCGACCGGATTAACTTCCTTAGTATAGTCGTTCATCAACGCTTCGGTGATCCCGGCGGGCGCGAAGCGATAGGGGCCGATCTCCGATACCGGAGTGACCTCGGCCGCCGAGCCGGTCAGGAAGCACTCGGAAAAACTGGAAAGCTCTTCCGGCATGATCACCCGTTCGACCACCTCGTAGCCCCGGCGTTTGGCAAGGTCGATGACCGTCCGGCGCGTGATGCCGTCCAGGAAACAGTCCGGCACAGGCGTATGCAGAACGCCGTCCTTTACGAAAAAGACGTTGGCGCCGGTCGCCTCGGCCACCTGGCCGCGCCAATCGAGCATCAGAGCGTCCGCATAGCCCTTGGCTTCTGCCGCATGTTTTGAGATCGTGCAGATCATATAGAGGCCCGCGGCCTTGGACTTCGAGGGGGCGGTTCGCGGATCGGGACGACGATACTCCGCAATATCAAGGCGAATTCCCTTCAACTTCTCCGCCGGATTGAAATAGCTGCCCCATTGCCAGATGGCAATGGCGACGTTGATGCGGCTGTTCTGGGCGGATACGCCCATCTGCTCGCTGCCGCGCCAGGCGATCGGGCGGACATAGGCCTCGGAAAAGCCCTGGCGCTTCAGCAGCTCGTTGCTGGCACCGTCGAGTTCCTCGACCGAATAGGGAATCTTGAAGCCCAGAATAGCCGCAGACTGGTGAAGCCGCTGATTGTGTTCCGTAAGCTTGAAGATGCGTCCGCCATAGGCGCGCTCGCCTTCGAAGACCGCGCTCGCATAGTGCAGACCATGCGTCAGCACATGTATCCTGGCATCCTTCCAGGGCACGAACTCGCCGTTGAACCAGATTTCACCGTCCAACTGATCAAAGGGAATAGCTGCCATGGTATTATCCTCCGGCGCGTATGCACCATTTCCACTGTTGATTATCTTGCTGTTTCCAGTTTATCGGCAAACAGACTGGGGGAGAATTCAATTTGACGAATTTGGATTGCGACCGGAAACGCGCGACCTATCCTCCAACGGCGACGCCGGGCCCCGATGTCCGCCCGTCGAGCCGATCGCTATCAATGGCGTAAAAATATGTCAACAAAACTGACATATTTTGCGATATATTTCGTAACGTGCAATTTGGTTGAAAGGAAATGACTGCGTGCCCGGCCGACCCAAGGACAAGACCGAGTACCTGACCGAAGTTGTCGGTGAGGAGGAGGACACGATAGATTTCGAGATTATCGAGCTGCTGTTCTTTGCCTATCGCGACTTCACCGGTGACCCGGACGCCATACTCGAAAAGAGCGGTTTCGGCCGCGCACATCACCGCGTCGTGCACTTCGTCAATCGCGAACCTGGTATGACCGTTGCCGACCTTCTTGATACGTTGAGGATCACCAAGCAGAGCCTCGCACGCGTTTTGAAGCAGCTCATCGATTCCGGCTATATTCGGCAGGTAACCGGTCCTGAGGACAGACGGCAGCGAATGCTCTACACCACGGAGGAAGGCAAGGCGCTGGCTCGGGCGCTTGCGGAGCCACAGTCCCGCCGCATAGCCGAGGCATTGGCAAAAACGGGTCCCGGCGCGCGTGAAACCGTGAAGCGTTTTCTCGCCAACATGAAGAATGCCGCCGCGGACTGATGTTGATGGGGCCTGCGTCATGAGCTTCGTTCGGGCGAAGCGGGCAGCCCCCTGTAATCGGGGAATTGGGCGGCCGTCGCGCGTCTGCTTGAATGCGTGATCCCGCCAACCCGGCTTTGCGGAAAATGAGGGTAGTCGAGCCATGACAGTAAAAGCGAAAGTCTCCGACGATGCAGCACATCTTCTGATCGTCGATGACGATCGGCGGATTCGCGACCTGCTCAACCGCTACCTGATCGAGCAGGGTTTCCGGGTAACGACGGCGGCCGATGCCGACGAGGCGCGGCGCAAGCTGATCGGCATCGATTTCGACCTCCTGATCGTCGATGTGATGATGCCCGGCGAGAGCGGCATCCAACTGACGCAGAGCCTGAGAGAGATCAAGACAGTGCCGATCATCATGCTGACGGCGCTGGCGGAATCGAATTCGCGCATCGAGGGCCTTGAGGCGGGTGCAGACGACTATCTGCCGAAGCCCTTCGAGCCACGCGAACTTGTGCTCAGGATCAACAACATCCTGCGCCGCAACCAGCCGGCACAGGCGCCTAAGGTCGATCAGGTCATTTTCGGCCCCTACACCTTCTCCGTGGTGCGTAAAGAGCTCCGTCGCGGCGCCGACCATATCCGGCTGACCGACCGCGAGCAGGAGATCATGACCCTCTTCTCCCAACGCGCGGGGGAGACCATTCCCCGGCATGAACTAATCGGAGACGATGCCGAGGTCGGTGAGCGGACAATCGACGTGCAAATCAACCGACTGAGGCGCAAGATCGAGGACGACCCCTCCAACCCCATCTGGCTTCAGACGGTACGCGGCATCGGCTACCGGCTGAGTGTAGACTGACATGCGGAGTATCCCGGCAAGCACGGCAGTGAGTCATGGTGAGCTTTGACAGCATCAGGCGCGAAAGAACAGGCCCCACCGAAGGTGCCTGGAAACGCCTGGCGCGGTGGTTGCGTCGCCGCCTGCCGATCGGCCTTTACGCACGTTCGCTGCTGATCGTCATCATCCCGATGGTGCTGTTGCAGTCGGTCGTCGCCTTCGTCTTCATGGAGCGCCACTGGCAGCTCGTCACGCAACGCCTCTCAGCCGCCGTGACCAGCGACATAGCCGCAATTGTCGATCTGATCACGACCTTTCCGCGCGAAGGCGATATCGACCAGATCGTGCGCATTGCCCGCGAACAGCTCAACCTCAATATCGCCGTCGAGCCTGGCGGTGATTTGCCGCCGCCACGCCCCAAACCCTTCTTCGAAATCCTCGACCAGATCCTCAGCGAGGAGATTTCGGACAAGATCCGCCGCCCCTTCTGGATCGACACCGTGGGCAACTCGAAGATCGTCGAGATCCGCATCAAGCTCGATGATGGCCGTATCCTCAGGGTTTACGCGCGGCGCAACCAGGCCTATGCATCCAACACACATATCTTCCTGGTCTGGATGGTCGGCGCCTCGCTCGTGCTGCTGACGATCGCAATCCTCTTCCTGCGGGGGCAAATCAGGCCGATCCTGGCGCTGGCAAGCGCCGCGGAAAGTTTCGGCAAAGGCCAGAAGATCGACGACTTCGCGCCACGCGGCGCCGAGGAAATCCGCCGCGCCGGCCTCGCCTTCATCCTCATGCGCGAACGGATCGAGCGCCAGATCGAGCAACGGACGGCAATGCTGACCGGCGTCAGCCACGACCTGCGCACCATCCTCACACGCTTCAAGCTGCAGCTTGCACTCGCCGGCAACAATCCCGACCTCGAAAGCCTCAACCAGGACGTCGAGGACATGCAGAACATGCTGGAGGGCTATCTGGCCTTCGCTCGGGGCGAGGCGGAAGAGGATGTCGGCGAGCTGAAACTCAGCGATCTCATGACCCGCCTTGCGGCCGAGGCGGAGCTATACGGCAAGACGCTGACGACCTCCATCGAAGGGGAAGACGATATCCGGGTGAGGCCCGCCGCCTTCACCCGCCTCGTCGCCAATCTCGCATCAAATGCCTATCGCTACGCCAATTCGGTACGGATCGAGGCGCGCCACGGTGCCAAGTGGCTGACGATTACGGTCGACGACGACGGCCCCGGCATTCCGGAGCGATCCAGGGAGGACGTGTTCAAACCGTTCTTCCGGCTCGACGAAGCCCGCAATCTCGACAGTTCCGGTACGGGGCTCGGTCTCGCGATCGCCCGCGATATTGCGCGAAGCCACGGAGGAAACGTCACCCTCGGTGACAGCCCGCTCGGCGGCTTGCGCGCAACGGTGCGTGTGCCGACGTGACCGGGTCGCTCTACAGCGCCGCGCGTCTCATCAGACGCGCAAAGGACGCTGTAGCACTTTGAATTGCTGCATGTATCCTTAAATCGAGTACGCTTTAAGGATACATTCAGTAGAGCTCCGTTATCGTGAATAGGCAGCGGTAAGGCCGCGCCGATGATTGAAGCGGTGCCAGGCGTCGATACGGCGCGGATGGCGAGCGCGCATTGCGTCAAGCGGGGCAAGCAGCCTGCCTTCGCGGCCGAGGGAGGCATCGAGGATTTCAATGATCCGACGGTTCGGCCAAGGCTTGCGGGTGATCGTCAGCAGCGCCGCAAAGGCCTCCTCTTCCCTACCCTTCCCCAACTGATGGGCAATCAGCCCGTAGGCGAAAGCCGTCGAGCGGCTAACGCCGGCATGGCAATGAACCAGGATACGGCTCGATCGATCGTCGGCGACCGGCCGCATGGCCTCGAAGACGTTCTGGACGAGATCCGGGAAATGCTGCGTCGCGCCGGCATTTTCCTGATCGCGCATACGCACCACGCGGTGCGCGACGCTGGCGATGACCGGCACATCCGTTTCCGGCAACTCCGGATCGAGAAGCGAAAGTACATGGCTCGCCCTCCATTCGCGCGCGACTTCGGTCGCGCGCCAGAGGCAGGAAACCTTGACGCGTTCGCGGATCAGCTCGCCGTCGATCGTCATTATGCTCACATCAACTTCTTGCCGTTCGGCACCGGTTTGTCGGTCGCCGCCAGCACGATCGCGCCGGCCTCATCCCCAAACCCGAGGGTTAGCACCTCGGAACGCACGGGGCCGATCTGGCGCGGCGGAAAGTTAACGACGCCCAGCACCTGTCGTCCGACGAGATCCTCCGGTTTGTAGTGAACCGTAATTTGCGCCGATGACCGCTTTATGCCGATTTCGGGACCGAAGTCGATTTTCAGCTTGAGGGCAGGCTTACGTGCCTCCGGGAAAGGCTCGGCCTCTATGATCGTGCCGACGCGAATGTCGACGCGCTCGAAATCGGCGAAGGAAATGGTTTCGGGCATGATCGTGCTCTTGAAATCGCGGTGACTTATCGGGCCAGTTCCTCGGCTCGCTTGCGCGCGGCCGCGATGGCCCTGTCGAAAAGCGGCTGCATTCCGTCGTCGGCCATGAGAATGGCGAGCGCCGCCGCCGTTGTTCCGCCGGGAGACGTCACGTTCTGGCGCAACTGCGAGGCTTCGTCGGGGGACTGATGCAGGAGTTCACCAGCCCCCGCGACGGTTTCCCGAGCAAGACGCATGGCGAGGTCCGCCTTGAGACCGGCCTTGCGCCCGGCCTCCGCCATGCACTCGACGAGATAGAAGACATAGGCCGGCCCACTGCCGGAAACGGCCGTCACGGCATCGATTTCGGCTTCGGTCTCGACCCATTCGACTGGACCGCTGACCTTCAGAAGGTCATGAACCAGGGCACGCTGCGCCTGGGTTACGCGCGCATTCGCATAAGCGCCGGTCACCCCGCGGCCGATGATCGCCGGCGTGTTCGGCATGGCGCGCACGGTTGCAGCGTCACCGACATGGCTTTCAATAGAACGGAGCGTCTTGCCTGCAGCGACGGAAACGATGACCGTCTCCGGACCGACAAGGCCTTTCAGCGGCGGCAATACAGCATCCATGATCTGGGGTTTGACCGCAAGGAAGAGCACGCCCGCCTTGACGTCTTCCGGCACGGACGTGGCATGGCTGACGCCATTGTCGGCGATAAGGTTGGCCATCGCCGGCGGCGGACCCGGATCGATGACGAGGACGTCACCGCCCTTGACGCCGCTCTTCAGCCAGCCGCCAAGCATCGCGCCGCCCATATTGCCGGCGCCGATGAGGACGATTGAACCTGACACGGCTACGGCCATCTCACGCTTCCCCGACGGTTTCGAACAGCACCGCATCAACGGCACGCTGCGCATCCATTCCGGACCAAACGACAAACTGGAACGCCTGGAAATAGGATTCGCAAGCATCGAGCGCACTCGACAACAGCACCTCGACCTGCTGATTCGTCGGTTCCGCGCCGCCTGCGAGCAAGAGAGATTGGCGGAAGATGATGACTTCTTCTTGGCGCCAGAGATCGAAATGCCCCATCAGCACCTGCCCATTGATATGGGAGAGCAGGCGGATCACCTCATTGACGCGGCTTTCCGGCACCTTGATGTCGAAGGCGCAGGCCAGATGTAGCGCCTCGAACTCCTCCATCCAGGAGAAGGAAACGTGATAGTCGGCCCATTTGCCTTCGACCGTCATGGCGATCTCGTCTTCACCGGATCGCTCGAAAGACCAGTCATTGTTGGCGGCCACGAACTCGATCATATCGACCGGGTTGGACTGGCGTTCGACTTCTATTTCCAAAAGGCTCATGCATCACCCTTACGGCGCGGCACAGGCGCGCATGATCGCGTTCACAAGACGCAACGCTGCAAACCCATACCGGATACGGACACACTATGATTGCTGGACGCACGGCCATCCTGGCTTACTTACCCTGCCCGGAGCTTACGTGATCCGTTTCGAATCATCATTTAAAATCAGTGTATAACGGCGGAGTCAGCCTGCCAGCCCCTCGGGCGAAAAATTGCGGCGAAGGATGGCGCCCGTGTTGCGATTTTGATTCAGAACAGATGCTTAAACGACTCTGCCATAAGGACTTTTTGGCAGTGTCCACAGGTGGAAAACTTTTCAGATTTTATTAACTCTAAAGCGCCGCACGTCTCTTCGGGCAAGCAAGGGTCGCCTACCGCTTTGAATTGCTGCATGATTCCTCAGTTCGGAGCCCGACATGGGAATCATTCGGCAAGCGCGACTGTGTGAACGCAGTTTCCTCTGGGGCCGACGAAAGCGGTTCGCGCCAAGAACAGGCTCAGAGACGGAGCAAGCGGAGCCGCGAGAGGCGCGGCTCCGCCAATCCGTCGTTACTTTTTCTTTCCAGTCTCTACGAGGCGCGCTTCGAGCGCTTCAATGCGGGCAAGCAGCGCGTCGTTTTCCTCGCGCGCCTTGACGGCCATTTCCTTGATCGCCTCGAATTCCTCGCGCTTGACGACATCGAGCGAGTTCAGCCAGCTTTCCGCCTGCGCGCGGAATGCCGTCTCGACTTCGCGTCGCACGCCCTGGGCAGCGCCCGCCGCATCAGTCATCAGCTTGGCAAAGTCGTCCAGAATGCGGTTGGCTCCATTGCTCATCGTCCACATCTCCATTTCAGCATCGCGCAGCAAGCGCGGTCCTGAAATTGAGGTAGGATCGTCGGCGAAAGGATGCAAGAAAAATAAGACGGTGCCGGGGTCACGGGCTGCACCCGACGGCTTGACCCGCCCGGATTCGATCGCCATGTTCCGCCAAAACAACCGGCCGGCACGAGACAAGACCTTGGAAACAACCGCCACCCGCCTCGCCATCCTTCCTTTCCCGGAAATCGATCCCGTCATCTTCACGGTCGGGCCGCTTGCCATTCATTGGTACGGCCTCGCCTATGTCGCGGGCATTCTGATCGGCTGGCTTTATGCGCGCCGCATCGTCCAGAACACGGCGCTCTGGCGCAACGGGACCCCCGCGTTCAATCTGACGCAGCTTGACGACTTCCTGCTCTGGGTCGCGGCCGGCATCGTCCTTGGCGGGCGCATTGGATACATCCTTTTCTACGATCTGAGCTCCGTCCTGCAGAATCCGATCCGCGCAATCGAGATCTGGAACGGCGGCATGTCGTTTCACGGCGGCCTTCTTGGCACGATGTTCGCGATAATCATTTTCGCGCGGCGCCACGCCATTGCCATCTGGAGCCTGTTCGACGTCGTCGCCGCCGTGGTGCCGATCGGCCTCTTCTTCGGCCGCATCGCCAATTTCATCAACGGCGAACTTTGGGGACGTTTGTCGTCCGTGCCCTGGGCAATCGTCTTTCCGACCGGCGGTCCCTTCTCCCGCCACCCGAGCCAGCTCTATGAGGCTGCGCTCGAAGGCATTCTGCTCCTTCTGGTGCTTGCCTATTTCGTCTATCGTCGCAAGGCATTGAAGGTACCCGGCCTGGTCTGCGGTATATTCGTTTGCGGCTATGCCGCGAGCCGCATTTTTGTCGAATTCTTCCGCGAACCGGACGCTCAGATCGGCTATCTGGCCGGCGGCTGGCTGACCATGGGCATGGTGCTTTCGCTGCCGATGGCGCTCGCAGGCATATGGGCGATCGCGCGCGCACGCCGGGCAGCAGCGACCGCATAACTGGACGGGTGCATGACGAATCCTCTTGCCGACAAGATCAAGGCGCTGATCAAGACCAACGGGCCGATCAGCGTCACTGACTATTTTTCGCTCTGCCTCGCCGATCCGCAGCACGGCTATTATCGTGTTCGCGAGCCGTTCGGCCGCGCCGGCGATTTCACCACCGCCCCGGAGATCAGCCAGCTTTTCGGCGAAATGATCGGGATATTCCTGGTGCATGCGTGGCAGGAGCACGGCCGCCCCGAGCCCGCAATTATCGGCGAGATCGGCCCAGGCCGAGGCACGATGATGTCCGACATGCTGCGCGTCATCACCCGCCTGGCGCCTGACCTCTATAGGTCGGCCAGCGTGCATCTCGTAGAGACGAGCGAGCGGCTGCAGAAGGTGCAGGCCGAAACGCTCGCAGAACACGAGGGCAAGGTGCATTGGCACGCGAGCTTCGAAACCCTGCCCGAAGGCTTTCTGTTGCTTGCGGCAAACGAGCTTTTCGACGCAGTTCCCATCCGCCAATTCATTCGCACCGCCCAGGGCTTCCGTGAACGCATGATCGGTCTCGATGCCGAGGATGAGTTGATCTTTGCGGCCGGCGTCGCGGGCATCGATCCGTCGCTTCTGCCGTCGCCGGCACAATCGGTCGGCGAAGGTACGATTTTCGAGATCGCCCCGGCGCGCGACGCGGTCATGGCTGCACTATGCGAGCGTCTTCGCACCAGTGGCGGCACCGCGATCATCATCGACTACGGACATCTGGCGACCGGCTACGGAGACACGCTGCAAGCGGTCCGCGACCATCACTATGATCCTCCCCTTGCCAATCCCGGTCAGGCCGATCTCACGAGCCATGTCGATTTCGAACAGCTTGCCCGTCGAGCGAAGGCGGAGGGGTTGCAGGTCAATGGACTTGCCCATCAGGGTGATTTCCTCGTCGGCCTCGGTCTGCTGGAGCGCGCGGCGGCACTCGGCCGCGGCAAGGACACGCTGACGCAGGAAGGCATTCGCTCCGCCGTCGAACGACTCGCGGGCTCGGGAGCCGGAAAGATGGGCGAACTGTTCAAGGTGCTAGCTGTCAGCAGTCCCGAAGTCATGCTGGCGCCGTTCCAGAAAAAGGCACACTGACGATCAACTGTCCGCAGCGCCACGTGTCTTCTCAAACGGGCGACGGCGACCGTAGCGCTTTGAGTTTCCGCATGTTTTATCCTCGGGTCGGTCCCGGTTTAAGGAGACATGCGCAACGCCCGCGACGGTACGGCGATTGACAGTGCTGGAATGCCGGGTCAACATCGCGCCCGCAAATCAGCCGCAAATCACGGGGCCGCGACGCGCCTCAATTTCAATGAAACCTTAAGATAACAAGGGCGAGAACACCGATGCAGGACGATGCCTCGCTTTCCCCGGTTCAGAGTCCGCTCTTCAGCACCCAGGCGGGACCGGCGATCGCACACGGCTATTTCACCCGCAAGGGCGGCGTGTCCGAAGGCATCTATCGCGGCCTGAATGTTGGGCTCGGCTCGAAGGACGACCGCGAACGTGTCGGTGAAAACCGGGCGCGCGTGGCGCGCTGGTTTGATGCCGACCCGCGGCGCCTTGCAACTGTTCACCAGATCCATTCGCCGGACGCTGTCGTCGTTAACGGCAGCTACGATGGCGCGCGCCCCGATGCCGACGCACTGGTAACCGCGACCCCGGGCATCGTGCTCGGCGTTCTTTCAGCCGATTGCGGACCCGTGCTGTTCACCGATCCGCAAGCCGGCGTGATCGGTGCGGCCCACGCCGGCTGGAAAGGCACTCTCGGCGGGATTCTTGAAAGCACCATCGACGCGATGATCTCGCTCGGCGCGCGCCGTGACCGGATCATCGCTTGCCTTGGCCCGTCCATCAGCCGGACACACTACGAGGTCGGAGCCGAATTCGTCGAACGATTCATTGCCGCCGACGAGGACTATGCATCTTTCTTCAGCCCTTCCGGACGGAATGGCCATGCCATGTTCGACTTGCCGGGGCTGACGATCCGGCGGCTGACGGAAGCCGGCGTGACGGCGGAAAACCTCGACATCTGCACCTACGCGGACGAGGACCGTTTCTTTTCCTATCGCCGCACGACACACAGACAGGAGCCAGACTACGGCCGGCAGATGTCGGCGATCTGCATACGGGAGATTTGAAATGGCGCTTCAGTTTGCGGCAGAGGAATATGCAGCCCGCCTTGCGCGGCTGACAGCCAGAATGCAGGAAGAAAAGCTCGACGCGTTGCTGCTCTTTGCCCAAGAGAGCATGTATTGGCTGACCGGTTACGATACGTTCGGCTACTGCTTCTTTCAGACGCTGATCGTCAAGAGAGACGGCTCGATGGTGCTCTTGACGCGCTCGGCCGACCTGCGCCAGGCGCGCCACACGTCCAATATCGAGCGCATTGAAATTTGGGTGGACCGGGTCAATTCCGATCCGGCGGTGGACCTCAAGAACCTCCTCAACGACCTCGATCTGCTCGGCTGCCGCATCGGCATCGAATACGATACGCACGGCATGACCGGCAGGACGGCACGGCTTGTCGACCACCAACTCGCCAATTTCGGCGAATTGATCGACGCCTCGTTGCTTGTGAGCCGTCTTCGCCTGATCAAGAGCCCCACCGAAATCGCCCACGTCGAAAAGGCAGCCAGCCTCGCCGACGACGCGCTCGAAGCGGCTCTGCCACTGATCCGCCCGGGTGGCAGCGAGGCCGCCATTCTCGCCGCCATGCAGGGCGCGGTCTTTGCCGGCGGCGGCGACTATCCGGCCAATGAATTCATCATCGGCTCGGGCGCCGACGCCCTGCTCTGCCGCTACAAGTCGGGCCGGCGCACGCTCGACGCCAACGACCAGTTGACCCTCGAATGGGCAGGCGTCAGCGCCCATTACCATGCGGCGATGATGCGCACCGTCGTGATCGGAGAGCCAACCAACCGCCACCGCGAGCTCTACAGCGCCTGCCGCGAGACTATCCAGGCGATCGAAATGGTGCTCCGTCCCGGCAACACCTTCGGCACCGTGTTCGACGTCCACGCCAAGATCATGGACGAACGCGGCCTGGCCCGTCACCGGCTGAACGCCTGCGGCTATTCTCTTGGCGCACGCTTCTCGCCCTCCTGGATGGAGCACCAGATGTTCCATGTCGGCAACCCCGAGGAGATCGAGCCGGACATGTCGCTCTTCGTGCACATGATCATCATGGATTCCGACAGCGGAACCGCCATGACCCTTGGCCAGACCTACCTCACGACCCCTGATAAACCGCGCGCGCTCTCACGTTACGGGCTGGACTTCATTTCTGCGTAAGGAAATCCGCCTATGATTTCCGACCGAGACGGACGAACGGAGGCAGCTTCATAGAAGCTGTCTCGAATCCGGGACGGGATCAGGACGTGCGAAGCTCCCATCCCGCTCCGACTGTTAGAGTCGAGACGGACGGTGGGAACGATGCGAAAGCTGATCATGCCTATCGCAAGCCTTGGTCTTGCAACATCACTTACAGGCTGCAACAGCACGGATGTGCTGATACCGCAGGTGGACGTGGGCGCCGGGAACTTCCGTTCCCCGCCTGTGACGCAGTCCGATCTCGACACCATGTCGACGCAAACGGCTATCGTTCCGGTGCAAACCGTGCCACCAAGCAGCACGGCCGCCTTCTCTGCGCAGCCGAACATCTCCAGCCCGCCGACGCAATATGCCACGGGCGACGCAAACTATACGGACCCTGCCGGCACGCTCGACGCCCAGGCAAGCCGCCTTGCCGAAGGTGAGCCACCGATCCAGACAAGGCAGGCCCAGACCGGACAAGGCGAGATCGAACAAGGAGAGACTGGGCGAGACGAGACCGCGCAGGTTGAGGTAAGGAAGGTCCAGACCACGCGCATAGAAAGCCCCGCCCCTCAGCAGGAGCCGGCCCGGCAGCAATCCGCGACCGCACCAGCAGCGGCCGCGCCGCAACAAGAAGAAAACCGCGCCGCCGCCCTGCCAGCGGCCGCAAGCGGTTCAGGCGGCGTTCGCTTCCTGCCGATCATCGGTGCACCGGTCGAGGCGGTGACCCCGCTTTCGAGACAGCTCGGCGCCGACGCCCGCGCGCAGGGACTGGCGATCAAGAGCTCCGCGGACAAGACGAGCGAGCATATCCTCAAGGGCTACTTTTCGGCGCTCAACGACGGCGGCAAGACGACGGTCGTCTATGTCTGGGACATTCTCGATGGCAGCGGCAACCGCCTGCACCGCATCCAGGGCCAGGACACCGTCGCAAGCACGGCCGCCGAGCCCTGGAGCGCGGTCCCGCCGGAAACGATGCAGGCGATCGCCACCAAGACGATCAAGGCGTACCTCGATTGGCGTCGGTCGACTGCAGGATGAGGAAAAGCGTGCGCGTTTTCCGCCCATATTCCCGCGACACAAAATCATCGTGATCTTGCCGATTGACACAAAGTTTTTAGGGTAATGGCCTTTGCGCCGCAGCATTCCCCCTTGCATTCAAGTTCAGGGACGCTAAAAAGCGGCCGATCAGCTCTGAACAGCGGCCATCCGTAAAGATTGCCCGCGATCGGAATGGCTCACGGATTTTGCGCGGAGAAAACCGCCCCGGACTGCACCCGGACGGAGGCCGCGCCAGCTCAAGGCGGACCGTCAATGAAGGTTTTCGCAGGCAATTCGAACCGGCTGCTTGCCGAAGCGATCTGCAACTATCTCAACCTGCCCCTCGGCAAAGCTACAGTAAGGCGGTTCGCCGACCAGGAAATCTTCGTTGAAATCGGCGAAAACGTGCGCGGCGAGGACGTTTTCATCGTCCAGTCCACCTCGTTTCCGACCAACGATCATCTGATGGAACTGCTCATCATGATCGATGCGGTGCGCCGCTCGTCCGCCCGCCGCATCACCGCCGTCCTTCCTTATTTCGGCTATGCCCGGCAGGACCGAAAGCCCGGGCCCCGCACGCCTATCTCCGCCAAGCTGGTCGCCAACCTCATCACCGAAGCTGGCGCCGACCGCGTTCTCACCCTCGATCTCCACGCCGGTCAGATCCAGGGCTTCTTCGACATCCCGACCGACAACCTCTACGCGGTTCCGATCCTGGCACGCGACGTCAAGGAGCACTATGACCTGAAGAACGTCATGGTCGTCTCGCCGGACGTGGGCGGCGTCGTGCGCGCCCGCGCACTTGCAAAACGTCTCGACTGTCTGCTGGCGATCGTCGACAAGCGCCGCGATCGCCCGGGTGAATCGGAAGTCATGAACGTTATCGGCGATGTGAGCGGCAAGGACTGCATCCTGATCGACGACATCGTCGATTCCGGTGGCACGCTTTGCAACGCCGCCGAGGCACTTTTGAAGAATGGTGCCACCAGTGTCACCGCCTACATCACACACGGCGTGCTTTCCGGCGGCGCGGTGACCCGTGTCGCCTCCTCCATGCTGAAGGAACTGGTCATTACCGATTCTATACAGCCGACGACAGCCGTCCAGTCGGCACACAATATCCGGGTCATCTCGACCGCGGCGCTCATTGGCGAAGCCATCAGCCGCACCAGCCAGGAAGAATCGGTTTCGAGCCTCTTCGACTAAATCGTTCGGTTCGATTGCGGCGCCGCGCGTCATTTGAGACGCGCAACGCTGCAGGCGTCGGTGTCTTTCCGCTTATCGACCCTTGCCCAGAACCTGTGCCACCGGCTGGTCGGCGAGATTGTCGATGAACCAGTTCGGATAGACTGGCGCCGGCACGGTCTCAGCATCGAGCGCCGCAATCTCGCCTTCCGTCAACGTAAGCTCGGCGGCGCCGAGGTTGTCCTCCAGCTGATGCAGCTTGGAGGCGCCGAGCAGCACGCTCGTCACTGCATTCTTCGCGAGCAGCCAGGAAATCGCCACCTGCGCAACGCTTGCCCCGTGCGCGTCGGCGATCGTGCGCATGCGCTCGACAAGCCGGAAGCCGTGCTCCTTGTCGAAAGGAAGAATGTCGAAGCCGGAATAGCGATTGTCGGGATCCCCGAGATTGTCGCGGGTGTACTTGCCGGAAAGAAAGCCGGCGGCGAGCGGGCTCCACACCGTCATTCCCAGGCCGTAGCGTTGCATCATGGGGATCACGTCGCGTTCGACGTCACGGCCGAGCAGGGAATAATGCATCTGCCCATGCGTGAAGCGCGCGAAGCCGGCGGCCTTCTGGATTTCGAGCGCTGCCGCGACCTTCCACGCCGACCAGTTCGAAAAGCCGATATAGCGCGCCTTCCCGGAGCGGACGATCTCGTCGAGCGCCGACAACGTCTCTTCGAGGGGTGTATAGGGGTCCTCCTTGTGGACGAGGTAGACGTCGATCCAGTCGGTGCCGAGCCGTTTCAGGCTCTGGTCCACGGACCAGAGAATGTGGCGACGGGAGAGACCGGCCTGCGTCAGCGGCGTGCCGGTGCGAAAGCCGACCTTGGTGGCGATCACCACTTCATCGCGGCGCGATCTGAGCGCCTCGCCGAGAATGCGCTCCGACTGACCGGAAGCGTATGCGTCGGCGGTATCGAAAAAATTGATGCCGGCATCCAGCGCCTTCCCGACAAGAGCGGCCGCCGCCTCGGAGTCCGTCTTGTAGACCGCGCCGATGCTGCGGTCGCCCGCCGTGAAAGTCATGGCGCCGAAAGCGAGACGCGAAACCACGAGACCGGTATTGCCAAGCGTTGTGTATTGCATGTTTTCCTCCGTTCTGCCCGACGGGCGGCATTGCTGCTAGCGATGATCATGCCAAAACGTATTATTGCGAAAAACATGACTTCGTTTTAAAGCTTATGAAGAATAACTTCATAATGGCGCAACGGTGGCACCCGACCCCTTCAGCGGTTTGACGGAATTTCTGGCAGTGGCGGAGCATCGCAGCTTCACGGCCGCCGCAGCCACGCTCGGCGTTACGCCGAATGCCGTCAGCCAGACGATCAAGGCGCTCGAGGCTCGGCTTGGCGTTCAGCTTTTCGTTCGCACCACGCGCCGCGTGGCTCTGACGGAGGCGGGCGGCGCATTGCTGCTCCGGGTGCGCCCGGCAGCATCCGAGATCGCCGAAGCCTATGAATTGCTTGGCGGTTTTCGCGATCGGCCGATCGGCAACCTCCGCCTGTCCGTCCCGCGCATGGCGATCCCGCTCGTTCTGTCACCGCTGCTGCCGCGCTTTCGGCAGGCTTATCCGGACGTAGCCGTGGAAGTCTCGATCGACGACGCGGCGATCGATATCACCGAGCGCGGCTTTGATGCCGGCATCCGCATCGGCGAGGCCGTCGAAAAAGATATGCTCGCCGTCAGGCTCACTCCCGACATTGCCTGGGCGGTCGTCGGCGCACCCTCCTATTTCGTCAAATGGGGACGACCGGCAATGCCGGAGGAACTGACGCGGCACGAGGCGATCCGCTACCGTTATCCCACTTCGGGCATGGTCTACCGCTGGGAATTCGAGCGCGGTGGGCGCGATTTCTCCGTCGACGCTCCGGGCGGGCTGACCGTCAACGACTTCCTGCTGCTCATCGAACTGGCGCAAGCCGGGATGGGGCTGGCCTATCTGCCCGAGCCATCGGTCCGCGAGGCCGTCGCAGCCGGGCGTCTCGAACGCGTGCTCCAGGCCTATCTGCCGACCTCGCCTGGCCTCTTCATCTATTTTCCCGCCAAGGCCCAGACCCAGCCCAAACTGCGGGCGTTTCTCGATCTGGCAACAAAGGCTGGACGGGGGCCGAAATAGCGCCCTACCCGGCGGTGGACACTGGGGCGCCCACTGCGCAGCCCTCGCCTCCACCGAGCAGACGTGAGCGAGTCAAAAAACGCTTCTCCCGACCATTATCGAGCGAGAACATCCCGCCCCTTCCCGGAACGACATCGATGATCAGTTGCGTGTGCTTCCAGACTTCGTACTGGCTGGCGCTGATATAGACCGGCACGCCATCGATCTCGCCAAGCCTCACATCGTTGTCGCCGATGATATAGTCTCCGGCCGGATAGCACATGGGAGACGAGCCGTCGCAGCAGCCGCCCGATTGATGAAACAGGATATGCGGATGATCGCGCCGGATTTCGCGGATGAGTTCGATTGCCGCATCGGTCGCAAGCACCCGCGGCTCGCCATTTGGTTCCGTCATCATTTCCTCTCTTCCCCCCACGACCGACAGGCCCCGATGCAATATCGGGAGCCCGCCGGGAGGATCACCGGCGATCGCCGCCGGCGGCATCGAACAATGAGGATCAGAAGAAGCCAAGCGCCTTCGGGCTGTAGCTCACCAGCATGTTTTTGGTCTGCTGGTAATGGTCGAGCATCATCTTGTGCGTCTCGCGGCCGATGCCGGACTGCTTGTAACCGCCGAAAGCGGCATGCGCCGGATAGGCGTGGTAGCAATTCGTCCAGACGCGGCCGGCCTGAATGGCACGGCCGAAGTGGTAGCATCGGTTGGCATCGCGGCTCCACACGCCGGCACCTAGGCCATAAAGCGTGTCGTTGGCGATCTCCAGCGCCTCGACCTCGGTCTTGAAGGTCGTCACCGAAACGACGGGTCCGAAGATCTCCTCCTGGAAGATGCGCATCTTGTTGTGGCCGCGGAACACGGTCGGCTTGACATAGTAGCCCTCGGAAAGCTCGCCTTCGAGCACGTTGCGACCACCGCCGGTGAGCACCTCGGCTCCTTCCTGCTTGCCGATATCGATGTAGGAGAGGATCTTTTCGAGCTGCTCGCTCGACGCCTGCGCACCGATCATCGTCGCCTGGTCGAGCGGATTGCCCTGGCGGATCGCCTCGACCCGCTTCAGCGCCCGCTCCATGAAACGGTCGTAGATGCTCTCTTGGACGAGCGCGCGGCTCGGGCAGGTGCAGACCTCGCCCTGGTTGAGCGCGAACATCGCAAAGCCCTCAAGCGCCTTATCGAAATAGTCGTCGTCCTCGCTCAGCACATCGGCGAAGAAAATGTTCGGCGACTTGCCGCCGAGCTCGAGCGTGACGGGTATGAGGTTCTGGCTGGCATATTGCATGATCAGCCGCCCGGTCGTCGTCTCGCCGGTAAAGGCGATCTTGGCAATGCGCGGGCTGGTGGCGAGCGGCTTACCGGCTTCAAGACCGAAGCCGTTGACGATGTTCAGCACGCCCGGCGGCAGGAGGTCGGCAACGAGTTCCGCCCAGACGAGAATGGAGGCAGGTGTCTGCTCGGCCGGCTTCAGCACGACGCAGTTGCCGGCGGCGAGTGCCGGGGCCAACTTCCACGCCGCCATCAGGATCGGAAAGTTCCAGGGGATGATCTGACCGACGACCCCGAGCGGCTCATGGAAGTGATAGGCAACCGTGTCATGGTCGATCTCGCCGATCGAGCCTTCCTGAGCGCGGATGCAAGCGGCAAAATAACGGAAATGGTCGATCGCCAGCGGAATGTCGGCAGCCATGGTCTCGCGGATCGGCTTGCCGTTGTCGAAGGTCTCCGCCCGCGCCAGAAGCTCCAGATTGGCCTCCATGCGCTCGGCGATCTTCATCAAAATGTTGGAGCGCTCCGTCGTCGACGTCCGCCCCCATTTTTCTCGCGCCGCATGCGCAGCATCAAGCGCGGCTTCGATATCGGCGGCATCAGAACGGGCTACTTGGCAAAGCGTGCCGCCGGTGACCGGCGTCATGTTTTCGAAATAGCGGCCCGCGACCGGCTCCCGCCATTCGCCGCCAATGAAGTTTCCATATTTCTGCTTGTATGGGTTCTCGACGATCTTCTGGTGCAACATGGCTTCCTCCCTTTTAACAGCAGTCCGTTGCTGTGCGAGGAAGGGTGGGGCCGAAGTTCGAACTGTGATAGAGGGCTGCGGCGCTCGACAGTGCCATCTGTTTCAGAATTGAGACAGGCGGGCTCAGCGCGGTGTGCTGCGGCGCAGCAATCGCTCAGTTCAGCGAAAGCCGCTTCATCTTGCGATAAAGCGTGGCGCGGCTGATGCCAAGAAGGTCGGCTGCCATCGAGACATTGCCATTCGCACGCGACAGCACGCGGCGCAGGGCCGCCCGCTCGGCGTCCGGGAGTTCCCCTCCGTCACCAGGCGGCTCCTCCTCGAGCAGATCGGAAGCGGGAACGCCCGCGGCAATTCGCCTGTCGTCGAGACCGAGCCGTTGCCGCGCGGCGCGGGTCGCACCAAGGACGAGGTCGTCGCGGTCGACCGCAAGCAATGCCGGCCCTGCTCTGTCCGCCGGTACGAGCACGATGCGCGCCCCGGCAAAAGCTCGCCGGAAAAGATTGGCCTCGATGCGGGAGGCGGCGTCGCGCACGGCCTGGGAAAGGATCGACACCGTTGCCTCGGACGCATCGTCGCGGCAGGTGGAAATGTCGATCGCCCCCGCAAGGTGCCCCGCCCCGTCCCGGATGGGCGCCGTCGCGCAACTCAGCCCGATATTGCGGCTCAGGAAATGCTGATCACGCTGGATGACGACAGCGCGCTCGTCCGCGATGGCCGTGCCAATGCCATTCGTGCCGACACTCGCCTCGCTCCACACCGCTCCCGACCATAGACCGACATCGCGAAATTCGGCATCGTCTCCGCCCGCCCCGCGGCGTTCGAGCGCGACGCCCTTATCGTCGGTCAACAAAAGGCAGCAGCCGGCCTTGCCGACGACTGCGAACAGCCGATCAAGTTCTCCGACCGCCTCCGCAACCAACACACCAGAACGCTCGCACGCCTGCCGGAATTCGTTATCCGTAAGCCGCCAGGGCGAACGCACCTCTTCCGGTGCCAGTCCATGCAGCGTCATGCAGCGGCGCCACGATGCGGCGACCGGCGAGCTTACCGCTGCCGACGATTGATGCGCGATCCTGTAGACGTGTTCGGAATGATCCCTGACAGCAGGCATCCGCTCCCTCCCTAAAAGCGTCTTCCGGCGGCGACAGGTCTCCCGGTCCGCACCCACCGCGGCCGCCACTATAGGCATCGATTGCGCCGCCGGTCCAGCCAGACGAAGGTCGCGCCATCAAGCGCCTTCATGGATATACCGACCAAGCGGTATCGACACAGCGAACAGCGCATGTCTTTAAGGAAACATCCAATGGGATGTGCTACTAGACTGAATCACTCCCCGCCCGCCCCGCAACATCCGGTTGTCCGCCATGCTTCGCGACTTTTCCCTTCAAAGCCTGTTTATGGGCCTGCTGATCGCCTTTGTCGGCTTTGCGAGCTCTTTCGCCGTCATCCTGAACGGACTTGCCGGCGTGGGCGCAACCGACGCGCAAGCCGCCTCCGGTCTGATGGCGCTATCGATTTCGATGGGGATGTGCGCAATCGTCATCAGCATCGTGACGCGGCTGCCGATCAGCATTGCGTGGTCGACCCCTGGCGCGGCATTGCTTGCAAGCTCGACCGCCGTCGAGGGCGGTTTCAATGCCGCGGTCGGCGCCTTTCTCGTTTGCGGTCTGCTGATCGTCATCGCCGGGCTTTGGAAGCCGCTCGGCAGGATGGTTTCCTCGATCCCCTCGGCCTTGGCGAACGCGATGCTTGCCGGCGTGCTCATCGGCCTCTGCTTCGCGCCGGTCAAGGCAATCGTCTTCAACCCTCTCTTCGGTCTGCCGATCATTCTCGCCTGGGCGGTGGTAGGCAGTGTCAACAAGCTCTATGCCGTGCCGGCCGCCCTCCTGGCCCTCGCCCTCGTCATCGCCTTCGGCATTGAAATGCCTGACGGCATCTTTGCAAAGCTCTCCTCGGCGCTGATCCCCCAAGCCGAATTCGTCTTCCCGGTCTTCAACACCGCCGCCTTGGTCAGCATCGCCCTGCCGCTCTTCATTGTGACGATGGCGTCGCAGAACATTCCCGGCATCGCCGTCTTGAAGGTCAACGACTACCATCCAAATCCCGGCCCGCTCTTTGCAACGACGGGTCTCTTTTCGATGCTGAGCGCGCCGTTCGGCGGCCACGCGGTCAATCTGGCGGCGATCACTGCTGCCATGTGCGCCGGCGTTGATTCCCACCCCGACCGCGCCCGCCGCTACTGGTCGGCGATCAATGCCGGCATTGCCTATATCCTCTTCGGCCTGCTCGCCGGCGCCGTTACCACCTTCGTCAGTCTCGCGCCTCCGGTGCTCATCGAGGCCGTCGCGGGGCTCGCGCTTGTCGGCGCCTTCGCAAGCTCCGCCATGGCCGCCTTCAGCGAAAGTCAGACGCGCGAAGCTGCCGCCATCACCTTTCTGGTAACTGCATCGGGCGTCAGTTTCGCTGGCGTCTCCGGTGCCTTCTGGGGCCTGATCGCCGGCGGCCTCATGCTCGCGCTCGCCCGGTTTGCCAAGCGACAGGCATGAACCGCAGCGCCTCGCCTTGCATTTCCGCCCGTTCTCCGCTATGGACCGCGCGTCCGCGCAGACACCCTTGGAGGCAACGCGGATGAAGCTGCCCGTCAGCTTCAGGTTTTTCCGCTCTTTGACGGACGAACTCTCCAAATAAACCAGAAAGGTCTACCCATGAGCCAGACTTACGAGCTCAAGGCCGAGACGCGCGAACGGGTTGGTAAGGGGTCCTCCCGCGAACTTCGCCGCAACGGTCTTATTCCGGCTGTCATCTATGGTGACAAGCAGCCCCCGCTTTCCATCACGCTCTCCACCAAGGAAGTGACGATGAAGATCCACGCCGGCGGTTTCATGACCACCGTCGCGATCATCGACGTCAATGGCGAGAAGATCCGCGTCCTGCCGAAGGACTATCAGCTGGATCCGGTCCGCGACTTCACCATGCACGTCGATTTCCTGCGCGTCTCGAAGGACAGCCAGGTTTCTGTTCAGGTCCCGGTTCACTTCGAAAACGAAGAGAAGTCCCCGGGTCTCAAGCGCGGTGGCGCACTGAACATCGTTCGCCATGAAGTCGAACTGAACGTCTCCGCCGACAACATTCCGGAATTTCTGACGGTCGACCTCACCGGCCTCAACATCGGCGACGCCGTCCACATCTCGGACATCAAGCTTCCGGCCGGCGCGACCCCGGTTATCACTGATCGCGACTTCACGGTCGCTACGATCGCCGGCCGCGTGATGGAAGCCGAAGAAGCAGCAGCAGAAGAGGCTGAGGGCGAAGCAGAAGAATAATCTGCGTCGCGTATCCGCCAGCCACACTTACGGTTGACAAGACAAACCCGCTCCATGTCGCATGGGGCGGGTTTTTCATTCCGGCCAGACGTCAGGCGGTCAGGCGTTGACTTTGCCAAGCATCACCATCCGCTAATGCAAGCCCAGCGTCTCGGCTGCGCTCCCATGAAATCTCGGCGTGCAACTTCAGCAACATTTAAGGTTTTGATGATGTTCTGCCGCGGGGAGACGTCGGTGGCAGTCCAAGAGAACTAGCAATGAATAAAGTGGCAGCAACTGCCGAGGGGGGCATGCGATGATGCACTCGGTAGAAAACCGGTTTGTCGCGATCATCGGCGGCGCGATGTTTATTTTCGTCGCCCCGTTGCTCGCGCTCTTCCTGACCATATCCAGCGAACGTGTCGCACGCGAGCGCCTGCAGAATGTCGAGCTTCTGATGGAAGCAAGCGCCGAAGCACTCGGCAAGCCGATCTGGGATTTCGACCAGCAAGGCATCGACCGGATCGCCCGCTCCCTGATGAACGCCACCGATATTCGGGCCGTGGCCATTCGCGATTCGGGTGGAAATATCCTTGCTCAACTACCGAAGGGAAGCATAGGCGGCACGACCGCAGGCCGCTCGCTGAAAACTGCGATCGCCTTTGACAGCGTCGAAGGCATCAGGCAAGTCGGGACGCTTGAGGTCGTCGTCCCAACGCCCAGTATTCTCTCGCGCTTCAGCAAGGACGAATGGACCATTCTCGCCATTCTTCTTTTTGCGGTCGCGATCGTCTTTGCGGCGGCCCTCGTCGGCAATCGTTTCACCGTGATCCGCCCGCTGATGCGACTGACCGCCGCGATCGAGGCGACACGGCGACTGGGATCCCGTCACCGGGTCGACTGGACTTCGGACGACGAGATGGGCACGCTCGCCGCGAACTTCAACGAGATGCAGGATCGCCTGGAACGCGAAGAAACCGAGCTCAAGATCGCACACGACCGTGCAACCGAGACCTACAATCTCACGCCAGCCATGCTCTTCTCGCTTGACGCGGCAAACAGGCTGAGCGCCGTCAGCGATTATTGGTTGCTTGCGACGGGTTATGCCCGCGAAGAGGTCATCGGCCGCACCTTCACAGATTTCATCGATCCGGCATGGCACGCAGCCTATCGGCTTCGCACAAAGACGACCGCGGTCGACAATGACAATATCAGCGAAGTGACGCTGCCGTTCCGCAAGGCTGACGGCGAGTTCATGACCGTCCTGATCCTGGAATCGGAAATGGCTCATGGTGGCAATCTTTCGCTATCCGTTATGACCGATGTCACGGCACTCAAGCAAGCGGAGAGCCGCAACCATGCCCAGGCGATCACCGATCACCTGACCGGTCTGCTCAATCGTCAGGGCTTCGAAAGCGCGCTCGACGACGCAATCCGCAACGCCGACGCATGCTGCATGCAGCTTGCCTGCCTGTTCATCGACCTCGACCGCTTCAAATGGATCAACGACAATTTCGGGCACGCCGCCGGCGACGCCGTTCTGCGCCAGACCGTCGAACTGATCCGCATGACGCTCGGTGCCGATGACGTGATGTCTAGGCTCGGCGGCGACGAGTTCGCCATTCTTGTTGCCGCAACGGATGTCGCCGTTCTCGCCACCGAGATCGCCGAGCGCATCTGCGCGACACTGCGCGAGCCGATGCCGATTGCCGGCAACGAGCTGTCGGTCAGTGCGAGTGTCGGAGTTTCGGTCTACCCCACGCATGCGGCAAGCGCCTCAGACCTTCTCTTGAAGGCGGACATGGCGATGTATACGCGCAAGCGCGACGGCAAGAACGGTGTGCGGATTTTCGACGCGAGCATGCTCGACACCGCGCGCGAGCGCCACGAAATCGAGCAATGCATTGAAACCGGCCTGAAAGAGGATTGGTTCGAGG
>NZ_JADYVD010000035.1 GCF_020193575.1 Ensifer sp. IC4062
ACAACCAAACGGCGCTCCAGGTCGACGATCATCGTGCCGTAGCGCCACGATCGCCGCCAGCTCCAATCATCTATGCCAACGACCCGGATCGTGGCATCGCAGGAAACGAGCGCGGCATCCCGCTTCAGCTGCCGCAGGATCGTGTCGTCGCTGACCGGCATGCCGAGCCGTCGCATCAAGCGCTCGCCGGGACGGCCGCCGGCGCTATGGCCGAGCAGACCGACAATCTCGGAGACCCGCCTTGTCCGGCGCGCATAAGGGGAAGCAATCCTCGGCAGTCGGTCGGTGAACGTTTGTCGTTCACATTTCTGATGCGCGCACCGCCAGCGGCTCAACCGAAGCTTCACCGTTACGGTTTTGCCCTGGCCCGGAAGATCTTGGAGGCTTCGGTTGGACCAGCCATGCCGATTTCGGGTCCGCTGTCCGCAATCAGGGCAAATGCCGAAAGCTGGCCCGGCAGCGGAAACAACCCAACCATCATCATCTGTGAGCGCAACACCCAGAACTATTGCCCCTGAGCCGGGCGACCATTTCATTTTCGTTCGCATGCCCGCCTATAGCGGCATCATGTCTAACGGCGAGTGAACCACACAAATTGAGGAAGACCCATTTTAAGTGCCAAGCGACAATTACGGCGTAATATGCGCGCTGACGTAGGGTGCCCTTGCGTCGCACGATCGCTCGCTGGTGATCGGCCGGCCTGAGCGCCACCGTCATCGCCGAGAAGCTCGGCCGGCATCGTTCGACGATTTTCCGAGAGCTCAGGCGCAATGCTTTTGAGGATCCGACGATGCCGGATCTGAGCGGCTACTATTGCGTCACCGCCAACGAGAGGGCACGTGAGCGCAGAGCCAAGCTGCGCAAGCTCGCCCGGTTCTCGCATGTGCGCCAATCGGTGATCGAGCGGATCATGCATGGCTGGTCGCCACAGCAGATCCCCTGCCGCATGCGGCTGGTCGCCGCTTCCGC
Organism: Ensifer sp. IC4062; assembly: GCF_020193575.1. Taxonomy (GTDB): domain Bacteria; phylum Pseudomonadota; class Alphaproteobacteria; order Rhizobiales; family Rhizobiaceae; genus Sinorhizobium. The sequence goes on from NZ_JADYVD010000035.1 coordinate 970, forward strand.
CCCGAACTCAACATTCTTCACCGTCCTGACACTGTCGCCGAACGCAGCAGTTCGGCCATTGGGAGTGCGATCTCATTCAGTTTCGCAAGAAGTTCGGCAAGGCCAACGTGACGTCACCTGGTCCAGCGGGTCAGCCACTTTGCGGTCTTCCTGTGCAACAACGACCGGCAATCGAAGCCGATCATGGACGGGCTGATTGAGGTGCTCCAACCCCTGCCCCACGCCGCTCGACGCTCCCATCACCTTCGACCGGGGCACTGAGTTCAGCGAATGGCCCTACCTGCAGGCTGGCATCGGAACGCAGACAGGTTCTGCGAGCCGCGTTCGCCCTGGCAGAAAGGCACGGGTCGAGGACACCAATGGCCGGGTTCGCAAATGGCTATCGAGGCCGGTGGACCCGCTGTCGATCAGCGACGGCGAACTGAAGGACATCTGCGATCGGCTCAACTCGACACGGCGGAGGTGCCTCGGCTACCGAACGCCCGCGGAAGTCTTCCGCAAGCGCTCACCGCTGGAACGCAAGAATGATTTGAAAACGGTCGCTTCGAACCGGCCTGGGCAAGCAGATCCATGAAGCCGGAGGGGCTCTCCCCAGCTTGGCCTAAAGACATTGTCTCGCATGCAGCTCTCGCCGAAATCAAACCTGCTCGAGTTGCTTGTCAAAGCTGTCTTCGGAACGGAGAAACTCCAACAGCGCCGCATTGAATGCTTGCGAAGACTCGATGTTAACTACATGCCGGCCAGGCAACGATAGATGCCGTCCTTGCAGCACGCAGCCAGCAATATTTTCTAGGTCGGCTGGCGGGCAGACCGGGTCGTCATCGCCGGAAATCGCCAGCAGAGGGTTGACGATCCGTTCGATATCCTCCCGCAGGTCGCCTCCGGCCAAAGCCGCGCAGCAGCCGATGTATCCGTCGATCGAGGTCGCGACAAAACTGTCTATCACCTTGCCGACAGTGCCGGGTTCAACTGCGTTGAAGCCGGGAGTGAACCAGCGGTCGGCGGTGGCGGCGGTCAGTGGCGCGAGACCACACTCCCGAACGATGTTCATCCGCGTGGTCCAGCCTTCCGTGGTACCGACCTTTGCGGATGTTGCGCAGAGTACGATCTTGCCAAGGCGATGTCCGGCATGGATACCCAACCATTGCCCCGTGAGGCCGCCGATAGAAAGGCCGCAGAAATGCGCCCGCTCTATCTCCAGCGCGTCGAGCAGCGCGAGCACGTCATTGCCGAGGTCGGGCAAAGCGTATGGCGGCGGTGGAGCCGACGACAGGCCATGGCCGCGACGATCGTAGCGCAGCAGGCGGAAATCCCGCGACAGTGCCGCCACCTGCATGTCCCACATGTGCAGGTCGGTGCCTAGCGAATTGCAGAACATAAGCCAGGGCTTGTTTTGGCTACCGTCCGTGTCGCCGTCGACACGGAAGTGGAGGCGATGGGTGGCAAGATCGAGATAAGACACAGGTCAAGTACTCACAATGGAAACGTCGGCAGAATGGTTATCGTTGGAGCCGGCCACGCAATCCCCCGATTCAAGCAGTGCAGGGTTCAGGCCCGGCACTGCTGAGACGCGACGACCGGCGGTCCGACATGCGCTCACCGTGGATACCGTGCCGGTGAGAACAGCCGGGAGAGAGGTATCCGCGTAAGGATTGCCTTCCAATGCCGGTCGTCGTTCGCTCCCTCATGCCGTGGCAAGCTGCACGGCTGCGGAGCGGCGCGCGTTGCTTATCGCGAACACGAGCATCGCCAGGGCCGAGATCGCCGCCGGGATGGCGAAGATCAGGAAGTTATGCTGAAGCGGAAGTTCCTGTGCCAGGAGGACACCGCCGAGCGTCGGCCCGACGATGGCGCCGATGCGGCCCACGCCCGAAGCCCAGCCCAGCCCGGTCGAGCGCACCGAGAGATTGTAGAGCTGTGCGACGCTGGCATAGAGCAGGATCTGTGTGCCGATGGTCGTGGCGCCGGCGACGAAGACCATCAGAAACAGCAGTCCCGCTGGCAGGTTGAAGCCGATCAGCGCGATCGAGAAGGCAGCGGCGATGAAGAAGCCGACAACTACCTTCGGCAGCCCGAACCGATCGCCCAGCCGGCCGCCGGCGATCGCTCCGACCATGCCGCCGAAGTTCAACGAGAACAGGCTCAAGAGGCTGGCCTTTTCGGCATAGCCCGCTTCCTGCAGCACTTTAGGCAACCAGGACGACAGCAGATAGACGAGCAGCAGGCAGCAGAAGAAAGCGATCCACAGCATGAGCGTGCGCAGCGTACGCTGGTGACGGAACAGTTCGACGATCGAGGCCGAGGCGCCCTTGGTCTCGGAGAATACCAGCTTGTCGTCGTGGCCGAGGCGCGCGGAGGCATCGATCTTTCCGTAGATCCGCTTTGCCTGCTCCTGCTTGCCCTGACGGATAAGGAAACCCAGCGATTCCGGCAGCTTCCACAGGATGACGGGTAGCATCAGCAGCGGCACGGCAGCGATGAAGAACATCGGCTTCCAGCCGTATTGCGGGATCATGCCGATACCGAGTCCGGCCGCAACCATGCCGCCGACGGAATATCCGGAGAACATCAGCGCAACCATGGTGCCGCGCAGCCGCTTCGGCGCATATTCGTTCATCAGCGCCACGGCATTGGGCATCAGCCCGCCGCAGCCGAGGCCGGCGACGAAGCGACAGATCTTGAACTGTTCGGGCGAACTGGCGAAGCCGGTGAGTAGCGTGGACAGGGTGAACAGCATGAAACTGATCGCGACGCCCTTCTTCCGCCCGATCTTGTCCGCCAGCGGACCGAAAATGAGCGCGCCGAACATCATGCCGAACAGCGCCCATGCCTGCAGCGCCCCGGCCTCTGGCTTGCTCAGGCCCCATTCGGCGATCAGCGTCGGCAGCACGGTGCCGGCGACGAATACATCGTAGCCATCGACGATCAGCAGCAGCCCACAGAGAGCGACCACCGTCCACTGGAAGGCCCCGAAAGGGGCATTGTCTATTGTTTCATTGACATCGATGGTGCGCATCATCACTCCTCCCCGAGTTGTTACGCATGGTAAAAATGAGCTTTCAGCCGAGATCACCTCCGGCGACCGGCAGCACGCTGCCGGTGATGTAGGACGCGTCTTCCGAGGCCAGGAAAAGGATTGGTGCGGCCTGTTCCTCGATCGTTGCGTACCGCTTCATGAAGCTGGATTGCTTCACCTGGCTGACGACCTCGGCCATCCAGCCCTTCTCGGCCTCGCTATCGCCCGCCGCGTTGCGCGGGACGCGGCGCGGCGGCGCCTCGGTGCCGCCGGGCGCCGTGGCGACCACGCGGATGTTCCGCTCCGCGAGCTCCATGGCCAGCGATTGTGTGATCGCATTCACGCCACCCTTCGCCGCCGAATAGGGCACGCGGTGGATGCCGCGCGTGGCGTTCGAGGACACGTTGACGATCGTGCCACCGCCGCGGGCGAAGAGATGCGGCAGCACGGCGTGGCAGCCATAGAGCGTCGACATCAGCGAGCGGCGTATTTCCGCATCGATCTGCGGCGGTTCGAATTCAGCGTAGGGACGCATGCGGATCGCTCCGCCTACATTGTTGATCAGGATGTCGATGCCGCCGAACCGGTCGACCGCAAACCGCATCGCCGCCGCCGCCCCCTCATAGGTTTCGAGATCGGCGTTGAAAGCCGCGGCATTCTCGCCGGCCGCCGTCGCCACCTCGGCGACGAAGTCGGCGCGGTCGACGAACAACACTTGGCCGCCCTCCTCCGCCGCGCGGATCGCCACGGCCCGGCCGATACCCTGCGCGGCACCCGTGACGACCAGCACCTTGCCCGCGAAACGGCCTTCGAAACGCGCCGTGCTCATGCAGCCACCTTCGCTGACGCATTGGGCGTGAACTTCTCGTAGTGGAAGCTGTGGGGCTTCACGCCGCTGTCGTGGAAATAGGTACGCACGGCGTCGACCATCGGCGGCGGGCCGCACAAATAAACGTCGACATCGCCGCCATTGAGCGCCTCGGCCGGCATATGCTGGGTCACCCATCCCTTGCGCTCATGGCTGGACGACTCCTCGGCCACGACGGTGGCGTAGGTGAAATTGGCAAGCCGTTTTGCGTAGGCCTCGATCTCGTCGACGAGAACCAGGTCCAGATCCCGGGTGACGCCGTAGACGAGGTGAACCCGCTCTTGCGAATTCTCGCGCGCCAGCACCTCGAGCATTGACAGGAACGGCGCAAGACCCGTGCCGCCGGCTAGGAAAAGGAGTGGTCGCTCGACCTCCCTCAGGTAGAAACTGCCCAAGGGACCGGTCAGCTCGAGCTTCGTCCAGGTTTCGCCGCGCTCCAGCCAGCCGCTCATGATGCCGCCGGGGATCTTCTTGATCAGAAAGCCGATGCGCCGTTCGCCGGGCGCCGTGCTGAAGGAATAGGAGCGGCGCTCACCGCTGCCCGGCACGCCGATATTGACGTACTGACCGGGCAGGAACGCGGGTGCCTCAGCGTCGACATCCAGTTCCAACACGATCGCCGCATCGTTGTGCGGCACCACAGCGGCGACGGTGGCGGCGAAGGTCTGCTGCCCGGTCTTGCAGGCGATTGAGGTCGTCGGGACCGCAATGACGCAGTCGGAGGACGGCCTCATCTGGCAGGTCAACACGAAACCACTCTCAGCCTCTTCGGCCGTCAGAGCATCATCGATATAATCGTCGCCGAGCTCGTAGCTGCCGCTCTCGGCGCGGCACTTGCAGGTGCCGCACACGCCGTCGGAACAGTCCATCGGCAGGTTGATCTTGTTGCGGAAGGCGGCGTCGAGAACCTTCTCGCCATCCTTGCATTCGATGAAACGGGTAACGCCGTCCTCGAAGTTCAAAGCGATGCTGTAGCTGGCCATGGAACCCTCCTCATCAGTCCCTGTGCCGTCCGGCGACGCCGTCAGATGTGATAGACGTCGATGACTTGGCGGATGTAGTCGTTCTTCAGCACGATCTTCTTGCGCGAGATCACGAGGCGGCCGTCGCTCCTGCGCAACGTGACGAACATGGTGCCGAAGAAGTGGTCGGTGACCTTGTAGCGGTGATTGAGCGTGTGGAAGTTGTAGCGAAGGTCGACCTCGTCGCCTCGGTTCTCCACGAACTCGACATTGGTCACGTTATGGCTGGTGCGCGGCTCCGGCGTCGAGGCGCCGGAACGCTCGGTCTTGATGCGGAAGACCCGGTCTTCCAGGCCGTCACGACTTGGATAATAGATCAGCGAGATCTGCGTCTGCGGATCCTCGGTGAGCTGGTCGTCGTCGTCCCAGGCCGGCATCCAGTAGGTCACATCCGGCGCATAGCAGGTGAGCCATTCATCCCACTCGCGATCGTCCAGAAGGCGCGCTTCCCGGTAGAGGAATGCGCAAGCGGTTTCGTAGGAAATGTTCATGCGACGACCCCTTCCTTTTCGGCGGCCAGGGCCTGACGCATCACCCTGGCCCAGTATTCGTGCTGACGGACGAACAGCCCCTCGTCCTCGCTGCGTTCGCCGGAAAGCAGCGGCACTATGCCCATCCTCCTTGCGTTTTCATCCGGACCGTCGATCCAGAGCGGCGCGCCCCGCGACAGGTCGTTCCAGAGCGCTGCCGTGCCGGCGTAACCGGCCTGGCAGGCGCGGAACTCTTCCAGGTCGTCCGCCGTGCCCATGCCGGAGACATTAAAAAAATCCTCGTATTGGCGGATGCGCAGCGCGCGATCCGCAGCACTTTCGCCCCTCGGGGCGAAACAGAAGATGCTGATTTCGGTCTTGTCGACGCTGATCGGGCGCGTCACGCGGATCTGCGTCGAGAACTGGTCCATCAGGAACACGTTCGGATAGATGCAGAGGTTGCGGGTCTGGTTGACGATGAAATCCGCCTTCACCTCTCCGACTCGCTCCCTGATCTCATCCCGATGGCTGAAGATCGGACGGACCTCGGGATTCATGGTGTTGGTCCAAAGGAGGATATGGCCGTTCTCGAAACCGTAGACACCCGCGGTCGACCGGCTCCAACTACTGGCATCGACGGCCTTCGTCCCCTCGTCCTTGCGCCGGCCCATCGTCGCGGCGTAGTTCCAGTGCACGGAGCTGACGTGATAGCCGTCGCAACCGTTCTCCATCTGCAGCTTCCAATTTCCATCGTAGATGTAGGACGAATTGCCCCGCAGCACTGCCAGCCCGTTCGGCGCCTGATCGACGATCTGGTCGATGATGACCTTCGTCTCGCCGAGGAAGTCCTCGAGCGACTCCACGTCCTCCTTCAGGCTGCCGAACAGGAACCCGCGATAGCGTTCGAAACGCGGCACCCGCCTCAGGTCATGTGAGCCGTTTTTCGCGAACTGGGGCGGATACTGGGTGGATTTCTCGTCCTTCACCTTGAGCAGCCTGCCGGTGTTGGAGAAGGTCCAGCCATGGAAGGGACAGGTGAAGCTGCCCTTGTTGCCGTGCTTGCGCCGGCACAGCATTGCGCCACGGTGCGCGCAGGCATTGATCACCGCGTTGAGTTCGCCGTTCTTGTCACGGGTGACGACCACCGGCTGGCGGCCGATATAGGTCGTGTAGTAGTCGTTGTTCTCCGGAATCTGGCTTTCATGGGCCAGATAGACCCAGTTGCTCTCGAAGATGTGCTTCATCTCCAGTTCGAACAGGTCTTCATTGGTGAAGATGTCGCGGCGGCAGCGGAATATGCCGGCCTCCTTGTCGTCCTGCACGGCAGTGGCGAGCAGATGATCGAGGTCCCGGGCTTTATCGATAATCGTGGACATGGGCTATCTCCCGCAGAAGGCGCGCACCGACCGGCGCTGCCCTGCAACTGTGTCGATACTGACGGTAAGGGTTGTTGGCGGCCCGCGCCGGCCGACGGCCTCGCCGCTTACGCGGCCGCGCGCTTGCGCTGCTCGTTGATCTGGTTGTCCACGCCGTTCACCAGTGCCGTGAGATGAATGTCGAACTTGATCTCGGCAAAGGGACCGCTCAGATCATTGGCCTTGATGCTGGCCTTGTCGGTGCGCTCGATAACGGCCGGAACCAGGCCGTCGCGCGTCGCATAGGCGAAATCGTCGTTGACCAGCGGATCGCCCTCGATGTTGATCTGGGTTGTCAACTTCCGATGGCCGTCGGCGCTGATGAAGAAATGGATGTGCGCCGGACGTTGGCCGTGGCGGCCGAGTGCCGACAGCAGCTGCTCGGTCGGGCTCCCCGGCGGCACGCCATAGCCGTGCGGCACGATGCTCCGGAACTTGTAACAGCCGTTGTCGTCGGCGATGATCGTGCGACGCATGTTGAACGGCGCCTGCTTTCCGGTCGGATCGAAATGCGAATAGAACCCGCGGGTGTCACAGTGCCACACTTCAACGGTGGCGCCCGGCAGCGGCTTGCCACCGGCTCCGTAGACCGTGCCGTGCATGATGAGGGTATGGCCGTTTTCGTCGCTGCCGTCGTCGAGACGGGCAAAGCCGTGTGAAACCGGCGCACCGGCCACATAAAGCGGACCCTCGATGGTGCGCGGGGTTGGGTTGTCGATGCCGAGTGCCTCATCGATCGCGTCGAGACGTTCATCAAGGAAATGATCAAGACCGAGACCGGGAGAGATCAGGCCAGCCTGGCCGGCGGCACCGATTTCATTGAGCCAAGCGATGCCGGTCCAGTATTCGTCCGGCGTAATATCGAGATCATCGATCGCCTGGAACAGATCGGAGACGATGCGATGTACGATCTCCTTGACGCGCGGATTGCCGTCGGCCTTGTCCAAACCGCTGAGAACCTTCAGGAAGTCCTGAATGTCCGGTCTTTCGAAAATCTTTACACTCATGTTGATTCCTCCACTTGGATTGCTTTGAAAGCTGGCGCCGCTTCCCGTCCTCTCGGCAGCGGCGCCTACTACGGTTCTAGGTATCGTCCTCACGGATCGCGGAGGGATGCCGCAGCAGCGGTGTCACGTCGATGTCCATGAATTTGAACAACGGCAGGCCGGACAAAATCTCGTGCAGCTCCGCATTGTCCCTCACATCGAAAATGCTGTAGTTCGCGTACTCACCGGCGATCCGCCAGATATGCCGCCACTTGCCGCTGCGCTGCAGTTCCTGCGCGTAGGCCTTTTCCCGGGCGATGATCTCTGCCGCTGCGTCTGAGGGCAGATCATGGGGAATGCGAACGTCCATCCGTACATGAAACAGCATGATCTCACCCCACCACACGCAAGGTCGAAGCGTGCTTGCCGCCCCTGCGGAAACGATCAACGGCTTCCTCGGAGAGCGCCACTCCGAGCCCGGGACCCGTTGGCAATTGCAGCTCAAAGTTCTCGAAGCGCAGCGGCTCCTCCAAAAGCTCCTCGGTCAGAAGCAGCGGCCCGAAGAACTCAGTGCCCCATTCCAGTTCCTTGACCGTCGCCATCAACTGAGAGGCGGCGATCGTGCCGATTGGCCCCTCCAGCATGGTGCCGCCGTAAACGCTGACGCCTGCAGCGTCCGCGATCGCGATCACCTGGGCGGCGGCAAACAGCCCTCCGGCCTGTTCGATCTTGATCGAGAACACATCGGCAGCCCGCGCAGTCGCCGCGTCGAGCGCGCTTTCAGGTCCAACCAGGACCTCGTCGGCCATGATCGCGATCGGGGAAGTCCGCCGCAGACGGGCAAGCGCCGTGATCCCCTGCACCGGTTGTTCGACCAGCACGCAACCGGCATCAGCCAGAGCTTGGATGGCATTGCGCGCCTCCCGCTCCCGCCACGCCATGTTCACGTCGACCCGGATGGAGGCCATGTCCGGTAATGCCTTGCGGATCGCGCCCACGTGGCGGATATCCTCCTCAATCGATTTGACGCCGATCTTCAGCTTGAAGTCCTTGTGGCGCCGCCGGTCGAGCATGGCCTGCGCTTCGTCGATGTCCTTGGCCGTGTCGCCGGAGGCGAGCGTCCAGGCGATCGGGAGGCTGTCGCGGCGTCGGCCACCAAGCAGTTCCGATATCGGCAGACCGAGGCGGCGCGCATGGCAATCGAGCAGGGCCGCTTCGACAGCGCATTTGGCGAAGTGATTTCCCTTTACCGCTTTGACGACGAGGTCCATGGCTGCCTGAATGCGCGTCGCGTCACGGCCGATCAGCAGCGGCGCGATATACTCGTCGATCGTCAATTTCATGCCTTCCGGACTTTCCGCCCCGTAGGCAAGACCGCCGATCGTCGTCCCCTCTCCGAGCCCCTCGAAGCCGTCGGAGCAGCGGACGCGGACGATGGTCATGCTCTGCCGGTTCATGGTCACCATCGACAGCCGATGTGGTCGGATGGTGGGCAGATCGAGTATAATTGTTTCGATCGCGCTGATGCGGATTGCCGTAGACACCAGGCTTTCCTCCCTTGATTACGAGGAAATTAGCGTCCAGTTTAAAACCAGTCCAAAACTATAAAAGTTGAATTTGATACCTAAAAGGTATGCTCATGGAACTGAGGCAGCTGCGTTATTTTCTCGCCGTCGCGCGCGAGCGGAACTTCTCGCGTGCTGCAGAGATCCTGCATATTGCCCAGCCGCCCCTCAGCCGGCAGATACAGCAACTGGAAGACGAGCTTGGCGTTCTGCTTATCGACCGGTCGAACCGACCGCTCGATTTGACGGAGGCTGGCCGCTTCTTCTACGAGCAGGCCGGACAGATCATTGCCCGCATCGAAAATATGCGCGAGCAGACGCGCAAGATCGGCTTGTCCAGACGGGAGCGTTACGTCATCGGCTGCGTCGGCTCGACCCTTTATGGCGGCATCCCGGACCTCGTCCGCCGCATGCGCGAGCGCTGGCCGGATCTCGACATCGAGATCCGGGAAATGATGTCGACCGAGCAGGTCACCGCTCTCAAGGAGAGGCGGATCGATGTCGGCTTCGGCAGGGTCCGCTTCAATGATAGAGAGATTGAAAGGCTGACGCTGCGGGAGGAACGGCTGGTCGTCGCTTTCCCCAAGGGGCATCCGAAATCGCTCTCCACCGAACCGATCGGCCTTGCCGAACTGGAGGGGGAACCGCTGGTCGTCTATCCGTCTGCGCCGCGGCCGAGCTTTGCCGACGAGGTCCTCAACATGCTGAGCGAGCGAGGCATTTCTCCTGGCAGCGTGGAAGAGGTCCGTGAAATCCAGACCGCGCTAGGCATCGTAGCGGCCGGTATGAGCTTGTGCATCATTCCCACAGCCTCGCAGCGGCAAAGACCCGACGACGTCTGTTACCGCGTCATTAAAGATGAGAAGGCCACGTCGCCGATCATCATGAGCTTCCGGCGCGACGATGCAAAAGGGAGAATCGAAGAGATCAAGCAGCTCATTCGCGAGATGTACGCCGACAACCCGCCTTGGCTGCAACTATCCAACGTACAACTCGACAGCGCCTGAGGCCTTCGCTCACACCCGCAGCCGCATTGAAAAGGGCCGTCCGAGATGGTGCTCGACTCCGCTGCGCACTCTGTGCACAAACAGGAACTTTCCCCCAAAGCTCCACCCTCACGATAATCGCAGATGTCCGCCTTGAACGGGTTCGATCGGTCGACCCCGCAATCGAGGTCGCCCGGTTCAGCGTTGCCAAGGATCAACAACGACGACGCCAGTGCCTTCGAAGTCTCTGATGTTTCGCGTCACGACGATCATGTCGTGGACGAGAGCCGTCGCCGCAATCAGCGCGTCGGCCTCGTTGCGCCGGTCGGGGATGTGCAGGTGCGCGCAACGTGTCGCAACCGCATCGTCAACCGGCAGAATTCGGTCGGCGAATTCCGGGCGCACGTGACCGTCAAGCCAAGAACGCAGGCGAGCGCCTTGTGTAGCGTCCCGGCGCTGTACCCCGAGTACACCGCGCTCCAGCTCAAGAATCGTGATCGCCGAAAGGAAGAAGCGCTTCGCATCCTCCGCTCCGACCCACGCCACTACATTGGCATCGGCCTTGCCGTCGCCGACCTTGCGCAATTCGGAAACGACGTTGGTATCCAGCAGGTATCTCAAGACAAGTCCACTTCGCGCGGCCCGATTTCGACGCGGTGCGGCTCAAAATCGATCGCCGAGAGGCCAGGCATGGCAAGAGCGTCGACAAGGCTGCGGTGCTTACCTGTCAAGCGCTCGAATTCATCATAGGTCATTAGGACGTGGGAAGGCTTGCCGCGGTCAGTTATGATAACCGGGCCGCCTTTGGCTGCCTTCTTAGCGCTACTCACGTCATGATTTAGCTCTCGGCTGGTAAGGGTCGTGATACCCACGGCTCACCTCCATGTAGGTAATTACCTACAGATAGCATCAGCGGATGAAATAGCAAGTGAAGCGGCCAGCTACCCCAACGGGCACATCAGCTCTGATGGAGGTGTCGCGCCGCAGCGTTCCAGTCGATACATTATGCGATCTTCTTGGCCCAGAACGTGAACATGGTCGCAACAAGCGGTGCACAGGGCTCGTGAAGAACGGCTCACTTTAACCGCTGCTGACTTTAGCACCGGGCGCGATCTAGGCTCGATTAGCCGGAAGCGGACTGTCAATTCGTTGCGGAGGGACGGAAGGTTTGCGCTTTCATATCGGCCGTTGAGCAAACTATAGCCGCATTCCCAGAAGCGGTCGCCGGATCTTGTCGCCGAACTGTGCGACACACGCTCAAGCTAGGCACAGACTAAATTATTCTCTATATAGACATAATGAATGCCGCTGTGCTGAAAAATGGATAACGCGGGACTGTCTCTCGACAGGATGCGCACGTTTGTCCGCGTTGCCGAACGCGGCAATCTGTCGATGGTCGCGCGAGAACTCAGCGTCGGCCAATCGACGGTGACGCGGCATCTCAATGAGCTTGAGGAAGCTGTCGGCGTACCACTTCTCAGCCGGACGACACGTCGCGTGACCCTTACGGACGAAGGCGGCCGCTATTACGCGAATTGCCTTCAAATTTTGCGCCTGGTCGAACAGGCCGCTGAAGAAGCGCGAGATGCACGCCAAGCTCCCGCAGGTGCCGTTCGGCTTTCGTGTACAGCGGCGCTCGGCGTGATGCACATCACCCGCCTCATTTTCGAATTCCAGGACAAGCACCCAGACATCAGAGTCGACCTCAATCTCACCGACGAGCGTATCGACCTGGTTCGCGAAGGCATTGACGTGGCATTGCGTCTTGGGCCTCTAGCCGATAGCTCGATGAAACTTCATGCTCTCGGAGACAGCCATCGCTTGCTGGTGGGCGCTCCAAGTTATTTATCTGTCTACGGACGGCCAGAGCGTCCGGCCGATCTGTCACGCTATGAAAGCGTGGTGATGTCCAATGTGGCGGGGAGCGATCAAATCATTCTCTCCGCTCACGATGGGACTAGTCTAATGGTACCAGTCAGTGGGAAGTTGCGTGTCGATCACGGACTTGCTGCGCGCGAGGCCTTCGCCGCCGGACGCGGCATTGGCCCTGCACACCTTTGGTTGGTCCACGATCTTTTAGACAATGGTCAGCTCGAGGTCCTTCTTGGGGACTATGGCCTTGCCCCGGTCCCTTTGAGCTTGCTTATCGTTCCGGACCGTGCAGCCATTGCCCGCGTTCGGCTTCTCGTCGATTTTCTCGCCGCCGAAATTTCCAAATTGCCTGGAATCCGGAGGGCGTGATTTAGAGTCCGAAAGATCTCTTATCGCCTCGCCACCCCGTGGAACGCAGGTACTGCTCCCAATTGAGCGTATCGGGGTTCAGGCGGCGGCTCCACTCGAGATCGTGCTCTTTGCCGAAATAGCCGTATTCGACCGCATACTCAACCATCCCTAGAATTTCTAGAACAAGCAGTTCGTTGGCGGCGAACTCTGGAAAATATTGCAGCAGGCCACCCCTAGTGAAAGCGTTTCGATATTCGGCCTTGAGCCCGGTCACGCGCTGAAAGGTTTCGACCATTTCGCGCGGTGAGATGATATCGCCAACGATCGGGAGCGTTTTTCCATTGTAGAGCTCGGGGTTTGAGAAAATTTCAAGAACCACCGGCCCGGTCGCCGTCAGCGGATCGACAAAAGGTGCTCGGAAATTTTCGGGAAGATAGACCGGCAGCAAGAGGGTGTCGCCCTCCATGCGCGGCACATAGTACTCGAGAAGATTCGTATAGAAGAACGCCAGCATTATGAAGGAATGGGAGATCGGCAGGCTACTAATGTAGTCTGCTACACGCGCTTTGTCGGTAAAATGCGGAGCATACTTGGTCCCGCCGGTGATCTTGTCGACACCCTCAAGGGTGCTAAAAACAATATACCCGACGCCAGCCTCAACTGCGGCATCCGCCAGTTGCCTGCCGAGAGGAGCCTCAATTGTCGCCGGCGGAGTGATGGGCGGCGTCATCAGGAATGCGCCATCCGCGCCTTTAAACGCAGCAACGAGGTCCTTTTGAAGGCCCAGTTCGAGCGGGACCCTTACGATTTCAGCGCCGAGCTTCTCCAGGCTTCGAGCCTCTAGCGAATCCTTTTTCCGGGTAAGCGCGCGTACGCGGAAACGTTCACTCTGGAGGAGTGTCGCGGCTACGCTTCGCCCCTGTTTGCTGGTTGCACCGACAATCACGATAAGTGGCTTTTCAATTGTAGACATAGTTCTTTAAATCCTTTTCTCTGTCACTGACGGTCGACTGCGCAGCCAAGCATCCTGCCGCGCGAGAGTCTGTGGGGCACGGGCAGATTGCTCCCTGCTTCGATGTGGATGCGAGCCGCATGCAGCAACCAACGGCCCTTGGCTTTTAGGACGCACCAGTCACAGCGATACCGCCCGATAGCCCATCCCAATTACGGGCACTCTATCCGACCAAACTTTGTTGCTCCAGATGTATGCAATGCATAACATAATGCCAATTTACGGATAAGTTATGCCGGCCTTCGGTGCAAAATCGCGAGACAATTGCTGCTCTATCCCGGAAAATCCGAGAAAAGCCGTTTCCGCTGCAAAAGCAAAACGTGTGCAGCGGCCATGGGTGTTCCAGGATGGCTGGATCAGAACGTTAAAAGCTTATTGACGCCCAGACGAATGACCGCTTTCGTTTTCTACGTTCCAGAAGCGGACAGTCCGCAGACGGCCCTTCTCGGACGTTGTGAAGTCGGCGATAGTCATCTGCGCAAGAGGCGAAAACATGGATGACGACAAAGACACCAATGCGTTGACCCCGTGCTTGTTCTGCGAGATGGCCAAGGGGACGATTAGGCCCAACGTCGTTTTCGAGAATGATCGATTAATGGCCTTTCTGGACATTGCCCCCATTCGTCGCGGCCATGTTCAAATCGTACCACGCAAGCATTTTGCTTGTTTTGATGACCTCCCCGGCGATTTGGCAAGCGAGGTCGTGGCATTGGGGCAGAAGATCGCAAGGGCGCAGAAACGGCTCTATGGAGTTGAGCGCGTCGCCTTCCTGTTTACGGGTGGCGACGTGCCACACGCCGACGCCCACGTCGTGCCAATGGTCGAAAATACCGACATAACTTCCCGACGTTACATCAAAGAAGAAACGCTAACTTTCGCGTCGCTTCCAAATCCGGGCTCGGAAGAACTCGAATGCGTTGCAGCGGAACTGAAAAGCGCGCTGTAACATCGGCTGACCACCCAATTCGAACTTAGCACGCCAAGTGCGAGGTCCGCTTCGGGTTACTTTGCGCCATCATAGGCCCACTAAGCCCGCGCGTCGGCTGGAAGGCGAAGCAGCCATAGAACATGGGACACGCCGCCAAAGACTCCGAATGACGTGATTCCCATTTCTCGTCATTTGGCGATGCGCATCCAATCGTGCAGGATAACGATTCGACAAGCCAACGGCAGGGAGGCGACCAATGACGAAGGCGAATGTGGGTTTCATCGGGCTCGGGCTGATGGGTCAGGGCATGGCCACGAACATCGTGAAAAAGGGCTGGCCGCTTGCGGTGATGGCGCATCGCAACCGAGCGCCGGTCGAAGCGCTCCTCGCCGAGGGCGCGACGGAAGTCAAAACGCCGTGCGAGATGGCGGAACGCTGCGACATTATCATCCTCTGTGTCACCGGCTCCCCGGAGGTACTGTCGGTCGTCGAGGGGGCGGACGGCATCGCGGCCGCGGGCAAGCCGCTCACCATTGTCGACTGCTCTACGTCCGATCCCTCCGTCACAATGAAACTCGCCGAGAACCTTGCCGGAAAAGGCATCACGCTTCTCGACGCGCCTCTCAGCCGCACGCCGGCCGATGCCGCCGCTGGCACGCTCGATGTCATGGTTGGCGGCGCTGACGACGACGTCCGGCGCGTCTGGCCGGTGCTCGAATGCTTTGCCGGCCGCATCGTCCATACCGGCCCGACCGGCACCGGCCACACGATGAAGCTCCTCAACAACTTCCTGGCGATGGGCTACGCCGCGCTCTATTCCGAGGCTTTGATGCTCGGCAGGAAGGCAGGCCTCACCCCGCAAATCTTCGACAGCGTCATCCGCGACGGGCGGATGGATTGCCCGTTCTACCGGACCTTCTTCCGCTGGGTGCTGGAGCGCGACCCGAATGCGCACAAATTCGCCATCCGCAACGCCTTCAAGGACATGAGCTATCTCGCGGCCTTCGCCAACGCGTCCGGCGCCGGAAACCCGATTGGCGCGGCCGTCCGCAATTCCTTCGCCCAAGCCGTCGGCGCTGGTCGCGGCGAGGACTATGTGCCGATGCTGTCCGATTTCATCGCCGAGGCGAACGGGATCAAATAGGCACCAATGCCCGCCCCTGGCGGGTAACTATGCGATGACAGGATTCCATCATTGGCAAAACGCAATCTTGCAGAAATGCAAGGCGGCTGTCCGCCTAACGCTTTGACTGACGCCTCCCAAGTGATGAATGTGGCAATGGGCCTGAAATAGAACAAATGTTCCGATCAGGCGAAAGCTATTCCAAACATTCCTGGAGGATCCGCCCCCCTATGACCGCACTTCCCTTTGCCCTCAATCATATGGCCGCACCCGGCCTGCCGCTTGACGCATTCTTCGCGCTCGCCAAGTCGCTCGGAATATCCGCGGTCGAAATTCGCAACGATCTTTCCGGCAACGCGATCCTCGACGGCACCCGCCCGGATGCGGTGAAGACGCTTGCCGAAAAGCACGGACTGACGATCATCTCGATCAACGCGCTGCAACGCTTCAACGAATGGAACGATGAGCGCGACGCGGAAGCACGCGCGCTCATCTCCTATGCGCGCGATTGCGGCACCAAGGCCCTGGTGCTGGTGCCGGTCAATGACGGCAGCGGCCAGAAGGACGGCGAGCGTCAGGCAAACCTCAGGACCGCGCTGAAAGCATTGAAGCCATTGCTGGAATCGACGGGCGTTACCGGGCTCGTCGAACCGCTCGGCTTCGAGATCTGCTCGCTGCGCTCCAAGACCGAAGCCGTCGAGGCGATCCGGGAGGTCGGCGGAGAAGCGACATTCCGTCTCGTCCACGATACCTTCCACCATCATCTCGCCGGCGAAGACGCCTTTTTCCCCGATATGACCGGGCTCGTGCATATTTCCGGTGTTAGCGACAAAGCAGTTACGGTCGCCGACATGCGCGATCCACACCGCGTTCTGGTCGATGCGGAGGACCGGCTGGACAATCCCGGTCAGATCCGCCGTCTTGCCGATCAGGGCTACAAGGGCCCGTTTTCCTTCGAGCCGTTCGCACCATCGGTCCACGAACTTACCGATCCAGCGGAGGCCCTTCGGGAAAGCATGGCTTATCTGCAAGCCAAGGCATGATCATCCACTCGCAGGAAAACACCGAAAATGGCCCGGGCGCGGCAAGACAGACTTGACGGCGTCCGGATAAAATGGAATACATATTCCGTAACGGCAATTTGCTGGTTCGTTTATTCCGTTTTGACCGGACGCGCAGCGGGAGTGCGGTTTCCGGTTTTCGAATGGGTGCGATCCATGAAGGTCGCGCTTCCGGCAGGAGAAGGTGTCGCCGGGCACCGAATGTGGAGGAGAGAGAAATGAAGAAATTTGTGCTGAGCGCTGCAATGGCCGTCATGATGTCGACTGCTGCGCATGCAGAGACCATCGGCGTGTCGATGGCGCTGTTCGACGACAACTTCCTGACGGTTCTGCGCAACGGCATGTCCGATTACGCCAAGACGCTCAATGGCGTCGAACTGCAGATCGAGGACGCTCAGAACGACGTCGCGAAACAGCAGAGCCAGATCCAGAACTTTATCGCTGCCGGCGTCGATGCCATCATCGTCAACCCGGTCGACACCGATGCGACCGCAGCCATGTCGAAGATCGCTGCGGACGCAGGCATTCCGCTCGTTTACGTCAACCGCGAGCCCGTGAATGTCGACAGCCTTCCGGACAAACAGGCCTTCGTCGCCTCGAACGAGCTGGAATCCGGCACGCTGGAAACGCAGGAGATCTGCAAGATGCTCGGCGGCAAGGGCAAGGCCGTCGTCATGATGGGCGAACTCTCCAACCAGGCTGCCCGCATGCGCACGAAGGACGTGCATGACGTGCTTGCAACCGAACAGTGCAAGGGCATCGAGATCGTCGAAGAGCAGACGGCAAACTGGTCGCGCACCCAGGGCGCCGACCTCGTAACCAACTGGCTCTCCGCCGGCGTCGAGTTCGATGCCGTCATTTCGAACAACGACGAAATGGCAATCGGCGCCATCCAGGCGCTGAAGGCTGCCGGCCGTTCGATGGACTCGGTCGTCATCGGTGGCGTCGATGCCACCCAGGATGCGCTCGCCGCCATGGCGGCCGGCGACCTCGACGTGACCGTATTCCAGAACGCCGCCGGCCAAGGCCAGGGCTCTGTCGACGCCGCGCTCAAGCTCGCTAGGGGCGAGCCGGTCGAAAAGAAGGTCTATATCCCCTTCGAACTCGTCACCAAGGAAAACCTGGACAAATACCAGGCGAAGAACTGATCGTTCGCTTGGGGGCGCGGCGAGAGCCGCGCTCTCTCCTGAAACCAGTCCCCGCACGAAGCCCTGACGGTTGGGCTCAATGAGAAGGCGTATTTGCCCGCCGCGGGACTTTTTCGGCCAGAGCCGGAAACTGGGGAGGCTATGAGAATGACGCTCAGTCCCACAACCATGGCAGCCGTGCGTGCGAGTGGCGCCATACCGAATGCCGAATTTCTTCTTTCCGCGGAGGGCATCCGCAAGGAATTTCCGGGCGTGGTAGCGCTCGATGACGTCGAGTTCAAGCTGAAGCGCGGCACCGTGCATGCGCTCATGGGCGAGAACGGCGCCGGTAAATCCACCCTGATGAAGATACTTGCCGGCATCTACCAGCCGGACCAGGGCGAGGTGAGGCTCAAGGGCATCGACATCCGCTTGAAATCACCGCTCGACGCGCTCGAAAATGGCATCGCCATGATCCATCAGGAACTGAATCTGATGCCATTCATGACGGTCGCGGAAAACATCTGGATCCGCCGCGAACCGAAGAACCGGTTCGGCTTCGTCGATCACGGCGAAATGCGCCGCATGACCGCCAAGCTGTTCGAGCGGCTGAAGATCAACCTCGACCCCGAGATCGAAGTCCGTCACCTCTCCGTCGCCAACCGTCAGATGGTCGAAATCGCCAAGGCGGTTTCCTACGAATCCGACGTGCTGATCATGGACGAGCCGACATCGGCGCTGACCGAGCGCGAGGTTGCGCACCTCTTCGAGATCATCCGCGACCTCAGATCGCAAGGCATCGGCATCGTCTACATCACCCACAAGATGAACGAGCTCTTCGAGATCGCCGACGAATTCTCCGTGTTTCGCGACGGCAAATATATCGGCACGCACGCTTCCAGCAACGTTACCCGTGACGACATCATCCGCATGATGGTCGGCCGCGAGATCACCCAGATGTTCCCGAAGGAGGAAGTGCCGATTGGCGACGTCGTGCTGTCGGTCAAGGACCTCACCCTTGATGGCGTGTTCCGCGAGGTGTCCTTCGATGTGCGCGCCGGGGAAATCCTCGGCGTCGCCGGACTCGTCGGCTCCGGCCGCTCGAACGTCGCCGAGACCCTCTTCGGTGTCACGCCGGCGAGTTCCGGCACGATCGTCATCGACGGCAAAGAAGTCGTCATTGACAGCCCGAACACGGCGATCCGCCATCGCATGGCGTTCCTGACGGAGGACCGCAAGGACACCGGCTGTCTGCTCATCCTCGACATTCTCGAGAACATGCAGATCGCGGTGCTACAGGACAGGTTCGTCAAGCGCGGCTTCGTCAGTGAGAAGGCGATCACTGCCGCCTGCGAGGAGATGAGCCGGAAACTGCGCGTCAAGACGCCGAACCTGCAGGAGCGCATCGAAAACCTGTCGGGCGGCAATCAGCAGAAGGTGCTGATCGGCCGCTGGCTCCTTACCAATCCACGCATTCTCATCCTTGATGAGCCGACACGCGGCATCGATGTCGGCGCCAAGGCGGAAATCCATCGCCTTGTCACCGAACTCGCCCGCAATGGCGTCGCCGTCATCATGATCTCTTCGGAAATGCCCGAAGTGCTCGGCATGAGCGACCGGATCATGGTGATGCATGAAGGCCGCGTCACCGGCTTCCTCGACCGAGCCGAAGCGACCCAGATCAAGGTCATGGAACTTGCCGCGCGTTGAACGCGCGATGCCGACTGCAGGGAGGACAGAAAATGGATACCAATGTCGCCGCACATGGCACGAGCACTACCCTTGTGGGGTCAAGGCGGCGTATGCCGCCCGAATTCAACATCTTCCTGGTGTTGCTCGGGATTGCCCTTGTCTACGAAATTCTCGGCTGGATGTTCGTCGGCCAAAGCTTCCTGATGAACTCCCAGCGGCTGACGATCATGATCCTGCAGGTCTCGGTGATCGGCATCATCGCCGTCGGCGTGACGCAGGTGATCATCACGGGGGGCATCGACCTTTCATCGGGATCGGTCGTCGGCATGACGGCGATGATCTCGGCGAGTGTCGCGCAAGCATCCACCTGGCCGCGCGCGCTTTATCCATCGCTCACCGACCTTCCGGCAATCGTGCCGATCGGACTTGGCGTCGGCATCGGTCTCGTCGCCGGCTATATCAACGGGCAACTGATCGCCAAGACCAAGATCCCGCCATTTATCGCCACCCTCGGCATGATGGTCTCGGCGCGCGGCGTCTCCAAGTGGTACACCAAGGGCCAGCCGGTCTCCGGTCTCACCGACCAGTTCAACTTCATCGGCACGGGCATCTGGCCGGTTATCGTCTTCCTCGTCGTCGCGCTGATCTTCCACATCGCGCTGCGCTACACCCGCTACGGCAAGTTCACCTATGCGATCGGCGCCAATGTGCAGGCCGCGCGCGTATCCGGCATCAATGTCGAGGCGCATCTGATAAAGGTCTATGCCATTGCCGGCATGCTGGCAGGCCTGGCAGGCGTTGTCACCGCAGCACGTGCCCAGACCGCACAGGCCGGCATGGGCGTCATGTATGAACTCGACGCGATTGCAGCGACCGTCATCGGCGGCACGTCGTTGACCGGCGGTGTCGGCCGCATCACCGGAACCGTCATCGGCACGGTGATCCTCGGCGTCATGACCTCCGGCTTCACGTTCCTGAGGGTCGATGCCTACTATCAGGAGATCGTCAAAGGGGTGATCATCGTCGCTGCCGTCGTTGTCGACGTCTATCGCCAGAAGGGCAGAAAGAAGACCTAAGCTTAAGAAAAGAAGACTTGTCCTCCCAGTGAAGTGACTGGCCGGAATGGCGCAAGCCGTTCCGGCTTTTTTTACTTGTACTGCCAAAACTGCGCGATTATTCGTCCGCCGACATATGTTTGTCCTGCAAGGCAGCCCCGTAGGCTCCGCTCTGGCAAAGACGCCGTCGATACACTATATCGCCGACGTCAAAACCATCGGAGACTTATCATGTTGTCGCAGCGCAAGCTTGCGAGCCAGCTCCAGCCGCGTTTCGTTCTTCAGCTTTGGAACGCCATGCTTCGGGTTCAAACCCGCGAAACAGCTTCCCTCTTCGGCCCCCGTAGCCGGTAGCGCCTAGCGCCCGGTTGCGTCCTTCGAACTGTCCGCCTATGCGAGTCTTGCTAGCCCAGGCGGAGTGGCACCCACTGCGGCGCGCTACGCTCGGTGCTGGCGGCCTTGAAGAACAGCGTTGTGCGAGCGCTTAATTACGCAGTAACAATTATCATATAATTCTGCTCGTTATACGAGAACGTTGCCAAGTCTATTCCCTGAAGTGGAAGACTTGATGCATGATGCGGACGTTTCGCGCCGGGTCGGTCCGGAATTTTTTCATGACTTATTACTCGCTTGCGGCCTCTTCTGGAGGTTCCGTGAAGTCCATGACGCGTCCCAGCGTAGCAAGGTTTTCCGTGGGAGAGATTGCATGAAACTATCTATTGCGCGCGGTTTGGCGGTTTTCGGGGCGATTGTCACCGCCGGTTTGATAATTTCCATTGGGATCAAGACATACGCCTTCGACAAGCTGAGAGTAAACGGTCCGGTCTATACGCAGGTAATCTACGGAAAGGACCTGATCGCCGACATCCTGCCGCCGCCGTTGTACACGGTGGAGTCGTACATGCTCGCGATGGAGGCCGTATCCAATCCCGAACTCGCCAAAGGCAACCTCGACAAGATCGGAACCCTGAAACAGGCCTATGACGACCGGCGCTCCTACTGGAAAGCGTCGGGCGCTCCCGAAACGCTTAAGGCAAAGCTGGAAAACGACGTTATCGGCAGAGCCGATGCCTATTGGGCAGCGATGGAAGAAAAGTTCCTCGCTCCGTACCGAGATGGCAATCCGGCTTCCGCGGCGCAGGCGATGGACGAGTTGAAGGCAAGCTTTCACCACCATGAGGTCGCGGTCAATGAATTGGTCGCGATGGCGGACAGATTCCTGAAGCAGCAGGAAGCAGGTGCGGCTTCGGACACGGCAAGTCTTTCCTGGGCCGCCACCCTGAGTTCGGCGATGTCCGTCCTCCTGCTGCTCTCCGGCCTTTGGTTCTTCCGCCATCGCGCGGTGAAACCTCTGGCCACCATGTCTGCCTATATGCAGACGCTGGCCGCTGGCGACTACGACCACGAGGTTCCGTATGCCGAGCGTCCGGACGAGATCGGCATGGTGGCAAGGTCCGTCGCCGTGTTTCGGCAAGCGGCGATCGAGCGCCGCAATGCGCGAGAGCGGACGGACGAGGAGCGCCGCTTGCGGGACGAACACGAGGCAGCCGACGCACGAAGGAAAGCGATCGAGGAAAGTGACCGGCTGCAAGTCATTGAACATCTGACCCGCGCACTGGCACGCTTGTCTGCCGGGGATCTCTCCGTCCGCATCGCAGATAGCTTCTCCAAGGAGTACGAGGAGTTGAGAGCTGAGTTCAACACGAGCGTAGAACGGCTCGCTGCAACGATCTCCGGTGTTCTCAACGCGACCGCCAGGCTAAGCACGAGCTCGTCGGAGATTGCCGGAGCGACTGACGATCTGGCCAAACGGACCGAGCAGCAGGCGGCCTCGCTCGAACAGACCGCCTCCGCCTTCAACGAGATCACGGCGACGGCACACAATTCCTCGGAGCGTGCGCGCGAGGCAAGCCTGGTAATGGTGGCGGCAAAAGACAGCGCCGAGAAGTCCGCAATGGTCGTGCGCGACGCGGTGGCCGCCATGGAGCGCATCGCGCGATCCTCCGGGCAGATCCAGCAGATCATCAACGTCATCGACCAGATTGCTTTCCAGACCAATCTTCTGGCACTCAATGCGGGCGTCGAGGCTGCGCGTGCGGGCGAAGCCGGCAAAGGCTTTGCCGTCGTTGCCCAGGAGGTGCGGGAACTGGCCGGTCGCTCGGCCAGTGCCGCCAAGGAGATCAAAATGCTGATCGAGGCGTCGACGCGGGAAGTCGCCGGTGGCGTGGAGCTTGTCAACCAGACCGGTGAGGCGTTGATCGGGATCGAGGGGCATGTACAGCAGGTGACCGACCTGATCGGCGCGATCGTGACTGCCGCGACTGAGCAGTCCACTGCATTGTCCGAGATCGATGCGGCGCTTCATAGAATGGACGAAGTGACGCAACGAAATGCGGCGATGGTCGAAGAGACCAATGCGGCCTGCCGGGAACTGAGCGACGAAGTGGCCGACCTCAACCGCATGGCGGGCCGCTTTCAGGTGCTCGGCCTCGCAAGCAGGCTGGCGGCTTAAGGTCGAGAAGAGGCGCTGGGAAGGCCCCCTCCCTACAGGCGGAGGGGCTTCGCGCGTCGCACCCGCCGCTTTCAAGCCTCGGCACTTACGTGCCGGGATGCCACAGCGACGGCTTAAGCGCCCTTCTTGCCTGTACGCTTAGGTCCGCTGTAGGCGCCTGCTGCCCCCGGCGACATCTGATCGTCGCAGATCGGTTAAGAATGATCGCGGCCCCTTGTAGACTCGCGCGGGTCTCGGGATTGAGATCGTCGGGAGTCATGCGACTTCCTTAAACAGCCAGCCTCATCTCGCCCGCGCGTTTAAAGCCCAGCTTTTCGTACATCGGCGCTCCTGCATCGGACGCATGAAGGACGATACTATTGCAGCCGATTTCTTTGAGATGGCCGATCGACCGCTGGGTGAGCGCCTTTCCAACACCTTTCCCGCGTTGGCTAGTTTCTGTGTAGACGGACCAGATATACCCCATGAGGCGACGCTCCGGTCTGATGACCTCGGGATATGGTGACCGCAGCAGACAACACATCGCCGATCCGGCGATCTCGCCATCAATGACAGCGAGAAACCCGCCATGATGTCCGGCGGCCCTCGTCTCCTCTATGAACGCGATCACCCTTTGTGCCGCGTCATCAACATAGTCCTCCTGTGGCGTGCCGTAGCTGTCCCAGATCGCGAGATAGTGCGCAACGAGGATGGGATCGTCAGCAGGGCCGGCCGCGATGATATTCATGTAAGAGAACCCTTTGAAAATGCGGGTGTCCCGGGCAGCCTATCTTGCTTCGGCGCCTATAGACGCCGTTCTCGCGGAGTGCCTATCACGATATAGCAGCCCTATTTAACTATCCAGCGCCGTGATGGGACGGTCACCGAATTGCGGACCACCAGATCAGGCCTCAGGAGGATCTCGGTCTCGTCGGGGCGCCTGTCGGAAAGAAGGTCAAGCAGGAGTGCCATGGCCTGCTTTCCGATCAGCGTGCGCGGCTGGCGGATCGTGGTTAAGGCCGGCGTCATGAACGTCGCCTGCGGCACGTCGTCGAAGCCGGTCACCGAAAAATCAGCGGGTATGTCGTAGCCGCGCGTCTTAAGCCCGATCATCACACCGAGCGCCGTCTGGTCATTGACACACATGAAAGCGGTCGGCAGCGTGTCGCGCACGAAGAGCCGTTCGACGGCCGCTCTTCCACTCTCAAGCGTGCCGTCGCCCTCCTGGACGAGCCGCAACTCCGCCGGCACGCCGGCTGCGTCGAGCCCCGCGTCGTATCCGGCCCGTCGCCTCTTATACGCGAGCCGCGTGCGGGAATCGCCGATAAAGGCGATCTTGCGATGTCCTTCGGCGATCAGGAGATCGACCACCTTGCGAGCCCCCTCGATGTCGTCGATGCCGACATAGGGGATGCCGCCGTTGAAGACCGGCTCGAAGATGCCGACGCTTGGCGGCAATCGCGCTGTCATCGCCTCGTGGCCGAACGGCAGAATACCGGTGAAGAGGATGAGGCCCGCCGCCTGGTTAGAGTTGAGGAACTTCAGATATTCAAGCGCGCGCTGGGCGTCGTTCTGCGTGTGGCCGATCAGCACGCCGTAACCATGCGACCGCGCCTCGTTTTCCAGGCCGACGAGAATGCTGGAAAAGTTGGGGTCGCCGATGTCAGGGGCAACGACCAGAATCATGTTCGACCGGCCGAGCCTGAGGCTGCGCGCCATGGCATTGGTCGTATAGCCGGTAATGGCAATGGCCTGGTTGACCTTCAGTCGCGTGGACTTCGCAACTTTCTCCGGCGTGTGAATTGCCCGCGATACCGTCGCGATCGAAACTTCGGCGATCCTGGCGACGTCTTCGATGGTTGCGGGCGTGGATTCCGACACTCTCGCTCTGCCTTGCGTCTCGTCTACTGCATGGTTCCTTAAATCGCATCCGACTTAAGGAACCATGCAGAGAGTCAAACTGCTACAGGACCTTTGCGTGTCTGATAAGGCGCGCGGCGCTGTAGGCAGCAGGACACTACACGCACTTCCGGTCACGTCAAAGGCTGCGCCGCAAATTCCTGTGCAAGTCACGATGTAAACCTTTACATGAGGTGTGTAAAGGTTTACATACGCCAGAAAGCGGATGGGAGCCGCAAGGGGGAATCGATGAATCCGGAAATGGTGGGAACCGGGAGCGTCGTGCTGGAGGCACGTCGCATCAGCAAGTCGTTCAGCGGCGTGCAGGTGCTCTTCAGCGTCAATTTCGAGCTTCGCGCCGGCGAGATCCATGCCTTGATGGGCGAGAACGGCGCCGGTAAGTCCACGCTCGTAAAAATACTCTCCGGCTTCGAGCAACCGTCCTCGGGCGAAATCCTGCTTGGCGGCAAGCCGGTGATGCTGCCCCCGAACGGTGCCGCCGAAGCGCTCGGCATCGTCATCATCCACCAGGAATTCAATCTTGCCGAACATCTGACCGTTGCGGAGAGCCTGTTTCTCGGCCGCGAGGTCACACGCTTCGGCGTGCTCGACCGCAAATACATGCGCGCGGAAACGCGCCGGGTTCTCGATCTCCTCGGCTGCCGCGTTGATGCAAATGCGCTGATCAGCAGCCTGTCGATCGCCGAAAAGCAAATGGTGGAGATCGCCAAGGCGATCAGCCGCGACGCGCGGGTCGTCTTCATGGACGAGCCGACGGCCGTTCTCTCCCGTGAGGAGACCAATTTCCTCTTCCGCCAGGTGCGCAAGCTCAGGGACCAGGGCACCAGCTTCGTCTTCGTCTCGCACAAGCTCGACGAGGTCATCGAACTGACCGATCGAGTGACGGTCCTGCGTGACGGCCAATGGGTGAAGACCTCCCCGACCGCGATACTCGATGGGGAATCGATCGCTCAGCTCATGGTCGGCCGCGAAATGTCGAGCCTCTATCCCGCCAAGACCGAGCCGGATGTCGACGAGGAGATCGTCCTGCGAGTGGACTCACTCTCTACCGACTATGTCAAGGACGCCAGCTTCGAAGTGCGCAAAGGGGAAATCCTCGGGTTTTCCGGCATGATCGGCTCGGGACGGACCGAGCTGATGGAGGCGGTCGCAGGCCTCAGGTCGCGGCTCTCGGGAGACGTGACGATCCGCGGCGAAGCGGTGCCCTCGGGCGACGTGCACGCGGCCAACCGGCGCGGCCTCGCCTACATGACCAAGGACCGCAAGGCGAAGGGCCTGCTCCTGAATTCCGGCATGACGGCGAACCTGACCTTGCAATCGCTCGATCAGCATACCCGTCTCGGCTATCTCGATCCCACGAGCGAGGCCGCGGCGCTCGAAAAGGCCCGCCGCCGCTTCGACATCCGCGTGCGCGACGGCGACGTGGTGGCGAGGCGAATGTCGGGCGGCAACCAGCAGAAGCTGCTGCTCGCCAAGGTGATGGAGACGGAGCCCGAGATCATCATCATCGACGAGCCTACGCGCGGCATCGACGTCGGCACCAAGCAGCAGATCTACCACTTCATTTCGGCGCTGGCGCGCGACGGCCGTTCGATCATCGTCGTTTCCTCCGAAATGCCGGAGGTGATTGGGCTTTGCACGCGGGTTGCCGTGATGCGCGAGGGACGGATCGTCGGCATGCTCGAAGGGGACGAGATCTCCGAGCAGGAGATCATGCGCTATGCAGCGGGTCTAAAGAGGATGGCTGCCGCCTGACCGTCCATGCCACCGGCCACGGGCAGTCACAGAAATATGGAATTTCCCCGGGCTTCGGGGCGGGAGGTTGTTCTGAACATGAGCGTGAACGAGGAAAGCATCCAAAGCACAAGTCACCGTCGCACCTGGCGGGACGTCGATCTCAGGGCCGTGGCGCCGTTTGCCGCCCTTGCGCTGCTCTTGATCGTCGGTGCGATCGTCAACCCGAACTTCATCGGCCTCAACAACCTCGCCAATGTCGCGACCCGCTGCGCCTTCATCGCCATCATTGCGGTAGGCGCGACTTTCGTCATCTCGGCAGGAGACCTCGATCTCTCCGTCGGCTCGATGGTCGCCTTCGTGGCGAGCTTGATGATTCTGTTCATGAATTCCGGCGTCATCGCCGATCCGACATTGATGCTGACGGCGGCCGTCGTCTTCGCGGTGGCGGCGGGCGCTGCCTGCGGTCTCGCCAACGGACTGATCACCACCGTCGGCAGGATAGAGCCGTTCATCGCGACGCTCGGCACGATGGGCATCTATCGCGGCCTCACGACCTGGCTTTCGCAGGGCGGCGCGATCACGCTTCGCGAGCCGGAGATACAGGAGCTCTATCGCCCCGCCTATTTCGGCAGCATCCTCGGCGTGCCGGTGCCGATCGCAATCATCCTCGCGGTTACCGCCGTCGCCGCCTTCATCCTCTATCGCACGCGTTACGGTAGGCACGTGGTGGCCGTCGGCTCCAACAGCGACGTTGCGCGCTATTCCGGTATTGCCGTCAACCGGGTGCGCACCATCGCTTTCGTGATCCAGGGCCTATGCGTGGCGGTTGCCGTGCTGCTCTACGTGCCGCGCCTCGGCTCCACGTCCGCGACGACCGGCATCCTTTGGGAACTGCAGGCCATCACCGCCGTCGTGGTCGGCGGCACCGCGCTCAAGGGTGGCGCCGGCCGCGTCTGGGGCACGATCTGCGGCGCCTTCATCCTCGAATTGGTCGGTAACATCATGCTCCTGTCGAACTTCATCAGCGAATACCTGATCGGCGCGATGCAGGGTGCGATCATCATCATCGCGATGCTCGTCCAGCGCTCGCTGGTACGCAAATCGTGACAATGCCGGATCTCGCGATCCGGCCACATCAGCAAAGACCCTGACACATTGGGAGGAAAGTAGACATGCGAAAGGGATTACTGGGCATTGCTGCCGTCGCGATGATGGCACTGACGGGCGTGGCCCACGCGGAGGAGAAGAAGGTCACGATCGGCGTCTCGATCCCTGCGGCCGACCATGGCTGGACCGCCGGCGTCGTATTCCATGCGGAGCGCGTCGCCAAGCAGCTCATGGAAAAGCATCCTGGCCTCAACGTCATCGTCAAGACTTCGCCGGATCCGGCGAGCCAGGCCAATGCCGTCCAGGACCTCGAAACCCAGGGCATCGACGCGCTGGTGATCCTGCCGACCGATCCCGATCCGCTGGTCAACGCCATCAAGGAGGTCAAGGGCAAAGGCACGTTCGTGGCGCTCGTCGACCGCGCGCCTTCCGTCAACGACAACAGCGTGCGCGACCTCTATGTCGCCGGCAACAATCCTGCCCTCGGTCAGGTCGCCGGCGAATATATCAAGGCCACGACGCCGGAAGCCAAGGTCGTCGTCATCCGCGGCCTGCCGATTCCGATCGACCAGCAGCGCCAAGACGGCTTTGACCAGGGCATCGCTGGCTCGAAGGTCGAAATCCTTGACCGCCAGTACGGCAACTGGAACCGCGACGACGCCTTCAAGGTGATGCAGGACTACCTGACCAAGTATCCGCAGATCGACGTCGTCTGGTGCCAGGACGACGACATGGCTGTCGGCGTCCTTCAGGCGATCGAGCAGGCCAAGCGCACCGACATCCAGTATGTCGTGGCCGGCGCCGGTTCGAAGGAAATGATCAAGAAGGTTATGGACGGCGACAAGATGATCCCGGTCGACGTGCTCTACCCGCCGGCAATGGTCGGCACCGCGCTCGAAATGACGGCCGCCAACTTCTACGGCCAGGTTCCGGTGCGCGGCACCTACACGATCGACGCGACGCTCGTCACCAAGGACAACGCGAAGGACTTCTACTTCCCCGATTCGCCGTTCTGATCGGACGCCCCGGCGATAGCCTTGCCTCGACCTGCCCGCGCATTGCCGGGCGGGTCATTTGTTTTGGGGGTAGGGTTTATGGTTTGGACGCAATCCGATCGGATTGCAGTGGCGATTATTGAGAAAGCGGACGTCGATACCCCCTCTGCCCTGCCGGGAATCTCCCCCACAAGGGGGGAGATTCGCGGGAGGCGCCGATGCCGCATCTCCATTTCATGGCGCAAGACTGGTGCGGCCGACGAGAAGGAGCAAGGGAGCCCGCACCTTGCCAATCTCCCCCGGGGGAGATGCCCGGCAGGGCAGAGGGGGGGTGCCTCACCAGACGACCAGGTCGCTTGCCGGCTGCCGCATTTCCTCCCTCACCCCGCCGCTGGAAACGCCACCTCCACCTTCAATCCTCGCCCATCCTCGCCGTCCTCCAGCCGCATCGTCCCGCCGTAAAGCGTGGCGATTTCCTCGACGATCGGAAGGCCGAGCCCGGTGCCGGGCGCCTCGTCGCCGCCGCGTCGGAAGCGCTTGAGCACCGCCTCGCGCAAATCCGGTCGGATGCCCGGACCGTTGTCCTCGACTTCAAGCACGACAGCATCGTCGCGCTCTTCGACGCGCACCGTGACCTCGGCGCCGCGTCCGGCATAGAGAAGCGCGTTGCCGACAATGTTCTTCAGAAGCTCGCCAACGAGCAGCGGCTCGGCGCGGACCCAATGTTCACCTTCGCCGGCGAAGCCGAGATCGATGCCGGCTTCGCTGGCCGCCGGCACATGATCGGCGGTGATCTCACGCGCGAGTCCGGCAAGTTCGATGCGCTCCGAACCGCGCGCCTCGTCCTTGCCCGCCGCGTCAATCTTCGCCATCAGCAGCAGTTGCGCGAGAATGCGCTCTGCATTCGCGACCGCTTCATCCGCCTTGCGCGCGGCCACCCTCGTCTCCTCGAGCGATCCCGCTCTCTGGGCGAGCGCTAACTGCGTGCGGATGATCGCAAGCGGCGTTCGCAATTGATGGCTGGCATTGCCGGTGAAATGACGCAGCGCGTCGAGCGCCGATTGCAGACGCACCATGAACGAGTTGACAGTGTCGACGAGCCCCTGAACCTCACTTGGAACGCGCTCGCCGATGGGATGCAGGTCGTGGGGGCTGCGTTCGGCGATGGCGTCGCCGAGCCGATAAAGTGGCCTCAGCGAAAAGGTGACAGCGATCCAGACGATCATGGCCGCCCCGGCAATCATCAGGCCCAAGCGCAGGGCCGACCGCAGAAGGATCGTCTGTGTCAGTTGCCGCCTCGCAATCGTCGTTTCGGCAACAGTCACGACAAAGGGAACAGAGCTGACACCGGTCGAGGCGGAGCGCCGGAGTGCCGCGATGCGAATGGGCTCACCGCGGAAGACGGCGTCGCCGAATGCCGTCGATTGGCCTTGGCCTTCCGTGAGCGAGGGCAGCGTCTGATAGCCGGTGATGAACTGGCCGGGCGGTCCGTCCACCCGGTAGAAGACCCGGTCCTGCGCTGCCGACGTCAGCATCTCCAGCGCGACATAGGGAATGTCGACCTGAAGCGAGCCATCCTCGGCAACGACGACGCGCTCGGCGATCGCCAGCGCCGAACCGGCAAGCACGCGGTCCGAGACCACGTTCGCCGTCTTGACCGCCTCCCGATACGTGTCGGTCAGTGCCACCACGCCGATTACGGCAGTCGAGATCAAGAGCCAGCCGAGCAGCCTGCGCCGCAGCGAATAGACGACCGTCCTCATTCGGGGCTGGCCGTCTTGTCGAGATAATAGCCGATGCCGCGCGCAGTGCGCACCGTCAGGCCGTAGGGCGCCAGGCGCTTGCGCAGTCGGCTCACATATTGCTCGATAGCATTGGCACTTAAATCGTCATCAAGGCCGGTGAGCGACTGGACGATCGCCTCCTTGGCGACGACCTTGCCGGCGCGCATGAACAGAAGTTCGAGTAGCCCGAGCTCGCGGGCGGGAATTTCGATCGGTACACCACCGGCAGAAAAGCTGCGCGCCGTCAGGTCTAGCGTGACGTTGCCATAGCTGACGACGGAGGCGCGCAATCCTGCCTGGCGGCGAAGGAGAACCCGCACCCGCGCCTCGAACTCGCCGATGTCGAAGGGCTTGATCATGTAGTCATCGGCGCCGAGATCGAGGCCCTTCACCCGCTCCTCGGGCGTGCCACGCGCCGTCAGGATGAGGACCGCCGCCCGGTTCTGCCGGGACCGCATGGCGCGCAGCACATCGAGGCCGTCCATTTCCGGCAAGTTCAAATCGAGGATCACCAGATCGAAGCTTTCCGCAGCAGCAACGGCATGGGCTGAGGCACCGTCGCTGACGACGTCGACCGCGTAACCGCTTCCGCGCAGGATCGCGGATAGGCCCTCCGCCAGGGCATGATTGTCTTCAACGAGCAAGATTCGCAATTGTCGCTCTCCCCCCGAGCATTTTATCGGCCGAAAGCTCGCTTGTGAACGGCAGGCGGCTACTGCATAATTCCCTAAATCGCAATTGATTTAGGGAGAAAAACATGCAGCACTTCAAGCTGTTACGGCGGCTATTGCGTGTCTGAATAGGCGCGCGGCGCTGTAAGGCATTGTGGAATTATGCGATACCTGATCTCCCTGCTTCTCTGTCTCCTTTTTCCCGGGCTGGCGCATTCGGCGCCCGTGTCCTTCCCGGCCCTTTCCGGAAACGATGCGGCCCCGGTTCTCGTCGTCTATTCTTCGCTCGACGAACCCCTCGCACGGCCGATGATCCTCGGCTTCCAGAAGGCCAATCCTGACGTGGCGGTGCGCTACGAGGACATGCTGACGGGCGAGATCTACGACCGGATCGTCAAAGAAACGGACGCGGGTCAGAAGACGGCCGACTTCGCCTTCTCTTCCGCAATGGACCTGCAGGTCAAGCTCAGCAACGACGGATATGCGCAGCGAAGCGACCTGCCGATGAGCGGCCGCTGGCCGGCTTGGGCGAACTGGCGCAACACGGCTTATGCGCTGACTTTCGAGCCGGCCGTCTTCGTCTATCATAAGCCAAGCTTCAAGACCGAGCCGCCGCCTGCAACACGCGCGGAATTCGTCGCCTATCTGAAGCGTCAGGGCAGTGCCGTCTTCGGCCGGATCGGCACCTATGATATCGAGCGCTCGGGCGTCGGCTTCCTCTTCATGTCGCGCGACCAGGAGCAATTCGGTGACATCTGGAGCGTCATTCAGGCGATGGGAGCCGCGGGCGTCAAACTCTATTCGACCAGCCAGGCGATCGTAGAGCGGGTTGCCGATGGCCGATTCGTTCTTGGGTATAACATTCTCGGATCGTACGCGGCCGACTGGGCCTCACGCCATCCCGATGTCGGAATCGTGCTTCCAAAGGACTATACAGTGGTGATGTCGCGCATCGGGCTCGTGCCACAGGCAGCCGCCTCCCCCGACCTCGGCCGCCGCTACCTCGAATTCTTCATGTCGAAGGAAGGCCAGACCATCATGGCGCGCGAGCTGCAAATTCCGGCCGTCAGCCCAGATGTCGCGGGAGAGAACACGGCGAACACCATGCAGGAGATGCTCGGCGGCCAATTGCGACCCGTTCCGGTCAGCCCGGGGCTGATGGTTTATCTCGATCAGGTCAAGCGCGCCCGACTGATCGCGCGCTGGAACGAGGTGCTCAGGCTCCACTGAAAATTTGGAAGGCAGACAAACCATTTACGCAATGCCGACTTGATGTCAGGTTAATGTCAGCTTTCTATGGTGGCTTAGGGATCGCTGATGATCCGTGGAGGCGGGCCGTCAGCAGCGCATCGGGAGGAAATCACCACCACGGTCAGCGGCTGGCGCGCAAAAAGCCAGCCACCTGCTTCTCCCGTACGCGACGATAATCAACGCACGCGCGATTAAACGCGCCCTACGGAGGACCGACCTTGAAACACTTCTTCCTGGCATCCATTCTCGCTGGCGCCCTGGCGCTTCCGGCATATGCCGCCGACTACACGATCATTGCGCCGGCGAACCCCGGCGGGGGCTGGGACCAGACGGCCCGTTCGCTGCAGACCGTCATGCAGCAGGAAGGCATCTCTGGCAATGTCCAGGTGCAGAACGTTCCCGGCGCCGGCGGCACCATTGGGCTTGCGCAGTTCGCCAGCCAGCAGAAGGGCAACCCGAACGCCCTCCTCGTCGGCGGCTACGTCATGGTGGGCGCGATCCTCACCAACAACTCGCCGGTGACACTAAAAGACGTGACGCCGATCGCGCGGCTGACGGGCGAGTACGAGGCGATCGTCGTCCCGGCCGCTTCCGAGATCAAGACGATGGGCGACCTCGTGGAGGCGCTGAAGAAGGATCCGGGCGCCGTTTCCTGGGCCGGCGGCTCTGCCGGCGGCACGGACCACATCGCCGTCGGCCTGATCGCCAAGGCGGCAGGTGTCGATCCGACGAAGATCAACTACATCGCCTATTCCGGCGGCGGTGAAGCGCTCGCCGCCATCCTGGGCAGCCAGGTGACTGCAGGCATTTCCGGCTATGGCGAATTCGAATCGCAGGTGAAGGCCGGGACGCTCCGCCTTCTTGCGGTCTCGAGCGCCGAGCGCCTCCCGAACATCGACGCGCCGACGCTGAAGGAGTCGGGCCTCGACGTCGTGGTCGAAAACTGGCGCATGGTCGCGGCCGCCCCCGGCCTCACCGACGAACAGAAGGCCGCCGTCAGCGCCGACATCGAAAAGCTCGCGAAGTCCGCAGGCTGGCAGGAAGTCTTGAAGACGAAGGGCTGGCAAGACACCTACCTCGCCGGCGACGCCTTCAATGAGCAGCTCGCGAAGGACGTTTCCGCAACTGAAACCGTCCTCAAGGACATCGGACTGGTCAAATGAACAGGGGAAATCACCCTTCCGTCGAAACGCGTCGCCCTGACAGGGCGGCGCTCATCATCGCCGTCGTTCTGGCAATCATCGCAGGCTTGATCTTCTGGGATGTTTCGCGCCTGACCGGGCTCGCCGGCTATTCGCAGATCGGCCCGACGACGGTTCCGTATGTGATCGCCTGCTGTCTTATCGGCCTTGCAATCTGGACAGCCATCGAAGGATGGCGCGGCGATTTTGCCGAGCGAGAGCACCAGGAGTTCGGCCCGGTATTCTGGATCGTCGGTGGTCTCGCGGCTCAGATGCTGCTGCTCAACACGCTCGGCTTTTCGATTGCAACCGGCATTCTCTTTGCCATGACGGCGCGCGGCTTCGGCAAGCGCATGCTCTGGCTCACCGTACCGGTCGGCATCGCCTTCAGCTTCGTCGTCTGGCTGATCTTCGCCAAGCTCCTGCAATTGTCGCTGCCCGCAGGGCCGCTTGAACACCTGTTCTTCTGAGGGGGCCGACCATGGGTACTTTCGACTTCCTGCTGCAGGGCTTGCTGGTCGCGGTCCAGCCGATGAACCTTGTTTACGCTCTGATCGGCGTCACGCTCGGCACCGCCGTCGGCGTTCTTCCCGGCATCGGCCCGGCGCTGACCGTGGCGCTGCTGCTGCCCGTCACATACAAGCTCGATCCGGGCGGCTCGCTCATCATGTTCGCCGGTATCTACTACGGCGGAATGTATGGCGGATCAACAACGTCGATCCTGCTCAACACGCCTGGTGAAAGCTCGTCCATCGTCACGGCGCTCGAGGGCAACAAGATGGCGCGCGCCGGACGCGGTGGCCCGGCATTGGCGACCGCGGCGATCGGCTCCTTCGTCGCAGGTCTCATCGCCACCCTCGCGCTCGCCTTCATTGCCCCATATATCGTCAAGCTCGCGCTTGTCTTCGGCCCCCGCGAATATTTCGCGCTGATGGTGCTGGCCTTCGTCACGGTGTCATCGGCTTTCGGGGACTCGACGCTTCGTGGCCTGACTTCGCTTTTCGTCGGTCTTACCCTCGCCTGCATCGGCATCGACCAGCTGACCGGCCAGACGCGCCTTTCCTTCGGCGTGCCAGACCTGCTCGACGGCATCGAGGTGACGACGCTTGCCGTCGCCATGTTCGCGATCGGCGAGACCCTCTACATCGCCGCCCAGGGCGACCGCGGCCCCGACAAGGTCGAAGCAGTCAAAGGCTCGGTCTGGATGAGCGCGATGGACTGGGCACGCTCGTGGAAGCCCTGGCTTCGCGGGACTGCCATCGGCTTTCCGATTGGCGCGATGCCGGCCGGCGGCGCCGAGATCGGCACCTTTCTCTCCTATGCAGCCGAGAAGCGCCTGACCAAGCATCCGGAAGAGTTCGGCAATGGAGCGATCGAAGGCGTTGCCGGACCGGAAGCGGCAAATAACGCGTCTGCCGCCGGTACGCTGGTGCCATTGCTCACCCTCGGCCTGCCGACCACGGCGACCGCGGCGATCATGCTGGCCGGCTTCCAGCAATACGGCCTCCAGCCTGGACCGTTGCTGTTTGCCACCAACCCACAGCTCGTCTGGGGCCTGATCGCGAGCCTCGTCATCGCCAACTTCATGCTGCTGGTCTTGAACCTGCCGCTGATCGGCCTCTGGGTGAAGCTCCTGACCATCCCGAAGCCGTGGCTTTACGCGGGCATTCTCCTGTTCGCGACGCTCGGAACGATCGGCGCCAACCCGTCGGTATTCGAGCTCGGCATGCTGCTCGCCTTCGGTCTGCTTGGTTACGTCATGCGCGTCTTCGGCTACCCGATAGCCCCGGTCGTCGTCGGCCTGATCCTCGGACCGCTCGCCGAACAACAACTGCGCCGGGCGCTTTCGATCAGCCAGGGTGACATCACCGTGCTCTTCACCTCGCCGATCGCGGCGGTGCTTCTGGTCATCGCCGCCCTCGCCCTTGTCGTGCCGCTCATCCTGAGGGCGCGTGGGCGCGGCCAGGTGCTTGCGCAACTCGCCGCCAGCGAGGACTGACCCTTTCGCCTCCCAAGGCGGTTCACGGAGCGGGAAGAGGGAGGGGCAGCCCTCTTTCCGCTCCACTTTTTTCTTCCCCATTTTTTAGGCCTCCCCTCATCGCGGACGTGCTTGCACTGCATGGCTGGGGTGAGGTTTTGTGCATTGCAAAAACGCCCGCTCACGCCCATCTTTTGGTTATCGAATAGAAAAGGAAAGCGAGCAAAGAGATGACTGCCACCAGCAAAAACCGCATGGGTTTCATTGGCCGCGCCTTCGCCGTTCTGGGTGCCGCGAATGCTGCCGCCGCCGCCGTCGAAGGCCACCGCCGCCCGAACGCGCGCGACCTGCGTACCCTCGGTATCGACCCGGCAACCTTTCCGGATATGCGCCGCGGCTAATGACGCGCGGCACTCCTGAGCGACGACATGGGTCGTCGCATGTTATGATCACGGGAGGCCGGCTCGCATAAGACGAGGCTTCTGACGCAGGTCGCACTTGCGCCGGTTACTCGAAAACAACACGCCCATTGCGATGACTGCATCGGCTTCCCCGCGCTGGCGCGCCAATTTTTCGATAACAGCAAACTATTTACGCTACCCGCGAACCCGCGGTTGCATCGGCTATTTTTGCCTGCTATGGGTGCACCCCATTCCTGATTAGATGGGGTTTGAATGACATTCTATACTGTAAGAAGCGGCGACACTCTGAGCGTCATTGCAGCCTGCCACAATACTACCGTCGAGGCTCTCGCAAAGGCGAACAATATCAACAATCACGACACCTGGACGGGCCAAAAGCTACTGGTCCCCAGTGGCTTCGAGCCAGCGCCCGCCGGTGGAACTTCCGGCAATGACACAATCACAGGAAGGCCTGGCAGCGATACGTTAAATGGGGGCGCGGGCAACGACCGGGTCTCCGGCGGTGACGGCAACGACGCGATCATCGGCGGACAAGGCGCCGACGCCCTCTATGGCGGTGCCGGTGCAGACAAATTCGTCTTCAAGTCACATACGGAGTCAACCGCCACGTCCCGTGACACGATCTATGATTTTAACTATGCCGCTGGCGATCGAATAGATCTCTCGGCAATAGACGCCAATACCGCCGCAGCGGGGAACCACGCCTTTGTCTTCATCGGCTCAAGCGCATTTAGCGGAAAGGCCGGCGAACTGAGATATGTTAAGCAAGAGAGCGACACCTATGTCTATGCCGACGTCAACGGGGACAAAAAGGCTGACTTTTTGCTGCATCTGGACGATCCGCTGACGATCACTGCAAGCTATTTCCTCCTCTAGCAGGCGCTATCCCACCCCGTGGTCCGCTACTGCATGTTTCCTTAAATCGTAATCGATTTAAGGATAAAACATGCAGTAATTCAAAGTGCTACAGCGTCCTTTGCGCGTCCGATAAGGCGCGCGACGCTGTAGGCCTCGGCGGCGATTTTCCGGCACCTCCGGTTTGTCGCCCTCACGCCGCTTGCGCGCCTTGACCCCGCACGCCTCCGTGTCATCCTGCGACGATGATCAGCGGTGTGCTTCTGGATCTTGCCGGCGTCATCTATGACGGGGATGTGGCTGTGCCTGGCGCAACGGAGGCGGTTCTTCGCCTGCGCGATGCCAGCCTCCCCATCCGCTTCGTCAGCAACACGACCCGCTCGACCAAACCAGCCGTTCTTGACCGGCTGAACCGGCTGGGCCTACCCGTGGCAGCCGACGAAGTCTTCACGCCGGCTGAGGCGGCGCGCCAATGGCTTGCCGAACATGGCCGATCGCCGCATTTGCTTGTCCATCCCAATCTCGTGCCGGAATTCGATGATCTGACGAGCGGTCTGCCGAAGGCCGTCGTTGTCGGTGATGCGGCTGAGGCCTTCGATTACCGGGCGCTCAACGCGGCCTTTCGAGAATTGATTGCCGGCGCGGAATTGCTGGCACTCGCCCCAAACCGGAGTTTCAAGGATTCCGATGGAAAGCTCAGCCTCGACGCTGGGGCCTTCGTAACCGGACTGGAATTCGCCAGCCAAAAGAGCGCCATCGTGCTCGGGAAGCCGTCGCAGCCGTTCTTCCGGTCTGCGCTCGCGACCATGAGTTGTCCCGACGCCCAAGCCGTCATGGTTGGTGATGATGCCGAAACAGATGTGGCGGGCGCGCTGCAGGCAGGTTTGGCGCACGCCCTGCTGGTGCGCACCGGCAAATATCGCAAAGGCGATGAGAAACGTTTCGAACCAGTACCGACTGCGACGGTTCGCGATATTTCCGAAGCGGTCGATTGGATCATCGACGCAAGAACGCGCTAAGGCGGATAACGCTGACCGCGGCAACAGCCATCAGCGTCCGCGAATTCCTGGCGAGATCATACGGACCAGGAAAAGAGACACGGCGCCGACATTCGCGTCGGCGCCGCGGGGAGTGTTCATGCGACTTTCGCGACGCTGCCTTCGGTCGGAACGGTCGAGATGGTCTTCAGCACCTGCGAAGCGATCTGGTAGGGGCAGCCCTGGGAGTTCGGACGGCGATCTTCGAGGTAGCCCTTGTAGCCGTTGTTGACGAAGCTGTGCGGCACGCGGATCGATGCACCGCGGTCAGCAACGCCATAGCTGAACTTGTTCCACGGTGCCGTCTCATGCTTGCCGGTCAGGCGCATGTGGTTGTCGGGACCATAGACGGCGATGTGCTCGTGCAGGTTCTTCTCGAAGGCAGCCATCAGCGATTCGAAATAGTCCTTGCCGCCGACTTCGCGCATGTAGGCGGTCGAGAAGTTGCAGTGCATGCCCGAGCCGTTCCAGTCCGTATCGCCGAGAGGCTTGCAGTGCCACTCGATGTCGATGCCGTACTTTTCCGTCAGGCGCTGCAGCAGGTAGCGAGCCAGCCAGACTTCGTCGGCAGCCTTCTTGGAGCCCTTGCCGAAGATCTGGAATTCCCACTGGCCCTTGGCGACTTCGGCATTGATGCCTTCATGGTTGATGCCCGCAGCCAGGCAGATGTCGAGATGCTCTTCGACGATCTGGCGTGCGATGTCGCCGACGTTCTTGTAGCCGACGCCGGTGTAGTACGGGCCCTGCGGTGCCGGATAACCATGCTCCGGGAAGCCGAGCGGGCGGCCGTCCTTGTAGAAGAAATATTCCTGCTCGAAACCGAACCAGGCGCCCTCGTCGTCGAGGATCGTCGCGCGGCTGTTCGACGGATGCGGGGTTTTGCCGTCCGGCATCATGACTTCGCACATGACCAGTACGCCGTTGGTGCGAACCGGGTCCGGATAGACCGCGACCGGCTTCAGCACGCAGTCGGAGCTGCGGCCTTCGGCCTGCATCGTCGAGCTACCATCGAACCCCCAGAGCGGGAGCTGCTCGAGTGTCGGGAATGCATCGAATTCCTTGATCTGCGTCTTTCCGCGCAGGTTCGGGACCGGGGTGTAGCCGTCGAGCCAGATATACTCGAGCTTATACTTTGTCATTGCGTATCTCTCATAACGTGGTGTTGCGAGGCTTTGAGCAAATCCTAACGGACCGACACGCTTCAAGCGCCGACCGCCAAGGGATCCGGAACTGCTCAAGCATTTTGCGTGCCAGTTCGGCCGTGGCACTCGCCGGCAGTTAAAGAATCGATTGGCCGCCGGGTTCCTGATTCCTGCGCGGAACCGACCGCCCGCCGCTTGTCCCGCTGGACCGCTGTAATAGAGTCAAACGGTTAGTCGATCGCCTTCAGGCTCCGCCTCGCATTAGCCGCCCTCCTGCCGCATCAAACCGATGCCATCAAATGGCGCTCTCCGCGAACACAGATCACATGTGACAGGAGTAAAACCCCCGACGACAGCGGCTAAATTTTCATCGCGCGAAAGCGCGTGCCCACAAATACGGCACACAATTGATTGAGTTTTCATCATTTCGCGCAAACCATGTGCAAATCGGATGCGTTGCGCTATGCTCCCCACGGAACTCAAGGGAGACCAGACGATGGCCGAGAGTTTATACCGCAGGTCGGCGACGATTTATCCATTCCCCGCGAAGCCCTTCAGGAGGGCGGAGAATCGCCGGGACGAGAAGCCGGATCTCGATGCGCCAGACATTTGCGCCGCCGCCATAGACGGTTGCTGGTATCACGAAGAGGCCGTTCGCGCCGAAGCCAATGAGCATCCAGGCATTCCCGGCAAGCTGAATTAGCTCGAACGCGCCGCCTATTTTTTGATCATCTGCAATGAATTGCGGCAGCCCTGCTTGTCGACGACACTACTACCCTTTGACGGCACCCGACGTCAGGCCGGCGACGATCTTCCGCTGGAAAATCAGCACCAGCACCAGCAGCGGTAACGTGACGGTCACCGACGCGGCCATGATCTGGCCGAAGGGATATTCGTAGCGGCTGCTGCCGGTGAGCAGGCCGATGGCAACCGGCACCGTCCGGTTTTCGTCGGTCAGGATAAAGGTGAGCGCGAAGAGGAATTCGTTCCACGCGAGAATGAACGAGAGCAGCCCGGTGCTGGCGATCGCCGGTCCCATCAGGGGCAACAGCACATGGGTCAGGACCCGCAGCCGCGAACAACCGTCGATGAGCGCGGCCTCCTCCAGTTCGGTGGGCAGATCGCGAATGAAACTCGTCAGGATCCAGGTGGTGAATGGCAGTGTGAGGATAAGATAGGAAACGATGAGCGCCGACGGGCGGTTATAGAGCCCAAGCCAGCCGATTACTTCGAACATTCCCGATAGCACGACCACCTGCGGGAAGATCGAGATCATCAGGACGGCGATCAAAATGATCCGGCCCGGCGAAAAGTGCAGCCGCCCGAGCGCGTAGGCCGCGAGAATACCGATCATCAGCGAGATCAGCGTGCTCGCGAAAGCGACAAGGCCGGAATTCACGAGCGCGCCCATGAAGACCGGGTTATGGAACAGCTGCCAATAGTTGCTGAAGTCTAGCGATGGCAGGAGACTGAACTGATAGAGCGCCTGGCCCGATTTCGTCGACGATACGATCGCCCAGTAATACGGGAAAAGCATGTAGACGAGCACGGCCGCCACGCCGACATAGAGGCCGAAAGTCCTCACGCGTCGGATCGTGCGATAGGTTCTGTTGGAATAGCGTTTTGCAGGCGCAGCCGTCGTCGTCATTGCCATTTTCGTCACCCCGTAGTCCGATCAAGGCGCAGCACGCCAACAATGACGATCGCGATCAGCCCGATGATCATGAACACCCAGGTCGAGGCCGCCGAGCCGAGGCCGAGGTCCTGAAAGCTGATCAGCTGGTCGCGCGCATAGATCGACATCGTCATGGTGTTTTCGTTGTTGGCCGCGAGCACATAGCTCAGGTCGAACATCCTCAGCGCATCGAGGGTGCGAAACAGCATTGCAACGCCGATCGCCGGTGTGGCGAGCGGCAGGGTTATCGACCAGAAGCGCTTCCAGTGCGGCACGCCGGAGACCTCGGCGGCCTCGTATATCTCCTCCGGAATCAACTGCAGCCCTGCGAGAATGAGCAGAACCATGAACGGCGTCGTCACCCACACATCGATGAAGATCACCGTATAGAGGATGAGCGAGGGTTCAGCGGTCCAGGCGATGCCCTTCTCGACGAGGCCCAGCGTCACGAGCAGCTTGTTGACGAGGCCGAACTGGTCGTTGAGCATCCATTCCCATATCCGGGTCGAGACGACCATCGGCATGGCCCAGGGCACGAGAATGGCCGCCCTGACGATGCCGCGGCCGACGAAGGCCCGGTGAAGCAACAGCGCGATCGCGAGCCCCAGAAACGTCTCCAGACCGACAGATATGACGGTAAAGAACAGCGTGTTGTTGACCGCGCGCCAGAACACCGGATCTTCGGCGACGGCTATGAAATTATCGATCCCGACAAAGCCGTAATTCGCCGGCGCATCGAGAAATGCGTCGGTGAAGGAAAAGAAGATGCTGCGCGCAAGCGGCCAGATCGCGACGCCGACGAGCGCGATTATCAGCGGCAGCAGAAACAGCCACGCCGTGCGGTTCTGCTGCCGTTGCATCCTCTCGGCCGCACTCATAGCAAAGCCCCCGATGCTAGTTGCACGGCGGCGCTATGATCGATCCGTCGCCCGTCCTCGGCGAAGAGATAGAGATTTTCGGGCTGCCAGCCGAGGCCGACCACCTGGCCCTCTGCGAATGGCGGCGGGCTTCCGGTCGAGCGCACCGTCCAGACCAGCGTTTCGCTGAGCCGCACATAGCAGACATATTCGTAGCCGAGGTCCTCCATGCGCTCGAACGTTCCGCGGATCGCGCCCTTGGTCTCGGCGCTGACCAGCTTGAGGGCCTCTGGCCTGAGGCCGATCTCGACGGGGCTGTCGGCGTCAGCGAGTTCGACGGCATGATAAAAGCCCCCGACGCCGCGAAGCACACCGCCCGACGAGGCTGAGCGGTCGAGCGGCGCGAAGTTCATCCGCGGACTGCCGAGAAAACCGGCGACGAACCTGTTGGCCGGCCGGTCATAAAGCTCCCTCGGCCGGCCGACCTGCTCTATGCGCCCGTGATTGAGGATGACGATCCGATCGGCGAGCGTCATCGCCTCGGTCTGGTCATGCGTCACATAGATCATCGTCGTCTTCACGTCGGCATGCAGCCTGGCGATCTCGAAGCGCATTTCCATGCGCAGATCGGCGTCGAGGTTGGACAGCGGTTCGTCGAAAAGGAAAACCTCGGGCTGACCGACAAGCGCGCGACCGATCGCCACGCGCTGCCGCTGCCCGCCTGAAAGCTGGCGCGGACGCCGGTCGAGCAGATGGCTGATTTTCAGCATCTCCGCGACCTTGGTCACGCGGCGGCGGATTTCGTCCTTGCCGAGGCGCGCGGTTTCGAGCGCGAAGCTGATGTTGCGCGACACGTTCATATGCGGATAGAGCGCGTAGGACTGGAAGACGAAGGCAAGTCCGCGCTTCGATGCCGGCACGTCTGTCACCTGCTCTCCACCGATGAAGACGTCACCTTCGGAAACCGGGACAAGCCCTGCGATCAGCCGTAACAGCGTCGACTTCCCGCAGCCCGACGGGCCGACGAAGACCATGAACTCGCCGTCCTCGATTTCCAGATCGATCGACCGGATGACATCATAGGCGCCAAAGGTCTTGCTGACGTTTTTCAAGGTGACTGAAGCCATTCCGCTGTCCTTCAAAGGCCCGCTGCGGCGCGATCGGCCAGGATTTCTCTGTCGCTGCACTCGAGCACTATGGTCGCAAGCCAGTCGGCGTCAAAGTTGCCGGTCGTCATTATGCGCCTCGGTGCCTCCTGCTTACCGCCACCGCTCAAAGCAGCCAGTGCCTGCGAGGGTCTGCCCGGCAACATAGGAGCCCGTTTCATCAGGCTCGTCGAAGACAATCGGCTTCGCCATCGGGAACTCGCGTCTCGATCTGCTTATCTACGAAAAGGCACCTCCGAAGGGTCCCCTCGGAGGTGCCGCCTTCATCACTCGCCGGCTTTCACGTCGCGCTGCAGGCGTCGTTCGAGATCGGCGAGTTCCTTGGCGACATCGTCCTTACCGGAGATGATGTCGTGAACGGCCCGGTAGAACGTGCGGGAAATCCGGTTGTAGTTCTTGCCGGTGGCGGCGGACGGACGAGCGACCGATTCCTCGAAGGCCGTCTTTGCCATGCCGAGGAAGGGAATCTTCGCCAGTACGTCGGCGTCTTCGTAAAGCGCCTCGATAGTCGGGTTGTAGCCGCCTTCGATCGCGCGCATCTTCTGGTCCTCGAGGCCGACCATGTAGCGCAGCAGGTCAGCCGCGAGTTCCTGCTTCTCAGAATATTTCGAGA
This sequence comes from Ensifer sp. IC4062, assembly GCF_020193575.1. GTDB lineage: Bacteria > Pseudomonadota > Alphaproteobacteria > Rhizobiales > Rhizobiaceae > Sinorhizobium. The sequence continues at coordinate 44,401 of NZ_JADYVD010000035.1, forward strand.
CCCCGAGATAGGCCGTGCCGAGCGTTCCGCTCGACTTCTGCCCTTCGGCGCCGAGCGGCAGGGCTGACACGCCGACCTTGCCGACGAGCTTGCCGCCTTCCGCCTGCGAGGTGCCCCAGACATAGGGCCAGTTGCGGTGGAACACCGCATTGCCGCTTTCGAAAAGAGCGCGGGAATTTTCCTCGTCGTAGTTGAGGACGCCCTCGGGCGAGATCGTGCCGATCCAGCCGCGCGCACGAGTCAGCGCCGCTTCCGTCACGGGGCTGTTGATGGTGACCTCGCCGTCGTCGGAAATGATCGTTCCGCCGCCGGCCGAGGCGATCCATTCCAGCGCATCGCAGGTCAGGCCCTCGTAGCTGCGGCCCTGCCAGGCGTAACCCCACATATCCGGGTTTCCGGCCTTGCGCTCCGCGTCCTGGATCTCCTTCGCAGTCGCGGTCATTTCATCCCAGGTCTTCGGCGGCTCTTTGCCGTATTTCTCGAGCAGGTCCTTGCGATAGAACATCAGTCCGGTGTCGATATAGAAGGGCATCGCCAGGAGCTTGCCGTCGAGGCGCGCGGCATCCGTGGCCGAGGCAAAATGCGCGTTCACCTCGTCCTCTGGGATCATCGACGTGACATCGAGCAGATGATCCTTGAACATGCCGAGCCAGATGACGTCGATATAGAGCACGTCAATATCCGACGATTGAGCAGCGAAGAGCTGCTGGTAGATCGGGATCGCATCATCGAGGTTCTGCGGCATCCGGTTGAGCTTCACCTCGTTGCCGGTCTTCTCCGACCACTTCGCGACGGCTTTTTCACACAATTCGTAGTCGGTCGCGGAGCAGAACATCGAGACCGTTTCGGCTTTTGCCGGGAGCGCGGATGCAATCGCCACCACGGCCAGGCCTGCCAGCATTTTCAATTTGTGCTTCATGTCGTTCCCTCATTCGTTCTCTTGTGAACGTCGCTATATCGCGGCCTCCCGCCGCCGATATTCCGTAAGATCCTTTTGGAAAGGCAGATTGCGGCCGCCATAGCCCGTCACCGCAAGTGAACCACAGATGACGGCGATTTCGATTGCGCCGCGCAGGTCCGGCTCGTTGAGCAGCCCGTGAACGAATCCGGCATTGAAGCAGTCACCAGCCCCGGTCGTGTCGAACACGTCGACGGCGAGCGCCGGCACGCGGCAGATCTCCCCCTTCGAAGAGGCGATGGCGCCGTCGGCGCCGCATTTGACGACCACCGTGGGGCAGAAACGGGCGATCGAGGCGAGCGCATGCTCGACGTCATCCTCGCCGGTCAAGGCCTTCGCCTCCGAGGAATTCGGCAGGAACACGTCGATGAGCTTCAGCATCTCTTCGATGCCAGGCGTGGAGAGCTTGTAGTCCACGTGCTGCAAGTCGGAGCAGACGATAATGCCGAGATCACGCGCCGCCTGGATGAGCGCGCGCCGCTCTTCGTTGACCGAGAACCCCTGCAGCAGCAGGATGCGCGGCCTGATGCGCTCAAGATCCTCCGGCTTCGGCAGCGGATCCGGCTGTTCGGCATAGCTGATGAAGCCGCGGTCATGCGCGAACGAGAATGCCGCGCTCACCCGACGCAACGGTTTGTCCAAGTGGATGAAGAGGCCGTCGTCGATACTTTCCCGCCGCGCCTCGTCGATGATCATGCGGCTGAAGATGTCGTTCCCGAAAGTGCACCACCACCCCGCTCTGGTTCCAAGCCGGGCGAGTGCCAGCGCTGTCGAATAGGCAGCACCCGGCACCCACTCGAATTCCTCGGCCCAAAGATCGGCACTGATCTTCGGCACGTCCGGGAGGCCGCGAAAGATCAGGTCGAAGTAGTACTCCCCGACCACCATCGCGTCGTAGCGGGAACCAGGTGCCTCACTCACGACCAGTCACCTGCATATTGCGCGTGCGCCGCAAGATATTCGTCGACCAGCGGCACGGCACGCGAATAGGAGAGCACGAGTGGATGCGCCATCAGCGCCTCGACGGCGAGTTCGCGGCTGCGCTCCTTGATCGCGCGGACGGCAAGCCGCTCGTAGCGCTTGACGTTCTGGACGAGCTGCGCTTGGGCCTCGGGCATAGCACCCATCTTGAGCGGTCTGATGCCGTTCTTGTCGACCACGCAGCTCACTTCCACGACATCGTCGGCACGCAGGCCGTCGATCGCACCCTCGTTGCGGACGTTGAGACCCGTATAGCAAGGTTTTCCGGTCTGCAGCGCATCGACAAGGTTGAGCGCGACTCCGGCATAGCCTTCACCCTCTTCGCCGGTCTCGCCGGCCGCAATGCTTTCGACGAACTTGTCGGCCTCTTCCATGCTTGGCGCATCGGCAAGCGCGTAATGCATGTAGGTCGCGTTGCGCCGCCGCTCATAGGCATAGTAAGCCGCCAATGCTCCCTCGGCGTCGGCATCGAGGTCGATCGTGCCGAGCTTGGCGATCAAGGCCGCGTTCAGGTCCTTGACCTCTTCACCACGCGTCCGCTCGTCGGCCTTGAGTGCTTCGACGGCCCTTTCCGCATAGTAGTAGTAATAGAGATATTCGTTGATCCAGTTGCGCTGGTGGCGGATTAGCTTGGTGTCGAACATGCGTTGCGACGTGGCGCGGATGAAGGCGTCGTCGTCAAGCAACGGCTGAAGCACCTCCTTGCCGTCGATCTTTGCGTTCCTCGTGAAGGAAAGGTGGTTGAGACCATAGACCTCGGCATGCACTTCATTCTGCGGCACCTTGTACCAGCGCGCCAAGGCTTCCTGCGCCCCGTTTGCGCCGTCGCAAATGCCGACCGTGCGGTGATAGCCTTCGTTCTGCAGGGCTTGCGCTACTAGGCCCGCCGGGTTGGTGAAGTTGAACAGCCAGGCGTCGGGGCTCACCTTCTTCAGGATTTCCGCGTATTTGAGGATGACCGGAATGCTGCGAAGCGCCATCGCAAAGCCGCCCGGGCCTGTGGTCTCCTGACCCAGCACGCCATGGGCAAGCGCGATTCGTTCATCCTTTATCCGGCCCTCTTCGTTGCCGGGCCGGACCGTAGTCACGACGTAGCTCGCGCCGTCGAGCGCCCGCTCCGCATCGGCCGACATCGTGATCCTGACCGGGGACTGCATGCGCCGCGCCAGCTCCTGGCTGATCCGCCCGAAAAGATCGAGCTTCTGCTCATTGATGTCCTGCAAGCAGATCTCGGTCAGACCGCTCCGCTCCGCGCGCCGCAATGCCGATCCGACAAACAAGGGTGCCCGGACTCCGCCGCCGCCAATCAACGTCAGTTTCATGCTTTACTCCGCCGTTCCGTTCGTGATATCGCTACTGGATATATCCAGTTATGTCAATTCGATCGGCAGACGCTTTCTCGCGATCCACAAGGCGGACCGAAACCGAGATGCGGGGCAAAGCGATTGGATTGTCTCCCGAAGTGTGCAGCGCTTTCGGGGCAACGACATGCATGAAGAACCAAGAACTACTGCTCGTCGCCCGCTACAATTTAATGCGACGCGCTTTAGGGGAACGGAAACGCACCCAGGCCCTTGTCTTCAACCTTGCCAGGTGCAATGCAGAAGGGCATCCGGCAAACTGGCGGCTGAAACGAACGACGCATGGCACGACACGCAAATCTTCCGGACGAAAGTTCCATCGACCGCAACCATCCAGATGCGCTCTACGTGCAGTTGCGAAACCTGCTCAAGGGCATGATCGAAAGACGAGAGCTTGCGGTCAACGACAAGCTACCGTCGGAGCGGGAGCTTGTCGCAGCCTACGGCGTCAGCCGCATTACGGTGCGGCAGGCGGTGAAGGATCTCGAGAATCTCGGCTATTTGCAGACGCGCCCCGGCAAGGGCATCTATGTCACCGAGCGGACGCCGATCTATGAACTCGAGGTCGTGCGGAGCTTCACCCAGACGGCCTATGCGAACAATCGCAAGCCCGGCATGCGCCTTCTCGCCGGCAAGATCATCCGGGCCGACGCCGAAGTCGCGCGACCGCTATCCCTGCCGACCGGCGCAGACGTCGTTTTCCTTGAGAGATTGCGCCTCCTCGATGACGTGCCGGTGGTCATCCAGCGTGATTGGTTTTCCGCCTCTCGCGCGCCTGGCATCCTCGACGTCGACTGGACGGTCGAGAACCGGTCGCTCTATGCAGAGTTCGAAAGCCGTTATGGAATCATCCCGTCGCGCGGCCAATCGACCGTGAGTGCCCGGCTCGCCACCGAGACGGAAGCGTCATTCCTTGAGCTCGATGTTCCTGCTGCGGTTCTGACGCTGGACCAGATCGCCTATGATATGAACAACCGCACAGTCAATGTGAGCGCCGCCGCCTACCACCCGACCCGCTATCCGCTGTCGTTGACCCAGTCCCACAGAAGGCTGTGATCCGTCCCCATCCCGGCGCCCTTTTTCTGCAACCATAGATCTGTGTATCGATCCTGGAATCTACCCGTTTAGTCTGTTCCCGCGGAAACACAAAACGCTCTCGAACTCGTCGATATATGGCAGCGAGAACGGCAGGGAACGTTCTTCAAGTCGCGCAATACCGCATGACTTGCGAGGGGTTTGACTGGGGAGACACTCCATGAAACGGCACCGCATCTAGTCCATCGACGCCTTGGCGCTCTCGACGATGAGCGACCGACCGTAATGGGCACTCTTCCAAAAAGGCCATTCCATCACCACGCCGAGGCAACCACCTCTGCGAACAGCGACGCATGTCCCGATGCACAACAAGGAAACACATATGGCGAATATTTTCGGAACTGTCGGCAAGGACGTTTTGACCGGCAGCGATCTTGAAGGCGATTTCATCATGGCGCTTGCCGGCGACGACATCGTCAATGGCGGCATGGGCAGTGATACGGTCAACGCCGACGAGGGCAACGATACTGTCAGCGGCTCGTTCCAGAACGACAGCCTCATGGGCGGCGACGGCAACGACACGCTGAACGGCAACAGCGGAAGCGACATGCTGAGCGGGGGAGCCGGACAGGACAAGCTCAACGGCGGCAGCGGTCGGGATATGATCACTGCCTTTGAGCTCAGCGAAATCTCCGGCGACGTGGCCGACGGGGGTTCCGGCACCGACATGGCCATGATCGATTACTCGGAGCATGGGGCAAAGCTCAATATCGCGATCAAGGACTGGATCGCACCACAAACGCTGACCGGAGGCCTCCAGACGACAAATGTCGAAGCGTTCAGCATCACCGGAACGGCCTTCGATGACGTCATTACCGGCGGCAACTATTCCGACATGCTGATGGGCGGACTCGGCCACGACCGGCTTTCGGGCGGACGCGGCCATGACGTGCTCCAGGGCGGAGACGGCAACGATACGCTCATCGGTGGCTACGGCTTCGACTTTCTCAGCGGCGAAGTCGGCAATGATAACATATACGGCGACGCCGGCACCGACTACCTGAACGGCGGCGACGGCGACGACAAGGTCTATGGCGGCGACAGCGCGGACTCGCTCTCCGGCGATGCCGGCAACGACCTGCTTTCCGGTGGCAATGACAATGATGTCATTTCCGGCGGCATCGGTATCGACAGCCTGGCGGGCGACGCCGGCAATGACTCGCTCGACGGCGGCGTCGGTGATGACAGGCTCGAGGGCGGCGCCGGCGACGACACGCTCAACTACAGCTACGGCCAGGGCAAGGACACAATCACCGACGCAAGCGGCAACGACCGGCTGGTGGTCCGCAACTTCTCCGGAAACTTCACCGCCAAGGCACCGACCGACGTCAACACGCTTGCTGGGGGGACGACGTTCAAGGGCATCGAGCACTACTCGATCTATGCGGCCGGTTCGGGCATCAACAAGGTCGTGACCGGTAGCGGCAATGACTATGTCGATGCCGCCGGCGGCGACGACGTCATCGACGGTGGTGCCGGCAACGACACGCTCCTCGCTGGAATGGGCCGTGACATCGTCAATGGCGGCATCGGCAACGACTCCGTCACCTTAGGCGACGGCGGTGCCGACAAGGGTGATGGCGGCACCGGCACGGACACGGTCGCTGTGGACCGCCGCTCGGTGACGAGCGCCCAGACGTTCTCCGCCACCGGCGCGGCGGCAACGCTCTCTGATGGCACAAGCCTCAAGAACTTCGAACACTATCGCGTCGAATTCGGCTCCGGTAATGATGTGGTGAAGTCCGTCGGCTCCGCGCTCAGCGTTGCCTTCTACGGCTACGGCGGCAATGACACGCTCGATGGCGGAGAGGGAAGCGACACGCTCAACTCGGGTGCAGGGAACGATGTCATCCGTGACTTCGGCGGCAAGAACTCGATCACTGCCGGAGACGGCAATGATGTGGTCAATGTCGGCGACAGCGCGACGGGGGTGGCCAGCCACAACTCGGTCAATCTCGGAACCGGCAACGACAGCTTCGCGCGCTCCGCCTCGACGGGCACGCTGGTCGTCGACGGTGGCACAGGCACCGATTTCGCCTCCATCAATTTCAGCAAGTACACCCAGGGCATCACCTTCAAACTTGCGCCCGCGGTTACGGCGACGAATGCGCCCGTCACGGTGAAAAACGTCGAACGGATCGCGCTCATCGGCGGAACGGGTAACGACGTCTTCGTCGGTGGAGGCCTCAATGACGATCTGCGCGGCGGCGCCGGTCACGACGGTCTCAGCGCCGGGGCGGGCAACGATCTCCTGTCCGGCGATGCGGGCAACGATACGATCCGTGGTGGCACGGGCAATGACACCATCTACGGTGACACTGCGACCACCAGCGGCGGCAGGGATGTGATCTACGCCGAGGATGGCAACGACAAGGTCTATGCCGGTATCGGCGACCGTTCCGACGGCGGCACCGGCACGGACGTGATCAGGATGAACGTCTCCGAGCAGACGAAGGATATCGCGTTCAACTTCTCGACCGGCACGGTCAATGTCGATACGGCGACATCTTTCAGCGCCTTCGAAGCGCTCGACTATGTCGGCAGCAAGGGCAAGGACACGGTCACGGGCGGCACCCTCAATGACATCCTCGACGGCATGTCCGGCAACGATGTCCTCAGGGGCGGCAACGGCAACGACACCCTACGCGACGGCGCCGGTGACGACCAACTCTTCGGCGACGCCGGGAACGACGTTCTCACCCGCACCGTTCATTCCGGCAAGGATCTCTTCGATGGCGGCCTCGGCATCGATACGCTGAGCTTCGCGGAGGGAGCGACGTCGGTTGTGCTCGACCTGCAGACCCAGGCCAAGAACAAAGGGCTGGCGCTCGGTCTCACCGTCAAGAATTTCGAGACCATCATCGGCAGCGCAGCCGATGACGAAATTCGCGGTGATGCGACCGCCAACACCCTCTATGGCAAGGGTGCCGACGATATCCTCGATGGCCGTGACGGCAGCGACATCCTGATCGGCGGCGCAGGAGACGACTGGCTGACGGGCGGCAACGGCAATGACAGGTTCGTCTTCGACCGCGAGGGACGCGACGGAGATGGCGATGTCATCACCGACCTTGTCCGTGGCCAGGACAAGCTCGTCATCGATCGTGCCGCTTTCGGCATCGCCGCCAGCGACGCGACAGTGACGCTGGTCACAGGCACGGACCCCGTCGCGACAAGCACCAAGGGCACGTTCCTGTTCGAGACGGACAATGGCCGCCTCTGGTACGACGCCGACGGAAATGCCGCGACGGCGGATCTGGAACTGGTCGCGATCCTGCAGAACGTCAAGGCTCTCTCGACGAGCGACTTCTCCTTCCTCTAAGGTAGGCGTCGCCAGGATGCGCCCGTCCCGCGAAAGCGGGGCGGGCGTTTCGCTGTTCCGGGCTGGGCTAGTTGCCGCCACTGCCGACGCTGGTTCCGCGGATCGCGAGGCCCGTAAGGCTGAACAGAAACGCCAGCGAAAGCCTCGTCTGCGCGGCCGTGCCGGCAATGCTCGGCCACAGCATTCATCCTCCGGAGAGCGAACGGTGGCTCTTGTGGAACATCTTCTCGCGCAAGGTGTTGAGCGCTCCACAGGAGCGAACATGAAGGCGCACGTCGAGGATCGCTTCACCGCTGAAGCGCCGGCACCGGTACCCCTTGTCGGCAGGGGCATTTCGATGGGCGTCTGGATGCTTCCTGGAAAGACCGGTGATTCGGAAGCATCAGGCCCATGGCTATGGCACCGCTCCCGCGAAACGACTGTGACGGCGGCCAATGTTCGCGAGGGTCATCCATGAAAGTACTCGTGGTCGGCGCTTCCGGCCTGATCGGCTCAGCAGTTTGCGCGAAGCTTCGCGACCGCGGCATAAGGATCGTTCGTCTGGTGCGGCCGGGCTCGCACCGCAGGTCCGCCCAAGACGACGACATCGTTGAACTCGATGTCGCGCGAGCGGTCACGCCGGCGGACTGGCTCCCCTATTTGTCAGGCATTGCTGCGGTCGTGAATTGCTCTGGAACCCTTCAAGATGGCCCCGGCGAGAATACGTCTGGCGTTCACGCGCGCGGACCGTCTGCCCTGTTTGAAGCCTGTGAGCAGGTAGGCGTGCGGCGCGTTATCCATTTCTCCGCCATGGGCGTTGAAAAGGAGCAGCCCTCGTCGTTTTCGCAGACGAAGCTTGAGGGCGACGAGGCGCTGATGGCTCGAGACCTGGATTGGGTCATCCTCCGCCCCTCCGTCGTTCTCGGTCCTGGAGCCTTCGGCGCCAGCGCCCTCTTCAGAGGGTTGGCAGCCTTGCCCATCCTGCCGCTCATGCCTGAGACTGGACGTCTTCAAGTCGTGCGGCTTGAAGATGTGGTGCATACGGTCGAGCTACTCGTCGCCCCAGCCGCCCCCAAAAGAGTCGTCCTGGAGATCGCGGGACCAGAGGTCCTGTCCTTCGAAGACGTCGTCAGGATCTACCGCCGTTGGCTGGGCTGGCCGCCTGCCCGAGTCATCAGGATACCTCCCGTTCTAGCCAATCTCATCTACAGGCTCAGCGATCTAGCCGGAGTGCTGGGCTGGCGTCCTCCGACGAGAAGCACGGCGCAAAAGGAGATCGCGCGCGGCGCAGTAGGAGACGTTCGGCAGTGGATGGAGACGACAAGGATTCGGCCTGCCGCCTTGTCCGAGGCTCTCGCCAGAACGCCGCCTTCGGTCCAGGAAAGATGGTTCTCCAAGCTCTACCTCCTGAAGCCCCTCATCTTCGTCGTTCTGTCGCTGTTCTGGATTGCGACGGGCATCATCTCCCTCACGTTCGGATATGGCATCGGCGTCGATCTGATGCAGCGCGCGGGCGCCGGTTTTTTCTCCGGGCCGAGCGTCGTTGCCGGCGCGCTTGCGGATATTCTCATCGGACTTGCGATCGCCATTCGTCGAACCAGCCGCATCGGACTCTATAGTGCGGTCGGTCTATCCCTCTTTTACGCGCTCGCCGGAACGCTCCTGCTCCCAGAGCTATGGAACGAACCACTCGGGCCTCTTACCAAGATTTGGCCGATCATCGCACTGCAGCTCGCCGCGCTCGCCATGCTTGAGGAGCGATAATGCTTTATTTCCTGCTCAAGTACGTTCACCTCATCGGCGCTTCGGTCCTGCTCGGCACGGGAGCGGGAATCGCCTTCTTCATGCTGCTTGCCCATCGGACCGGCCGCACCGATGCGATTGCCGCCGTTGCCCGGATCGTTGTCCTCGCGGACTTTATCTTCACCGCCACCGCCGTCATTTTGCAGCCCGTCACCGGTATCGCGCTTGCCTGGAACGTTGGCTACTCGCTGACTGAAGGATGGATTCTGATCTCCCTGTTTCTCTACGGTGTAACTGGTGCGTTCTGGCTGCCGGTCGTCTGGATGCAGATGGAGATGCGCAGGCTCGCGGAAGAGGCATACAAAGGCGGCAAACCACTGCCAAGCGATTACCACAAGCTTTTCCGCCTGTGGTTCGCCTTTGGCTTTCCGGCTTTTGGCGTTGTTCTCGCGATTTTCTGGTTGATGATCACGCGGCCGATCATCGAATGGTAGGAGACGGGTTTTGCGCCAGAGGATGCTTTTTGGCGTCTGCTATCGCACCTCGCCGTGACTTGAGCGGCGTCCTTCGCCGTCTCAGCCCGTGTTGCGGCTAAGATCAAGCGACCGGCTCACAGCGGAAACCGCTGCCTCCCGTTCCTTGCCCAATCGGGCGCACGCTCCGCCTACCCGGCGCACCTGCTCCACAACCTAATCCTCCCTGAATGCATGCCGCATCTGGTCGGTGAGCGGCTTTGTCAGGTAGGAGATCACCGTGCGATCGGCAATCTTGATGAACACCTCCGCCGGCATACCGGGATAGAGCGAGAGCCCCTTGAGCTTGGCGAGGCTCTCCTGCTTCGGCCGGATGCGCAAGGGGTAGTAGCTGGCGCCGGTGCGTTCGTCGGTGACCAGGTCCGGCGCGATGGTTGCCACCTCCGCCTCGACCTCGGGCGTCGTGCGTTGATTGAAGGCGCTGAAGCGGATTTCGACCGGCTGGCCGACATGGATCTGGTCGATATCATGGGTCGCAACCCGCGCCTCCACCGTCAGGTCGTCGGCCTCGGGCACCACGAGCATCAGCGTCTCGCCGGCATTGATCACGCCGTTTACCGTGTGCACGCCGAGCTGATAGACACGGCCCGAAAGCGGCGCGGTGATATCGAGCCGACGCAACTGGTCGGATGCGGCGGTCCGCCGCTCTTCGTATTCGGCGATCTTCGCCTCGACATCCGTCAGATCCTTCGAGATTTCCGTCCGTCGATCCTCGTCGAGCTGGAGGATCTGCAGGTCGATCTCGCTCGACTTGCCGCGTGCCTGGGCGCGGGCGGCGATGCGCTGTCCGCGGTCACCCTCGAGTTCGGCGCGCTGGCGCTTCAGCGTCGTCACCCGCTGCATCGGCACCAAGCCCTGGCCGTAGAGCGAATCGACACCGGTAAGTTCCTCAGCGATCAGCTTGAGCGCGTCCTCGATTGCCTGAAGCTGGACGGTGAGCCCCTCGATCTCGTCGGCCAACTGCGCCTTTCGGGAGGCAAGCTGGTCCTTCATACCGATGAGCGCCGACCGACGGCTGGCAAATAGCCTCTGCTCGCCATCGACGAGCTTCGTCGCCGCGGCACTGGAGATGAATTTGTCGAGATCCTTATCCACCTCGAAAGAGACGGCGCCGATGCGCTCCGCCTGAAGCCGGGCGCGGCGGGCATAGAGTTGCGCCAGCGTGCTTTCGACAATCGCCAGATTGGCTCGAACGGTGGTGCCGTCGAGACGGATCAGCACCTGCCCCGCATTAACCCGGTCTCCCTCCCGGACCAGGAGTTCACCGACTATCCCCCCGGTGAGGTGCTGGACCTTTTTGACGTTGTCGTCGACGACGACGACGCCACCGGCAACGATCGCGCTCGACAGCTCCGTCGTCGCAGCCCAGCCGCCGACGCCGACGACAAGGGCGACAGCAAGCGTGGAGACCGCGATCATATGGCGCCCAAGCGAGCGGCGGGCACTCAACATCTGCTTCTTCCCGTCACTCATTTCGCCACCTCCTGACCGTCACCGACAATCTTCAGCGCCGACGGGCGCTCCGCCTGCTGCACCCGTTCTCTGCGCAGTACCTTGCCGAGCACCTCGTCCTTCGGGCCGAAGGCCTGCATGCGCCCATCCTGCATCATCAGGACGAGATCGGCGCTCGCAAGCGCGCTCGGACGATGCGCGACAACGACGACGATACCGCCGCGGGCGCGAACACTCATGATCGCTTCGCTGAGCGCCTGCTCGCCTTCGGCGTCGAGGTTGGAATTGGGCTCGTCGAGCACGACGAGGAAGGGATCTCCATAAAGCGCCCTGGCAAGGGCGATGCGCTGGCGTTGTCCGGCCGAAAGCGCCGTGCCCCCTTCGCCGATCTCGGTTTCATAGCCGTTCGGAAGGCGAAGGATCAGGTCGTTGACGCGCGCGGCCGTGGCAGCCGCGACAATCGCTTCGGGCGTCGCGTCTTCGGCGAAACGGCAAACGTTCTGTGCAACCGTTCCGGCGAAAAGCTCCACGTCCTGCGGCAGGTAGCCGATGTGCTTGCCGAGAGCATCGCTGTCCCACTGGTCGAGAGCCGCGCCGTCGAGGCGAACGGAACCGCGGTAGGCGGGCCAAACTCCGAGGATGGCACGGGCGAGCGACGACTTGCCCGATGCGCTCGGGCCGATGATGCCGAGCGCGCTGCCGGCGCGAACGGTGAAACTGATATCGGTGAAGATCAATCGGTGGGCGGCCGGCGGTCCGCTCGCCAGTCCTTCGACGCTCAGGCGGTCGCGCGGGGCAGGCAACGCCAGCGGCGCCTCAGCCTCCGGGAGCGCCTTCAGCAGTTCCTTCAGCCGCTGCCAGCTCTGCCGCGCGGAGACAAGACCACGCCAGTTGCCGATCGCAAGTTCCACGGGCGCAAGCGCGCGGGCAGTTAGAATGGAGCCGGCGATGATGATGCCCGGCGAGGCCTGGCCCTTGATCACGAGAACCGCGCCCGCCGCAAGCACACCCGATTGTAATGCCATGCGGAAGACCTTCGACAACGCGCCATAACCGTTGCCGATATCGGATGTACGACGGTTCTCCAGGCGGAACTCCTCATTGCGCCGTTCCCATAGGTCGGTGAGCCGCCCGGCCATGCCCATGGCCTGGACGACCTCCGCATTGCGCTGTGTCGCCTGAGCGAACGCGTTGCGTAGGCCTCCGGCCTCCGCCGCCTTCTTGGCCGGCGCCTGGGTGCCGCTATTGGTGAGATAGGTCAGCAGCGTGAGGATCAGCCCGCCGCCGATCGCTATGAAGCCTATGACGGGGTGGAACAGAAAGCAGATGGCGATATAGAAGGGCAGCCAGGGCAGGTCGAAAAGGGCCGCCGGACCAGCGCCCGATAGGAAGGACCGCACCTGGTCGAAATCGCGCAACGCCTGCAGACCATCCCCCTGTATCCTAAGCTTCAGGGGTGCCTTGACGAGCGCCCTATAGATCCGCCCGCTCATCGTTTCGTCGAGGGCGCCGGCGATGCGCACTAGCATGCGGCCGCGGATCAACTCGAACGCGCCTTGGAAGGCATAGAGCAGCAGTGCCAGGAAAGAGAGTGCTATCAGTGAGGGAATGCTTTGGCTCGGCAGCACCCGGTCGTAGACTTCGAGCATGAAGAACGAGCCGGTGAGATAGAGAACGTTGACGAGCGCACTGGCGACACCCACGCCGATGAAGGCCGCGCGGCAATTGCGCAACGCATCCGCGGGCTCGATGCTCTTTCGATTTGATGCTGCTCTTGATTTAGGCACTGACTGAAATCTCCGCGTCGGCCGTTCGGGCCGCTTGAACTCTGCTGACCGATCTATCCAGAGGCAGCAATGTAGAGTTGTTCCCCGGGAAACAATGATCCCTTGGAAAGCTTAAATTATTGACTGCTGTCGGGCCGGCGTTGTTTGACCCGGCATCGCCGGCAAAGCGCCGCTTCGGTGTTTCCGCACACGGTGCATCCTTCTGCATATCCCCGCCGTGCACACACGCCTGCGACAAACTATAGCAAACGCAAGATTGGACGGACAGCAGCACCGAGCCTATGCTATCGGATAACTCGCATGACCCATCTGCCAATCTTTTAATTCGTTGCCGGCGCCGCCACCTCCGCCATCCTTATCAACTAGGGCCGACGGCTGGAGCTGCAGGCGGAATATGCGCTTCCGCTGCTGTTCGAGGCATTTCTGCTCGTCTGCTTCGCAATAGGCGGGGCATTTTTCCACCTCAGCGAAAGTGCCGCCGTATCGGGCACGATTATGCTTTCTGTCGCAAAGGGCGCGGCACCTCAATCCAAGGACAACTGGACATCCGGAAACGGGATGACCTTGGCCGCCGTCGCTTCCAACGCGAGTGGCTGGGTTTCGATGTTGCCGCCCCTACCCCAGGTCGCGGCAAGGCTCATCAATTCATCCATCTCCTTCCTCAACTGGTGCCACGCCAGAATTTCTTCGGCGTAAGTCGCATTCGTGCGCGGGTCGTAGAACCGGTTGATTTCCTCAGCGCTGTCCTTCCGGGCGGCCTCCAGACGGGCCTTCAGCACATTGACTTCATCCTTCACCAGGAAATAGCGCCGCATCACCGCAAGAAGCGCAAGATCGTTCGGATTGACGCTCAAGGACATCCCTCCCCCGTTTCATGACTGCAGCCACGGTCGAGCGCGTAGGTACCCCCGCATCCGCCCACCGGGCATGCACCCCATCACGCGAAACTTTGACGCTTTTCCGGCAACGGCCAAAGAAAATCCCGGCGTTGTGAAACGCCGGGGCCGAAACCTGCCGGAAAATCTACAGCGCCCGCGCGTCTAATCAGACGCGCAAAGAACGCTGTAGCACTTTGAATGACTGCATGTTTTTCATCCTTAAGTCGGCTACGATCAAGGAAACATGCAGTAGCGTTGCGCCTCGCTGTCAGGCCTCGACGCGAAACCGCGCATCCGGCTCGTCTTCGCTCTCCGCCGCGCGCCGATTGTGACGAATCGACGACCAGAGCGAGAGACCGATGAGGCCGGCGCCACCGAGACCGGTAATGACCTCGGGAATGTGGATGAGCGTCTGGAAATACATCACCACCGACAGGATCAGGATCGCATAGAAGGCGCCATGCTCCAGGTAGCGATATTCGTTGAGCGTGCGCCTCTCGACCAGCATGATCGTCATCGAGCGGACATACATGGCGCCGATACCGAGGCCGATCGCGATGATGAACAGGTTCTGCGTCAACGCGAAGGCGCCGATGACGCCGTCGAACGAAAAGCTGGCATCGAGCACTTCCAGGTAGAGGAATGCACCGAACCCGCCCTTCGCCGCCGCGCTCATCGTTTGTTGCGAAGCATCGAGCAGACCGCCGACGACCTCGACGATGAGGAAGGTGAGCAGACCATAGATGCTGGCATAGACGAAGGTGTGCACGTGCTCGGGTTCGAGCAAGGCCGAGAACGCCAGGATGACGCTCAGGACAAAGGCGATCTCGATGCCCTTGATCGTTGCAAAGCGCGCCATCTTGCGCTCCAGCCAGGCGATCCAGTGCACATCCTTCTCGTGGTCGAAGAAGTAGTTGAGACCGACCATCATCAGGAACGTTCCGCCGAAGGCGGCGATCGGCAGATGCGCGTCGTGCATGATGCGGGCGTATTCTTCGGGGCGGACCGCCGCAAGGATCACCGCGTCGATCGGCCCGAGATTGGCGGCTATGACGACGATCAGCAGCGGAAAGACGATACGCATGCCGAAGACGGCAATGATGATGCCCCAGGTCAGAAACCGATGCTGCCAGACCGGCGTCATGTCCTTGAGTTTGTTGGCGTTGACGATAGCGTTGTCGAAGGAAAGCGAAATTTCGAGGACAGCGAGCACCGCACAGATGAAGAACACCGTCATTGTGCCGCTGAGGGTACCGGTCGACTGCCAGCCGAGCCAGACGCCAAGCAACAGACCGAGGGCCGTCACGATGAAGGCCCACCTGAAATAACCGAGTGCGGTCGTGCGCGAACGGGGCTGGATCATAGGCGATCCTCCCCGGCACGATATGCCTCGGTGATTGCTAACGAGAGGTTTTCTGAAAGGAAAAAACGCACAGCCGAACAGGCACATGCGTTGGGCATGAGTTGGGTTTTCATGGTAGCTAATCCGCCGGCTGATTTGCTGGCGGCACCGACATCACGAGAGCGCCGTAAAACTCTCGCCAGAGGGGCCCGGCACCAAAGTTCATCCCGCGGTTCGATGTCTAAAAGGCGGGATCGCCCTTTACTTAGCAGTACGAAACGCCGCGTCAAGGGTGGACGCACAGCCGGCGCAGCTTGGCCGTGTGGTAAGGCGTGCGCAGACGCCTCGAGTGCGCGATAATATTCACGGCGTTCCGGCGCTTGAAATGGAACCAAAGCTGGCTCGAACGGGTTTAAATTCCAGCAATAACAATCCTGTGAGGCAAGCCGCCATGCACAGTTTCTGGTGGGACAAGAGTGTCCGGTTGGAACTCGGTGACGCAGGCAAATATCGCGACGTGAAGAGCACGCGCGAGGCCGTCGAGTGCCTGATGCTGCGGTGGCCCCATCAGGACGGGCGCGCCCTTGCCGCCGCAAAACGCGTCTGCCTGCAGGCGCTCGATGGCAAGGTCAAGACCGAGAAAGCCCGCAGGGCATTTATCAAGGCTGCCGAAGAGGCGCACATCTCCATCCGGAGTTAGTACGGCATTAGCATATCCGGAAGCCTGTCCGCTCCGAGGCGTAAGAGCATTGGCCCAAAGATCGGACCCGATTTTTGGGGAACATGAGCCGCAAGGCGAAAGTCGTTCGACGTGCCTCGGCACCGATCCGGTCCGAAGCATCCAACCTATTCCCGGACGCGGGAGCGCGGAAATCCGTTTCGCTCATTCCTTCATCCCGCGCCGATGACCCCGCTCGGGGACAGGAAAGGCAAGCGATGTACGAAATCCCATGGAGCGTTCCGGTCAGTCTCAGCATGCTGGATGGCAGGTGCCGCAAGGTCATCGGTCCGCTCGACGCGATGAAGTGTCTGCAGCGGGAATGGCCCGTTCGAGGCGGCGCCTATTACAGCTATGCGATGCGCGCCTGCGAGGCGGCGCTCAAGCGCCAAAGAAGCCCGAACGAAGCACGCGCGGCCTTCATTTGCGCCTCGCGGGAGGCCTTTCTGACGATCCTCGCAGGTCAGGCGCCGGAGGACCGGAACGATGGATCCCGGCCCTTGGAATGAGTGCGTTACTATCGGCATGCCCGGCGATGCGACGGCGCGGATCTCCTGATCTGAGCTCAGATCGTGTGCGGCTTTACCGTGCTGCGGCGCAAGAGAGGCCTATCAGGCTGGGTGATGCAGCACGCTGAGACCGCCATCCACCGTGAGGCATGTGGCATTCATGAAGGTGCACTCATCGGAAATCATAAACAGGGCGGCGCGGGCAATCTCTTCAGCGGTGGCGATGCGCCCACCCGGATGCAGCTTCATCGTTTCCGCTTCGGCCGCTGCCGGATCGGGGAAGCTCATCCAGTAGTCGATCACCTTCTGGGTCCGCACGTAGCCCGGAGCCAGAGCATTCACGCGGATTCCTTTCGACGCATATTCGATCCCGAGCGACTTCGTCATGCCGATGAGTGCGTGCTTGGCAACGGGATAGGGGAAGGTGTGCGGAATGATGGTGAAGGCATGCGTCGAGGCGATGTTGAGGATGACCCCACCGCCCGCCTCGATCATGCCCGGAAGTGCGGCCTTGCAGCAATTCCAGGTGCCCTTGAGGTTCACGTCGAAGCAGCGCTGCCAGTCCTCCTCGCTCGTGGCCAGAGGTTCCGCGAAGACGTTGATGCCGGCGTTGTTGACCAGAGCGTTGGGCCGGCCGATGGTTTTCTCCGCTCTGGCAAAGGCCGCAGCGATTGCGGGAGCATCGGCAATGTCAGCGACCGCCGAGGAGATCATACCGCCCTCGGCTTGAAGTCTTTCTGCTTCCTTTTCCAGAAGCGGCCCATCGCGGTCGATCAGAAAGAGGCTGGCGCCTTCGCGGTGGAAGACCTCGGCCATGGCAAGACCAATGCCCTGGGCGGCGCCCGTTATGACGATGCGTTTGTCGTCGAGCCGGTTGCCCATGATCTTTCCTCCTCTTTCTACTGCATGTGTCCTTAAATCGAATCCGATTTAGGGACAAAATTATGCACTAATTCAAAGTGCTACGGCGTTCTTTGCGCGTCTGATTAGACGCGCGGCGCTGTAGATCCGCCCTTGTCGCGTCACCACTCGGCGACGCTGCCATCCTCATGGCGCCAGATCGGATTGCGCCAGCGATGGCCTTCCCGCGCACGCTCGATGACATAGGCTTCGTCGACCTCGATACCGAGGCCCGGCCCTTGCGGGATCGACACGAAACCATCCTCGTAGCGAAACACCTCCTTGTTGGAGATGTAATCGAGAATGTCGTTGGCCGCGTTGTAATGGATGCCGAGGCTCTGCTCCTGGATGAAGGCGTTGTAGCTGACCGCATCGACCTGAAGGCAGGCGGCGAGCGCGATCGGCCCCAGCGGGCAATGCGGCGCGAGCGCCACATCATAGGCTTCCGCCATCGCGGCGATCTTGCGGCACTCGGTGATGCCGCCGGCATGGGAGAGGTCCGGCTGGATGATGTCGACATAACCGTCGGAAAGGACCGACTTGAAGTCCCAACGGGAATAGAGACGCTCGCCAAGCGCGATCGGCGTCGAGCAATGGTTGGCTATCTCCTTCAGCGCCTCCCGGTTTTCCGAGAGCACCGGCTCCTCGATGAACATCAGCTTGAACTGCTCGAGTTCCTTGGCGAGCACCTTGGCCATCGGCCGATGCACGCGGCCATGGAAGTCGACGCCGATGCCGACATGCGGGCCGATGGCGTCGCGGATGGTGCCGATGGTTGAGACGGCCTTGTCAATCTTCCCGTTGCTGTCCACGATCTGCAGCTCTTCGCAGCCGTTGAGCTTGATCGCCTTGAAGCCGCGGGCGACGACGTCCTTGGCATTGCGCGCAACGTCGCTCGGCCGGTCGCCGCCGATCCAGGAATAGACCTTGATCCTGTCGCGGCACTGGCCGCCGAGCAGCTGGTGGATCGGCTGACCGAGGGCCCTACCCTTGATGTCCCAGAGCGCCTGGTCGATGCCGGCAAGAGCGCTCATGTGCAGGGCCCCGCCCCGATAGAAGCCGCCGCGATACATTACGTTCCAGTGGTCCTCGATCAGGAACGGATCCTTGCCGACAAGGTAGTCTGCAAGTTCGTGCACGGCCGCCTCGACAGTCAGCGCTCGGCCTTCGACCACCGGCTCGCCCCAGCCGACAATGCCCTCGTCGGTTTCGATCTTGAGAAACAGCCAGCGCGGCGGGACGATATAGGTGGTGAGCTTGGTAATCTTCATGACTGATGTCCATTGGGGAGAGCAAACGGGCGGGGTTGCCCGTTTCACAGATTATTCAGGAGACCGCCTGCGGGCCGGTGCCGTTTGACGGCCGCCGCGAGGTCGCGTGCCGCAAGATCCAGCATGCGCATCGAGCACTCGCGCGCCCCCACTTTGTCGCGCATGCGCAGCGCCTCAACGAGTTCGCCATGGATGTCGATCGCCTCGTCCCGGCGTTCGGCGGCCTCGTTCGAAGCGTGCAGCGAGAATTTGAGCGCGGCCTGGATGATGCCGACGAGTTGCAGAAAGACCTGGTTGTGGCTGGCCTTAAGAAGGCAGGTGTGAAAGGCGACGTCGGCCTCGGTGAAACCTGCGACGTCGCGCTCGCCATCACGCATATCGCGCCAGGCGCGTTCAAGGTCGGCAATTTCCTGTACCGTCGCGCGCTCGGCGGCAAATTCCGCCGCCGCCGGCTCAATTGCCCGGCGTGCTTCCAGAATGCAGTTCAGCAGATCGAATTCGAAGATGCGCTCGCCGATCCATTCCAGTACCTGCGAATCGAGGATGTTCCACTCTTCCTTGTTGCAGACGACCGTACCGACGCGGGAACGGCCGCGCACCATGCCCTTCGATTCGAGGATCTTCAGCGATTCCCGGATCACTGTGCGACTGACGCCATAGCGCTCGCAGAGATCGTTTTCACGAGGCAGGAAGGTACCGACGGGAAAGATCTCGGCGCAAATGTCGGAGGCAATGGCCCGCGTAATGTTCTTCTGGACGCGGGGACGGCGCTGCGGCCGTTCCGCCACAATATCCAGGTGCTCCTGCCCTTCCGCTGCCATCGCCTTCCCCACGCTGATCAAGTCGATGCTCCATAGCGCAGATCGCCCAGGCTGGCGACAGCGCGCCGAAGCGCACGCGTTCACTGTCATATATCGCATTCATCATACAAAGGCAATTGACGAATATGATGATTCATCATACACAAATGCCAACTGCAGGAGGCAGTTCACCAGGGAGAGACATCATGCGCTTCATCAAGGCAGCCATTCTGGCTGGTACCGTCGCCGTATTCGCCGCCACCTCGGCATTCGCCGCCGACGTCAAGATCGGCTTCATCGTCAAACAGCCCGAGGAGCCGTGGTTCCAGGACGAGTGGAAATTCGCAGACGCCGCCGCCAAGGAAAAAGGCTTCACGCTGGTCAAGATCGGGGCCGAAGACGGCGAGAAGGTCCAGTCGGCCATCGACAATCTCGGGGCTCAGGGCGCTCAGGGCTTCATCGTCTGCACGCCTGACGTCAAGCTCGGCCCGGGCATCGTCGCAAAGGCTGCGGCCAACGATCTCAAGCTGATGACCGTCGACGACCGCCTGGTCAACGCCGACGGCAGCCCGATCGAAGACGTTCCGCACATGGGGATCTCGGCCACCAAGATCGGCGAAGCCGTCGGCCAGGCGATCGTCGACGAGATCAAGAAGCGCGGCTGGGACATGAAGGACGTCGGCGCGATCCGTGTCTCCTACGACCAGTTGCCGACTGCGGT
Source organism: Ensifer sp. IC4062 (assembly GCF_020193575.1). Lineage (GTDB taxonomy): Bacteria > Pseudomonadota > Alphaproteobacteria > Rhizobiales > Rhizobiaceae > Sinorhizobium. Next base: position 64,751 of record NZ_JADYVD010000035.1, read on the forward strand.
CGACCGCGTCGAAGGCGCCCTTTCCGTTCTCAAGGCCAACGGCTTCCCGGAAGGCAACATCTTCGACGCGCCGCAGGCAAAGACCGATACGGAGGCCGCCCTCAACGCCTCGACGATCGTGCTCAACAAGAATGCCGGCATCAAGAAATGGGTCGCGGTCGGCCTCAATGACGAAGCGGTGCTCGGCGCCGTACGCGCGACCGAGTCCGTCGGCATTGCCGCCGACAGCATGATCGGCGTTGGCATCGGCGGCGCGGAGTCGGCGATCAACGAGTTCAAGAAGCCCGCCGCAACCGGCTTCTTCGGCACCGTGATCATCTCGCCGAAGCGCCACGGCTACGAAACCGCGATCAACATGTACGAGTGGATTGCCAACGACAAGGAACCTGAAAAGCTGATCCTGACCGCCGGCCAGTTGGCGCTCCGCGACAACTACGAAGTGGTCCGCAAGGAACTCGGCATCGAGTAATCGTCCCGGACGAAAGGCATCCAAACCCGGCGGGCCGCGCTGTAGTACCGCCGGGTATCTCTCTTCGGAGCAGCGCATGCAAGATTTCCTCGAATTCCGGTCGATTTCCAAGGGTTACCCCGGCGTCCAGGCGCTGTCAGATGTCTCCTTTGCCGTCCGCAAGGGCGCGGTTCACGGGCTCATGGGCGAGAACGGCGCCGGCAAGTCGACGCTGATCCGCGTCCTGTCCGGCGACCAATCCGCGGACCAGGGGGAGATCCGCATCGACGGAGAGGTACAGCACTACCGCTCCGTGCGTGACGCCTTCCATGCCGGCGTCATCGTTATTCACCAGGAGTTGCAGCTCGTTCCGGAGCTGACGGTCGCCGAAAACCTTTGGCTCGGCCATTTCCCCGGCAAGGGTGGCGTGATCGATCAGCGGAAACTCATCGGCGTCGTCTCCCAAAAGCTGGCCGAAATCGGCATCGATGTCGACCCAACCGCCAAGGTCGCGTCGCTCTCGATCGGCGAGCGCCAGATGGTCGAGATCGCCAAGGCGGTGATGCTCGACGCGCGCGTGATCGCTCTCGACGAGCCGACCTCTTCGCTCTCGTCGCGCGAGAGCGAAATCCTCTTTGCCCTCATCGATCGCCTGCGCGCGAATGGCACCGTCATCCTCTATGTCTCGCATCGCCTCGACGAGATCTTCCGGCTTTGCGACAGCCTCACGGTGCTGCGCGACGGCAAGCTCGCCGCACACCATCCTGACATTTCCGAGGTGACCCGCGACCAGATCATTTCTGAGATGGTCGGGCGCGAAATCGCAAACATCTGGGGCTGGCGGGGACGCAGCTTCGGCGCCGAACGGCTGCGGGTCGAAAGCATTGCGGGACCGAAGCTGAAGTTTCCATTGAGCTTCTCGGTCAGGCGCGGCGAGATCGTCGGCTTCTTCGGCCTGATCGGCGCCGGCCGCAGCGAGATGGCGCGCCTCGTCTATGGGGCCGACGCGCGCAGCCAGGGCAGCGTGTCGGTCGACGGCGCGGCCGTGCCGGCAGATAGCCCGCCGAAGTCGATCCGCGCCGGCATCGTCCTCTGCCCGGAGGACCGCAAGTTCGATGGCATCGTTCAAGGCCGCTCGATCGAGGAAAACATGACGATCTCCTCGCGCCGCCACTTTTCTCCCTTCGGCATCATCAATCCGAAGAAGGAAAGCGAGCTCGCCGACAAGTTCATCGCCAAGCTTCGCGTGCGAACGCCGTCCCGCCGTCAGGACATCGTCAACCTCTCGGGGGGCAACCAGCAGAAGGTTATTCTCGGTCGCTGGCTGTCCGAGGAAGGCATCAAGGTTCTCATCATCGACGAGCCGACGCGCGGCATCGACGTCGGCGCGAAATCCGAGATCTACGAAATCCTCTACGGGCTTGCCGAACAGGGTATGGCGATCGTCGTCGTCTCCAGCGAGCTGCCGGAGGTGATGGGCATCGCGGATCGCATCATCGTGATGTGCGAGGGTCGGTTGGCGGCCGACATGCCGCGCGCGGATTTCGATGAGCGGCGGATCCTCGCGGCGGCCCTCCCCGACATCAAGAACGGCAAAGATCTTCCCCTCACACAGGTACGGTGACGATGACCCATCTGAAAAAAATCCTTCTCGGCGAACAGGGCCTAGTCGTCATCTTCGCGGTTGCCTTCGTCATCGTGTCGTTGACGGTTCCGAATTTTCTCAGCGAACGCAATATGCTCGGCCTGCTGCAGTCTGTCGTGACGATCGGCATCATTGCCTGCACGATGATGTTTTGCCTCGCTTCGCGCGATTTCGACCTTTCTGTCGGCTCGACGGTGGCGTTTTCCGGCATGGTCGCGGTTATGGCCTCGAACGCCTCGGGCTCGATCCTGCTCGGGTTGCTGGCCGCCGTCCTTTGCGGTGCCGTCGTCGGCACGATCAACGGCGTCGTCATCGCCCGCTTCCGCATCAATGCGCTGATCACCACGCTCGCCACCATGCAGATCGTCCGCGGCTTCGCGCTGATCGCCTCGGACGGCCGGGCCGTCGGCATTAACGATCCGGGCTTCTATCAGCTCGCACTATCGCGCTTCCTCGGCGTCCCGACGCCGATCTGGGTGATGGGCTTGTTCTTCATTGTCTTCGGGTTTGTGCTGAACCGGACCGTCTTCGGCAAGAACACGCTGGCGATTGGCGGCAACCCGGAAGCCTCGCGCCTCGCGGGCGTCGACGTCGCCCGCATGCGCATCTGGATCTTCGCGCTGCAAGGTATCGTGTGCGCCGTTGCAGGCGTGCTGCTCGCCTCGCGCATCACCTCCGGCCAGCCCAATGCCGCAACGGGTCTGGAACTTTCGGTCATCTCCGCCTGCGTGCTCGGGGGCGTGTCGCTGGCTGGCGGCCGCGCGGCGATGACCGGCGTCATCGTCGGCGTCCTGATCATGGGTATCGCCGAGAACGCCATGAACCTGCTCAACATCCAGGCCTTCTATCAGTACGTGGTGCGGGGCCTGATCCTGCTGCTGGCGGTGCTGCTCGACAATCTGCGCTCGGTCGCGGGCCGACAGCGCGTCTGAACGGCAATGTCAAACGATGTCCTGCACCTTAAGAACAACGAGCTCTCGGTCGAGCTGAGCCGTTTCGGTGGCTCGCTCATGTCTGCCAACTGGCGCGGCATCCCGTTCCTGAAGCCGACTGCGACCGCCGGGATCGCGACGCAGCGCTTCGGCGCCGAGGCGAGCTTTCCGCTCGTACCCTTCGGCAACAGGATCGAAGGCAACAGCTTCACCTTCGATGGGGAGCGGTTCTCCTTCGAGCCTAATACATCCGGGGATCCACTCTGCCTGCATGGGGATGGATGGCTTAGCGAATGGGAACTGAAATCGCACAGCGGCGAACGAGCGACACTTTCCTATGCACACGCCGCGCCGGCCGGAAGCCCCTATGCCTATGAGGCAGTCCAGGATGTGCGGCTGGAAGGCAGTACGCTGCTTCTCTCTCTGGCCGTCACGAACACGTCGACGCGCCCATTACCCTTTGGATTGGGGCATCATCCCTACTTTCCACGCACGGCCGGGACCCGGCTCAGGGCGAAGGCAAAGCGCATTTGGAGCGAGAGGACCGGACACCTGCCCGACGTTCCCGGCCCAATTCCCCGCATGCTCGATTTCGCCGAGGGCAATACACTGCCCGCCCACTGGATGAACAATGCCTATGACGGCTGGGACGGAGAGGCTGTGATCGAGTGGCCCGAACGTCAGCTTGCCTTGAGGCTTGAAACCCAAGGAGCGTTCGCGTGTTTCATGATCTATTCGCCGGGTGCGGACGCAGACTTCTTCTGCTTCGAGCCGATGACGCATCTGCCTAATGCTCACAACATGCCAAACGAAGCCGGCGGCCTCGTTGCGTTGGAGCACGGTCAGAGTCTTGCCGGCCCGATCAGGTTCCATTTGGCCTCACTGACCGCAGGCGCTAGATAAGTCAGCAGCGAGCGGCCGGTCTTAACGCGCGGGCGAAAAAAAAGCGCCCGCTGGGAGGTGCAGGCGCTTGGACAGATCTACGTCAGTTCTGACGTGGCATATGCTCGTTGATCGAGCCTTTAGCGACCGACAGCGGCGCGGGCGACGCGATGGATATCGGCGCGTGCAATGCCGAGGTCGTTGAGTTCACGGGTCGACATGCGGCCCAGTTCGGCGACCGTCTGACGGTACTTACGCCAGTTGTTAAAAGAGCGTGCTACGTTCATTTTGATCCCCCTTTCATGGGCTTTCGAAGCTTGGCTGCCAGACCGTGGCGCCTCGTTTGCTTCGATGCGCGACATATAGTGCCTAACTTCGGGGGATTGCAGCGCTCATACGTCAGCGCACCCATGCGTCAAATGCATGGATGCGGCTGAGATCTTATTGGCGGCGCGAGAGGGCGAGCGAATTCACCGGTGGCCGGCAGAGGCAGAAATTTGCGCCGCGGGCCGGGGAACGGAACCGAACTCGCCCTCGAAAAGCTCGGGCATCAGATCGGCAAGCCGGACCACTTTGCCCGCGCGCGAGCTCTGGAGCGCAGCGATCCCGCAGAGGACCGACATTGCTCCGGCGCGCGCGCCTGCCCGCTGCCCCAATATGTCCTTCGCGTCTGGCATGAAAAGCATGTTCCGCAGCCGATTATCGCCGCCATAGTGCCCGCCGGACGAATGCGGCACGGCGATGCGCTCCACTCCCGGGCGGCCTTTCGGGAAATTGCGAACTAGCAGGATAACGTCTTCCTCCGGCATCTCCCATGGCTGGTCCTCGTACTGGCGAAGCTCGATCCTGCCCTTCGTTCCGTTGAATGCGATGTGGTGGCCCTCGATCGGCTGGAAGGTGTTGAGCGAATAGGAGACGTGGACATTGTTGCGGTAGCGTATGTTTGCGACCATCGTATCGGGAATATCGATGTCCTCGCGGAAGACGCAGCCGTCGCGGAAATAGCCGTCGATCTCCGAGGGGTCCTCGTAGAGCGCGTCGAGGAATGGATCGGCTTCGAGATCCAGATAGAAATCGCATTCATTCTTGTGGGGACAGAGTTTGCAGCGCGGCCCCCGGAACGGGCCCTTGCTCCCGTACATCTGCAGGTCGGCAAATGCCGTGACGGCATCCGGATCACTGTCGAGATACCAGTTCAACAGATCGAAATGGTGGGTCGCCTTGTGCACGAAGAGGCTGCCTGATTTGTCCGTATAGGCGTGCCAGCGACGGAAATAGTCGGCGCCGTGTCTGGTATCGAGATACCAATGAAAGTCGACGGAGGTCACCCGGCCGATCTCGCCCGAATTCAACAGTTCCTTGATGCGCGCCGCAGTCGGCGCGAAGCGGTAGTTGAACGAGACGTCCACCCGCCGGCCGGTGCGCTTCTCGGCGTCCAGAATGCGGCGGATCTTTTCAACCGTCGTCGACATCGGCTTTTCGGTGATCACGTCGGCGCCGGCCTCCATCGCGCGCACGACGATATCGTCATGCGTGCTATCCGGTGTGCAGACGATCACGAGATCGGGCCGCGCTTCGGCAAGCATCGTGTCGACATTGCCGTAGATCGGCGCGTTGGTGGCAATCATCGTGCGGGCGCGTTCGGCTCTCAGCGCATTCGTGTCGGCTATGGCGACGATATCCACCTGGCCGCGCCAACCGGCAAGCAGATCCTTGCCCCACATCGTGGTACCGCGGTTGCCGGTGCCGACCAGCGCAAAACGACGTTTGTTATCCATCTTCCTCACGCAATCCTGTCTAGGGTGAAGCCGCGGACCGGCGGCTGTGATTACTATAACATGTAAATTTAACATACATGCTAGTGGCTGAAATCCGCGAGCGTCAAGGTGTTTTCTGCCGCCTTTGTCACCAACTTGTAAGGCGCATGATCGAGCAACCCATCTCAGCAGCAGCTACGATAACGTTCCACGCAGGTGGCGATCACCTCCTCGGCCGGCCGCTTCCACCAGTTCTCGGCTGAGAAGATCTCGACCTCCTGCGCCCCATGAAAGCCGGCTGCCTCGATCCGGCGCCGAATCCCCTTCAAATCGATGACGCCGTCGCCCATCATACCGCGATCCGTCAGCATGTCCCTGGTCGGGACCAACCAGTCGCAGATATGATGCGCGAGGATCGCCTTCATCTCGCCCGCCCGCGAGATCTGGTTGGCCAGATCGGGATCCCACCAGACGTGATAGACGTCGATGGCGACGCCAACACCGGGGCCGAGCGCCTCGCACATGTCGAGCGCCTGGCCGAGCGTGTTCACGCAGGCCCGGTCGGCGGCATACATCGGATGCAGCGGCTCGATCGCGAGCGGCACGCCGGCCGCACGCGCATGCCGCAGCACCGTGGCAATACCGTCCTCGACCATCCGTCGGGCGGCATCGATGTTCTTCGAGCCTCCGGGCAGGCCGCCGACGACCAGCACCAGGCAATCGGCGCCGAGCGCCGCCGCCTCGTCGATCGCACGCCTGTTGTCATCGATCGCCTTCTCTCGTCCCGCCGCGTCTGCGGCCGGGAAGAAGCCGCCGCGGCAGAGGCCGGTGAGCTTCAGCCCATTGGATTTGACGATGCGGACCGCCTCATCGAGCCCAACCGCCGCCACCTGATCCCGCCAAGGGGCGATCGCCGTGATGCCGTGTTTCAGACAGATGTCCACGGCCTCCGCAAAGCCGCACTGCTCGCGGATCGTCGCCAGATTGATGGAAAGCCCCTCGACCTGCATGCTGTTCTCCTCCCATGTTCGTTTTGCGCATTGGGCGACACGCGCTAGCTCGCCGCCATCGACGCCCAGTCCGGCTCGACGGACGAGCCAAGGCCGATCGCTCCCAAGGCCGTTTGAAAAGTGAGCTCACCCCCCTTGATGGCGAGCCGCGCTCGTCCGGACCCCCAATCGTAAAGATCGCCATGGGCGGCCAGATAACACGCCTGCTCGCCCGCCGGGGCCTGCGCCATGCCGTCCACGTAATGGTGGCCGTTGCGTTCGATGTGGCCGGCGCCGACAAGCGCCGCCAGAACAAGGTCCTGCTGGAGCGCCAGGCCCGATTGCGTCGTCAGGTCCTCGGCGGACATGAAATACAGCGGCGAACCCGCCTCGCGGTTCCATTTCTCGACACGCGCGCGGTTGATCAGCGCCCGGTAGAAACCCTTGCAGGATTTCGAGGAGATGCCGGCATAGCCAAGGTCGCGGGCGCGCGGGAATGCGCCGATATCTCCGTCGGACTCGTCGATTTCGAGGGGCATGCGCTGCGCGAGCCCGGCGACCGATTTCGATAGGGCCTCGGTGCGGGCGATCGGCTGCTCGAAGAAGAGAATGGATCGGCGCAGCCTGGAAAGCTGCGGCTCCTTCTGCAGGCGATCGAGAAGGTCGGCCGCCGCATCGACGCTCTCGAACTGTTCGTTGCCGTCAAGCGTCGCCCAATAATGTTCGACCGTGCGATCGAGGACAGCGGCGATGGCTTGCAACCGTTCAGTGTCTTCGACGGGGCGCCCGGAAACCTTAATCTTGAAATAGCGGTGGCCATAAGCGGCAATCACCTCTTCCAGCGTCTGCGGCAGACCATCCTTGAGCCGCTGCTCTGGCGCGAGTTCGTCGGCCGCCGTTAGCGTATCGGCGAGCCCGATCGTGTGGCGCACGGCGAGCCGCGGCGAAGGCTCCAGCCGTGAGAAAAAGCCCGTGAGATCGAAGCCCGCAAGATCCGGTGCGGTGACGTTGGTGATGCCGAGCAGGTTGTGCCGGACGGCGTCGGCGGCGCTTGCGCTTTTCATCCGGCACACGGCATCAATGATGGCACGATCGATGAGCGCCAGGCCGTAGGAAGCCACCAACGGCGGGAGACCTTGGTCCGCAGCCGCCCGGTGATGATCGGCTTCCGCAGCGGCGTGCAGCCCGAAGGGCGTCTTTGCGCCAGCGGTCCGCAAGCTTTCGATTGCCAGATGCAGCGACGCGCGAAGCTGCGCAACGTTGTCATCCGGCGAAAGGGCTGGATCCTTGTCGAACCATTTCGGCATCATCATCTCGGCCGAGCAGCCAACGGCCTCATGGCCGCTTTCGTCCGCGATCCTCACCCGAACGAAGGCCTGCGGCGCGGTCTCGACGCGCGCCGCCCCGAAGCGGAATGGGAAGCGGAAGCGGACCTGTCGCTCGAAGATGTTTGCCTCGACGAGCCTGACGATGGGAGCCTCGGTCATGGCGGCCTCAGTCGATGCCGTGGACGGCGAGAACGCGCCGCATGCGCGAGACCGCCAGTTCCGGATCGGCAAGGGCGCCCGCCCTGTCCGCGAGACGGAAGAGCTCGGCGAGATGAGCAAGCGAGCGCGCGCTCTGTTGTCCGCCGATCATCACGAAATGATCCTGCAGGCCGTTCAGATAAGCGAGGAAGACGACGCCCGTCTTGTAGAAGCGCGTCGGCGCCTTGAAGATATGGCGCGACAGCGGCACGGTCGGCTCGAGCAGCTCAAAGAACTCCCCGTTCCGCCCTTCGCCGAGCGCCTCAAGGGCCGCTGACGCCACGGGCGCGATCGCATCGAAGATGCCGAGCAGCGCGTCCGAGTAACCTCTTTCATCGCCGGCAATGAGCTCGGCGTAGTTGAAGTCGTCGCCGGTGTACATGCGCACACCTTTCGGCAGCCGGCGGCGCATCGCGATTTCCTTCTCCTTGGAGAGCAGCGAAATCTTGATGCCATCGACCTTTTCGGCATGCGCCTCGATGACCGCGAGGCAGGTCTTCATCGCCTCCATGTGGTCGCCATTGCCCCAATAGCCTTCGAGCGCCGGGTCGAACATCTCGCCGAGCCAATGGATGATCACCGGCTCCTTTACCTGCGAAAGGATGCGGTCGTAGACGCGGATATAATCTTCCGGCCCTTTCGCCGCTGCCGCGAGCGCCCGGCTCGCCATCAGGATGATCCGGCCGCCCTCCGCTTCGATCGTTTCGATCTGGCTCTCATAGGCCTGGAGAATGTCGTCGATCGAGACATCGGGGCCCGGCGCCAGATGATCTGTGCCGGCGCCGCAGGCGATCAGCGCGCCGGAGCGCCCGCGCGCTTCGGCAAGCGCACGGCGGATGAGCTCACGCGCTTCCGGCCAGCCGAGGCCCATGCCGCGCTGGGCCGTGTCCATCGCCTCGGCGACACCGAGGCCGAGATCCCAGAGGCGATGGCGGAAGGCGAGCGTGCGCTCCCAATCGATCGCTGGCGTCAGCCACGGATCATTGTCGGCGAGCGGATCGGCGACAACGTGCGCCGCCGCAAAAGCAACTCGCGGGAACTCCGCCGGTGCACGCTTTTGCAAGGGAACGGGCCGGCCGATGAGCTCGTAACGGGTAAGCCGGCCTTCGAGAGGAAGATCGATGCTGGTCATCGCTCACAACTCCAGCGCCGGTACATCGAGCCAGCGGCGCTCGGCCCAGGATTTCAACCCCAGTTCGGCAAGCTGCACGCCCTTGGCGCCAGCCTCCAGCCCGTAGGGCCAGGGACCGTCCTCGGCGACATGGCGCAGGAACATTTCCCATTGCGCCTTGAAGCCGTTGTCGAACACATGCGTGTCCGGCACCTCGTCCCAGGTCTCGTAGAAATCGATGGTCTGCGGCTGATCCGGGTTCCAAACCGGCTTCGGCGTGTTGACGCGGTGCTGGGTCCAGCATTTCGTCAACCCGGCGACGGCCGAACCATGTGTGCCGTCGACCTGGAAGGTCACGAGATCGTCGCGGCGCACGCGCACGGTCCAAGAGGAATTGATCTGCGCGATGATGCCGCCTTCGAGCTCGAAGGTCGCATAGGCCGCATCGTCGGTGTCGCAATCATAGGGTCGGCCCTGCTCGTCGATGCGGCTCGGAATATGCGTGGCGCCGAGGCAGGAGACGGCGCGCACTTCGCCGAAGAGGTTATCCAGCACGTAACGCCAGTGGCAAAGCATATCGAGAATGATGCCGCCGCCGTCGGCCTTGCGGTAGTTCCAGGAGGGACGCTGGGCGGGCACGCCCCAATCGCCTTCGAAGACCCAGTAACCGAATTCGCCACGCACCGAGAGGATCTTTCCGAAGAAACCCGAATCCCTGAGCAGGGCAAGCTTGCGCAGCCCAGGCAGGAACAGCTTGTCCTGCACGACCCCGTGCTTCAGGCCCGAGGCACGCGCCTTTCGCGCCAGTTTCACTGCCGTCCTGAGATCGTCGGAGATTGGCTTCTCACAATAGACATGCTTGCCGGCATCGAGCGCCCTGCCGATGAGTTCGGCGCGCATCAGCGTCGTGCCGGCGTCGAAAAAGACCTGGTCGTTCGGATCCGCAAGCGCCGCAGCGAGATCGGTCGACCAGCGAGCGATATTATGGCGCTTGGCCAGTTGCTCCATCTTGTCTCTGTTGCGGCCGACGATGATCGGATCGATCTCCAGCCGTTCGCCGGACTTGAGCGTGACCCCGCCCTGATCGCGAATGGCCAGTATCGAGCGCAACAGGTGCTGGTTGTAGCCCATCCGGCCGGTGACGCCGTGCAATATGATCCCCAAACGTGGCATGCGGTCTCCTCCCTGCCAGGCCTCACGGGAGCGGACCAGCCCTCCCAAGCCAGTAACTAAACAGTTACTTTGTGGCAGAGAAAAAGCACACCTGTCAACACAAAAAACGACATGTTGACGATTCAGCGCCTGATCGAAGCCAAAGTTACATGAACGATGTGACGCTCCCAGCCCTCGAGATTGGGGTGTTCCGCGAGATCGCGGCCGAAGATCGTCGAGAGCGTGTACTGGTTCGAGAGGTAGAAATAGCCGAGCGCGGCCATCGTCAGATAAAGGTGCAACGGGTCGACATCCTCCCGGAAGAGCCCCTTTGCCCTGCCCCGCTCGAGCAGGTCGGAAAGCTTGCCCATGAGTTGCGAATGCAGCTCCTTGAGCCGGGTTGATTGACGCAGCCAGCGGGCGCGGTGAAGGTTCTCCGTACCGAGCAGACTCAGGAACTCTGGATGCTCAAGGAAGTACCTCCACGTGAACATCGCCAGCTCGGCGATACCCTCCTCCGGCTCCAAGTCGCTGAGATTGATCGCTTTTTCGGCTGTTCTTATACCGATATAGGCCTCTTCCAGGACAGCGAGGTAGAGTTGCTCCTTGTCGCCGAAGTAATGATAGAGCATGCGTTTATTGATGCCGGCTCGCTCGGCGATGGCATCGACTCGCGCCCCGCCCATGCCGTTCTCGGCGAACTCCTGTGTGGCGGCCGCGAGGATAGATGCGCGCGTCCGCTCGGGATCGCGCTGCGCGGAGCGTTCAGCGCGCTCGCCGTTTCGATTCCTTCCTCTCGCGCCCGCTTGTGGCTTCTCCATTTGCATCACCTCTGGCATCTCTTGCCTTCGGTGGCATTCGATGCGACATCGTAAAGAAAATTTACAAGATAATGACAGCACTTCACACAACTGCTTGACACGATCTTTGCTTGCCCCTAGTTTGTAACCAATTAGTTATTTAATGCAAGAGGACTCAACAAGACGGCGATGACACGGAGCGTTACGGAGGCGCTCCTAGGGAGGAGGAACCAATGACGCAGAAGATCAGCAGACGCAGTGTGCTTGCAGGAGGAGCAGCACTTCTTTCATATGCGGCTTTCGCGCCGCGCGCCTTTTCTGAGGAGGCGCGGCTGCGTCTGCTCTGGTGGGGATCGCAGACCCGCGCCGACCGCACCAACAAGGTCAGCGAGCTTTTCAAGACGGCCAATCCGGGGGTCGCTATCAACGGCGAATTCCTCGGCTGGAGCGACTACTGGCCGCGCCTTGCGACCCAGGTCGCAGGGGGCAATGCGCCCGACGTCATTCAGATGGATTACCGCTATATCGTTGAATATGCCCGGCGCGGGGCGCTCGCGCCGCTCGACAGCTATCTCGGCTCCGTGCTGAAGGTCGAGGATTTCGACCAGGTGCAGATCAAGGGCGGCAGCGTCGACGGCAAACTCTACGGCATCAGCCTCGGCGCCAATTCGACGGCGATGATGGTCAACACGGTCGCCTTCGAGGAAGCCGGCGTCGACCTGCCGACACCGTCCACGACTTGGGACGAGCTCGCCCGCATGGGTCTCGAGATCACCAAGGCCGGCAAACGCAAAGGCTATTACGGCCTGTCCGACGGCAGCGGCGTCGAGCCGCTCCTCGAAAACTGGCTCCGCCAGCGCGGCAAGGCGCTCTTCACCGCAGATGGCAAGATCGCCTATGACGCGAACGACGGAGCCGAGTGGTTTGCCATGTGGCAGAAGATGCGCGACGACAAGGCGTGCGTACCGGCGGACATTCAGGCACTCGACCAATTCAATATCGAGACGAGTCCCTTGTCGCTCGGAAAAGCGGCAACCTCCTATGCCCATTCCAACCAGCTCGTCGGCTATCAGGCGATCAACAAAGACAAGATCGTGCTCAAGAGCCATGCGCTGATCAGCAAGGATGCCAAGGGCGGCCACTATCGGAAGCCCTCGATGTTCTTCTCGGTATCGGCCAAGAGTAGCGACCCGGAACTCGGGGCGAAATATGTCAACTTCTTCGTCAAGGATTCGGAGGCGGCCAAGATCCTCGGCGTCGAGCGCGGCGTGCCGGAATCGGCCTCCGTGCGCGAGGCACTCGCGCCGTCGCTTGACGAGCTCGGCCGAGCAGCACTCGAATATGTCTCCGGGCTCGGAGCGCTCGCTGGCGATCTGCCGCCGCCGCCGCCATCGGGCGCTGGCGAGGCGGAGCTGGCCCTGCGCAGGGTCGCCGAGCAGGTGGCCTTCGGCCAGCTCGACGCCAAGCAGGGCGGCGAGACGCTGGTGGACGAGGTCACACAAATCCTGTCGCGAGGCTAAGGAGATGGCGGCCGTGCAGGATTCCGCTGTCGTCGTCGGTGGGGGCGCCCAGGCGCGCCCCGTCGCACAGGGCCGATGGGCCTCCATCTGGGCGAAGCACGGAGCCGGCTACATGTTCCTGTTGCCGTGGCTCATCGGCTTCTTCGGCCTGACGCTCGGGCCCGCGGTTGCCTCGCTCTATCTCTCCTTTACTAGCTTCGATCTGATCCGCGCACCGGAATGGGTCGGAACCGCCAACTACGTGCGCATCGCGACCGCTGATCCGAAATTCGCTGCCGCGATGCAGGTAACCTTCCTCTATGTCGTGCTTTCGGTGCCGTTCAAGCTCACCTTCGCGCTGCTCGTCGCCATCCTTCTCGATCGCGGCGTCCGGGGACTCACCGTCTATCGCGCAATCTTTTATTTGCCTTCGCTGCTCGGCGGCAGCGTTGCGATCGCCGTGCTCTGGCGCCAGCTCTTTGCCGGCGACGGCCTTATCAACAGCCTGCTTGCCCAGTTCGGCATCGAGGGCCCGAGCTGGATCTCGCATCCGAATTATTCGATCTGGACTCTCGTCGTGTTGAGCGTCTGGCAGTTCGGTTCGCCGATGATCATCTTTCTTGCCGGCCTCCGGCAGATCCCGACCGATATGTATGAGGCTGCAAGCCTCGACGGCGCGTCCAAATTCCGGCAGTTCTACAAGATCACACTGCCGCTGCTCACCCCGGTCATCTTCTTCAACGCGGTGGTGCAAACGATCGACGCCTTCAAGGCCTTCACCCCGGCCTTCATCATTTCCGGCGGCACCGGCGGACCGATCAACTCGACGCTCTTCTATACGCTCTATCTCTACCAGGAAGCCTTTGGCAATTTCCGCATGGGCTACGCCTCGGCCTTGGCCTGGATTCTGGTGCTGATCATCGCGCTCTTTACCGCCTTCTCGTTCCTGACCTCTCGCTATTGGGTGCACTACGATGACTGATGCGACCATGAGCTCCGTAACCGCCCCGTCATCGGCACCGCTCGGCCGCCGCGGCCCATTGGGGTCGGTTCTCGTCCACGCCGGCCTGATCGCTGCGTCGATCGCGATGCTCTACCCGCTCCTGTGGATGCTTTCCGCATCGGTGCGGCCGGAGGACGAGATCTTCGCCTCGACCTCGCTCTGGCCGTCATCGATCGATTTCGCTTCCTATTTGCGCGGCTGGTTCGGCCTCGACGTCAGCTTCGGCCGCTTCTTCTGGAATTCACTCGTCGTGTCCGTGCTGACAGTGATCGGCAACGTCGTCGCCTGCTCCCTCGCGGCTTACGCCTTCGCGCGCCTTCGCTTCGCCGGGCGCAATTTCTGGTTCGCGATCATGCTGGGGACGCTGATGATCCCCTATCACGTGACGCTTATTCCCCAATATGTGCTCTTCCTCAATCTCGGCTGGGTGAATACGTTCCTGCCGCTCGTGGTGCCGAAATTCCTGGCGAGCGACGCCTTCTTCATCTTCCTGATGGTCCAGTTCTTCCGCGGAATCCCACGCGAACTCGATGAGGCGGCGATGATGGACGGCTGCAGTGCCTGGCGCATCTACTGGAAGATCATGCTGCCGCTCTCCTTGCCGGTGCTCGCGACGGCCGCGATCTTCTCCTTCATCTGGACCTGGGACGATTTCTTCGGACCGCTGATCTACCTGAACGACATGAACACCTACACGATCCAGCTGGGCCTCCGGACCTTCGTCGACTCGAGCAGCACCTCCGACTGGGGTGGACTCTTCGCCATGTCGACGCTGTCGCTCGTGCCCGTGTTCTTCTTCTTCCTGTTCTTCCAACGCCTTCTGATCGAAGGCATCGCCACCACCGGCATGAAGCGCTGATCGCAGGAGCTGGAGATTACCCATGGACGAATTGCGTTTTGCCGCGGTCGGGCTCAACCACAACCATATCTACGGCCAGGTCAATTGCCTTCAAAGAGCCGGCGCCCGCCTCGTCGGTTTCCACGAAAGGGACGACGCTTTGGCCGCGGAATTCTCGGCCACGTACAAGGATGTGCCGCGTATCGCGACACTCGACCAGATACTCGAGGACGAGAGCATCGGCCTTATCACCTCTGCCGCGATTTCAGCCGAACGGGCGGAGCTTGCGATCAGCGCCATGCGCCACGGCAAGGACGTGCTCGTCGACAAGCCGGGCATGACGAGCCTCGACCAGCTCGCCAAAGTGCGCCGGGTCCAGGCGGAAACGCGGCGCATCTTCTCGATCCTCTATTCCGAGCATTTCGAGAGCCCGGCGACCGTGAAAGCCGGTGAGCTGGTCGCCGCCGGCGCCATCGGCGAGGTCGTGCACATGGTCGGCCTCGGACCGCATCGGCTGCGCAAGGAAAGCCGCCCTGACTGGTTCTTCCGCCGCTCGGACTACGGCGGCATCTTGACCGACATCGCCTCGCACCAGTGCGAGCAGTTCCTCTTCTTCGCCGGCGCCAGCGATGCCACCATCCTCTCCGCGAGCGTCGACAACCGGAGCGTTGCCGACAGCCCCGAACTGCAGGATACCGGCAACATCCATCTTTCGACGGGACGAGCAACTGGCATGATCCATGTCAACTGGCTCACGCCCGACGGCATGCCGACCTGGGGCGACGGTCGGCTTTTCATCGTCGGCACGACCGGCACGATCGAGGTTCGCAAGACGGTCGACCTCGCCGGGCGCACAGGAGGCAACCACCTGTTCCTCGCCGACCGCAACGGCGTCGAACACATCGATTGCTCGGGCGTCGACCTTCCGTTCGGCCGTCAGTTCCTTGCCGACATCCGCGACAGAACCGAAACCGCCATGCCGCAGGAACGCTGCTTCAAGGCCATGGAGCTTGCCCTTTCAGCACAAGCGATCGCCGAACGTAACCAGGAAAAGAAATAAGATGAGCGTAAAGACAGTTGCCATCATCGGCTGCGGGATCGGGCGGTCGCACATTGTCGAGGGCTACCTGCCGCATCCGGACAAGTTCCGGGTGACCGCGCTCTGCGACCTCAACGTGGAACGGCTGAACGAAGTCGGCAACGAGTTCGGCATCGAAAAGCGCACGACCACGTTCAAGGAATTGCTCGCCGACGACAGCATCGACATCATCGATATCTGCACCCCGCCCGGCATTCACCTGGAACAGGTGCTCGACGCACTGGCGTCCGGCAAGCACGTGATCTGCGAGAAGCCGCTCACCGGTTCGCTCAAGGGCGTCGACCGGATCATGGAGGCGGAGAAGCACGCCCGGGGCGTGCTGATGCCGATCTTCCAGTATCGCTACGGCGACGGCATCGAGAAGGCAAAGCGTATCATCGAAGCCGGCATTGCCGGCAAGCCCTATGTGGGCTCGGTCGAAACCTTCTGGCTGCGCACGCCGGAATACTACTCCGTACCCTGGCGCGGCAAATGGGAGACGGAACTCGGCGGCGTGCTGGTGACCCATGCGCTGCACCTGCATGACATGATGCTGCATCTCCTCGGACCGGTCGCAAGAGTATTCGGGCGCGTCGCGACCCGCGTCAACGATATCGAGGTAGAGGACTGCGCCTCGGCAAGCCTGCTGATGGAGAACGGCGCCTTCGTCTCGCTCTCCTGCACGCTCGGCTCGCAGGAGCAGATCAGCCGCCTTCGCCTGCACTTCGAAAACGTCACCTTCGAAAGCAGCCATGAACCGTACGCGCCGGGCAAGGATCCCTGGAAGATCATTGCCGCCAACCAGGCGGTCCAGGCTGAAATCGATGAAGTGATCGGCAACTGGCGTCCGGTCTCGCCGCGTTTTACGACGCAGATGGACCATTTCCACGCCTTTCTCAGCGGCAAGGGGCCGCTTCCTGTCACCACCAAGGATGCACGTCAGGCATTGGAACTGGTGACGGCGATCTATCAGTCCGCCGATACGGGTCGCGAGATAACGCTTCCGATCGGGCCGGAGAGTCCGAAATACGCCAATTGGCGCGCGAATACGCGGTAACGGCAAAGGCCGCAGGGAGGAATTCGAAATGGCAACCAGCGTCGTTCTTCAGAAAGTCGAGAAGCGCTATGGCGCGCTCGATGTGATCCACGGCATCGACCTGACCATCGACCCCGGCGAGTTCGCCGTCTTCGTCGGCCCGTCCGGTTGCGGCAAGTCGACACTGCTCCGCATGATCGCCGGCCTGGAGGAGATTACCGGCGGCACGCTCATGCTTGACAACGACCGGATGAACGAGGTGGCGCCGGCCAAGCGCGGCATCGCTATGGTGTTCCAGTCCTATGCACTCTACCCGCATATGTCGGTCTACAAGAATCTCGCCTTCGGCCTCGAGACGGCGGGCTACAGGAAGGCGGAGATCGAGCCGAAGGTGCGTCGCGCCGCGGAGATCCTGCAGATTGAGAAGCTGCTCGACCGCAAGCCGAAGGCGCTCTCCGGCGGTCAGCGCCAGCGCGTGGCGATCGGCCGGGCGATCGTGCGCGAGCCGCGCATCTTCCTCTTCGACGAACCGCTTTCCAACCTCGATGCGGAACTCCGCGTGCAGATGCGCGTCGAAATCTCCCGGCTTCACCGCGATCTCGGCAACACGATGATCTATGTGACTCACGATCAGGTGGAAGCCATGACCATGGCCGACAAGATCGTCGTCCTCAACTCCGGGCGGATCGAGCAGGTGGGCGCGCCGCTCGATCTCTACAACCACCCGGTCAACCGCTTCGTCGCCGGGTTCATCGGCAGCCCGAAAATGAACTTCCTCAAGGCGCGCATCGCTGCCGTCGGCGAAGCCGAAACCGCGATCCAGGTCTGTGGCGGCACGATCCGCCTGCCGCGCGCCCTGAAAGGCGCTGCGCCGGAACAAGAGGTGACCTTCGGCATCCGGCCGGAGCATCTGTCCGCACACGAGGATGGCATCGCGCTCGCCCCGATTAATGTCGAGCTCGTTGAAAACCTCGGCGGCGAAACCATGCTCTACGGCATCACCCCTGACGGCCAGCACATCACGGTCGCGCTCGAAGGCCAGCAGAAAGTGGAGCGCGGCACCAACCTCGCCGTCCACTTCGATCCGTCGCGCTGCCACGTGTTCGGCGCCGACGGCAAGGCGATGTAAGCACGGCACCGGCTCCGCGCCACGGAACAAAACGGCGGAGAGGCCAACGGCCGGTCCGCTGTTTACCGCTTGCTCAAGGGCCAATGTGGGGCCATTCTGGAGGCATAGCCTGGCTGTGAGGCCGAACGCTATTTCGCCCCTGGAACGCCAGCTCGACCTCGAAGCACTTTGCAGTGCTGCCTTTTCTCGACTGACCCCGGGGGAGGAGGTTGTCTATGTCTACGCCCTATGCCGACCATCCGTTGCAACCGGGCGACCGGGCGCCGAACATCGTGCTGGACGCCATCTCGCGCGAGGGAACAATCGCACTTGATGATTTTCGCGGCCGCAGCCCATTGTTGATCGGTTTGTTTCGAGGCCTGCTGTGTCCGTTCTGCCGACGCTACGTTGCGGCGATGGCACAGCTCAACCCCGCACTGCGTGAGAAAGGCGTGAACTCTCTAGCGGTGGTAAACACCCCGGTAGAACGCGCGCGGCTCTATTTCCGCTATCATCCGATACCCGGACTTTTGGCCGCATCCGATCCGGAGCGAGCTTCACACCGCGCGTTCGGCTTACCTCTCCTAGAGATTACGGAGAATGAAACCGAGTGGCCATACAAGGTCGGAATGGATGTGGTCACGACAATGCGGGTCGATCGGCCCGGGGAATTGCCTGAACCGATGAATCCGGCCGCAGCAGCCGACCTTCTCAACGCGAAGGATGGATACGAAATCACCGAAGCCGATCAGCAGGTGAGGATCCCCGGCCATGTGCAGCTCGTCGGCCATTTCCTGCTCGATCGGGAAGGCGTGGTGCGCTGGAGCTTTACGGAAGTTGAAGAGGAAGGTCGCAATATGGACCGAGTGCTCAATCCCGAGGAGTTGATGTCGGCAGCTTCCGAAGTCGTCCCTTAACAGCGGAAATGCGCTCAGTAACCACTCCGGCAGTGATTACACGGGGTGCTCAAGCGCGTCGGCCAAAGTCTACCTGCCTGCGGAAAGGCGTGCGCCGATCAGAAATTTCTGCGCTCATGTCACACTCGCAGATCCTGTCTCGTCATGGTGTCGGAACCAACAGAAGGAAACTGAACCATGACTGCCAAACTTGATCCTTTTGCCGCTGCCCCGTCGCTGATGAAGAGCTGGATGAGCACATCGGTCGCCGCCGCCTCGAGCCTTGAGCCAAGTCTCATAGAATTGGTGAAGATCCGCGCCTCGCAGATCAACGGCTGCGCCAACTGCATCAACATGCATACGGTGGAAGCGCGGGCAAAAGGCGAGACGGAACAGCGCATCTATCTGCTGTCGGCCTGGCGTGAAGCCCCCTGCTATTCCGATCGCGAGCGCGCCGCGCTAGGCTGGACCGAGGCACTGACGCGGCTGTCAGAAGGCCATGCGCACGAAAGCGCCTATGAGGCCTTGAAGGCTCAGTTCACCGAGGAGGAGCAGGTGAAGCTCACGCTCATGATCAACGTCATCAACGGGTGGAACCGTCTTGCGGTTGGGTTCGGCCTGTGGGTCGATCCGGCCGCGGCCAAGGCGGCCCAGGCGGCCGCCTGATGACGGACACCAGTTACGAGGATGCAGCGGCGGGATTCGATCCGCTGCGTCCCAAGCTCATGCGCGTCGCCTATCGCATGCTCGGCTCCGTCGCCGACGCAGAGGATATGGTGCAGGAGGCCTTCATCCGTTGGATGGGGGCCGACCGCTCGGCGGTGCGCGAGCCCGAGGCGTTCTTGCGCCGTACGGTCACGCGGCTCTGCCTTGATCAGCTCAAATCAGCACGACGCCAGCGCGAGACCTATGTCGGTCCTTGGCTTCCCGACCCGGTCGTGGAAGAAGAGCAGGAGGAAGACGTCACTCTGCCTTTGATGCTTGCCCTGGAACGCCTTTCTCCGCTCGAGCGGGCGGCCTTCCTGCTGCACGACGTTTTTGGACTGGGATTTGAAGAGGTCGCGGCGACGATCCAGCGCGACGCGGCTGCCTGCCGCCAGCTCGCCAGCCGCGCACGCACCCATGTCCGCGAGACGAGACCTCGCTTCCAGATCGAGAAACAGAAAAGCCTCGAGATCGCTGAAGCCTTCTACACCGCCTCGCGCAGCGGCGACATGACGACGCTCGGCGCAATGTTGGCGGCCGACGTCAGCATCCATGCCGACGGCGGCGGCAAACGTCCCGCGGCGATGAAGCCGATCATCGGATTTGATGCGGTGATGAAGGTGCACGAGAGCCTCGCAGTTCTGTTCCAGAAGAACGGCTCGAAACTCGTACGAGCCGGTTTCATCAACGGACTGCCCGGTTTCGTGACGCTGGAAGCCGACGGCGAACTCCAGACGACCGCGCTCGAAATAGAGAGCGGCAAGGTCGCTGCAATCTATGTGATGCGGAACCCCGACAAGCTGAGGCATCTGCATTAGATCACGATGGCGACGGCCGGTTTCGCTCGCGCCAGGAAGCCGGGCTGAGGGAGTTCACGCGTCGGAATTCCCGGTTGAAGTTCGATTTCGTTTGAAAGCCGGATTCGAGCATCGCGGCGGTTACCGACAGGTCGGTCTCCCTGAGAAGCCGGCAGGCTTCGGCTATTCGGAAATCGTTGATGTATTGGGAAACGTTCTTCTGCGCCAGGCGATTGACTGCCCCGGATATCTGCCGCGCCGGCACGCCAGCGCGCCGCGCCAGCCGGGACAGGGTCAGGTTTTCATCCCGGGACAATCGCTGTGCGGTAAGCAAATGATTGACTCGATCCAGGACCTCACGATCCTTGGCCGCCAGCGATGCAGCGTTATCACTATTTGCCGGCACTGCCGGGAGCGGTCGCGCACGGGCTGCGACATCTGCGGTAAAGCCGAGGAAAAGCAGTTCGAGAAGATTTCCGTTGCTGACGATCAGTGCGGCATTGGTCCCCTTGGCCCATCGGAAATCGAGAAATATCGCAAGGTCGAACAGGGCTGACAAACAGAGCGCAGCAGCAGCAATGAGGAGTGCGCGATGCGCCGCGTGAGCACCGTCGAAACGTGCTTCATCCAGGCCGTCAGGACCGGCACGGCCGAGCTTCACTAGCGCGAACGCGTATCCGACAAACAGCACCATCAAGGCACCATCGATCAGAGCCGGCCACAGCAACAGCAGCACAACTATCCCAAGTGGCGGCGTAACGTGAAGCCAACGGGCACTGCCGGCCACCTCCTCCCGGTGGATTAAGCTGCGGAAACTTGCCAGCACCAGAGGCGGCAGGCAGCTCGCCAATACCGGCAGCACGTATCGCAGTCTTTCCACGTCATAACCCCACCGCAACCCGACGATGATCGATTGCACGGCGCACAGGCAGACCAAGGCAAGGAACGGCCGAAGCCCTTTGCGCGTCTCGTCGTATCGCAGCATCGCAACAAGAAGCACCAGAAGCAGCAGCGCGACGACGAACGGCAGCGGGACGAAAATCAAGGTCTGTCCTTCGGATGGAGATCAACGGCTGAATGTTGGCCGAAATCGCGATTCGGGACGACCTAAATCATGATCGAGGAAGCGGAGAGCACGCGGGAGGGCAATCATTTGCCGGTCCCTTCAACCTTGTGAGGCTTGTAATGACCTTTTTCCATGTTCTTGCCGCCGTTGCCCTTTCCGTCGCATTCGCAGCACCCTGCCACGCAATAGAGGTGGGTGTGCGCGAAATAAACCTCGACCCGCCCGAAGGCGGGCGAAACCTTCAGGTCACCGTCTGGTATCCTGCCGGATCTGGCGGCGAACCCGTTCTCGTGGGTGAAAACCAGGTATTCAAGGGCACGCCAGCGCACATGAACGCGCCGCTCCTCGCAGGGCGCTACCCGCTGGTGGTGCTGTCGCATGGATCGGGCGGTCGCATTCAGGGCATGAGCTGGCTCGCCGCTGAGCTGGCCAAGGCCGGATTTGTCGTTGCCGGTCCTAATCATCCAGGCACCACCAGCGGCAACTCGACCCCCGCGGATACGCCGAAGCTGTGGGAGCGCACGCAGGATCTATCCTCCGTGATCGACATGCTCACCACCGATCCGCAGTGGAGCGCTGTCGTCAACGCTGATCGCGTTGGCGTTCTCGGCTTCTCGCTCGGAG
>NZ_JADYVD010000036.1 GCF_020193575.1 Ensifer sp. IC4062
GTTCACGGCGGAGCATGCCGCTGACGTCCTGCCGCTTTTCCTTAAAATCGTAGCCTCGTTGAGTTATTGATCTCGAATTCAAGGCCCGCGTTCGAATGGATGCGGGCCTTTCCGTGTCGGCTCGCGGCGCTGACCGCCTGATGTGGGGTGCTTCCGGAAAGGCTTCATTTACCGTGTTTGCATAAAGTCTGCCCGAAGTACGATTTTTCGGCCGTGCGCCCGCCTGACGACACAGGCGGCAGCCACGGTTTTAGGGACGGCGGCGCATCGACAAGGCTTCGGTTTTGTCGTGGATGAAGGCGGCAGTGAGTATGGCGTGTGTTTCTCTTCTCCATCGACCGCTGGCCGCGATAATGCTGTCCGCTTCCCTGGTCGCCTGCACGACCGACGTGCTCGTACCGTCGGCGAGAGTCGACAGCGGCGCTCGTGTCAGCGCCATAGCGCCAGTGCGGGCCGATGCCCGCCCGCGGCAGCAGATGGCGGCGGCTTATCCTTCAGGCGAACCGTTTGCTGCCTCCAGCGAAAATGCCGTCACTATCAATGCCGGCGCACAGGCGGGGCGCGATCTGCCTGTCATCGACGGCGAGCCGATGCCAGCTGCCGAAACGCAGATGGCAAGCGCAGCGCCGATGACCATACCACCCGAAGGGGTCAATATGGACGCCATGCTGGGGGTCCAGCCGGTCGTCGGGCTCGCCGAAGAGCAGAGCAACGAGATTGCCGAGGGCAACGCCAGTCAGCCGGTGGTTGGCGGCATCGGTGAGGACAGCGTGCATCAACTCGGCCGATCCGCGGGGCCAGCGCCCGAATCCGAGTCGAGCCTCGGCTACGACCCTGACCTGCCGCCGCTGACGCCGGATCAGATCTCTGCAGAGGAGGCGAAAAAGCCGCGCTACATCGAGCGGCAACGGACCGTTCGGCCCGCGCAGGAACCGCAGCAGGTCGCCTTTCTGCCGCGTGTCCGCAATCCGATGTCGGCGCCGGAATTTACCGGCGAGATGCCTCGCTCCGAAATTGCTTGCCGCCAGCGCCTGCAGAAGCTCGGCGTCGTCTTCCGCGATGTCCCGCGCATCAGCAACGGACCGTCCTGCGGCATCGACTATCCGATCGAGCTTAGTGGCCTTTCCGGCGGCATCGCCGTGAAGCCGGCAGTGAAGCTCAATTGCCAGGTGACCGAAGCCTTCGCCAAGTGGGTCAAATACGAGCTCGCTCCATCATCGCGCTACCGCTACTGGTCCGGTGTCAAGACGATAAAGCCGCTCGGCGGCTATTCCTGCCGCACGATGAATTCGCGCCGCGGCAACCCGATGTCCGAACATGCGCGCGGCAATGCCATCGACGTCGGCAAATTCGTTCTGAAGAATGGCAAGGAGATCGATGTTCGCAGAAAAGGATTCTTCGCTTTCCGCGAACGCGGCCTGCTGAAGGCCGTCCGCTCCGACAGCTGCAAGTATTTCAATACCGTGCTCGGACCCGGTAGCGATCCGTTTCACAAGGACCACTTCCACTTCGACCTGAGGACGCGAAAGTCGGGCTATCGGCATTGCGACTGACCGTTACACAATTTGCGGAAGGAAAATCGCTATACACTTTGCCTGGAGCGAGGACGGCAGGCAAAAAAGAGGCCGGCGGGGAAAGCCGGCCAAACACCGGAGATTAGGGGGAAGGCTCCGGAGTGCAAATCACGGGAGGCGAGGGCGCTCCACGCCTGGTTAAAGTCGTTGAAAAGCATCACCGTTTCATGACAGTGGTGGGCAAGCAGCCCTGATCCGGATTCTTCTTCTCCGGATTCCAGCAAAATCGAGTTTCTTCATGCCGCCTGTCTCGGAATTGATGATGTTTGCATTGGCGCTGGCGGCGGCCGGCGTCGTTGCCGGCGTGCTTGCCGGCCTATTCGGCATCGGTGGCGGGGCGATCCTCGTGCCGGTCTTCTATCAGGTTTTCGGCCTTCTCGGCATAGATGATGCAGTCAGGATGCATCTTTCCGTTGGCACGTCGCTCGCGATCATCGTTCCGACCTCGGTCCGGTCGTTCCTATCCCACTATCGCCGCGGCGTGGTCGATACCGATCTGCTGCGGAACTGGATCGGGGCAGTACCGCTCGGCGCGATCCTCGCCTCGGTGATCGCGGCCCATGTCGGCAGCGAGACGCTGCGTCTGATCTTCGCGGTGATCGCGCTCGCCTTAGCCTTCCGGATGATCTTCAATCGCGCGAGTTGGCACATCGGCACGGACTTACCGAAGAACCCGATCAAATGGCTGGTCGGCGTCGGGATCGGCATTCTTTCCGGACTCATGGGCATCGGCGGCGGCGTGCTCAACAACACCTTCATGACGCTGTACAACCGGCCAATTCACCAAGCCGTCGCCACCTCCGCCGGCGTAGGCGTGCTGATCTCGATCCCGGGGCTGTTCGGCTATGTCTGGGCGGGATGGGGCGCACCTGGCCTCCCGCCGCTTTCGACCGGATTCATCAACTGGATTGCGGTGGCGCTGATCATCCCGATAACCTTGCTTGTCGCGCCGCTCGGCGTGCGGCTTGCCCATGCCATGGGCAGGCGACAGCTCGAGGCGGGATTCGGCATCTTCATGGTGCTCATCGCCGCCCGGTTCTTCTACAGTCTTCTTGGTTAGGCGGACACGGCCCGACATTTGTTGCTTGCTGCAGTGCGCGCCTTCAAATGTGAAGACGTGCCCGTAATATAACGAATTTCTGCATAATTTTTCCTGTGCGGTGATCCCAGCCCAAGGTTCGCGCGGCATCTTCAATTGCCGAGTGACAGAGATCGCACGTCTGGCAAAACCTGTGCGATAATTCCGCTTCTCGGAGCTCCATGAAACGCGGAAGTCAAATCGCCGCAGCTGGAACCCGCTTGCTGACGTTAACAATATATAATATGCGTAATTGTATAATGATTGCTCAAATGGAGGCAACGATGCCTGCAGCCGCGACTGCAAGACCAGATGTCAAAGGCTTTTATGAGGCCCGCACCGGAAGCGTCCAATATGTCGTCTCGGACCCGCAGACGAAGCGCTGCGCGATCATTGATCCGGTCCTCGATTTCGACGAGAAATCGGGAGCGACGGCGACCGTGCAGGCCGATCGTATCCTCGACTACATTGCCGGGAACGACCTGACGGTCGAATGGATCCTCGACACTCATCCCCATGCGGATCATTTTTCGGCCGCCGCCTTTCTGAAGGAAAGGACGGGCGCGTCAACCGGCATCGGGTCAGAGGTGGTGCGCGTTCAAAAGCTCTGGAAAGAGATCTACAATTGGCCCGAGTTTGCGACGGACGGATCGCAATGGGACCATCTTTTCGTTGGGGGCGAGAGCTTTTCGGTCGGCTCGATCGAGGCGGGCGTTATTTACTCGCCTGGCCATACGCTCGCTTCCGTAACCTATGTCGTTGGCGATTCTGCCTTCGTGCACGATACGATATTCATGCCGGACAGCGGCACCGCGCGGGCGGATTTTCCCGGCGGGGACGCCCGTCAGCTCTGGCGTTCCATCAGCGCAATCCTCGCCCTGCCTGATGAAACTAGGGTCTTTAGCGGTCATGACTACCAGCCGAACGGCCGGGAGCCGCGCTGGGAAAGCACGGTCGGCGAGCAGAAGCGTTGCAACAACCATGTCGCAGGCGTGACCGAGGAACAATTCGTTGAACTGCGGCAGGCGCGCGACAAGACGCTGCCGATGCCGAAGCTCATCCTTCACGCACTGCAGGTCAACATTCGCGGCGGCCGCCTGCCGGAGCCGGAAGAAAACGGCGCGCGCTATCTGAAGTTTCCGCTTAACGCGCTCAAGGGAGCGGCGTGGGGCTGAAGGAGATGAACATGGGAACGGTAATGAAATTTCGAAACTTCCGTCCCGATATGAGCGCGCGAGCGGGCGACGCCTCAGCGCTGCTCAAGACGCTCGCGAACCAGAACCGGCTGATGATCGTCTGTACGCTCGTCGAGGGCGAGCATTCCGTCGGCGAACTGGAAGAGATGCTGGGCATACATCAGCCAACCCTGTCGCAGCAACTGACGGTGTTGCGCGAGGCTGGCATCGTCGCGACGAGGCGCGATGCAAAACAGGTCTTCTACCGGCTGGCGGAGGATAAGGCCGCTCGGTTGGTGATGGCGCTCTATGAGATCTTTTGCCGCGAGGGGACGAAATAGTGACGGCCTACATCAGCGGACTTTACGGCGGCATGCTGATCGGGCTGTCGGCCGCGATGCTGATGCTCGCGAATGGCCGGGTCGCCGGCGTCAGCGGCATCGTCGGGCGGCTGTTGCAAGGTGTGCAGACCGCGATCGGTGCCGCTTTCATCGCCGGTCTGGTCGTTGGACCGATCGTCTTTCGCCTGCTCTTTGGCGAATGGCCGGAGGTGCAACTGGCGGCGTCCTTGCCGGTCGTTGTCATTGGCGGCTTTCTGGTCGGCTACGGTTCGCGCGTGGGTCGGGCTGCACGAGCGGCCACGGCGTCGTCGGACTCGCCCGTCTTTCTCGGCGCTCCGTGGCAGCCGTCGCCACCTTCATGACCGCGGCGGTTGCGACCGTCTATCTTATGGGGTTCTTCGTATGAGCACGAGTGCAGGTTTTCGCGTCGCTGTCGCTCTCGTGTCCGGCAGCATTTTCGGCTTGGGCCTTGCGATTTCCGGAATGTTGAATCCGGCGCGCGTACGCGGTTTCCTCGACATCGCCCGCGACTGGGACCCGACGCTCGCCTTCGTGCTCGGGGGCGCCGCCGCGGTCTCGGCGATCGGCATGTCCATGGCGCGCTGGATGCGCAAGCCGCTCCTCGATGAACGTTTCCACCTTCCCGAGACGCAATTGATCGATCGCAGGCTCATCCTGGGCTCCGCGATCTTTGGCGCCGGGTGGGGTATGGTCGGCCTCTGCCCGGGCCCGGCGGTCGCGTCTCTGTCGCTTGGCGTTCCCAAGACCATTCTCTTTCTGGGGGCAATGTTTGCGGGAATGGCCGCCTATGACCATCGATTGGGAGTAGGCCCATGGCGGCAAGCAATCGTAGCGTCCATCGCTTCCGGCGGAGCCGTCTGCTTTTCGCTGGGGCTGCTTGGTGGCGGTGGTTCGATCCTCGCCGTGCCGTTGCTCCTCTATGTCGTCGGCGTGAGTAACACACATGTGGCGATCGGTACCAGTGCTCTCGAGCGCGCTTGCGGGATTCGTGCGTCACGCGCGGGCCGGGAACGTGTGGTGGCGGTGCGCCATCGTCTTCGCCGCAGTCGGAACATTGGGTGCACTCGTTGCCTCGTCGGTCGCGAAGGCCGTAGATGGCGAAATTTTGCTCTTCCTGTTCGGCCTCGTGATGGTCGGCGTCGGTCTGACCATGCTGCGTCCGAGAGTCGGCCACGGCGGGGAACCCGGTCGATGCGCGAACGTGCTGGATAACGGCGGCGGTGGCGCTCGCGACCGGCACACTGTCCGGGTTCCTCGGAATCGGCGGTGGCTTTCTGATTGTGCCGGGTTTGATTGCGGCGACCGGCATGCCGATGATCAGCGCGATCGGTTCGTCTTTGCTTGCCATCAGCGCGTTCGGGCTGGCGACGGCTCTGAGCTATGCCGCCTCGGGTCTCGTAGACTGGGCCGTCGCTCTTCAGTTCATCGGTGGCGGCATTCTCGGCGGTGCCATCGGAATAGCTGCGGCCGGGCGGCTGTCGTCGCGAAAGGGCATGCTCAATCGTCTGTTTGCGGTGCTCGTGCTTTGCGTTGCCGGTTACGTTTTCCTGAAGGGGATCGGCGGAGCATAACGTAAGCCTGCCCCAAATTTCCCCGTGTGACGGAGCGTCACCGCTAAATTTGCGCTCGGTGGCTGCAATTCCGCGCGAATTGGGCCATATAGAGCGGCATCCCGCCACTCCTGCACTATTCCCGGATCCTTTTGCATGGCGCCTATCGTTTCCGTTTCCAATCTGTCGAAGACCTATGCATCGGGCTTCAAGGCGCTGAAGGGCGTCAGCCTCGATATTGAGCAAGGCGAAATCCTTGCTCTGCTCGGGCCGAATGGGGCCGGCAAAACCACGATGATTTCGATCATCTGTGGCATCGTCAATGCAAGCGGGGGCGACGTGACGGTCGGCGGCCACGATGTCGTGCGCGATTTCCGCGAAACCCGGGCGATGATCGGCCTGGTGCCGCAGGAACTCACCACCGACGCCTTCGAGACGGTGTGGAATACGGTCTCCTTCTCGCGCGGACTGCACGGCAAGAAGCCGGATCCCGCACATATCGAGAGAGTGCTGAAGGACCTGTCGCTCTGGGAGAAGAAGGACAACATGCTGCGTGAGCTTTCGGGCGGCATGAAGCGGCGCGTGCTGATCGCCAAGGCACTATCGCACGAGCCGCGTGTGCTCTTCCTGGACGAGCCGACGGCCGGCGTGGACGTAAATCTGCGCAAGAGCATGTGGGATGTCGTAAGGGGGCTTCGCGCTTCGGGCGTGACGATCATCTTGACGACGCATTACATCGAAGAAGCGGAGGAGATTGCCGACCGGATCGCAGTGATCAACGGTGGTGAAATCCTGCTGGTGGAGGAGAAGGCGGCCTTGATGACGAAACTCGGCCGCAAGCAACTGCGCGTCGATCTCGCGCATCCGCTGGAGCGCGTGCCCGATACATTATCCTCCTACAACCTGACGCTCGAGGGCGACGGCCATCGCCTGATCTATGACTACGACACGAGCGCCGAACGGACCGGTATCACCGCGCTGCTCGCCGCGCTCGCGGAAGCAGGAATCCGGCTCAAGGACATTTCCACGCGGCAGAGTTCGCTGGAGGATATTTTCGTGGAGATCGTGGGGGCAGCGCAATGAACATAGAAGCGGTCAAGTCGATCTATTTATTCGAGATGGCGCGCACCCGCCGGACGCTGCTGCAGAGCGTCGTGTCGCCTGTCATGTCTACGTCGCTCTACTTCATCGTTTTCGGCGCGGCGATCGGGGCACGCATTCAGGAGATCGACGGCGTTTCCTATGGCGCGTTCATCACGCCCGGCCTGATGATGCTGACGCTTCTGACCCAGTGCATCGGCAATGGCTCATTCGGCATCTATTTCCCGAAGTTCACCGGCACGATCTATGAGGTGTTGTCGTCGCCGATCTCGATGGTGGAGATCGTGCTCGGCTATGTCGGCGCGGCGGCGACCAAGGGGCTGATGATCGGCACGATCATTCTCGCTACGGCCTCGCTCTTCGTCGATCTTTCGATCGCCCATCCCTTCGTGATGCTGTTCTTCTTCGTGCTGACGGCGATAACCTTCAGCCTGTTCGGCTTCATCATCGGCATTTGGGCCAAAGATTTCGAGCAGTTGAACCTGATCCCGATGCTGGTCGTGCCGCCGCTCGTCTTTCTCGGCGGCAGCTTCTATTCGATCGACATGCTGCCGCCGTTCTGGCGGGCGGTCAGTCATTTCAACCCGGTGCTCTATCTGATCAGCGGCTTCCGCTGGAGTTTCTTCGAGATCTCCGACGTCAATCCGGTCGCGAGCGCCGCCATCATCCTCGTCTTCCTGACGCTATGCATGTCGGTGCTGACTTGGATTTTCCACACCGGCTACAGGCTTCGAAATTGAGGGTTGGTGTATGTCGCCCGAAAGTGTGCAGCGGTTTCGGGACAACGACATGCATGAAAACAAAAAAAAACTAAAGCACGTCGCATGGCTCCAATCGAATGCGACGTGCTTTAGTCACGAAGCCTGAGTTCGTCGGTACGCATCTGCAGGAAATCGAGGGTCGAAAGAAAGCTCATGCCGAGAAGGCTTCGGTCGAGCTTTCCTTCCGCCGCGACCATTGCCCGGATGTTCCGGCGCTCGATCGGGCCGACGGCTATGTCCGACAAGGTGATCGGTGCGGCGAGCGCACGACCATTCGCCGTCAGGACCGCTACGGTATAGCTGAGGTTCGCTGGATCGAGGCCGATCCTTTCGGCGTCTTCATAGGTGAGTGCAACGCTGCTAGCGCCGGTATCGACCAACATGCTGATCTCGTGGCCGTCGATCGTCGCGTCCGCGACGAATTGGCCGTCGAGTCGCCGGTGCAGCACCACTTCCTGCTGGCCCTCGCTGTCGGTGATCACCATCGCGCGTCCTGGCATCAGACCCGCCAACAGTCGATCGCCGACCGATTGCAGTTCGAAACGGTAGACGTAGACGGAGACCAGGGCGAGGGCGATCAAGAACCAGATGAAGATCAGGCGCAGGCCTTCGCCCAAGCGACCGCGGCTGCGGAGGATGCCGGCACTCAGGAGGGCGGCGATGGCGCCGAGCGCGACAAGCCTCCCGAAATCATCGTTGTTAATGCCGAAGGTTTGGCCGCTCTCGTGGTTGAAGATCAGGAGCGCGAGGCCTACCGCGAGGATTGCCAGCAAAAGTATCAGACGATTCATGCGCCGTTGCGTTCCCGCGCCATGCGCGACCGGCGCGTCTCCCGTCGCGGCTTGCGTTCCACCGTGTCGAGCCGTGCGGGCAGGGCCACCATGATGCTGTGCCGCTCCGCGTCGGTGTAAAGCGTCCAGGCACCGATCTCTTCACGCGTACGGCCGCAGCCGAAACAGTAGCCGGTCCTTTCGTCGATCGAACAAACGAGAATACAGGGGGATTCCACGGTCGGGGCTTACTCCGTTTTTGCCGTAAGTGGTTCGCGGCCAATATCCCGTTTCACTTCGGATTTCGAAATAATATTGGCCTTTCAGATCGTCAGCGCAAGGGTGCCGAGAGTGGCGATTTCCGTCAGTTGCTGCGTCGCACCGATCGTATCGCCTGTATGGCCGCCGAGCTTGCGCGATGCGATCCTTTCGAAGGCCCTTGCCGTGAGCGCGAAAACGGCAAGCGCGAGCAGCACCGCGATCGCGGGAACGCTGGCCATGTAGAACAGAAGCAGCGCGGAAAGAACGGCGGAGCCGAGCGCGGTGGAGGTCGCTTTCGGATCGGGTGTGCCTGCCGATGCTGCTACCCCATCGGAGCGCGCAGGCGGGAGGCTAGACCAATGCCAGACCATCGCCGCGCGGGTCAGCGCCGCCACGGCGAGGAGCGTGAGCCCTGCACCGATCGGCATGAGGAGTGGCAGGAAGGACGCGAGTGCGGAGACACGCAGGCCGACGGACAGTATGAGAGCCAAGGCGCCGTAGGTACCGACGCGGCTGTCCTTCATGATCGCTAGCGCGCTTTCGCGGTCGCGTCCACCGCCGAAGCCGTCGGCGGTATCGCCAAGGCCGTCCTCGTGCAGGGCTCCGGTGGCAAGGACTTGCACGGCAATCACAATGAACGCCGCGAACAGCGCACTCATCTGAAACGCAACCAAGAGCGCCGCGACGGTAGCTGCGGGCAGGGCGATCAGCATACCAGCGACGGGAAAGGCACGCACGGCACGATCGAGGCGCCCGTCATGGCTCACGAAATGGCGTTGCGGCACGGGAATGCGGCTGAGGAAGGCAACCGCCCGCGCCACGTCGTCCCAGAGATCGCCGATGTTTGCCATTCCCCCTCCTGCGGCCCATCCACAGCGGCGCGCGCCTCACGCGCAAAGGACGCCGCAGTGCTTTGAATCGCTGCATGTTCTTATCCTTAAATCGACTACGATTTAAGGAAACATGCAGCAGACCGAATCGTCGTGCTTCGTCCGATCATGCTCCGGCGACAGCATTTGGCGCAAATGCCGTTGCTGGAAACGACCCCACGCTCTATGACGTGCGCCAACCGACGCTTTTGATGCAAGGATTCTCCATGAGTGCCAGCGGCCTTCCGTTCGATGATTTCCGCGAATTGTTGCGCAACCTTCCGGGGCCGGATTCGGCAGCGCTCGTGGCGGCGCGTGAACGGGATGCGCAATTGACGAAACCGCCTGGTGCGCTTGGGCGTCTCGAGGAAATCGCCTTCTGGCTTGCCGCCTGGACCGGGCGCCCGCCTGCCGTCACCCGGCCCCTGGTCGCGGTCTTTGCCGGCAATCACGGCGTGACACGCCAGGGTGTGACACCCTATCCGCCTTCGGTGACGCAGCAGATGGTAGAGAATTTCGCTGCCGGCGGCGCGGCGATCAACCAGATCTGTGTCAGTCATGATCTCGGTCTCAAGGTGTTCGACCTTGCGCTGGACTATCCGACCGGAGACATCACCGAAGCGGCTGCCCTCTCCGAGCGCGATTGCGCGGCGACGATGGCCTTCGGCATGGAGGCGATCGCAGGCGGAACGGATCTCCTCTGCATCGGCGAGATGGGGATCGGCAACACGACGATCGCGGCCGCGATCAACCTCGGTCTCTACGGCGGCACGGCGGAAGAATGGGTCGGGCCGGGAACAGGCTCGGAAGGCGAGGTGCTGAAGCGCAAGGTCGCCGCGGTCGAGAAGGCCGTGGCGCTCCATCGGGACCACCTCTCCGATCCTCTCGAACTGATGCGCCGGCTCGGCGGCCGCGAGATTGCGGCGATGGCCGGTGCGATCCTGGCCGCGCGCATGCAGAAGGTACCGGTGATCATCGACGGTTACGTCGCGACGGCGGCAGCGGCGATCCTCAAGGCTGCTAATTCGTCGGCGCTCGACCACTGCCTGATCGGCCATGTTTCCGGAGAGCCGGGACATATGCGCGCTATCGAGAAGCTGGGCAAGACGCCGCTTCTGGCGCTTGGCATGCGGCTCGGCGAAGGCACGGGCGCCGCGCTCGCAGCGGGCATCGTCAAGGCCGCCGCCGCCTGCCACAGCGGCATGGCAACCTTCGCTCAGGCTGGCGTCAGCAACAAAGAGTAATCGCGCGCGTTTAGAGACCAAGGCTACCTCGTTCACCCGCTGACGGTTTGACGCGGTAGCCTTGCGCGCAGTCCGCCCACGTGCCACCGTTGCTGTCAATAGGGTGTCGAACGCCGAAGGCTCCGTCGCGGAGGGCTTGATAGGAGCAACCAGCTCGCCTATCCACTGGCACGTGACGAGTGATGGGTGACAGGTCTTAAATCCGGGCCGCCTTGTATTCGCCTCAATCGCGATATCGTAGCTTCCTCAGTTTTGAGCCTGTCGAGATAAAATGGACGCCAACAACACTACCCCGCGCAACGGCCGCTCCGGAGCTGTCGACAAGCATACCGGCATCCGGCACCTGTTTGCAGCTGCCAGCTATTCGTTGGGCGGGGCAAAGCGGCTGTTGGGGGAGGCGGCGTTCCGCCACGAACTCATCGCCTTTGCGGTCGCCATGGTGGCCTTCTTCATCGCCGGCGCGACGCTGTTTCAATACGTCGCGATGGCGATCCTGTTCCTGCTGATGATGGCTTTCGAGGCGATCAACACGGCGATCGAGGAGATCGTCGATCGCGTATCGCCGGAAATCTCGGAAATGGGCAAGAACGCCAAGGATCTGGGCTCCTTCGCCTGCCTCTGTCTCATCCTTGCCAATGCGGTCTATGCCTTTTACGTGGTATTTTTGGCCAGGTTCATGAACTGACGTACCGCGGATCAGGCGAAGCTTTTGCGGCGCGGTTCCAGCGCGCGGACATCCTCTACCGGCGGGAGGCTCTCGAGCACGCGGCGGGGCGGCAGGATCGCGATGGCTTCCGTGCCTTCGCGAAGTTTCGAGCGCAGGATGAACTGGCCATTGTGCTTGGCGAGGATCGCCTGGACGATCGGCAGGCCGAGCCCGGTGCCCTGTTCGGCGCTCTTGATGGCGATCGAGCCCTGACCGAAGGCGGAAAGCACGATCGGGATCTCTTCCTCGGGAATGCCCGGGCCATTGTCCTTGATCGACAGATACTGTCCGCCGCCCGCGGTCCAGCCCACTTTGACGGTGATCTCGCCGCCCGATGGCGTGAACTTCACCGCGTTGGAAAGCAGGTTCAGCGTCACCTGGCGAATTGCCTTCTCGTCGACCCAAACGGCAGGCATGCCCTGTTCGAACTGCTCGCCGATCGAGATGTTCTTCGAACGGGCGCGAAGCTGCACCATGCCGATGCAATCCTCGGCGATCTCGACGAGATTCACCGCTTCCTCGTTGAGATCGTACTTGCCGGCCTCGATACGCGAGAGGTCCAGAATCTCGTTGATGAGGTTCAGCAGGTGTTCACCGGAGCGGTGAATGTCGGACGTGTACTCCTTGTAAGTCGGGTTGCTCAGCGGCCCGAGCACTTCGGTCGACATCACCTCGGAAAAGCCGAGAATGGCATTGAGCGGCGTCCGCAGTTCATGCGACATCGAGGCGAGGAAACGGGATTTTGCGAGATTGGCTTCCTCGGCGCGCCGACGGGCTTCGTCGGACATGGATTTCGCCACTTCGAGCTCGGCGATGAGGTCGTCCTTTTCCGATTGGACGGAAAGAATATGGACGTTGGCGCGGTTCATCCGGCCGGTCATGAACACGAGGAAGACGAGCGAAAGCGAAAGGATCCCAGTGAGGCCGATGTGGACTGGATCGCCTGTTGCCGCCGACGAGAAGGCGAGCGCAGCGACAACCGGCAGAAACGTGTAGAGCAGGGCGTTGCGCAACAGGAAGGTGCCCATGGCGGTTGCGGCGAGCGCAACCAGCAGGACAGTGCCTTCGAAGAAGCCGAATCGGATATCGCCGCAGGCGGCGCACTTCTGCGTGGCGAAAATGGCCCAGCAAAGCCCCATCAACAACTGGCCGACGAGAAAGCGGCGGCGCCAGACGGCAACCTTGTCGGCGCCGATGTCCTCCCGCTTCGCCTTGCGGGCGAGGAATACGATAACCGCATGGGCGGAGAGCGTCGTCAACGCCCAAGCGAGAATGTCCGGTTCGCCGGAAAGGTAGACGCCTGTGGCCGCAATCAGTGCGACGAGGAAGGGCAGGGCAATCGCCCCATGCAGGACGGAATGGATGTGCAGGAGAAGCATTTCCCGTTCGAAGCCGGTCGGGGCGGACGAACCAGTCTGCAGCCGCTCGCGCGTCGCCCGCACAGTCTTCGAAACGGCCTTGTTTCGGTGACTGCGCGACCTGTCGACGATGATCTTATCTGTCGATGTGCTGGCGACGATACTCATGCGCTTGATCGAGGGCTTGTGTCCAGCTTGCAGTCTAGGATGCAATCCTTAAGAAGTTGCTGCCCGGCAAGAATTCGAAAACCATTGTGGCGCGATTGCGTTTTTTCGTCAGGGAGAGTGAGGCTGATAGTGTCGAGTCGTGAGGTGCGTGCGTGAGGTCGGGAAGTCGGAAGTTCCGGGTCCGCAACAGCGCGGGTGCAAGGTCACCTGCGCCGAGACGACTGTTCGGATTTGGCCGTCCAGCGGACGTGACGCCTCGGAGTGGTTCCGAGGGGCGCGGAGGAATGATGAGCGGCTGGATCTTCCTCGCCCTGCTCAGCATCGGAGCCTATGTCGCCGCGAAGCTGCCGCCGCCGGAACAGACGGTGACCGCCGAATTGCAAGGCGTAGCCACGGCGAGCGACGGCGACAGCCTGAGGCTCAACGGGCGCCGCATCCGGCTCGAGGGCATCGACGCGCCCGAGATCGGCCAGACCTGCCGGCGCGGCGAAGCGACGTGGGATTGCGGCGGCGAGGCGCGTGAGCGTCTGAAGATGCTTATCAGCGGGCTTGCGACCGCCTGCCGCCTGCACGGCCACGACCGCTATGGGCGCGACCTCGGCGTCTGCGCGGCCGGACAACGCGATCTCGGCCGCGAAATGGTTCTCTCCGGCTATGCGGTCAGTTATGGCCGCTACCAGAACGAGGAGGACGTGGCGCGCGAGGGCCGCGTCGGGCTCTGGAGCGGCGATTTCGTTCGGCCGCAAGCGTGGCGCCAGTCGAATGGTCGCGCGGAGGAAATGCCGCATGACGCGGACGATTGGTGGAGACTCATTCTTCAATGGCTGGAGGAGCAGGTCCGGGTGATTTTCAGGAGGATCGTCCATGGCGGATAGTGGCGCGCGTCATCTCGAAGAATTGCGCGCAGCCATTACGGCATGCCGTATCTGTCGCGACAGTCCGTCGCGCGGCGAGGAACATCGGCTGCCGCACGAGCCGCGGCCCGTGGCGGTTATTTCGGATTCGGCGCGGATACTGATCGCAGGTCAGGCGCCCGGAATGCGCGTGCACGAGAGCGGACTGCCCTTTAACGATGCTTCGGGCGATCGGCTGCGCCAGTGGCTCGCCGTCGACCGGGAGACATTTTATGACCCCAAGAAATTCGCGATCGTTCCCATGGGGTTCTGCTTTCCCGGCTATGACCGACACGGCAGCGACCTCCCGCCGCGGCGGGAGTGCGCGCCGCTTTGGCGGCAGAGGGTGATGGACGCGATGCCTCAGATCGAGCTCGTGCTTGCGGTCGGCCATTACGCGCAGCGCTGGCATCTCGGGCCGGATTGTCCGGCTTCGATGACCGAGACCGTGCAAAACTGGCGGCGATACGTGATGCGCAACACCGGTCCGGCCGTCTTGCCGCTGCCGCACCCAAGCTGGCGTAACACGGGCTGGCTGCGGAAGAATCCCTGGTTCGAAACGGACTTGCTGCCCTTGCTGCGTGCGCGTGTCGCTCTGTTGATTTCGTGAAACAATTTTCTTTATCTTCACGAAATTCACGCTATGAAGGAAAAAATATTCGAGAGGACTTTTCATGGATCGCCTAGACCGCAAGATCCTGCGGCTTCTGCAGGAAGACTCGACTCTGGCCGTCGCCGACCTCGCCAAGAAGGTCGGTCTTTCGACCACGCCTTGCTGGCGGCGCATCCAGAAAATGGAAGAGGACGGCGTGATCCGTCGCCGGGTGGCGTTGCTCGATCCGGTGAAGATCAACACCAAGGTGACGGTGTTCGTTTCGATCCGCACCAACTCGCACTCCATGGAGTGGCTGCGCCGCTTCTCCGAGGTGGTCGCCGACTTTCCGGAAGTGGTCGAATTCTACCGCATGAGCGGCGACGTGGATTATCTGCTTCGCGTCGTCGTGCCTGATATCGGTGCCTATGACGCCTTCTACAAGCGGTTGATCGCCAAGATTGAGATTCGCGACGTGTCCTCGGCCTTCGCCATGGAGCAGATCAAGTACACGACCGAACTGCCGCTCGACTACATGGTGATCGATCAGAAGGCGAGCGAGGAATAGCCCCGGCCTCAGGCTCGAAGGCCAAGTCGGGTCCGCACGCGATCGCTTTGAAGCTCACGCAACGCATCCTTCCCGATCCACCTTGCCGAACGACTGTCGCTGCCGGCGAGTTTTTGCGCCAGCACGACCGCCGGTCCGTGGCAGGCAGCGCTGCGTTTGCCGATCTGCCGCAGCGCCCAGTTGACCGCCTTCTTCACGAAATTGCGTTCGTCGCCGGCATGCGCCTCGATAAGCGGCAGCCAGGCCAGCAGTACCGAATCCGGCTCCTTCTTCAGGTGGACGGCCGCGGTCGCCATCATCGCGAAGGCGATACGGCGTACGAACTCCTGTTCGTCAGCGGCGAATTCCGGAATAAGCGTCTGTTCGAAGCGGGCGGAGACAAAGAGGTCGGCGACCGTATCGGCGAGTTCCCAGGAGTTACAGTTGCCCGCCCATTCCCGCGCCTCGTTCAGTGTGAGCGCGCTCGGGGAGGCTGTGAAGGCGGCGAGTAGACGCGCTTCGCGGATCTCCGATTGCCAAAGCTCCATCGCCCGGGCGTGGTCGACTTTCACTTGCCGGGCAATACGACGGAGTTCGACGTTGGAGAGGCCGAGCGCGGTTTGCGTGACAATGCCGAACCGCGCCATGCCGGCCACGTTTTCCTTCGAGCCGAGCGCCCGCATGTGTTCGATGATTTCGCCGGCCGTGGACCCCGGCGAAAGCATCATTTTTCGAGCCGAGCGAGCAGCGACGACGTATCCCAGCGATTGCCGCCGAGCGCCTGGATATCGGCGTAGAACTGATCGACCAGGGCGGTGACCGGGAGCTTGGCGCCATTGCGGCGCGCTTCGGCCAGCACGATATCGAGATCCTTGCGCATCCAGTCGACGGCAAAACCGAAATCGTATTTGCCGGCATTCATCGTCTTGTGACGGTTCTCCATCTGCCAGGATCCCGCGGCACCCTTCGATATGACGTCGATGACCTTCTCGATGTCGAGGCCCGCCTTCTTGCCGAAATGAATGCCTTCGGCGAGCCCCTGTACGAGGCCGGCAATGCAGATCTGGTTGATCATCTTGGTGAGCTGGCCCGCGCCGGCGGGGCCCATGAGGCCGACCATGCGGGCATAGGCGTCTATCACCGGCTTGGCTCTGTCGAAGACGTCTTCATCACCGCCGCACATGACGGTCAGCACCCCATTTTCGGCGCCAGCCTGTCCGCCGGAAACCGGCGCGTCTATGAAATGCGCGTTCTTCGCGCGGGCCGCGTCGTAGAGCTCACGGGCGACCTCGGCTGAGGCCGTCGTATTGTCGATGAACACTGCGCCCGGCTTTATGGCTTCGAAGGCGCCGTCCTTGCCGGTTGTCACGGATCGAAGGTCGTCGTCGTTGCCGACACAGGTGAAGACGAAGTCCTGGCCGTCCGCTGCCTCCGCTGGCGTCGCGGCCGTGCGGCCACCGAACTCGGTCGCCCATTTTTGCGCCTTCTCTGCGGTGCGGTTATAGACGGTCAGCTCGTGTCCGCCGCGAATCTTGAGGTGACCGGCCATGGGATAACCCATGACGCCGAGACCGATGAATGCGACTTTGGCCATTTCCTGCAGACTCCCATTTGCTATGGCGCAGGTGTAACCGAAGGCCGACGTGGGGAAAAGGGGCTGGGCGCATTCCTCGGCACGTCAGCAAGTTCGCGATCGCTTGTCTCAGGGCTTGAAGCGCGCGACCACCAACTGTCCGGCGATCGGCTCGCCTTCTTCCATGCGCACGGTAATGTCGCCGATCTCGAGGATTTCGAAACCGGTCGCTGTCAGGCGATCGCGCAGGTGGGCTTCCGAATGGGCAAAACGCTGATGCGGGCCGACCATGTAATCGCGGCCGGCAAAAGTTTCCGCCGGAAGGGTTTCGCTGGAGAAGATCAGCAGTCCTCCCGGAACGAGATTGTCCACGGCACCGAAAAAGAGCGCCTCGAGCGCGCCCATATAGGGCAGTACGTCGGTCGCGACGATCAGGTCGAATGGGGCTTCATCGTTGTCGTCCAGGAAATCGACCGCCTCGGCGACGTAGAGCGTTTCGTAGACATCCTTTTCGTGGGCGATCTCGACCATGTTTTCGGAGAGGTCGATGCCGGTGATGTCGTCCGCCATGTCGCGCAACGCGCCGCCGGTGAGACCCGTGCCGCAGCCGAGATCGAGAATGCGCTGGAAAGGGCCGAGCCCGAGTGCCTGCAGGCGCTGGCGAACCAGCAGCGGCACACAATAATTGAGCTGGTCGACGAGGACATTCTCGAAAACATCAGCGTGTTGGTCGAAGAGCGTCGCGACGTAGGCGTCGGGCGCTTTCAATGGCGTTTCCCCACGTCCCATCGAGGCGAGGCGAACGGCCGCGCCGCCGTGATCCTCCGGGTCGAGCGCCAGGACTTCCGCGTAAGCAGTTGCGGCCGCGTCGAGATTGCCGGACTTCTCCAAGGTAAGCGCGCGGTTGTACGCCTCCGCCAGGGCTTCCTCGTCGATTTTTTTGCTCTGCTGCATCATGGGCGCTTCTTACGACCGTCCGCAGGCTTTGGCAATCCGCCGTTGGCGAGTTGGCGATCCATTCGCCATGCGGTTTGTGTGAAACAGAAAACGAACATTTAGCGTTCGGTAAAAAATGACGATGCGCAGGCCTCGCGGGATTTATCCGGCGCTTGAAAGGAGTCATCATCAATCAACAACGAAATCGGGAGGGAATGCCGATGTCCGCTGAACTGAGCCCGCTGACATTGGAAACGGAAACGGAGTTGCGGGAGAGGCAGGGGCCGCCGCTGCCGCAGACATCGCAAGAGACGATCAACACAATCGTCCATTATTATCGCGGCGAAATGGGGCGAATGGCCGGATGGCGGGACCGCATCGACCGCACGTCGAACTGGGCGATCACGGTTGTTGCGGCGATGCTTTCCGTATCGCTGTCGACGCCTTCCTCGCACCATGGCGTTCTGCTGTTCGCGATGCTCCTGATCACGCTGCTGCTGCTGATCGAGGCAAGGCGCTATCGCTTCTTCGATGTCTATCGCGCTCGCGTGCGCCAGCTCGAGCGCGGTTATTTCGCTCAGATCCTTTCACCAGAGGGGACGCCAAGCCCCAAATGGTCCGCGTCGATCGCAAGGAGCCTGCGGAAGCCGGCCTTCCTGATGAGCTACCGCGAAGCCGTCTGTCGGAGGCTTCAACGCAACTATTGCTGGATGTATCTGATCGTGCTCTTGGCCTGGGCGCTGAAAATCTCGTCACCGAAGATTTCTGCCAATGGGGAACCTTTCGGGCACGTTCGTTCCTGGACCGACGTCACTGAAAATGCCGCGCTTGGCCTTGTGCCGGGTTGGGCGGTCATGATCGGCGTCGCGCTCTTCTACGTTCTTGTCCTTTACGCATCGCTGCACAAAGAACAGCACGAGGGCGAACTCGCTCACGGCGAAGTACACGTCTGAAGACCCGCGCACATGTTACCGCTGTGAGACACTCGCGTTTGCGAGCAACGAAAGCAACCGTTGCAACTGCATTCGAATGGGATGCTCAGTTGGAATTCAGTACGGCCTTCGGCCGCTTCAATGGAGAATGAATTCTCCCTTGAGCGAGCGCCATTCGCTGGCCGATATCAGCCTACGGTGCACATAACGTACTGAATGCAGCGGTCCGT
Source organism: Ensifer sp. IC4062 (assembly GCF_020193575.1). Lineage (GTDB taxonomy): Bacteria > Pseudomonadota > Alphaproteobacteria > Rhizobiales > Rhizobiaceae > Sinorhizobium. The sequence goes on from NZ_JADYVD010000036.1 coordinate 18,681, forward strand.
CCAATTTCTCCTGCCAGAACTTGAGGAACTGGCGCATCTCCGGAAAGTCCGGCGCGATGTCGTAGTGCTGCCAGATATATGTCTGGAGGAAGGTCGGATGGTCGGGCATCCGGTAGAGAATTTGGGCCGTCGTCAGGCCATAACCCTTGAGCTGCAGTTCCATCTCGCTCGTCATCAGGACCTCACTTCTCGCAAAGGTGGTCTCTATGATGAAACGCTTGATCTATTAATCAAGTCCTAATATTTGCGGGTGCAATGAGATTTCCTCCATAATAACAAAGGCTTGGCAGCAGTCTTTGATCAGTGCTGCCATACACTGGATGAGGACCGAGGCAGCCTCGCCGGCGTCAGGACCGCGCAACCCGAAGGGAAAGCCGCACCCGCAGTCGCTCCGCTATCGCTTCAGATGCCGCGTCAGCCGCGCCTCCAGCAGGGCCCAGACGTTGCGCAGCAATTCGACCATCAGCAGGTAGAGAATCGCGGCCCAGACGTACATCTGGTAGTCGAAGGTGCGGGAGAAGGCGCGGCGCGTCTCACCCATCAGGTCGAAGACGGTCACGATCGCCACAATCGCCGAGCCCTTGATCATCAGGACGATCTCGTTGCCATAGGGGCGGAGCGCGACGATCATCGCCTGGGGAAGGATGATCTTGAAGAACGCGACGCGCTGCGACAGCCCTAGTGCCGCGGCTCCTTCATGCTGGCCGCGCGGCACGCTCTGGATGGCGCCGCGCAGTATTTCGGCCTGGTAGGCGGCGGTGTTCAGCGTAAACGTAAAGAGCGCGCAGTTCCAGGCGTCCCGGAAAAACCACCAGAGACCCATCGCTTCGAGCTGCGGGCGGAAGCTGCCGAGCCCGTAGTAGACGAGGAAGAGTTGGGTAATCAGCGGCGTGCCACGGAAGAAATAGACATAGGCGTAGGAGAGCCAGGACCAGATCTTGTTGTTCGACATCCGCCCCATCGCCACGGGAAGCGACAGGACGGCGCCCATGACGATCGAAGAGATCACGAGCATCAGCGTAACGCCGAGGCCTGATACGAAACTCGGCCCGTACCTCGAGAATTTCTCGGGATCCCAGCCGTTGACGACGGTGAGAAAGATGCCGACGGCGAGTGCGAGCCAGACGCCGAGCGTGACACTGCCGATGAAGCGCGACAATGTATAGCGCCGCGGCGGGGCCGGCGGCGGTGCCTGAGGCGGGATTATGGTTTCGGCAATGCTCATCGGGTCATCTCCGCGCGTTTGGTCCAGCGCTCGAGCGCCGAGAAGACGACGGATGAAATCATCGCCAGGATCAGGAAGAGAATGCAGGCGATGCCGAAGAACTCGAACGCGTGCTTGGTGACCCGAGCGGCGACGCCCGTCTGGCGGAGAACGTCAGGCAGGCCAACGACCGAGACGAGGGCTGTATCCTTGAGGAGCGCCATCCAGAGGTTGCCAAGGCCCGGAAGCGCGATGCGAACGAGCTGCGGCAGGATGATCAATCGCATCGTTTTGCCGCGATGGAAGCCGAGCGCGTCGCCGGCCTCGTACTGTCCATGCGGTATCGCCTTGAAGGCTGAGAGCAGGACTTCCGAGCAATAGGCGGAGAATACCAACCCGAGTGCGATCATGCCTGCGACGAAGGCGTTGATCTCCACCGGCCCCTCGTAACCGATGGTGGCAAGGAACTGCTGCACCAGGATCTGCAAGCCATAGTAGACGATGAAGAGCGTCAAGAGCTCGGGGAGGCCGCGAAAGATCGTCGTATAGATGTTGGCCGCAAGGCGCAGCTGCTTTTCGTTGGATTGCTTGGCGAGCGCGATGAAGAAGCCGACGACCAGTCCGACGGGCAGGGTGGCGATCGCGAGGCTCGCCGTCACCAGGAACCCGTAGGCGATCTCGTCGCCCCATCCGGAGTCGCCACACGCCAGAAGCGTTCCCGAGCCGAACCAACGAAATACTCCGACTGGGCCGCAGAGCGGATCGATGATCGACCCGATCCAGGCGAAAACGGAGAAAAGGGCGGCGAACAGTCCGCTCATGCCAATAAATTCCCCTTGCAGCGTTCTTTTTGGCGCCAATTGCGCTTATTTTCTAGGGTTCTTGTCAAACAAAAACGGCGGAAGGGCAAGCCATCCGCCGTTGCATTTTTTTCATCAACCGAGACTTCCCCGGCATGATCGGCGCGAGAACCGCGCCTACTGCATGTTTCCGTCAATCGTAGCTGATTTGAGGATAAAAACGTGCAGCAACTCAAGTGCTACAGCGTCCTCCGCGCGTCTGATAGACGCGCGGCGCTGTAGTGGCTTCGATTAGCTGCCGTAGACGTCGAACGGGAAGTACTTTTCATTGATCTCCTTGTACTTGCCACTCGCGCGGATGCCGTCGATCGCCTTGTTGAGCTTCTCGCGCAGCGCGTCGTCGCCCTTGCGCACGGCGATGCCGGCACCTTCGCCGTTGATGACCGGATCGATCGGCAGCGTGCCGAGCAGCTTGCAGCAGGCGCCGTCCTCCGTCTTCAGCCACTCGGAGAGCACGACGACGTCATCGATGGCTGCGTCGATGCGGCCGTTGGCGAGGTCGAGCTTGTATTCATCCGCGGTCGGATAGAGCTTCAGCTCAGCGCCCTTCATATGCGCTTCGGCATAGTTGGAATGCGTGGTGGAGCTCTGCGCACCAAGCATCTTGCCGTCGAGCGCCGCTTCGGTCGCCTCGGTGATCGGCGAATCCTTCGGCACGGCGATCGCCGGTGGCGTGTTGTAGTACTTGTTGGTGAAGTCGACCTTCTGCTTGCGCTCCTCGGTGATCGACATGGAAGCGATGAACGCGTCGAACTTCTTGGCGATCAGTGCCGGAATGGCGCCGTCCCACTCCTGCGTCACAAAGGTGCAGTCAGCCTTCATCTCTTCGCAAAGCGCCTTCGCGATGTCGACATCGAAGCCCGTCAGCGTGCCATCGGCCTCGAGATTGTTGAAGGGCGGGTAGGCGCCTTCGGTGCCGAAGACGATCTTTTCGCCCTCTGCCATGGCCGTGCTTGCCATGAGCGCGAAAAGGGCAGCCGATGCGGCCGCTGCCAGCCGTCTGGAAATACGCATAGTTATCCTCTCTGTTGGCTGACACCCGGTCTTTTCTTTTTCGCGGATGCCAAATAGGGCCGGGGCGTGCGCCGCGGTTGCCGGGATATTCGTACTTCTCCTGCAAAAATCAACTGGAAAGCGCCGTCGCTCACCGCGAAAGCGCGGTCGCGCGTCATTCGTCCTCGCCATGGCGGGAGAGAAAGATGAACGGCCCGTTCAGGCAAGGTTAATGTAGCGTCCGATAGCCCTTGAAGCGGAACCGATCCGTGACTTTAGCGTTGCGATTACGAATGCGACTGACCACAAAAAAGTCGGAAACCGCGGATCATGGCCCTGTGGGAGCAGTCTCGCAGGCGTGACCGTTCGATGGACAGGATGCGCAGCGAGCCGGACCTCCCAGTAAGAGGAAGGAAGACAATGTCGATTCGATCGAGACTTTTCGCAACGGTAGCTTTGCCGGTATTCGCGGCGACCCTTGCCGTCCAGCCTGCGCTTGCCGAGAGCCTGATGGCGCCGTTCGAAGTTGCTCAGGAAGGCGCGGAGCAGCCGTCGCCGGAGGATTTGCTGCTGCTTAAGAAGCGCAGAAAGCAGGCCGCAGAACAGGAATCCCAGGGACAGGCGGAGGAACAGCAACCGCAGGCGGAAGAGCAACAGGCACCTAGGCGCAAGAAGCGCGAGCAGCAGGCTGAGGAACAGCAGCCGGCTGCCGAGGAAGCCGCTCCGCAGCAGGCCGAAGAGCAGCCGGCTCCAAGGCGCAAGAAGCGCCAGCAGCAGGCTGAGGAACAGCAGCCGGCCGAGGAGGCCGCTCCGCAGCAGGCCGAAGAGCAGCCGGCTCCAAGGCGCAAGAAGCGCCAGCAGCAGGCTGAAGAACAGCAGCCCGCCGCCGAGGAGGCCGCTCCGCAGCAGGCCGAAGAGCAGCCGACTCCAAGGCGCAAGAAGCGCCAGCAGCAGGCTGAAGAACAGCAGCCCGCCGAGGAGCGCGCTCCGCAGCAAGCCGAGGAACAGCGGCCCGCCTCCGAGGAAACCGCTCCGCAGCAGGCGGAAGAAGAGCAGGCTCCAACGCGCAAGAAGCGTCAGCAGCAGGCTGAGGAACAGCAACCTGCCACTGGGGAGGAAGCTCCGCAGCAGGCCGAAGAACAGCGCCAGGGCGAGCAGCCTGTTCCTGAGCTGGCGCCACCCGCAACCGCAGAGCAGGATACAGGCGAACAGCAGCAGGCCCGGCCCGCTCCGGAAGTCGTGGATGAGCGCACAGAAGAAGAGAAGGTCAAGATCGCCAAGGACCCGGCGGCTAGCGATGACACGGTGGTGCTTCCAATCGAAAACGGTGCGGCCGTGCTCGATAGCGACAAGGATGCCGACAATATCGGCGGCAACCGCGCGCGTGAGGCGCGGCGCAAGCAGCGTGAGGAGTTGCGCGCCAAGGAAGAAAGCGTAGCGCCGCCGACAGACGACGCCGCAGCCCAGGCGGAAATATCGACCGAGGTCCGGGAACAACTTCCGCAGAGGATCGAGGCCAATCTGAAGGAAGAGGGACAGCGCATCGAAGCAGCGCCGGCCTTCGCAGTGCCTGAGACGACCAACATCGTTAACAACACCATCGTCAACAACACGGTGATCAACAACACGACCGTCAACACGAACGAAGTCACCGAGGTGCGGGTCGTCGACGAGGTGGAAGACCGCATGATCCTCGGCGTCGGTGATCGCATTTTCGTCCGGGGCGACGACCGGCCGCGGCTGCGGCGCGACTCGCAGGAAACTTTCTACGACCAACTGCCGCGCGACCGCGTTCGCGAGACGATCGTCCGTCCAGATGGTTATCGAATCGTCACGATCTACAACCGCTATGGCGACATCGTGCAGCGATCGCGCATTGACGGCGACGGTAACGAATATCTGATGATCTACGCGCCCGAGTACGATGAGGATCGGGACCGTCCAGCGATCGTCGACGTCGGTTATGAACTGCCGCCGATGCGCCTGACGATACCGGTCGAGGATTATATCGTCGACTACGCCGACGATCCGGATCGGGATTACTACGAATTCCTGTCCGAGCCGCCGGTCGAGCGCGTCGAGCGCGTCTACACGATCGATGAGGTGCGCAACTCTGCCCGCCTGCGTGACAAGGTTCGTCGCATCGACCTCGACACGATCCACTTCGAGACGGGTAGCGCCGAGGTGTCGATGTCGCAGGCCAAGACGCTGCGCGGTGTCGCGGATGCGATGTCGAAGATCCTCGATAAGGATCCGGGCGAAACCTTCTTCATCGAGGGCCACACGGACGCAGTCGGCTCCGACCGGTCGAACCTGGTTCTTTCCGACCAGCGTGCGGAGTCTGTCGCTGTGCTCCTCAGCGAAGTCTATGGCGTGCCAGCCGAAAACCTTGTGACACAGGGCTACGGCGAGCGCTTCCTCAAAGTTCGCACACCGGAAGCCGAGCAGGAGAACCGCCGCGTCACCATTCGCCGCGTGACGCCGCTCGTGCGGCCGGTCGCCCAGCCGTAATCGCGGCAGCGTTGCTTGATAGAGAACGGGGCCGGGAGACCGGCCCCGTTCTTATGTCTGGCGTCGAGACTTGCGACGCCTTCGAACAGCCCCTGCAGCCTAGCCGCGCAGCCCCGTAACCTTTTCGACGAAGTCGGCGATCGCGGCCGTGTCGTCGAGGTCGAAGATTGAAAGATCCGTATCGGTCACTGGATGATCGGCGGCAATAGCAACGATGTGCGGGTCGCTCGGCGCCAGCGGCTCGCGGTTGGCCGAATCCATCCGCCGCGCTTCGATCTTCGGGATGGGCTCCCGCTTGTAGCCTTCGATGAGCACGAGATCGCAGGGAGCGAGCCGCGCCAGGATCTCCTCGAAGGACGGTTCCGGTGCGCCGCGCAGTTCGTGCATGATCGCAAACCGCGTCGAGGAGACGATCGTCACCTCTTGCGCGCCGGCCTCCCGGTGGCGGTAGCTGTCGGCGCCGACCTTGTCGATGTCGAAATCGTGGTGGGCGTGCTTGATCGTCGAAACGGCATAGCCGCGGCGCGTCATTTCACTGACAAGACGGACCATTAGGCCGGTCTTGCCCGAGTTCTTCCAACCGGCAATGCCGAAAATCCTGGGTTTGGTCATGGTTTGGGATCCTTGAGGCATTGCAGCCAAGCTTCGGCCTCTCGAAGCTGTTCCGGCGTGTTGATATTGAAGAAGGGGTCGAGCGGACCCGCCTTCGTCGCGATCATCGGGAAGTCTACGGCCGCCGAAGGGTGGCGCGCAATGAAGGCGCGCACGCTCAACTTGGTGTCGGTACGGATCCAGGCATCCAGATCATCGACGATCGCGACCGGCCAGAGCGCGAAAAGCGGATGCATCTCTCCGTTGGACCAGGCGACGGCAATCGTCCCCTCCATGTCGGGAACGGAGGAGAGCCGGCCGACGAGGTCATCGGGAAAAAATGGTGTGTCGGTCGGCACGGTCAGAACATGGGCCGCATGCGGTGCAACCTTCGCAGCGTGGCGCATGGCGGTGAGGATGCCGGCGAGGGGACCGACGTACCCAGGCACCGTGTCGGCCAGCACCGGAAGATCGGGCAGCAGGTCGATGCCGGGATCGGCATTGAGGTTGAGCGCGATGCTTCCCACCTGCGGCGCGAGTCGTTCGACAATGTGGTCGAGGATGGGTCGGCCATTGAGTACGAGGCCGGCCTTGGGGCGACCCATCCGCGAAGATCGTCCGCCAGCGAGGATGACGGCCGGCGGGCGTTTCGGAGCTTCTGGCGGGTTCATGACCATCGACGCGTTCCTCTATTCGAGAGGGCCTGCAAGGGAGCGTTGGGCGACGGCCTTCCTACCGCGTAGGCTCTCGCGATAGAAGGTATAGAGGCCGGATCCGACGATGACGGCAACCCCTGTCAACATCCAGCGATCCGGTGTTTCCGAGAAGAAGAAAATGCCGATTGCGATCGACCAGAGCAGGCTCGTGTAGCGGAACGGCGCGATGACCGAGATGTCGCCATCGCGCATCGCCAGCACGATCGTTTGGTAGCCGAGCATCAGGAGGATGCTGGCACCGGCAATATGGGTGAGCGAGGTGGTCGACATCGGCTGCCAGCCGCCGAACGGTACAATCAGCAGGGCGCCGACCAACGTCGTCACCATGGCCGTGGTGACTGTGATGAAGAGCGACGGTACGTCGCTGCCGATGCGGCGGGTGCAAAGATCACGCGTCGCGGTGCAGAAGACGCAGGCGACGACGATCAATGCCGCCGGGGTGAAGCCTTCCGGTCCGGGGCGCAAAACGATCAGCACGCCGAGGAAGCCGATGGCGATCGCCGCCCAGCGACGCCAGCCGACAGGTTCGCGCAGGAAAAGCGCGGCACCGAGCGTGACGGCCAGCGGCAGCGCCTGCATGATCGCCGAGGCGTTTGCGAGCGGTATCTGGCCGAGCGCTGAAATATAGGTGATCGAAGCCAGCGCCTCCATGGCGATACGCAGGATGACCGCTGGACGCAGGATCGTTCGGATCGGCCGGAATGCGCGGAAGTGGAAAGCGAATACCAGCACCATCAGCGTAGTGAGCAACCCGCGGACGAACATGATCTGCCCGGTATTCATAGCGCCCGTTACGGATTTTACGAGCGCGTCGTTGCAGGCAAAGCTGATCATGGCAAGGCACATGAAAACGATGCCGCGGAAATTGGCAGATGAATGCATTCGTCTTTCCTGATGGCCCTCGGCCGAGGCCAAGTTCGGCGGGGGAGGCGAATCCATCCCAATGGAGGTGCGCCCCTTGTCCCAGCATTGACTGTCATTTCACGCAAACTCAAGCTTCGATTGCGCAAGATCGCTTCCCACTTGAGGGGGCGAACCGCATCGACGCGAGATCCGGAGGGCATGATCGCTGCCTCGGGGCTTATTCGCGGAATCTTAAGTTTCGCTGCCTATCGTTGCGACGATTCCGCAGTGCAATCGCATGAAGCGATCGGTGGATGACGGTCATAGAAACTTGCAACGCCGTCGATCCGCGAAATGTCCGCCGGAGCCTGGGAGGTGCTTCCGCCGGCATTACCACTTCCGCCAAGAGAAGCCACCGTGCGGGCATGTTCCTCATAATAAGAACCTGGGGTCCGCAATGTCTTTGATCGATCGCCTTCTGCAGCGCCTGCGCATCGTCACAAAAGTCCTCCTCTTCGTGGTTCCGCTCGTGGCTCTGATCGCAGGGATCGGTCTCGTCGGCTTTTTCACCGCTCGTACGCTCAATGGGCACATGACCGTCACCCGCGAGACCATCAACAATCTCTCGGATTTCCAGGCTTTGCGCAGTGCCTTGCAGGCGTTCGCCGATAACCCGAGCGAGGAAACACGCGATATTCTTTCGAAGGAAATCGACGAGCAGGAAGAGGGGGTCAGAACTCTCGAAGCGCTGCTGGCGCGTGACGCGGACAGGGCGCAGATCGCCTCGGTCGTTGCACTCGGTGGCCAGATGCGCAGCCAGACCGACAAGCTCTGGGCGGTGAAGGTCGAGCAGGACGCGGTAACGACGTCGCTGGAGGCGGCGCTTGCCGACATGACCGAGAAGGGCAATAGCGCCTACAAGCAGATCGATATCATCCGGAGTGAATCGGGTGAAAAAGAAGCCTTCGCCAAGGCGCTGCTCTTCGATGCGGCCGCCTACCAGGGTGTCGCCGAACGCATCAAGAAATTCCGCCTGCCAGTAACCATGGCGGTCAATCCCGACGCCAAGATCGATCAGGCGAACAAGCTGCTGCCCCATCTGCTGAAGCAGATCGGTGAAGCCGAGAAGATTGCTTCGGAAAAGGTCCAGAAGCCGATCGCCGAACTCAAGGAGCAGGCACTGAAGATCCAGGCGATCCTCGCAGGCGCCGAGGACAATGAGGCGAAGAAGAACGCCCTCGTGCCTGTCCTCAGCAAGCTCTCGAAATACGAGGCGGATTTTGCCAAGGAGGCGGTCAAGAATTCGGATACCGCAGCCAAGCGCTTCGTCGGCATGGACGGCGAAATCTCAACACTGAAGACGCTGATCGCTTTGATGAGCGATACATTCAAAGGCCTCGACAATACCCGCTTCCATATCAGCGAGCTGCACCGCTCGCTCGACGCGGCAAGCCGCGATCTCGTAATTGCAGATATAAACGCCGTACGCGAGGCAGCCGGGAAGCTCTCCGAGCTCGGCGGCAAGAACGCAGCACTCCGAGATTTGCCGGCAAAGCTTGGCCCCTCGCTCAACAACATCGACAAGGGCACGGCCGCGCTGATTGACGTTGGCGGCCGCTGGCAGGTCGCCAAGAGCGAGGCTGCAACGCTTGTTGCCGATGCGAGCGGCACGCTCGAAAGCTTCGTCAGCAGCGCGCAGGAAGCCGGAAAGCAGGACAGCCAGCGCTCGGCGACCGTCTCGATCATCGCGATGGTTGCCGGAACGCTGCTCGCGATCATCGGCGGCCTGATGCTTGTCGAGACGCTGCGCGGCCCGCTGAAACGCGTCACGGAAACCATGACGCGGCTCGCCAACGGTGATCTCGAAGTGGCGATCGAAGGCCGCAACCGCGGTGACGAAATCGGTGACATGGTGCGCTCGGTCGCCGTCTTCCGCGACAACGCGCTCGAAAACGTGCGGCTGGAACGCGAGGCCGAGGCTGCGCGGACACTGTCTGCCGAGGAGGAGGCCCGCCGCTCGCAGGAACGCGCGCGGATCGAAGCCGAGCAGATGCAGGCGCTCAACGCTCTTTCCGATGTTCTTGCCCAGCTTGCCGCCGGCAATCTCGAGGAAGGCATGGCGGAAGATCTTCCGGCCGACTACGTCATCATGGCCCGCACCTACAACAACGCCGTCGAGGCGCTGCGTGCGACGCTCACGGATGTCCGTCTCGTCGCTGAAGAGATCTCCGGCGGAACGGGCAATCTCGCCGCGTCGGCCGACGATCTCGCCCGGCGCACCGAGCAGCAGGCGGCAGCGCTTGAAGAGAGCTCGCGTGCGCTCCGTCAGCTCACCGAACTCGTGCGCTCGACCGCCGAGAGTGCACGCAGCACTACGGTATCGGTCGATGAGACGAACAACTATGCGCAGCATTCCGGCCAGGTCGTCGCCAAGGCGATCGATGCCATGGCTGAGATCAATCGCTCGTCCGAAAAGATCGGCACGATCATCGGCGTGATCGACGAGATCGCTTTCCAGACCAATCTTCTGGCGCTGAATGCCGGTGTTGAAGCGGCCCGCGCCGGCGAGGCGGGCCGTGGCTTTGCGGTCGTCGCCCAGGAGGTGCGCGAACTGGCGCAGCGTTGCGCGGGAGCCGCCCGTGAGATCAAAGGGCTGATCTCGGCAAGCTCGGCCCAGGTGCGCAGCGGCGTGGCGCTGGTGCAGGAAACCGGCGAAGCGCTGACGGTCATCAACGACCATATCGCCACCATTCACCAGCTCGTCAGCAATATCGAGGCCTCTGCGGCAGACCAGTATAGAGGCCTCAACGAGGTCAATTCGGCCGTTCACGAGGTCGAGCTCATCACGCAGCAGAACGCTGCGATGGTCGAGGAGAACACGGCCGAAATCCATGGCCTGCGCCGGCAGGTGGAAGCACTCAACGAGAAGATCGAGCGCTTCAAGACCGGCACCGCCAGTATGGGTGACCACGGTCAGGCTCGGTCAATTTACGCCGCCTGAACCAATCGGCAAGAAGAGGCCCCGCGGTCGGGAACGACGGCGGGGCCTTCGCCTTTTGTAGATTTCTGGGTGCGTCAGCCGCCGGTTACGCTCATGTGGCGCGCCACGGCCGGGCGATTGTGTTCGCGGTCGATGATGAAGTCGTGACCCTTCGGCTTGCGAGAGATCGCCTCGTCCATGACGCGAGAGAGGTAGGCATCGTCGTCCGTCGAGCGCAGCGCCGCACGCAGATCAGCCGCGTCGTTCTGGCCGAGGCACATATAGAGCGTGCCGGTGCAGGTCAGCCGGACGCGGTTGCAGCTTTCGCAAAAATTATGCGTCATCGGCGTGATCAGGCCGAGGCGTCCGCCGGTCTCCGCGACCTCGACGTAGCGGGCAGGGCCACCGGTGCGGTAAGGAATGTCCCTAAGCGTGAACTGGGCTTCCAGACGCTCGCGCATCTCGGAAAGCGGCAGATAGTGGTCGGTCCTGTCCTCGTCGACTTCGCCCATCGGCATCGTTTCGATCAGCGTCAGTCCCATGCCGCGCCCGTGAGCCCAGCGCATCAGTTCGGGAATCTCGGCGTCGTTGAAGCCCTTGAGCGCCACCGTATTGATCTTCACCTTGAGACCGGCCGCCTGGGCCGCATCGATGCCCTCGAGGACCTTCGAGAGTTCGCCCCAGCGGGTAATGTGGCGGAACTTGTCGTGATCGCGGGTGTCGAGCGAAACGTTGATGCGGCGCACGCCGCAATCGGCAAGTTCGGCCGCGAACTTCGAAAGCTGCGAACCGTTGGTCGTCAGCGTCAGCTCGTCGAGGCGGCCGGCCTCGATCTCCTTACCGAGCTCGCGAACGAGGAACATGATGTTCTTGCGCACCAACGGCTCGCCGCCGGTGAGCCTGAGCTTCCGCACGCCTTTCGCGATGAAGGCGGAACAGAGCCGGTGCAATTCCTCGAGCGTCAATAGATCCTTCTTCGGGAGGAAGGTCATGTGCTCCGCCATACAGTAGGTGCAGCGGAAATCGCAGCGGTCGGTGACTGACACGCGCAGATAGGTGATGGTCCGACCGAACGGGTCGATCATCGGTGTCGTGGAACTGTCGAGCGGCTGTGCGCCGGTTCTGTCTATCGCTGCATTATTCAAGGCTTTTCTCCCACTGCTTTCAATGTCGTGGGCAAAAACCGTGGCGTCAAGGCGCATACTGTCGCAAATTTCGGTGAAGCGGGGTCGATCGGAGTTCATGCCGGCCCGACGGAAGACGTGCACCTGCGCCTGGATAGGCTCGATCGATTTGAAAAAGTTTCGGCTTTTTCAGGCGAAGATCTCCTGTAGCAGGCGGACGAATTTAATAGGCCTTGGGTCTGATCTGGAGTAGTGCTCAGGGTATGAATGCGGAGTGAGTATCATGAGTGAATTCTGGCCGACCGAGTTGCGCGTATCGAAAGACCGTCACCGCCTCACCGTCACTTTCGACGACGGCGCCTCCTACGACCTCTCAGCGGAACTGCTGCGTGTACTTTCGCCGTCGGCCGAAGTGCAGGGGCACGGACCGGGCCAGCGGGTGACCGTACCCGGTAAGCGCAATGTCCAGATCATTTCGATGCAGCCGACCGGCAACTACGCCGTGCGAATCGGGTTCGATGATTTCCATGACACGGGGATCTTTACCTGGAGTTACCTGCGCGAACTGGGAGAGAAGGGCGCAGATCTCTTCGCTGCCTATGAGCAGGAGCTAGCCGAAAAGGGCATGTCGCGCGACAAGTCGGAAAAGCCGCGCTGACCATGGCATGTTTAAGCCCGGCTCTGCCTAAGGATCAAATACGCAACCAAAGTGCTCGAGTGTCCTCGAGCGTTTGATTAGACACGCGGCGCCGCAGGGCCATGTTGTCAGTCGCCGTCCTCCTTCAACAGGGTGGCGATGATCCGCTCCATCGACTGCGCGACCGTCATACAATCCTCGATCGGTGAGCCTGTCAGCGACTTTTCGATGAGCGCCGTCTGGATCTCCATTGCCTCCTCGGTGAGCGTGCGGCCGGCCGGGGTCAGCGAGAGCCGCAGCACACGCTTGTCGCGCTCGTCGCCGCGACGCTCTATCAGGCCGCGCTTCTCGAGCTGCGGCAATAGCATGCTCATGTTTGAGCGACCGACGAGCAATTTGCGGGCGAGCTCCTGCTGCGTGATGCCGTCGAAGCGATAGAGATTGATCAGGATATCGAGATGCGGCGGCTTGATGTCGAGATGCGCGAGTTCCCGCGTCAATGTCTGCTGCATCAATTGGCAGGCGCGGGCGACGGCGATCCAGCTTCGGAAGCGCGGATGATCCCAGGGGAAGTGATGATGTTCTGTTGTCACTTGCTTTTTGTTCATCGTTGTACAATGATGTTCACAGTTGAACACTTCAAGAGAGTTTCACTATGGCATCCTTCGCGGTCAAGGTCATCCGTCCGGCGCTGAAGGTCTTGTCTGCCGTCTCCGCTGAGGCTGCCGGCAGGCTCGCCTTCAGAATCTTCTGCCTCACACCAAGCCGCAAGCCGAAAAGTGCCAAGGAAGCAGCCTTGCTGAAGACGGCGGCGTCGACCATGGAACACTCGCGAAAGGTCACGCTGTCCTTCGCTGGCGGCTGGTTTGTCGCGCATCATTTCGCGCGGCGAGCGGGCGTCGAGGGCCCGCGGATCCTGCTTGCCCACGGCTGGGGTTCGCGCAGTGCCTATCTCGCGACCTTGATCGATGGCCTGCTGGCTGCCGGTGCGGAGGTGGTTGCGCTCGACTGGCCGGGGCACGGGGCTTCGCCGGGACGGTCGCTGACGATGCCGCAGGCGGTGAGGGCGATCGATGCGGCCTGGCGCCATTTCGACGGATTCGACGTCGCGATCGGCCATTCCTTCGGCGGCGCAAGCCTCGCCTGTGCGGCAGGCGCCGTCGTCTGCGACGTGCCGGCGCGGGCTCCGGGAAAACTGGTTTTGATCGGCGCACCGAGCGAAATGACTTGGCTCTTCAAGGGTTTCGGCAAGATGATGGCTCTCGCTCCCGCCGCCCAGGCCGCCTTCGAAGGCATGGTCGAACGCCTTTCCGGCCGCCGGGTCGAAGGCTTTGACGCAGCCCGCATTCTCGGCATCCTGAGGAAGCCGGTGCTCGTCATCCACGCGGAAGACGACAAGGAGGTTTCCGCCGCTCACGCCCGCCGCTACGGCGCGGCCGGGCCGAACGTCGAGCTGTATTGGGCGAACGGTTTCGGCCATCGCCGCATCGTTTCCGCCGAACCGGTCATCGACCGGATCAAGGCCTTCCTCGGCGAAGAAACTGCTCGCTTGAGAAGAATCGCCTGATGTTGTCATCAAGACGTCATGCTATCCGTTGAAAGCGCATGCAAGAGCCGGCGTCACGGGGGGATCGAATGGCAGTCATCAGCACGCTCGAGGAACTGAAAGCACTCTACGGCGAGACGACCGAGGCCTCGATCGTCAAAGTGACAAAGGCGCTGACGGCAGAGTATCGGCAGATGATCGAGGCGTCGCCTTTTGCTGCGCTTGCGACCGTTGGGCCGGAAGGACTCGATTGCTCGCCGCGTGGCGATGATCATGGTGTCGTCCGGGTCGCAGACGACAAGACCGTGCTGATGCCCGACTGGCGCGGCAACAACCGCGTCGACTCGCTTGTCAACATCGTCCGCGACCCGAGAGTAGCGCTAATGTTCCTCGTTCCCGGCTCGAATACGACGATGCGCATCAACGGTACGGCCGTCGTCAGCGTCGATCCGGCGCTCACCGGGTCCTTTGAGGTAGACGGCAAGCATCCGCGCAGCGTGATCGTGATCACGATCGGAGAGGTTTATTTCCAATGCGCGCGGGCGCTCATCCGTTCGCAGCTTTGGAATTCGGATGTCTTCGTCGATCCAGCGTCGTTGCCGACACCCGGTACGCTGCTAAAAGCCGCAAAGGCCGATTTCGACAACGAAAGTTACGACCGGGAATGGCCCGGGCGCGCCGCCAAGACGATGTGGTAAAAGCGCGTCCGATCCTTATGACCTGACAACAGGTCGATAGCGGGGCAGCTCCTACCGGCGATAGATCAGCCAGTTGCGACCGGAATCCTTGCGCATTCCCTCCTCGAAGAGGACCGTCCGGTTCCTCCCGGCATTCTTAGCGGAATAGAGGGCAACATCGGCCTTGTTGTAGAGATCGACCGGATCGTCCGCCTCGGTCGCCATGCAGACGCCGACGGAGAGGGTGATCGGGCCGTAATTGACGCCCGTCTTGGAGTTCTTGAAGGGCGTGCCCGCAAGCACGGTGCGGATCCGGTCAGCCGCCTGCAGGCATTCCTCCTGTGTAATATCGTGGAGAATGACGGCGAACTCCTCGCCGCCGGTGCGCGCCACGAACGCGTCCCGGCGCAAGTTGGCACGGATGACACTGCCGACGGTGGCAAGGATCTTATCGCCGACCGGATGACCGAACGTGTCATTGACCTTCTTAAAATGATCGATATCGGCAACGAGCAGTCCCGTGAAATTGCGCAGATGTTCGCTGTTGTAGACGCCGGCCAGGGCGTCGTCGAAGGCCCGCCGGTTGGCGAGGCGCGTCAGTGAATCGGTGTTGGCGATGCGCTTGTATTCATCGAGCTCCTGCCGAATGGCCTCCATTTCGAAGGATTTCTGGACGACGGTCTGAACGCGCTCCTTGCCCTGGTTCATGGTGTCGACGGTGGCTTCGGTCAGGATGCCGATGGCATGGCGCAGGATGTCGGCGCTCGCGGCGCTCTTGCTCGTCATGTTGAGATAGGCTTCGTCGAGAACCTTGTTGTAGTTCTCGAGCGCGTATTGCTCGTCCTGCAAGAGATTAACGAGCTCGGCCAGCTTGGCGGCAAGCGTGTTGTGCGCCCGCTCGATGCCGTGCGGATGGTGTATGTGGCTGAAATATTGTGCACCGATCGCGTCGAGCTCTTCCTGTGTCGCCCGGCTGCCAAGCGCTGCAAGCTCCTTCGACAATTGCGGGTTCGAGCCGAGATAGGCCTCGTAATAAAGCTCGTAATTACGCGGTATTGGCGCCACTCCCATCATTCGCATCGCGTGAGTGATCTGCGCGGCGATATCGGGCGGCGGCGTCTTACTCGAGGTTGCCGGTTGCATATGCAAACCTCCTTTATTTATTCATTTCTAAATTCCGGTGATTTTTAGGGGGAAATGATTTGCGAAGTCTTAATAATTACTTGAGCGGATCGATACAATTCGATCAATTTCGGGGTGCTGTGCCTATAGTGCCGCGCGTCTTGTCGGACGCGCAAAGGACACTGTAGCGCTTGGAATTGCTGCATGTTTCCTCAAAATCGGCGACATGCAATAGCGCACGGCAATAACGGCGGCGACGGTTGCCGCGGCGCCGGTGATCGCGCCGCGGCAGTCGGGATCGATCAGGCGGGGCTGATCATCGTTTCCGGTCGGACGATCGCATCGAACTCCTCGTTCGTCACATAACCGCCGCCGACGGCTTCTTCGCGAAGCGTCGTGCCATTCTTGTGCGCAGTCTTGGCGATCTTCGCGGCATTGTCGTAGCCGATCTTCGGCGCCAGTGCCGTGACGAGCATCAGCGAGCGGTCGAGCGCCGCCTTGATATTATCCTCGCGCGCCTCGATGCCGACGACGCAATGGTCGGTGAACGAAACCGTTGCATCGGCGAGAAGCTGCACCGACTGAAGGAAATTGTAGGCCATCAGCGGATTGTAGACGTTGAGCTCGAAATGGCCCTGGCTGCCGGCGAAGGTGAGGGCTGCGTGGTTGCCGAAGACCTGGACGCAGACTTGCGTCAGCGCCTCGCACTGGGTCGGGTTGACCTTGCCCGGCATGATCGAGGAGCCCGGCTCGTTTTCCGGGAGCGCCAGTTCGCCGAGGCCGGAGCGCGGGCCGGAGCCCAGGAAGCGGATGTCGTTGGCAATCTTGAAGAGTGCGGCTGCGGTGGCATTGATCGCGCCATGGCTGAAGACCATCGAATCGTGAGCCGCGAGCGCCTCGAACTTGTTCGGTGCCGAGGTGAACGCGATGCCGGTGATTGCGGCGATCTCCTCAGCAACCTTCTCGGCGAAACCGATCGGCGCATTGAGCCCCGTGCCGACGGCAGTGCCGCCCTGGGCGAGTTCGCAGAGGCCGGGCAGGGTCATCTCGATGCGCTTGATCGAGGACGCGACCTGCGCGGCATAACCCGAGAATTCCTGACCGAGCGTCAGCGGCGTCGCATCCTGCGTGTGGGTGCGGCCGATCTTGATGATGTGGTCGAAGGCCTTCACCTTTTCTTCGAGCGCCTTGTGCAGATGCTTCAGCGCCGGCAGCAGGTCGTGGATGACGCGCTCGGCGCAGGCGATGTGCATGGCCGTCGGATAGGTGTCGTTCGACGACTGGCTCATATTCACGTGGTCGTTCGGGTGAACGGGCTTCTTCGAGCCCATGACACCGCCGAGCAATTCAATCGCCCGGTTGGAGATGACCTCGTTGGCATTCATGTTCGACTGCGTGCCGGAACCGGTCTGCCAGACGACAAGCGGGAAATGATCGTTGAGCTTGCCGTCGATGACTTCCTGCGCCGCTTTGACGACCGATTCGCCGACCGCCGGGTCGAGGCGACCGAGTGCCATGTTAGCGCGCGCCGCCGCCTGCTTGACGATGCCGAGGGCTCTGACGATCGCGACGGGCTGCTTTTCCCAGCCGATTTTGAAGTTCCCGAGCGAGCGTTGCGCCTGGGCGCCCCAATACCGGTCGTTCGCCACCTCGATGGGGCCGAACGTGTCTGTTTCCGTGCGGGTCGATGTCATCGTGATACCTGCCTTCGTCTGCGGTTCATGAAGCCGAGGCGAGAACGCTTCTCAGCCGGTCATTACGCCCCGGTGCCGGGCATCTCTCTGCCCCGGCGAAGCAAGCTTGTAAAGGGGCGGGAAACGCGTCTCCGGCCCTACAATCGTTTGAATTCCTACGGTGTGCCAGCAGGTTGGGCTTGCGGTCGGGAACGGTGGTGACAAACTCGTAGTCGCAAGAGTTGTGGCCTTTCCGTCACAATGCGCGTTTTCCTTTCTGCAGGGCCGGCTGTGCCCTGGGAAACACCGATGCGCGCTCGACGGACGCAAAATGAAAACGAATCAATTTTTTATGACGTTTTGGCAGCAGTGAACCGACGTGTTTTGGAACAGGTTTGACGAGGATTCGCCCCATCGGCGCCGGGCCGTTTCCTTTTCATTCACCATCCTTTTCTATAAGTCGGGGAGCACGAGGGCGTGGCGAGAATCTGGCACCGGCCGAATTCGGCGACAACGCAATACGGGGATGTTTGTTCTAATGAAAATTATCAAATCGGCAGCGATTGTGGCGCTCATGTGTGGCTGTGCGGTTGCAACCATGGATGTACGACCGGCATCGGCGCTCACCCTGATGGACTTCATCCGCGGCGGGAAGAAGCGAACGTCGCCGGAGCACGCCCAGCCTGCCCGACCGCTGCCGGGGTTCGGCATGGTCGTGCCGCAACAGATGGATCCGAGGTTGGCTGCAAAGCCGCCGCGCGTCACCGGGCCGCGGTACTATACCTACAAGGCGGAGCCACTGCGCCGGATCGCCACGGACCGGCTGCTCGATCCCGTCGTGACAGGTTCGGTGCAAAACGGCGCCTTGCCGCCGATGCTTCGCCCGCCGCTTTCGGATGCACGGCAGTTTCTCCCCGAGATCAACGTCCGCGCCACAGAAGCCGTCGCAAAGGCAGTCGAGAACTACTATGGCGCCCGGACGGACTTCGTGTGGATCGCTGGTACCGGCGTCAGCGCGCGCACCAAATCGGCTCTTGCGGTGCTCGCGCAGGCCGCGAAACTCGGCCTCGATCCCCAGGACTATGCAGTTGACGTCCCGTCGGATACGTTCGATCGAGGTGACATGCTCGCCCGCGAAAAGGAGCTGGTTCAGTTTGAAATCGCGATGTCGGTTGCGACGCTGACCTATGTACAGGATACGGTCCGCGGCCGCATCGATCCGAACAAAATCTCGGGTTATCACGATTTCAAGCGCAAGAGCGTCGATCTCTTCGCATTCCTCGACAAGGTGGCAGGAAGCAATGACGTCGCGGCACTGATTGAAAGCCAGAACCCAAAGAGCGCACAATTCCTGGCTCTGAAGGCGGAACTTGAACGACTGCGCGCGCAAACGGATGCGACCCCGCGTGTGGAGATCGCTCCGGGTACACTGCTGAAGCCCGGCCAGACCAACCCGGAACTCGCCAATGTCATCGCCGGGATCAAGCTCAAGGCGTCCGAATCGCTGAAGGCCGAACACGCTGTCGTGCTCGCGAGCTATGAGGGAACCCCGGACTACACGCCCGAGCTGGTTTCCGTCGTCGAGGCTTTCCAGAAGGAACACGGTCTGAAGGCCGATGGCGTTGTCGGTGAGGCCTCGATCCGCGCCCTGACGGGCGGCGACACCACTGCCAGCAAGATCAACAAGGTCGAAATTGCGATGGAGCAGGCGCGCTGGCTACCGGATGGATTGGGTAGCCGCCACGTCTTCATCAACCAGCCCGCCTTTACGGCGTCCTACACGGACCAGGGCGTGGAACAGTTCTCCATGCGCGTGGTTGTCGGCTCGAAGGCGAACCAGACCTACTTCTTCCAGGACGAGATCCAGACGGTCGAGGTAAATCCTTATTGGGGCGTGCCGCAATCGATCATTGTCAACGAGATGCTCCCGAAGCTCAGAAGCGATCCCGGCTATCTCGATCGCATGGGTTATCAGGTCGAAGTCGGTGGCCGTGTCGTGCCTTCGTCTGCCGTCAACTGGTACGGATCGACCTCCTCGGTCGCAGTGCGCCAGCCGCCGAGCAGCGACAACGCGCTTGGCGAACTGAAGATCCTCTTCCCGAATGCTCACGCGATCTACATGCATGACACGCCGTCGAAGAGCTTCTTCAAGCGCGACCAGCGGGCGCTCAGCCACGGGTGCGTGCGCCTCGCCGAACCGCGCCGCATGGCCGCTGCGGTTCTCGGTACGAGCATTGACGAAGTCGGCAAGGAAATTGCGAGCGGCCACAACAAGGCCTTGCAGGTGCCGCAGAAGGTGCCCGTTTACGTGTCTTATTTTACCGCATGGCCGAACAAGACCGGCACCGTTGAATATTTCAACGATGTCTATGACCGCGACATGTATATGAACCGAGCGTTCGACGCGACGCGCAACGCTCGCCGCGCCGAGGGATAAAGGGAAGGGGCCGCATAGCGGCCCTTTCTCATTTGAGCTTTCGCGTGAGAAGCGTTTCGACCAGATGGGGTGTCAGCTCATCGAAATGCTTGATGATGCGATCGGGAGCGAGGCTCTCGATCGGCACGTCGGAATAGCCAAACGGCACAGCAATCGAGGGCACCGAAGCATTCCTCGCGACAAGTATATCATTGAGGCTGTCGCCGACCATCACTGAGCGCTCGGCGATGCCGCCGGCATTGGCGACGGTCGAAAGCAGATGTTCCGCATGCGGCTTGCGGACCGCGAAGGTGTCGCCCCCGGCGACGGCTGCGAACCGGCCGAGCAGGCCAAGTCTTTCGAGAAGCCGCGTTGCGAGCATTTCCGGTTTGTTGGTGCAGACAGCGAGCTTCAGGCCGGCATCCTGCAGCCGATCGAGTGCCTCGACGAGACCCGGATAGGGTATCGACTCCCCCGGCATCGAGCCGTGATAGAAATCTACGAACTCCTTCATCTGCCAAGTAAGTTCCTCTTCGCTGAGTGCCTTGCCACGCAGCGCGAAGGTGCGCTCGATCATCGCCCGCGCCCCATGACCGACAAGATGAGTCAGGTCCGCATAGGTGACGGGCTCGACACCGGCTTGTGTGACTGCATGGTTGAGACTGGCGACGAGATCAGGAGCGGTGTCGACAAGAGTACCGTCGAGATCGAAGACAACAATGGGCGGAGACACCGGGAACCTCGCTTGGCGAAAATCTTGGAGCACGTCACGTTGATGCGCCTTCATGCAACGCGCTTATGGCTTTGTTGCCATGCATCTCGTCACTCCAAAACCGTTGCACACTTTCGGACGACATGCATTGGCTGTTCGGGTATGCGAAGTGGGTGAGGAATGCAATGGTGCGGATCAGCGCAGGCTGCTGCGGGAATCCGGCAAAGCGCTCTTATTTTGGCTTTTGTTTGCCGCGACGGCCGTGTAAGTGTCTCAGCGGAAATTGGACGGTGGCTGGCCCGCTTTGGCCTCGCCACGCGATCACGAGGGAGCGAGTGGCGCATGGACGCCCGCCAGATGAAGATCAAGGCCGCAGGGGCGGCGCTTGAATATGTCGAAAACGGCATGCGGCTTGGAATTGGTACCGGCTCGACCGCAGAAGAATTCGTCCGGCTGCTCGCCGAAAAAGTAGCGTCGGGCTTTCAGATCGCCGGCGTGCCGACGTCCGAGCGCACCGCCAGGCTTTGCCTCGAGCTCGGCGTGCCGTTGAAGTCGCTCGATGAACTGCCGGAGCTGGATCTGACGATCGACGGTGCCGATGAGGTCGATGGGAACCTGAGATTGATCAAGGGCGGCGGCGGCGCGCTGTTACGCGAGAAAATCGTCGCCAGCGCCTCGAAGCGTATGATCGTCATTGCGGACGAATCGAAGGTTGTCGACGTGCTCGGCGCCTTCAAGCTGCCGATCGAAGTGAATCCGTTCGGGCAGGTCGCAACGCGGCTGGCGATAGAGAAGGTCGCGACGCGCATGGGTATGACGGGCGATATCGTCATTCGTGCGTCGGGTGATGGCCCCTTCATGACCGACGGTGGTCACCTCATTCTCGATGCATCTTTTGGCCGTATTCCTGATGCAGATGCGCTCGCGGCAGAGCTGAATGCCATCCCCGGGGTGGTCGAGCATGGACTGTTCATCGGTATTGCGTCATTGGCGATCATCGCCGGTCCGGAGGGAGCCCGTACCCTGACGGCGTCCTGAGCCGATCCCGCCGCTTCCATGAAGCGTCGCGGATGGCACAGAAAATAGGTTTCCGCACATGTCTGCCTGGCGGCGGCCACTGGCCGGGGCGACAAGTGCCAACACAGGAGCATGGATAACAATGAACAAACTCACAGGTCTTGCCCGCACTTTTGCAGCTGCTGCCGTTCTCGTTTCGGTTTCGGTTCCGGCGGTTCGTGCCCAGGACGTGACGGAAGACCAGATCAAGGCAGCCCGGGCAACCATCGCGGCGCTCGGCGTGACCAACACCTTCGACAACATTCTGCCGCGCCTGGCAGAGCGACTGAAGAACACGCTGATCCAGTCCTCGCCGAACCACCAGGAACTGATCACCGCGACGGTCGACGAGAAGGCGCTCGCCCTTGCAGCACGGCGTGCGGATCTGGAGCGCGAGGCCGCAACCATTTACGCCAAGACCTTCTCGGTCGAGGAACTGAACGCGATCACCGAATTCTACAGCTCGCCGGCCGGCAAGAAGCTGCTGAACGACGGTCCGATCGCTTCCCGCGAGTTGCTGAAGGCAGCCGATATCTGGGCCGCCGGCGTTTCGCGCGACCTGACCCAGGAGGCGACCAAGTCGCTCGATACGACCATCGGCGGCGCACCTGCAGCCGACGCTGGCACCGCCGCTCCGGCGCAGCAGTAAATTGCTGCAAGGCCGACCTCAGATCGACGAAGCCCGGAGCGATCCGGGCTTTTCTTTTTTTGCCTTGCAATACTATATCAGTGGCGAAGGGTGAGGGGTTCGCGCCGGCCATCCTCCAATCCGACATTTTCGATTGATACGATTTTTACTCCAGGAGTTCGCCATGACCGCTTTCGACTATGACCTCTTCGTGATCGGCGGTGGTTCGGGTGGCGTCAGAAGCGGACGTCTGGCAGCGGCGCTCGGCAAGAAGGTCGCGATCGCGGAGGAGTTTCGTTATGGCGGCACCTGCGTGATCCGCGGCTGCGTGCCAAAGAAGCTCTATGTCTATGCTTCGCAATATTCGGAGCATTTCGAGGACGCTGCGGGCTTCGGCTGGACGGTTGGCGAAAGCCGCTTCGACTGGGCGAAGCTGGTCGCGGTCAAAGAACAGGAAATTTCACGTCTCGAGGGCCTCTACCGCAAGGGGCTCGCCAACTCAGGTGCCGAAATCCTCGACACCCGCGCCGAACTCGTAGGGCCCAACACGGTGCGGCTCCTGGCGAGCGGCAAGACTGTCACCGCCGAGCGCATCGTGATCGCGGCCGGCGGGCATCCGAGCCCGCATGATGCGCTTCCGGGGCACGAGCTCTGCATAAGTTCCAACGAGGCCTTTGATCTCGCCGAACTGCCGAAATCGATCCTGATTGCCGGCGGCGGCTATATCGCCATCGAATTCGCCAACATTTTCCATGGGCTGGGTGTCGAGACGACGCTGATATATCGCGGCAAGGAAATTCTCTCGCGCTTCGATCAGGACCTCAGGCGCGGCCTGCATGCGGCGATGGAAGAGAAGGGCATCCGCGTCCTTTGCGAGGATATCATCCAGTCGGTAGCGACCGATGCACTCGGCCGACGCGTCGCTCAGACGATGAAGCACGGCGAACTTGTCGTCGACCAGGTGATGCTCGCTCTCGGCCGCGTGCCGAACACGAAGGGTCTCGGCCTCGAGAACGCCGGCGTCAAGGTCGACGAGCGCGGCGCAATCATCGTCGACGCCTTCTCGCGCACGAGCGCGCCTGGCATCTACGCGGTCGGCGACGTGACCAATCGCGTGCAATTGACTCCGGTGGCGATCCACGAGGCCATGTGTTTCATCGAAACTGAATACAAGAACAACCCGACGTCGCCGGATCACGATCTGATCGCGACGGCCGTTTTCTCGCAGCCGGAGATAGGCACGGTCGGGATGACGGAAGAAGACGCGGCACGTAAGTTCGATGAGCTCGAAGTTTACCGCGCCGAGTTCCGTCCGATGAAGGTCACCCTTTCGGGACGCAAGGAAAAGATGATCATGAAGCTCGTGGTCAACGCCGCCGACCGAAAGGTCGTGGGCGCACATATCCTCGGCCACGATGCCGGCGAAATGGCGCAGCTCCTCGGAATTTCGCTGAAGGCGGGATGCACCAAGGACGACTTCGATCGCACCATGGCGGTGCATCCGACGGCGGCCGAGGAACTGGTGACCATGTATCAGCCTTCCTACCGGATCAGAAGGGGCGAAAGGGTCGCTTGAGCCTGCCTGCGGGCGGCAAAGCGACCACCGATGTTTTCTGGTGGAATGGCTTTCCAAGCCCCACGTTAACGTTTATAAGCCCGCATCCGCGAAGTCATCGGCTCGGGGGGCGGGCGCGACGGCTGGGATCAAAGAAATCCGAATACCGGGCGGTTTCATGGCCGCAGGCGCGACGTGCGCGGGGCTCCCGCGTCAGACAACAGGTGATGGAAATGGCACAGACTTGGACTCCGAACAGCTGGCGGCAGAAACCCATTCAGCAGGTGCCGGATTATCCGGACCTCGCAGCGCTTGAGGCAGTGGAAACACGCCTCGCGAAGTACCCGCCGCTCGTCTTTGCCGGTGAGGCGCGGCGTCTGAAGGCTGCGCTTGCCAACGTCGCCGAAGGCCGTGGTTTCCTGCTGCAGGGCGGCGACTGCGCGGAGAGCTTCGCCGAACACGGCGCCGACACCATCCGAGACTTCTTCCGCGCCTTCCTCCAGATGGCCGTCGTGCTGACCTTCGGTGCGCAGCAGCCGGTGGTCAAGGTCGGCCGCATTGCCGGCCAGTTCGCGAAGCCGCGCTCCTCGGGCGTGGAAAAACAGGGCGACGTGACGTTGCCGAGCTACCGCGGCGATATCATCAACGGTATCGAGTTCACGGAGGAGGCCCGCGTGCCCAATCCGGAGCGGCAGATCATGGCCTACCGCCAGTCCGCCGCGACGCTGAACCTCCTGCGTGCCTTCGCGATGGGCGGCTACGCCAACCTCGAGAACGTGCATCAGTGGATGCTGGGCTTCGTCAAGGACAGCCCGCAGGCTGAGCGGTACCGCAAGCTCGCCGACCGGATCTCCGAGACCATGGATTTCATGAAGGCGATCGGCATCACGTCGGAAAACCACCCGAGCCTTCGCGAGACCGATTTCTTCACCAGCCACGAGGCGCTGCTGCTCGGCTACGAGCAGGCGCTCACCCGTGTCGACTCGACTTCCGGTGATTGGTATGGGACCTCGGGCCACATGATCTGGATCGGCGACCGCACGCGTCAGCCCGACCATGCGCATGTCGAATATTGCCGCGGCATCAAGAACCCGCTCGGCCTGAAGTGCGGCCCGTCGCTGACCGCAGACGGCCTGCTGGAACTGATCGACCTCCTCAACCCTGCAAACGAGCCGGGCCGCCTGACACTGATCTGCCGCTTCGGTCACGACAAGGTGGCAGAGCATCTGCCGCGCCTCATCCGCGCGGTCGAGCGCGAGGGCAAGAAGGTCGTTTGGTCGTGCGATCCGATGCACGGCAACACGATCACGCTCAACAACTACAAGACACGGCCGTTCGAGCGGATCCTGTCGGAAGTCGAGAGCTTCTTCCAGATTCACCGCGCGGAAGGCACGCACCCGGGCGGCATCCACATCGAGATGACCGGCAACGATGTCACCGAATGCACCGGCGGCGCCCGCGCGCTTTCAGGCGACGATCTTGCCGATCGCTATCACACCCATTGCGATCCGCGCCTGAACGCGGATCAGGCTCTTGAACTTGCATTCCTGCTAGCCGAGCGCATGAAGGGCGGCCGCGACGAAAAGAAAATGGTCGTCAACGGCTGATGGGGGACACGGTCCCCATGGTTCAAAATTTCTGAACGATCGGCGCGTCATCTGAATTTGACAGGGCCGGGCCAGCCGATAAAGCTGGCCCGGCTTTTATTCGAGTGCGAACTGGACGACGGGAGGACGACAATGGAAATTCATGAAGGCGGCTGCCTTTGCGGCGCTGTGCGGTTCAAGACGCGCGGCAAGCTCAGGGAGATCATCTTCTGTCATTGCTCGCAATGCCGGAAACAAACCGGCCTCTACTACGCCGCCACGAACGTGCAAAATAACGATATTGATGTCGATGGCGCAGACAATGTCACCTGGTATCGCTCTAGCCCGGAGGCTCAGCGTGGCTTTTGCCGGTTCTGTGGATCGGCCCTGTTCTGGAAGGCCGACGCACTCGATTACACGTCAATTCTTGCCGGCACCTTCGAGACGCCGACGCGGCTTGAACCCGGCTATCATATCTATTGCGCCGACAAGGGCGACTACTACGATATCGCGGACGAGCTGCCGAGGTTTGATCAAAGCCGCGCCTGACAACATTTGCCCTATCGGCCTGACGTCGTCGCTGCGCGATCGAAAGCGCTTGCCAAGGCTTCGAATTTCACGGCTTGCCAGAAGGCATATTCCTCGACCAAGCGTTCGCTTAGCCAGAACTGGCCGCGTGTGCCACCATCCGATCTGCCGATGAATCCGGACTTCTCCGCGTTTGAAAACAGGCGGCGGACATGGGTGTTCGATATGGCGTAATGTTCTGCGAGGGCGGCCAGATTGACGCTGATCCATACTCGTCCGTCCTCTGGAACAAGGCTTGACGGACGCGCCATCAGGTCGTCAAGCAGTATCCCGCCAGACTCCGACCACACGAACACCGCGACGCCCTGTGGTGGCTGCGTCCACTTGCTGTCGGTAATCAGGCGCCGCGCGGCGATAGGCTGAGCGTGTTCGAAGATGGCGATGTCAGTCTCGATGCGCTCGACTCTCGTTCCTCCGTCCAAGAGGTCGAGCGTTCTCATCTGGCTTTTGAACCAGAGTTGCATCGCATGCTGGCTGATCTCGGTCGGCTCCAGCGGGCGCGTCCTGCGGGTTCGGCCGCCGCTAGCGGGCCGGAGCAGCTTGTAGGCGAGCAATTCGGCAAGAAATGCCGTTGCGGTGTTTCGGCTCGCTCCGCCGGTCTCGCGCATCAGTTTCAGCAGGCGTGCCGCGGTAATGCCGGAGTCGGGATCGTTGCGGTCGCGTTCGAGGTGGAGGGCATAGGCCGCCTGCGTGAGTATCCACTTCTGTTGGGCCGCGACCATGCGTGCGACACGCGGGAAGAGATCGTTCAGCGAGATGAGGTTGCGTGCGCCGACCTGCAAGGCCGGCCGGAATCCCGGATTTTGCAGCAACGCCTCCACCGTGAAACCAGGTGGACTCTTTTGCTGAACGTTTTCCTTTCCCGCAACCCGCTGCATCTGCGCGCATGTCCCCAATGGCGCTGCAACGAAACACGGCCATCGCGTGTTCCGGGCAACACACAGCCTTGCATTGGCAATTCGCTAGCATTTCAACCTTGCGCTTAACGTGCAAGTTCATTGTTTGTTTTTGACGAAGTTCCACGCGCTGCTCACGCCGTAGCGGCGGATGTGTTCAATGATCGAGAGCTCGTCATGTTCTCGTGATCCCGCTCTATCGCGGGCCGGCTTGCAGGCGACTGTATCAGCCACTCCAGAATGGAGAACGCAGCGGTCCTGACAGTCATGGCGCCGCATCTCTAATACCCTGCATTCTTAGGGTGCGCCTCAAAGGTTAATTATTTGATACTCCAATAAGTTGCAAGCACGGTGAAGCGGTTTTCTGCCCGCGAGCTGGTGATGCGCGGAAGAGCGGCTGCGGTGCTTCAAATACTAGAGCGATCTTTTGCGCGTCTAACTAGACGCGCCACGCTGTAGTTACCGCGCCGCGGACGGCGGGACGGCGACCCCCGGGGCGGGCGCACCCCGACCGTCGGGGGAGTTCAGGAGCCGACGGGGAAGAGTTCGGCGTGGGACTTGAAGAAGCGCTCCGTGCTGAACCGCTTGCCGAACATCATGTCGTGCTGCAGGAACCGGTAATCGCGCAGCGACGCGGGTATTTTCGGCCGCCGCGACCACTCCGCGATGTCCTTGCCGTTCTTGCGGATCACCATGTAGCGGTCGACGACGCGATACTGCTCGTAAACCTTGCCCAGGAAGCCGGTGTAATAGGGGTGCTCGTAGCCGGCCTGCTTCAGGATCTGATAGGAAAGGAAGGCCGGGCTGATCGTTCCGATGTTCTTTTTCGGACCCGTCTTGTTCGACCAGACGACGAGCGGCGTTTCGTGCTGCGCCTTCATCTGCTCCTTCGAGCCCTTACGCGAGGCGGTCACGTCGTCCATGTAACCGGTGTTGGTGTAGACCGTGTTGAGCGGCGGCAGATGATCGCCGAAAAGCACGATGATCGTTTCGCGGTCGCGCTTCCTCGCCCAGTCCATCAACATCTTCAAGCTGTCGTCCGCCTCCTTGATACCCTGAGCATAAGTGGCAAGCACCTGGCGGTCGCCTTCGGGAAGATTGCCTTCGACCTTGATCGTGTTCTTCGCGTAGCGGTTCGGCTCATAGGGACCATGGCCCTGCAGCGTTACCGTGAAGAAGAAGAAAGGGTCTTCCATGGCATCCGCCTGGCGGATGATTTCCTTCATCAGCGATTCGTCAGACGCGAAGATCCCGCGCTTCTGCATCGCCGGCAAGTTCTCCTCCGAGCGGAACGTGTCGAAACCGAAGGCCTTGTAGACGGCCGTGCGGTTCCAGAACCAGCCCTGGAAGGGGTGGATAGCGCGCGAGATGTAGCCTTCGCTACGGAAGAACGTAGCGAGCGAGGGAATCGGATTGCGGATATATTGCTGGTAGGGAATGCTGCCATAGGGCAGGAAGGCATTCGAAAAGCCGGTCAGCGCCTCGAATTCGACATTGGCGGTCATGCCGCCGAATTCCGGCGAGAAGACGTTGCCCGCCTGCATTTCACGGACCGTCGGCATCGGGTCGGACGAAAACTTCACATTCGGCAATCGGGTCGGATCCCAGAAAGATTCGCTCATGACCACGATCACGTCCGGCTTGCCGCGATGCGTCGTTCCGGCGGGCAACGGCTTGACCGGAATGCGGTCGATAGCATCTGCCATGTAACCCGCCGGCGCGTTGACGTTGGCCATCGGCAGGTTGATCGCGAAGGCGAGCGCAAAGCCGTTGTGACGGTAGTTCTCGGTCTGGTCCCACATGATCGGGATCACCCGCAACCGGTCGCGGATCCACGAGAACTGGTTGTAATCCATGATGTGCCAGAAGGCGACGAGCAGTGGCAGGGCAAAGCCGACGCGAACGAGACGCTCCCTGCGCGTCAGCTTGGGAAAGTTCCGCCAGGCATAGCGCAGGAGCAGGCCGATGGTGGCGACCATAGCGATCAGCCCGACCACGACCGCGACGGCGGTCCACGGGCGGTCCTTAACAAGGACGGGCATCAACTCCATGATCTGCCGACCGAAAAGGAAATCGGTCGGATAAAGCGGATCGGAGAGGAAGACCTGCTTCTGCTCGCTGATGAATGCCGGCAGAATTGCGAACGGCACGACAAGGAGGGCCGCCTTGTGCTCGCGACCGAAGAGTGCATCGCCGGCAAGCAGAACCAGGAAGAAAACCGCGATCGTCGTCCAGGCCGGACGCATGGGATCGGTGAAATAGGCGACGGTTTCGCCAAAGGACTGGCGCACGATCAGTTCGACCGCGAATACTAGTGCGCCGGCAATAAAAAAAGAGAACAACGCACTGCGCGTGCCGGCCAGCGCCTTGGCGTTTCTGACGGAGGACCCAGACCTATCGATGAAGGTCTGGGAGCGTCTCGCGGCGGCGGAATCGATACTGGCCAACGGCGTCTCCAATTTCATAAATCTTTCGTCTTACTGTCATACGACTGTCATCTTGAACGGGGGATGAATGGCTAAACCAGCTAGAATTGTCGCGAGTTCCGCGTGCGCAAAAAGATCCTAGTCTCGCCGCGTAAAGCGCGGGAAATGCAGAATTTTTCGAATTTTTTGAGTTGATCGCGATTGGCTGTGGGTTTTTTGTCGCGGTATGCGGTAAGAACAGGGCGTACGTCAGACGTATTCGCTGAGATAAGACCACAGGCCAACCCATGACAGCACAGAACGCCGCACCCTCAACGCTACGGATTGCCGTGGCCCAGCTCAATCCGACGGTCGGAGACATCGCCGGCAATCTGGCGAAGGCACGCGAGGCGCGCGCGGACGCGGCGCGCCAGGGCGCCGATTTGCTCCTGTTCACCGAACTCTTCATTTCCGGTTACCCGCCGGAAGATCTCGTTCTGAAACCGGCATTTCTGAAGGCCTGCCTGCAGGCGGTCGAGAGGTTCGCCGCCGATACGGCTGATGAAGGCCCGGGCGTCGTCATCGGCTTTCCCCGTCAGGTCGGAGCGCTCCGTCACAATTCGATCGCGGTCCTGGACGGGGGCAAGATTATTGCGATCCGCGACAAGGTCGACCTGCCGAACTACGGCGAGTTCGACGAGAAGCGGGTGTTCGATGCCGGTGGAATGCCCGGTCCCGTCAACTTCCGCGGCGTGCGTATCGGCATACCGATCTGCGAGGACATCTGGGGCGATCTCGGCGTCTGCGAAACGCTCAAGGAAAGCGGTGCCGAAATCCTGCTTTCCCCCAACGGTTCGCCTTATTACCGCGGCAAGGTAGACGTCCGTCATCAGGTCGTCCTAAAGCAGGTGATCGAAACGGGTCTGCCGATGATCTATGCAAACCAGCTTGGCGGTCAGGACGAGTTGGTCTTCGACGGTGCGAGCTTCGCCTTCAACGCGGACAAGTCGCTGGCCTTCCAGATGAGCCAGTTCGAGGAAGCGGTCGCAGTTTCCGAATGGAAGCGAGGTGAGGAGGGATGGGCTTCGTCAAATGGGTTCAATTCCCGCCTACCGGGAAGCGATGAGGCGGACTATCGCGCCTGCATGCTGGGACTCAGGGACTACGTCAACAAGAACGGCTTCAAGAATGTCGTGCTCGGGCTTTCGGGCGGCATCGACTCGGCAATTTGCACGGCGCTCGCCGTCGATGCGCTCGGCGAAGAACGGGTGCGCACCATCATGTTGCCGTACCGATACACCTCGCAAGAATCACTGAAGGACGCCGAGGCCTGTGCCAAGGCGCTCGGTTGCCGCTACGACATCGTTGCCATCGAAGAGCCGGTCGAGGGCTTCGTCAACGCGCTCTCCGATGCGTTCGAGGGCACCGAATCCGGAATTACCGAGGAGAATCTCCAGAGCCGTACGCGTGGGACGATCTTGATGGCGATCTCCAACAAGTTCGGCTCGATGGTGGTGACGACCGGCAACAAGTCCGAAATGTCGGTCGGCTACGCTACGCTCTACGGCGACATGAACGGCGGCTTCAACCCGATCAAGGATCTCTACAAGATGCAGGTCTATGCGCTTTCGCGCTGGCGCAACGGTGCGGTGCCGCCGGGTGCACTCGGACCTTCGGGCGAAGTCATCCCGCAGAATATCATCGACAAGGCGCCATCTGCCGAACTTCGGCCGAACCAGACCGACCAGGACTCGTTGCCGCCCTATCCGGTGCTCGACGACATTCTGGAATGTCTGGTGGAAAAGGAGATGGGCACGGAGGAGATCGTCGCTCGCGGCCATGACGAGGCGACGGTCCACCGGATTGAGCACCTGCTCTATATCGCGGAATACAAACGCCGCCAGTCGGCGCCGGGTGTGAAGATCACAAAAAAGAATTTCGGCCGCGACCGGCGCTATCCGATCACAAACCGCTTCCGGGACAGGGGATGATCATGCGCAGTTCGGTGGAGATCTTCGACCTTGCGACCGGCAAGACGCGCATCGTGTGGCAGACGGAGCGGCTCGTCGAGGCACCGAACTGGTCACCGGACGGCAAATTCCTCATCATCAACGGCGACGGCAGGCTTTATCGGCTTGCCTTCGACGGCTCCGAGCCGACAGAAATCGACACAGGTTTCGCCCGGCTCTGCAACAACGATCACGGAATCTCGTCTGATGATCGTAGGATCGCGATCAGCGACAAGACGGAATTCGGCAAATCGGCGATCTATCTGCTCCCGGCCGAGGGTGGCACGCCGCGGCTCGTCACCCGCAATCTGCCGTCCTATTGGCACGGCTGGTCGCCGGACGGACGTACATTGAGCTATTGCGGAATCCGCGATCAGATCTTCGACATATACACGATCTCGGTTGACGGCGGCGAGGAGCGCCGCTTGACCCACGGCGAAGGCCGCAACGACGGGCCGGACTGGTCGCCGGACGGCCAGTGGATCTATTTTAATTCCAGCCGCTCGGGCCACATGCAGATCTGGCGGATACGGCCGGACGGCAGCGATGTGCAACGCATCACCGACAGCCCCTATGGCGACTGGTTTCCGCATCCCTCGCCGGATGGCCAGTACCTGCTGGTGCTCTCCTATGACGGCGACGTCGTCGACCATCCGCGCGATCTTGACGTCAGGCTTCGCCTGATGGACCCGGAGGGTGGCAACGCGCGGACGCTGTTCGAGCTGTTCGGCGGGCAGGGGACGATGAATGTCCCGAACTGGTCGCCGACGGGCGAGGCATTTGCGTTCGTGCGATACCAGCCGGAGTGATCCCCGCATAGACGCCTCTGACGGCTGCCTCAGGCTGCCGGCAGATTATAGGGCGTGATCACCTCGACCGCGGAAAGGCGTTGGCTTCCGGAGACGGCAAGAGCCGTCCTTCTCCCCATAATGGCCCGAAACGCCGTACGCGCGTCTGTCTTCAAGTCGTGATGCAGGACGAAATGCACGCGTCCGTCCCTCAGGAGTTCTAGATTATCCTCATCGAGATCATGAGCGACGAAGAGTGCGCAAGTGCGGTCGAGTTGATGGAAAGCGGCAAGCACGGCTCGGTTTCCTCCGCCGATCGAATAGGCGGCGTTGATCTCGGGATTGCTCGTTAGCGCATGGAGGGCGAGGGCGCCGGTTTCTTCGTTCTTACCAAAACCCTCGCTAATCTCGACGATACCAATCAAAGGGTAGCGCTCGCGCAATATCCGGCGGAAACCGATCTCCCGTTCCTCCTCTCCACGGAAGCGGCTGCTCGAGATCGTGACCAACACGGTGGCCGCCTGATCGGCGAAGCGCTCGCCGATCAGATAGGCGGCGGTCTCGCCCGCCGCACGGTTGTCGGCCCCCGCATAGGCCGTTCTGGTGGAGTGTGGAAGATCGGTGACGAGTGTCACCACCGCTATGCCCGCGCTTTCGAGCCGCGCCACGGCAGCGATCACTTCGGGCACATCCGGTGCCTTGAGGACGACGCCGTCAGTGCCGCGCAGGCGGATCCGGTCGAGCAGTTGAGCGATCTCCTGCGCGCGCATCGTTTCCGCGAAATGAAAGCGGCAGCGGAAGATCGTCGGCACGAAGGTCGTCGCTTCGTTTTCGAAAGCGCGTCGCACGGCGTCGGTAAAGCGCTCCGGCGCTTCCATGACCACGTCGATTGCATACTTCCGCCCCTGGATCTCCATACCGGCCTGCTGCTTCTCAAGCTCGCGGATCGCCGCCTTGACACGGGCTATCGTCTGCGGGCGAACACCCGCCCGATCATTGAGCACCCGATCGACCGTCGCTGTGCTCACGCCTGCTTGGAATGCGATATCCTTGACGAGAAACGGATGCGCCACGACAAGCCTCGTGATGGTTTTTTGATGGATTCCTGCTCTATATCAAGTCCGGGCGAGACGTATAGTCGGTATCACCGTTTCTCGAGGAGGAGACCCGATGAAGACCGACAACACGGCGAGGAGGCGCGCCGAATGCGTATGGCTGACCGAGGAGTCCTGCAGCATCGAGGCGTTTCGCGCAGAGGTCGAGCGCCGCACCAACCCGGCCGACTATCCGCATGCGGCCGATTGCCAGAAGAACATCCTTATTTATGACAGCGCGAGCCTCATTGCCGAGTGCAGGACGGAAGACGGTCGGCGCGCAGCTCTGGCGGAGATTTGCGAGGTGTTGGCCGAAGGGCCGGGCGTTGCTGTGTTCAAGCGTGCCTTTACCGATACGAGCGTTATCGACGAGGCAAGCGGTATCTTCGACGAGATCATCAAGGAACAACGCCGCACGAACAGTGGTGGCGGCGACCATTTCGCCAAGCCCGGCGCCAACGACCGCATCTGGAATTCACTGGAGAAACATTGCCTGCGCGCTCCCGAAAATTTCGCGGCCTACTACGGCAACGCGGTCATCGCGCTCGTCAGCGAAGCCTGGCTCGGGCCGAACTACCAGATGACCGCACAGGTCAACCGCGTCAATCCCGGCGGTGCGGCACAGTCGGCGCATCGGGACTATCACCTCGGCTTCCAGACGCCGGCGGTCATCGAGCAATATCCGGCACATGTCCACAAGCTCTCGCCAGTACTGACTTTGCAAGGTGCCGTTGCGCATTGCGACATGCCGCTCGAAAGCGGGCCGACCTTGTTCCTGCCCTACAGCCAGAGCTATGTGCCCGGCTATCTCGCGCTGAACAGGCCGGAGTTCAAGGCATACTTCGATGAGAACCACGTCCAGCTTCCGCTTGAGAAGGGCGACGCGGTGTTCTTCAATCCAGCGCTCTTCCATGCCGCCGGTACCAACCGCTCGGCAGACATCAAGCGCGTCGCAAATCTTCTCCAGGTATCCTCCGCCTTCGGACGCACCATGGAAACAGTCGATAGAGAGCGAATGTGCGCCGCGCTCTATCCAGCCCTGAAGACCCTTGCAGCCGACGGAATGCTCTCGGCCGACGAGATCGCCAACGCGATTGCTTCCTGCGCCGAAGGCTATTCGTTCCCGACCAATCTCGATCGCGACCCGCCGATCGGGGGCCTGGCGCCGAAGACGCAGGCCCAGTTGATGCATGAAGCGCTAGCGTCCGGTTGGGAGATCAGAGCCTTCGTGGAGGCGCTGGCCGCGCTGGCGGAGAAAAAGAGAAGCTGAGGAACGCCACTGAGCGATACTCTCGGTGCCTCGCGCGCGGGAGCTTGGAAGCGAAAATAGAGGAGCAGTTACATGAGCACGGATCATGGCCGTCTCGACGGCAAGATCGCCATCGTCACAGGCGGCACACAAGGGCTCGGCGCGACGATCGCGGCGCTCTTCGCCGAACGGGGTGCGACCGGCATCGTCATCTGCGGGCGCAACGCCGACAAGGGTGAGGCAAAAGCAGCCGAGATCGGCAAGGCAACCGGCACCAAGGTGATTTACGTGGCAGCCGATCTCGAGCGGGTCGATGACGCCCGCAATGTCGTTGCGGTTTGTGACAGGGAATTCGGCCGGGTGGACGCGTTGGTCAATGCCGCGGCCATCACCGACCGCGGCACGATCCTCGACACCACGCCGGAACTCTTTGACCGCATGTTCGCGATCAACGTTCGCGCGCCCTTCTTCCTGATGCAGGAAGCGGTGTAGGTAATGCGGCGCGAGAAGATCGAAGGCACGATCGTCAATATCGGCTCGATGTCGGCCAAGGCGGGCCAGCCCTTCATTGCCGCCTATTGCGCGTCGAAAGGTGCCCTGGAGACGTTGACCAAGAACACCGCCTACGCGCTTCTCCGCAACCGAATCCGCGTGAACGGTCTCAACATCGGCTGGATGGCATCGGAAGGAGAGGATCGCATTCAGCGCGAATATCATGACGCACCGGCGGATTGGCTGGAGAGGACTGCAGCCAGCCAGCCCTTCGGGCGCCTTGTCGATCCGGCCGAAGTGGCGCGCGCCTGCGCCTATCTCTCCTCGGCGGAATCCGGCTTGATGACCGGTTCGGTGATCTGCTTCGACCAATCGATCTGGGGCGCCTACGATGGCTCGCCGCATCCGGCGGCGCCGCTCTGACGCGGAGCCGGTTCCCCATGCAGAGTCTCGGGCGAGGCGAGCCGTTGCGTCCCGTCTTGCCTTTCGCCTTTGGCTGTGCCCATATGCGGCCGTCAGGTGCCCGCTACGGCGGGAGAATCGGGAATCCGGTGCGAGCCCGGAACGTGCCCAACGCTGTGATGGGGACGGTCGCGCAAAGACAAGTTCTGAATTTTACTCAGGGCATTGCCACTGAATCTTCAAGTGATTTGGGAAGGCGGCGCGGCTGGATGAACCAGAGTCAGAAGACCGGCCTGGCGAGATAGACCGGCCCCGCGCGGACGGCGGGAGGTTGTGCATTGTTGGGGACCGAACGATGCTGCCTGACCCGAACGGCTGCCTGACGGCGGCCGGTGCCTTTTCGCCGGACGAGCGTGCCGCCGTCTACCGCGCCATTGAAACACGCCGCGACGTCCGCGACGAATTCCTTGCCGATCCGCTGCCGGACGAGCTCATTGCCCGGCTGCTTGGTGCCGCCCATAGTGCGCCATCGGTTGGCTTCATGCAGCCTTGGAACTTCGTGCTCGTCCGTCAGAAGGAGACGCGAGAGAAGGTCTGGAAGGCGTTCGAGTGCGCCAACCAGGAAGCGGCGCTGATGTTCTCCGGCGAGAGACAGGCGCAATACCGCTCGCTGAAGCTGGAAGGCATCCGCAAGGCACCACTCAGCATCTGCGTCACCTGCGATCGCACGCGCGGTGGAACGGTCGTGCTTGGACGCACGCACAATCCGCAGATGGACGTCTATTCGACCGTCTGTGCGGTCCAGAACCTGTGGCTCGCGGCCCGCGCCGAAGGTGTCGGCGTCGGCTGGGTCAGCATTTTCCACGAGCAGGAGATTAAGTCGATCCTCGGCATACCCGAGCACATCGAAATCGTCGCCTGGCTCTGCCTCGGATTTGTCGATCGGCTGTATCAGCAGCCGGAACTCGCAGTTAAGGGATGGCGTCAGCGCCTGCCGCTCGAGGAGCTCGTTTTCGAGGAATCATGGGGCGTTCCAAAATGATGAATCGCTTCGATTCAATATGATAGACGCAAGATCTGCACTGCTTTGCGAGCATGCGGGTTGGTCAGCCGAGCGATTTTTCTGAAGCTGATGAGGTCAATTGCCCTGGAGCGGCTGGTAGCCCGGACCGAGCGGATGCTTGAGGTCGATCGCGCTCTTTTCTTGCGGCAGGAATGCAGGGCCCACGACG
The DNA here is from genome assembly GCF_020193575.1 of Ensifer sp. IC4062. Taxonomy (GTDB): domain Bacteria; phylum Pseudomonadota; class Alphaproteobacteria; order Rhizobiales; family Rhizobiaceae; genus Sinorhizobium. Next base: position 55,266 of record NZ_JADYVD010000036.1, read on the forward strand.
CGGACCTTGCTGTTCGCCGGATCATAGGGCCTTTCCCGCACAGGCTTTGCTTGTGCCGCCCCCGTAGCCGGCTTCCGGTCTCCATTGATGGTGATGACCGACGGCTCGCTGCCGGTCGTCGCCTTGCCGCCATGTTCTGTTGCTGCACTAGTCGGGATTCGGCAGCTGCAAACTCCTGGCGCACCGACGCCGCGCGCGCGGTAGGCAAAGGCCGCCGGCAGCTCGGTATAGGGTCTTCCTGTCAAGGCCGAGACCATCTGGTCGCTCTCTTCCGTCGCGAGGACATGGTAGTAGAGTTCCGTCTGCGCACCGGGGCAGCGCGCCTGACAAAGCTCGGCGTCACGGGCAAAATCTGCCGGCGTTGCATTTGACGAGATCGGGAAAAACGCCCCGTCGCAGGTGCGCACGCACATTGTCCTGAGGCTACCCATGGGGTCCTGGTGCAGCAACGGGAACTCCTGCATCTCGCCGTCGTCACTCAGGAGGGGATAATCTTCGCTGTCCGGTGGGAGATCCCTGAGGATATTGCGGGGGAGCTCGACATCTTCGACCGCCACGCTGGCGAACTCGTCCTGCTCCGCGACTGGATCTGGGGCTTCGTTCGCCTCATCATGACAGCCGTTCAGTTCCAGCGCCGCGAGAATGCGCCGGCGCGTGTCGCCTGTGTCGCCCGATATCAACGAGCGGCGGTGCGCCTTCAACCTTTGAAGGTTGTCCTCCATGCGCGCGATGGTCTCATCCAGCATCGCGCAGGCCTCATCCTTGTCGCCGCCGATGACGACGACACTGCCGGTGCTGCACTCCATTCGGCGTCGCTCGTTCTTCGCCCGGCGGAGCTCAATGTTCTGGCGGGAGAGGGCGCCCGTGAAGTCGCGAAGGTTGGCGGTCGGGGTGACGTCCGTCGAAAGATCTGTCAGCCGTTCATTCAGGCGTTCGCAAACGGTCGAGGCCGACGCTGCGTCAGCGATCGCCAGCAGTAACGGGAGCAGGGCCACCGCCACGGATTTCACGTTCCGGGATATGACACTCCGGGACACTGGCTCTCTTCTCTTCTGCTGTGGCGCGCGAACCCTTCTTCGAGGACTTTCACGACCGCCAACTCCTGTTTCTCCATATCATAAGGCGTTGACGTAACAGCGCAACGTCAAGGGAGAGTTTGCGTTAACAGGGCAACCGCAGCAAGAGAGAAGAGGCCGGACCGCGAGGGCGGTCCGGCGAGACGGATCAGGCCGCCCGTGCTGTTTCGAGCGACATCGGGCGCTCCAGTACGGTGCCCTCGATCGCGGCAACTTGCTTCATTGTTTCGAGCAGCTCTCGCGTCACTTCCCACGCCACTGCGACGGCGAAGACGGAGCCGATCCGGTGCGGGTCGGCGATGCGCTCTCCCGGGCAACCCATCCGACGGAACATTCTTTCCAGGAAGACATCGGTGACCGTCACGATATGGCTGATACCGGAGGCAAGGCCCATTTCACCCACACCACACATGAGTTCCGCAGCGGCAACCGTTACCTGGTTCGACGAGCGGTCCTGCGAAATATCCGGATCAATGCAGAAGCGGCTCGATTCCCAGATTGAGGCACTGCGGATTTCCGGATTGTCGCCGAGCAGGATCGGAAACGTATCGTCCAGCATATTCGGCCCAAGGGTCGGCAAAAGCCGCAGCGATCCGCGCAATTTTCCGGTATCCGGCGAGTACGACATCACATAGAGGGGGTTCGCCTTGTCGTAGTGGTCGATTTCCCACTCGCCATCCGTCTTCACATCCCACTTCAGGAAATCATGGAACACGCGCTTGCGCAGCCGGAACATTTCGTCGATGGCCCGCGGGTGCTGTCCGCGAGCGTTACCGTTCACAATCCTGATCATCTTTCGCTCCATCGTTTTTGCGCGATGGGCGAATGCTGTCAGGCTCAACTGACACATGTAACTGTCGATAGTGACAGTTCAAAAGCGGATTTTTTCCTACTAAATTTGCAGGGCTTTTGTGGAGCGGGGCTTTGGGAATGGTTAACTTGACCCGTCAGATGGTGGGGATCAGGGCGTGGCGAACCGCCTGCGCCACAGCTTGCGTATTGGAGACGACGTTCAACTTGCGCCGCGCATTGGTCATGAAGAAGCGGACCGTACGTTCGGAGATACCAAGTATCGTGGCGATTTCCCAGTAACTCTTGCCGGCCGCCGACCAGGTCAGCACCTCGGTTTCGCGGCCCGTCAGCCGCATGTCGCGCTCATCGATCGCGCCCGCCATGGCCGCATGTTCCAACATCGATGCGTGGAAGAGGTTGGCGGCCAACTGGAAGTCACGCAGATGGCAGCGTCGGTAGGTGGACCATTCCGCAGGCGACATGTTGGCGTTGATGGCGAGAAGCGCCATGCGTCCCGCGGGTGATGGCAGCGGCAACGCTACGCCCTCTGTCGAAAGCCCGATTTCCTCCGCTGCGTGAAAAAGCGGCTCGCACTCGGGAAACCGTCGGCGTGCGGTCGTCCATTCGACAGGTCTCACGCCGCCAAGCGCAAGCCGCAGGATGGGATCAATGCGGTAGAGGCCTTTTGTGGCATAGATTTCGGCGGCATAGGCGCCGAACGTATGATGCAAGCGGCAGACCTTCAGGCCGTCAGCAAGGGGCTCCGCTTCCAGGTATAGCAGATGCGCGATCTTGAAAGTGCGGCGCATCAACGCGAAGAATTGCTCGGGTTCGGGGCAGCCCCCGTACTCCACAATGTCCAATAGATCGAGGACAGCCTGTTGATCCGTCATGCCCAACACCGAATCTTGCCCCTAGATAAGCATGGTAATGGGGGCATGCTTTGTCTAGTGCAATATTTCGTAAACGCTGCAAACTATTGCCCTTTCTAAACTCAAGGTTGAATTTTGATCGGGGTAAACGCCGGGCCCGCCCGGACGGCGGCCCCGACGGAGAGCTTGTCCGTCAGACCGGATGGCTTGCTTCTACGACCGCAAGAGCGGCCATGTTGACCACACCGCGCGATGTGACCGACGGCGAGAGAATGTGCGCGGGCAGTGCGGAGCCCAGGAGGATTGGCCCGACATGCAGGCTGTCCGTCATAGTCTTAACCACACCGAGTGTGATGTTGGCTGCGTCCAGATTGGGGAATACGAGCAGGTTCGCCTCGCCATTCAAGGCGCTGTCCGGCATCACGCGCTGGCGCAGGATCTCGGAGATCGCCGAGTCGCCGTGCATTTCGCCATCGACCTCGAGGTCGGGTGCGAGCTCACGCACGAGGTGCAGCGCCGCGCGCATTTTCGAAGCGCTTTCGGAGTCCCGCGAGCCAAAATTCGAATGCGACACGAGTGCCGCACGCGGAGTAATGCCGAAGCGGCGGATTTCTCCGGCCGCCATCACGGTCGTCTGCGCAATCTCCTCGGCGCTCGGATTGTAGCTGACATAGGTGTCGGTGAAGAAGGTTGCTCCGCGCTGCGAGATGAGCAGGCTCAGCGCAGAGAAATCGAGAACGCCCGCCCGCTTGCCGATGATCTGCGAAACATCGCGCAGGTGTTTGCTGTAGCGTCCTTCCACGCCGCAGATCAGCGCATCCGCTTCGCCGCGCTTGACCGCGAGAGCGCCGATCACCGTCGTGTTCGTGCGCACGATGGTGCGGGCCGCTTCCGGGATGACGCCGCGGCGGCCGACGAGTGCAAAATAGTCGTCGACGTAGTCGCGGTAGCGCGGGTCACCTTCAGGATTCACGACTTCGAAGTCGACATCCGGGCGGATCCGCAGGCCGTAGCGCCGCAGACGCGTCTCGATAATCTGAGGGCGGCCGATCAGGATGGGACTGGCGGTGCCTTCCTCGAGCAGCACCTGCGCGGCGCGCAGCACCCGTTCGTCTTCTCCCTCGGCAAAGATGACGCGGTTCTTCGCGGCGTTCTTGGCGGCCGCGAAGACCGGCTTCATGATGAAGCCGGACCGGAAGACGAAGCGGTTCAATTTATCAAGATAGGCGTCGAAATCCTGAATGGGGCGGCTCGCGACGCCGCTTTCGGCCGCTGCTTTCGCTACGGCCGGAGCGATACGGAGGATCAGCCGCTGGTCGAACGGCGAGGGGATGAGGTAGTCTGGCCCGAAGATTGGCGTTTCGCCCGAATAGGCGCGTGCGGCGACATCCGAAGGCTCCTCGCGCGCAAGTCCGGCAATTGCCCGCACCGCGGCCATCTTCATTTCTTCATTGATTGTCCGCGCACCACAATCGAGAGCGCCACGGAAGATGTGCGGGAAACAGAGAACGTTGTTGACCTGGTTCGGGAAATCGGATCGTCCCGTACAGATCATGGCGTCCGGGCGCGCCGCACGGGCGAGTTCCGGCATGATTTCAGGGGTGGGGTTGGCGAGCGCCATGATCAGCGGTTTCTCGGCCATCTGCACAAGCAGTTCGGGCTTGAGGACGCCGGCGGCCGAGAGACCGAGGAAGACGTCGGCGCCGCCAATGCTGTCGGCCAACACGCGGTTGTCGCTATCCTGCGCATAGACGGCCTTCCATTCGTCCATCAACGCTTCGCGTCCCTTGTAAACGAGACCCTCGATATCGTGGACCCAGATGTTTTCGCGCTTGGCGCCTAGCGTGACGAGCAGATTGAGGCAGGCAAGAGCGGCAGCGCCCGCGCCCGAGGCGACGATCTTTGCTTCGGCAATATCCTTGCCGGCGAGTTCGAGACCGTTCAGAACGGCGGCAGCAACGATGATAGCGGTTCCGTGCTGATCGTCATGGAAGACCGGTATCTCCATCTTTTCGCGCAGGCGCCGCTCCACCTCAAAGCATTCCGGCGCCTTGATGTCCTCGAGATTGACACCGCCGAAGGTCGGCTCCAATGCCGACACGACATCGACCATACGGTCGACGGTGGGCGCGTCGATCTCGATGTCGAAAACGTCGATGCCGGCGAATTTCTTGAAGAGCACGGCCTTGCCTTCCATAACCGGCTTGGAGGCGAGTGGACCGATGTTGCCGAGGCCGAGAACAGCGGTGCCGTTGGAGATTACCGCGACCAGATTGGCGCGCGCGGTGAAATCAGCGGCGGCTTCGGGATTGTCCTTGATGGCGATACAGGGCGCGGCGACGCCGGGCGAATAGGCGAGCGCCAGATCGCGCTGGTTGCCGAGCGGCTTGGTCGGCTGGATCTCAAGCTTGCCCGGGCGCGGGTAGCGATGGAAGAAAAGTGCCTGCTGGTCGATGTCCCCGCTTGCCGGAACCTGTTTCACTTTGTCGCCCGTATTCATGCCTTGCATTCCTCGTTCTTGATCGGGGCCTTTTGGCATGAATTGCGGGCGGCGTACAGTTATGCTCTGGCTCATTTCCGACGCGTGGTTTGTCGCACGCGAATGCCGTGTCATCTTCCTGAAACACGAGTCTGGTTTTGACGAGCATCAAAAGGCTCAACCAAGACGAGGCTGGCATGACCGCGGCATCGGTATCCCAACAGAACCCGGTTCGGAAACTGCGGACGCTCTTCATTTCCGACGTCCACTTGGGCTCCAAGGCGGCCAAGACCGACTACCTGCTCGACTTCCTGCGCCATCACGAGGCGGAAACCATCATCCTCGTCGGCGACATCGTTGACGGCTGGCGCCTGAAGCGCAGCTGGTACTGGCCGCAACCGTGCAACGACGTGGTTCAAAAGCTGTTGCGCAAGGCCCGGAAAGGCTCCCGCATCATCTACATTCCGGGCAACCACGACGAGTTCATGCGGGATTTCCCGGGCGTGCATTTCGGCGGCATAGAGGTGGCCCAGCGCCACATGCACAAAGCCGCGGACGGACGCAACTATCTCGTCCTGCATGGCGACGAATTCGACGTCGTGGTGCGCAATGCGCGCGTGCTCGCCTATCTCGGCGACTGGGCCTACGACATGGCGATCGCTATCAATATCGGACTGGCGGCGATCCGCCGCCGTCTCGGCATGCCCTATTGGTCGTTCTCCTCCTGGGCAAAGCTGCAGGTCAAGCACGCGGTGAATTTCATCGGCGAGTTCCAGAAGGTCGTCGCCGAGGAGGCCCGCCGTCACGACGCACAGGGCGTCATTTGCGGCCATATTCATCACGCGGTGATCGAGGACATCGGCGATGTCCGCTACATCAATACTGGCGACTGGGTCGAAAGCTGCACCGCGATTGCGGAGCATTACGACGGCCGGATGGAGCTTATCACCTGGCACCGGATGCGCGGCGGCATGGTTGAGGTGGAAACCTCGGACGAGGCTGAGAAAATGCTGGCCCGTGTCCTTGCGCCACAAGCCGCCTGATCCAGCGGGCGCAAGACGGTCAGGCGTTTTCCCGCGCTGCGTTCAGAGAACTGCCTGTGGCGAAAACTAGCTTATGGTGGGGTGCGGCGCGGTTGTGCTAGAGGTTGGCCTACAGCCACCAGGTCACTCCATGATTCCCTCATCCGCGCCCTCGAATGTGGGGCCTCCGCCGCGTCGTTTCGCGCTCCGCATAGCGCTGCTCTTTTGTGCGCCGTTGATCGTCAACGGCTTCGCCATGCCGTATTTTCCGGTTTGGCTCAGTACGCTTTCGATGACCGATTTCGAGATCGGTGTCGTTCTCGCCGTCCCAATGTTCATTCGCGTCATTACTGCGCCGCTCGCCGGTGTGCTTGCGGATCGGATCGGCGAGCGGGTGATCGTGCTGATCTGGTCGGCCGTGCTCTCCCTCGCGACGGCCTTCATCCTTTTCTACGCGCAGAGCTTCTGGCCGGTGCTCCTCATTTACGCGCTGCAATCGGCGGTCTATTCGCCCTATGTGCCGATCGTCGAGGCGATCGCGCTCTCGGGCGTGAGGCGCTGGGGCTTCGACTATGCTCATATGCGCGTCTGGGGATCCGTGGCCTTCATCGGTGCGACCATGCTGGGCGGCTGGATGATCGGCAGATTTGGCGGTCCCATGGTGTTGCCGGCGATGGCCGTGGGCTTCGGGCTGATGATCCTTATGGCCTTGGCTGCCCCACGCGTCGGCCGACCGCGCCGCCCTTCGCCGATCACCGCGCTGACCGAGCCGCCGCCGAAATCGCTGCGCCAGACAGACCTGCAGTTGCTGCTGATCGGCGTCACGCTGGTCAACAGCAGCCATGCCATGCTCTTCGCCTTCTCGGCCATCTATTGGCAGCACATCGGCTACAGCGGCACGCAGATCGGAGCTCTCTGGAGCGCCGGCGTGGCAGCAGAGGTGCTGATGTTCATTTTTGCGAAGGCCGTCATCCGGCGCTTCAGCGTGTGGGCGATGATCTTCTCAGGCTGCGGCCTTGCCGTCGTGCGCTGGCTGATATTTCCGATGGATCTCGGCTTCTCCGGCTATTTCGTCCTGCAGTGCTTCCACGCCTTCACCTATGCGATCATGCACACGGGCATGCAGCACAAGCTGGTGGAAAGGGTTGCTGAAGAGCAAGAGGCTTCGGCACAGGGCCTTTACTTCTTCTACACCGGTTTCTTCACCGCGATTTTCACGTTCCTTTCGGGCTATTTCTACGCATGGTTCGGAGTCAACGGTTTCTATTCGATGTCGGCCGTCGCCTTCATCGGCTGCAGTTTCGCCTTCGCGGGCTGGTATCTTCAGCCCCAGAGGCTGGCCTCGGGCGGGAAGACGAGGGAGGCGTCGTAGCGCAGGCCCGGCGTGCGGTCTTCGGCAAGCAGGAGCGGGCCGTCGAGATCGACGAAATCGACGCCTTGGGCGACGAGCATCGCCGGCGCCATGGCAAGCGAACTTCCGACCATGCAGCCTACCATAATCTTAAGCCCCAGCTCCTCGGCTGCGGCGCGCATGCGAAGCGCCTCGGTCAGTCCGCCGGTCTTGTCGAGCTTGATGTTGACCGCATCGTAGCGTCCGACCAATTCCTCGAGATCGTTTGTTCCGTGCACGCTTTCGTCGGCGCAGACCGGAACCGGGCGCGCGATCGACGCGAGCACTTGGTCCCGTCCTGCCGGCAATGGCTGCTCGATGAGAGCGATGCCGTTTTCCGCGCAGGTCGCGAAGTGGGCAGCAAGATTCTCCTCAGTCCAGCCTTCGTTCGCGTCCAGGATGATGTTGCTTTCCGGCGCCCCCTGGCGCACGGCGCGAATGCGCGCTGTGTCGTCGGACGTGCCGACCTTCACCTTCAAGAGCGCGCGATGGGAATATTTTTGTGCCTGCTTCATCATCTCCTCCGGTTCGCCAAGGGAGAGAGTATAGGCGGTCGTCAGAGGGCCGGGAACGGCGATGCCGGCCAGTTCATGGACGCGCTTGCCGCTTTGCTTCGCCTCTAGGTCCCAAAGGGCGCAGTCGACCGCATTGCGGGCGGCGCCGGGCGGCATCGCCTTCTGCAGATCAGAGCGCATCAAGCCGGCTTCCATCGACAAGCGCACAGCCTCGATCGAAGCCAGGACCGACTCGAGCGATTCGCCGTAGCGGGCGTAGGGTACGCATTCTCCCCAGCCGGTCAGCCGGCCGTCGCAGATCTGACAGCTGACGACGCTAGCGGTCGTCTTCGAACCGCGGGAAATCGTAAAGGCGCCGGCGATCGGAAAGTGTTGGACGGTTGCAGTGAGGGAAAGTGGCATTGGATCTTCTCCGCCAGGTTGATGGGAAACATCTCAGCCATCACCCGCCATGACGTTCTACGCTTTCTTTTGGAACTCTTTTAAGCAGTGTAGCTTTTCAGTCGCACAAAAAGCGCTTTACGGCTTTGAATTTCTGTATGATTTGGTCCTTAAATCGAATCTGGTTTAAGGAATTATGCAAGGGCCAACCGGGAAGACCAAGATCACGTGACGCATTCCCAATCCCAGATCGTCGCAGATGTTACGCTCGAGGAGCGTACTGGCCCACAAGGCCGACGCTATGTCTTCAGCGGCAATTGGCGACATGAGACAGCCGAGGCGATGGCCGCGAAGCTGAAGAAGCTTGGCCGCCCTTCGGGGGGACGGCACGAGTTCGATTTTTCCGGCGTCACGGCTATGGATACTGCGGGGGCGTGGATCATCCGCCGCTTCATGAACGGTATCGGCGGCGAGGCGGGTGCGGAAGTGTATTTCGCGAGTGGCGGCCAGCGTTATGTCGAACTTGTACAGGCGCTTCCGGAAAAATTGCGCCCGCCGGAACGCGACACTAAGAGGCCTCCGCTTTTCCAGCGGCTGTTTGCGCCGATCGGCGAGCTTACCGTGTCCATATGGACCGACACGGTCGCCGCGATGTTCATTCTTGGCTCGGCCGTGCGCGGCGCCCAATTGAAGCTTGGGCGCCACGCGGGCGTTTCGCCCGCCGCGATTGTGCACCAGATCGACCGTATGGGCGTCATGGCGGTGCCGATCATCACGCTCATGTCGTTCCTGATCGGCGCCATCATCGCGCAGCAGGGAGCCTTCCAGCTCAGATCGTTCGGTGCCGAGATCTTCGTGGTCGATCTCGTCGGCATTCTGCAGTTGCGCGAAATCGGCGTGTTGCTCACCGCGATCATGATTGCCGGCCGATCCGGCAGCGCGATCACCGCCGAAATCGGTTCTATGAAGATGCGCGAAGAGGTGGACGCGCTGAAGGTCATGGGCCTGAGCCCCGTCGGCGTTCTCGTCTTTCCGCGCCTCGTGGCGCTGACGATCGCGCTGCCGCTCCTGACGATCATCGCGAACTTCGCGGCGTTGTTCGGTGCGGCTCTCGTTGCGTGGAGCTACTCGGGCATCACGATCCCGACCTTCCTGTCGCGACTGCAGGAAGCCGTCGACTTCTCGTCCGTCGCGGCGGGCATGATCAAAGCGCCATTCATGGCGCTGATCATCGGAGTCGTTGCCGCGGTCGAGGGGCTCAAGGTCGGCGGCAGCGCCGAGTCACTCGGACGTCGTGTGACGTCGTCGGTCGTCAAATCGATCTTCGTCGTGATCCTTATCGACGGATTGTTCGCCATGTTCTATGCGGCGATCGACTTCTGAGGCGGACGGAACATGGTTCAGGCAGTCATGGAAAAGCAACAGGATAACGCGGCGGAACGCCGCGAAGCCGTGCTTTCCGTTCGCGATCTTACGGTCGGGTTCGGCGACAACATTGTTCTCGACAAGCTCAATCTCGACGTGCTGCGCGGCGAGATTCTGGGCTTCGTCGGTGCGTCCGGTACCGGCAAGTCGGTGCTGATGCGCACAGTGCTGAGGCTCCTGCCGAAGCGTTCCGGCACGATCGAGATCCTTGGTGCCGAATACGACAAGATGAGTGATGTCGATCGAATGGCACTCGACATGCGACTCGGCGTTCTTTTCCAGCATGGCGCGCTCTTTTCCGCCTTGACTGTGCGTGAGAATATCCAGGTCCCTATGCGCGAATATCTCGACCTGCCGCAGGACCTGATGGACGAGCTTGCACGGCTCAAGGTCGAATTGGTAGGGCTCGCGCCGGAGGCCGCGGATAAGTATCCCTCCGAGCTGTCAGGCGGTATGATAAAGCGCGCCGCACTTGCGCGCGCTCTCGCGCTCGATCCGGATCTCGTCTTTCTCGACGAGCCGACCTCGGGTCTCGATCCGATCGGTGCTGCGGAGTTCGACGAGTTGATCGCCAAGTTGCGCGACACGCTTGGATTGACCGTGTATATGGTGACTCACGATTTGGACAGCCTGTTCTCGGTCTGCGACCGGATTGCGGTTCTCGGAAAGAAGCGCGTTCTGGTTTCCGGCACGATCGAGGATATGCTCGCCTGTGAAGAGCCATGGGTGAAGTCCTATTTCCGAGGAAAGCGGGCACGGTCGATCGTTCGCGAGCATGGCTGATGCTCGCCGGCGCATGGTGACAAGCTTCGGGCAAGCCCGCTTGTCGAAGCAGTGTGAATGAGCGGCTAGAGCATCCCGCTTTCAAGTGGACTCACTTAAAGCGGATAAGATGCTCTGGAATCGAAGTGCTAGAGCGTCCTTTGTGCATTCACTTGAACGCACGGCGCTCTTGAAGTCGCGAAGGTGGTTGGAGCCATGGAAACCAAAGCGAACTATGCCATTGTCGGCTTCTTCACCGTGCTCGTCATCGCGGCCGCATTCGGATTCGTCTACTGGATGTCACAGTATGGGCGAAGCGGCCAAATGGTCGAGCTGATCGTCAATATCCCGGGCTCGGCCAATGGGCTTTCGGTCGGTTCCCCGGTGCGATTCAACGGCATCAACGTCGGCACCGTCCGCAACCTCGCGATTGACGCGAACGATCCGCGCTTTTCGCTCGCCATTACTGAGGTTTCCGCCGACGCGCCCGTACTGAAATCCACCAGGGCGACCCTCGAGGTGCAGGGTTTGACCGGTGCCGCGTACATTGAACTCAGTGGCGGCAACAAGGGCGACGAGAACATCCTGAAAACCGCCCTTGAAAACGGAACGCAGGCGCGGATTCTCGCCGATCAGTCGAGCGTTACCAGCTTGCTGGCGACCGCGGACGCGATCCTCGACCGCGCAAACAGCGCTATTGGGGACATTCAGGGCTTCGTCACAGACGTACGCGGCCCGCTCACCACGACGATCGGCAATGCCGAGCGCTTCTCCAAGTCGCTTGCGGACAATTCCGGCGCGATCGACGATTTCCTGAAGAGTGTCGGGGAACTCTCGACAACGGTGAGCGCGGCATCCAAGAAGCTCGACACGACTCTTGCGGGCGCCGACGCGTTGATCAAATCGGTGGACCCGAAGAAAATCGATCGCATCGTCAGCAATGTCGAGCAGGTGAGCAACGATCTCAAGAACGCGTCCGGCGGCGTTTCCGAGACGATCTCCGCTTTCCGGCGGACCGTGGAAACCTATCAAGAGGTAGGCAGGAACGCCCAGCAGACGCTGAAGCGGGTCGATACGCTGATCGCATCGGTCGATACCCAGAAGGTCGAACTGGTCGTCAACGATATCTCGGCCGCAAGCGCCGAAGCTCGCCGGACTGCCGCGCGGATATCGGAGTTCGCGGAGAAGATATCTGCGCGCCAGGAGGATATCGATCAGACGATTACCGATTTTACGCAGATGTCGAACAAGCTGAACGCAGCATCGAACCGGGTCGACGGCATTCTCGCGAAAATCGATGGCTTCCTGGGTGATGCCAACGCACCGTCGCTTTCCGCCCAGGCGCGTTCGACGCTCGAGGCGTTCCGCCGGATGGCCGACAACCTGAATGCGCAAATCGGTCCGATCGCTGAAAATCTCAGGCGCTTCTCGAATTCGGGCTTGCGCGACGTGGAGGCCCTGGTCACCGAGACGCGCCGTACGGTGCAGGGCCTGGAGAGCACGATTTCAAACTTCGATAGAAATCCGCAGAGGCTGCTTTTCGGGGGCGAAACGGTAAAGCAGTATGATGGCCGCGCGCGGCGGTGATTCGCGTCGATCGAGTGTTGCAAACGGCATGCACCGACGGGTAGACCGGATTAAGCCGGAGTGGATGGGGATATTGGCAGTATGGATTTTCGGGGGCTTGTAGTGCGTAGGGGGAGGGCAACCCGGTCTGCCGTAATCTTCTCATTAGCCATCGCGCTCGCGGGTTGCGGCACGCGCGCCGCCGTCAACGATACCTTCAGTCTTGCAACAGCGCCCATTGTTAAAGGGCAGGCATCGACCAACAGGCAGATCCTCGTGCCTGAGCCGACCGCGCTTCAGACCATCAACAACGATCGGATCGTAATCCGGCTGTCCAGGTCGGAACTGCAATTTCTCGCCAACGCACAGTGGGGCGACCGGCTCCCGAGAATGGTACAGGACAAACTCGTCCAGACTTTCGATAACACCGGCAAGGTGGGCGGCGTCGGCAAGCCGGGGCAGGGCCTCGCGATCGACTACCAGCTCATCAACGAAATCCGCGCCTTCGAGATCTCCACGGAAGGGGCGGATACCGCAGTCGTTGAGATCTTTGCGAAGCTGCTCAACGATCGCGACGGCACTGTCCGGAGACAAAGAGCCTTCCGCGCAAGTGTACCCGTACAAGGCGCGAACAGCCCCGCCTTCGTCGCTGCCCTCGATGCGGCCTTTGCCCAAGTCGCCGCGGAAATCGTCGCCTGGACCCTCAGCTCCATCTGAGCGCCGAAGTTCAGTTCTTCGCCGTTCCGGTTACATGCGCGACGGCCCGGTTGCCGTGCCCTTCAGCCTGTGCCGACTTTTGAAATCTCGATGTGGTTGATCACTTCGCCAACCCCCTCGACAGCCGCTGCTGCTTCCTCCGCGCGGGCGACTTCCTCGCTGGTCGCCACCGTTCCGCCGAGCACGACGGTGTTGCCCCTGCAGGTCACGGTGACATCGCTCGCGTCGAGCCCCGGCGAGACTGCAAGATTGTGCGCGACGTAGCGTTCGAGTTCAGCCGGGTTCTCGGCCGGTTGCCTCTCCGGATCTTCGCCGAAAAACGTCCGTTTCTTGAAAATCATGCGCCCGGTCCTTCTCTTCCTCTCGCGGGAAGAACGCTGGTCGCCAAAATTTGTTCACACGGTCTCACGCGCCAGTTCACGTCAAGGCCAGCGCACAACCGGAGGCAGGGACGAGAGGATCGATTCGACGTTCCCGCCGGTCTTGAGGCCGAAAATCGTGCCGCGGTCGTAGAGCAGGTTGAATTCGACGTAACGCCCGCGACGGACCAGCTGCTCGTCACGATCTTCTTCCGTCCACGGAGTGTTGAAATTCGCGCGGACAATTTTCGGATAGACGAGAGAAAAGGCTTTGCCGACGTCGCGAGTAAAGGCGAAATCCGCCTGCCAGCCGCCGAGTTCATCGGCCGAGTGCAGCCAGTCATAGAAGATGCCGCCCGTGCCCCGCGGTTCGTCCCTGTGTTTCAGGAAGAAATACTCGTCGCACCATGCCTTGAACTTCGCGTGATCGGCGACTGCGTGGCGGCTGCAGGTGATCTCCATCGCCCGGTGGAAGAGCATCGTGTCCGGATCGGTCATCACGCGCCGACGATCGAGAACCGGCGTGAGATCGGCGCCGCCGCCGAACCAGTGACTCGTCGTCACGACCATGCGCGTATTCATGTGCACGGCGGGGACGTTGGGGTTGACCGGATGAGCGATCAGCGAGATTCCGGACGCCCAGAAACGCGGATCCTCGCTTGCACCGGGAATCTGGTCGCGAAACTCAGGCGAAAACTCGCCGTGCACGGTCGATGTGTGTACGCCGACCTTTTCGAAGACGCGTCCTTCCATCATCGACATACGGCCGCCACCGCCGGCGCCCCCCTCGCGCAGCCAGTCCCTGCCGACGAAGCGGCCCGGCGGCTGGTCGGAGAGCGGTCCGGCCAAGTCGTCCTCAAGCGTCTCGAAGGCCGCGCAGATCGCGTTGCGCAGGCTTTCGAACCAAGCCTTTGCCTCGGCCTTCTTGTCTTCGATGTCAGCAGGCAGCCCCTGCGGCAATTGCGGTCTTTCCATGGGAATTCAGCTTCCATTCCCGGCTTCTCGCGCGGGAGAAGCCGCTGATTCGAGTGGTTTCGCCACAGTCCATATTTTTCCCCGAATGGCAACGGCAGCGCGACCCCTCGATAGTCTACCGCAGGAATAAGCCCGAGATGAGAATGATCTCACATTGGGCCGACCAAGGTCCCAGCCCGGGCGGGCAGAGGGGCTGGCAATCGCGATGCAGTCATCCTATCTTCGTTGGAGAGGTACGGCCCATGCCAAGAATACCCGCAGGACCGCCGCTCGAAGGCTTGCGGCGTCAAATTGCCCGGCACCGCCGGGAGAAACCCACGCGGAGCGACAAGCTTTTCGTGCGGGAGACTTTTCGACTTGAGCGAAGCGCGGCCCGCGCCAAGGCGCGCGAGTGGTTCGAGACCTGGCCCAAGGCGGCCTATTGGACCGAGGTGGAAAGCTGGCGCCAACTCGACGGCGATGAGATCGAGTTCACCATGCGCCGGCTGCCGAGCGCCGACTGATCCGCGACAGCAGTGCGCTCGTAAAAAAACAGTGGCCTATTCAGAAACATAGTCGCCACATTGCAACCTCTGCGCTACAAGGGCAGGCGGCACATCTTGAAGCCGTTTCGTTCTCCCTCCCGACGTCGTATTTCATGCTCGTCCTCCGCTCAGTCGCTGTTCTGTCCGCAACGCAGATCATTGCCTGGGGCGCCATGTTCATGGCCATTTCGGTGACGGCAGCAGAAATGGCCGGCGATCTCGGCCTCAATCATTCGAGCATCTATCTTGGGCCAACCATCATGCTGGTGGCGATGGCGCTGTGCTCGCCTCCACTCGCCGCGTTCTACGCACGCCATGGTGCCCGGCGGGTGTTGGCGCTCGGCTCGCTCTTCGCCGCACCCGGCCTTTGGCTCCTGGCGGGAGCGGAAGGAGCGTTTTCCTATTACGCTGCCTGGGCCGTCCTTGGCATGGCTGGCGCGGCAACCCTGACGACCTCCGCCCATGTCTTCCTGAATGAAGTGGCGGGTGAGGGCGCCCGGCGAGCGATCGGGGCGCAGATGCTCGCCACGGCACTCGCGCCGAGCCTTGCCTGGCCTGCCACTATTTATCTTGAGGGCCTGTTCGGTTGGCGCGGCACCTTTGTCCTTTATGGTGCGGTGATGCTGCTTGTCTGCGCGCCGTTGCATTTCTTCGCCCTGCCAAAGACCGTGGCACATGTGAGCGCGACCAAAAGCCGGTCGCCGGAGGTTTCGATCCGGCAGCAAATCGGGCGCAGCCGGCTTGTCATAGCGCTGATTACGACCGCCGTCGCCCTCAACGGCTTCGTCACCTGGGGCTTCCAACTGGTGGTTATCGACCTTTTCCGCAGCTTCGCAGTGCCGGATTATCTGGCCGTCGGCTTCGGTTCAGCGATCGGCTTCATCCAATTGTCCGCGCGGCTTTTCGATTTTCTGGGCGGTAACCGCTGGGACGGACTGACGACCGGGTTGGTCGCGGCATCAATCATGCCGCTTGCTCTGCTGGCATTGATTTTCGGCAACGGCGCCGAATGGTCGATCATCGCGTTTCTCGTGCTCTATGGCCTTTCGAGCGGCGCCATGTCGGTCAGCCGCGCAACGATGCCGCTCGTATTCTTCACGTCAGGACAATACGCTTTCGTAATGGCGCGCCTGGGACTCCCCCTCAATCTCGCCTTCGCCGCTGCTCCACCGTTCTTTTCATTTATTCTCGGCGCGGCCGGAAATTGGTGGGCTTTGTCGATCGCGTTTCTCTGCTCCCTTGGCACGCTCGCAAGCATGATTGCTCTCGACCGCGTGAGGCCGGCGCAGCATTAATCCGTTCCATCCATCGGATCGATCAGGCGCGGGCCAGCTCCCTCGTCGCCGAGTACGTCGTGTGGATTGCGCAAGGGGCACTCGCGCATCGAAAGACAGCCGCAACCGATGCACCCTGTCAGATGGTCCCGCAGCGCCGTCAGCTTGGCGATGCGCTCGTCCAACTGGCGCCGCCACGTGATCGAGAGTTTCGTCCAGTCCTCGACCGTCAGCGGCCGATCGTGCGGCAAGACCGAAAGCGCCGATTGAATTTCTGCCAGCGGAATGCCGGTGCGCTGAGCGACCTTTATGACGGCAACGCGCCTCAACACTGCACGTGGATAGCGCCGCTGGTTGCCGCGGCTCCGGTTGCTTCTGATCAGCCCTTTGGTCTCGTAAAAATGGAGCGTGGAGACTGCGAGACCACTGCGTTCGGCAACCTCGCCGACCGTTAACTCACGGGAAATGTCACCGACTTTGCCTTTTTCCATGGAATGTTATTGACCTCAACTATGGTTGAGGTTCTATAGCATGAGCTCCCTGATATCGACAACAAGGAGCTGATTCCCCATGACAGAGAAGATGACCCTCGCCGTGATCTACGGCAGCGCACGGCAGGGCCGATTCTGCGATACCGTCGCCAGCTGGCTTATCCGTGAAGTTTCGACTTCCAGCGTCTTTAGCCTGACGATCATCGATCCGGTGAGACTGAGGACCTCTCGTAATGTCGAAAAAGCCGTCGATCCAGCCGAATGGATGGAGCGAAAGGTCGCCGAGGCGGACGCCTTCATCGTCGTCACGCCCGAATATAACCACGGCTATCCCGCCGCGCTGAAGGAACTGATCGATTCCGTCTACGAGCCGTGGCATGCCAAACCGGTTGCCTTCGTCTCCTATGGCGGCGCATCGGGGGGCATCAGAGCGGTTGAGCAGCTCCGCCAGGTCTTCGGCGAACTGCATACGGTTACCTTGCGCGACGGCATCACTTTCCCGAAAGCCTGGTCGAAATTCGATGCGGCCGGAAATCTCTACAAGCCCGATGAAATGCGCGCGCCGTTGTTCCTCATGATGGATCGGCTGACCTGGTGGGCGCGGACGTTGAAGACTGCCCGGAAGGCGACACCTTACAATGAGATCGCAGCATGAGTGGTCCGACCTTCAAAGTGGCGACTGGTGCGCAGGAGGTTCTTTCCCCGGACACCCGCGGGCGCAATCTCACGCTTTTGTGCGTGAGCGCCTTGACGATCATGTCGGGCGCCACAATCTCCGCATCCTTGCCGGGCATCCAGGCCCGCTTCGCCGATACTGACGGCGCGGCGCTGCTCAGCCGCATGATGCTGACGCTCCCGGCGATCTTCATCGCCGGACTCGCGCCCGTTGCCGGCATCATTGCAGACCGGTTCGGCCGAAAGCGGCTGCTGCTTCTTTCGCTTGTCGTCTTCGCACTGGCTGGATCGTCCGGCCTCGTCCTTGACAGGTTGCCAGACTTGCTCGTCGGCCGCGCGATGCTCGGCATTTCCGTCGCCGGCATCATGACGACCGCTACCGCGCTGGTCGGCGACTTCTTCGAGGGTACGGCGCGCGACCGCTACATGGGGTTTCAGGCGGCCTTTGTCGGTATCGGCGGTGCCATCTTCCTGTCGGGCGGTGGTCTGCTCGCCGATGTCCACTGGCGCGGGCCCTTTGCGATCTATTGTCTGGCTTTTGCGCTGTTGCCGGCAGTCTTGGCGCTGATCCCGGAGCCGCAGAGACACTGCACCTCGCTGGTCGCGCATGGCAAACAGGAGGAGCGCCACGGGTTTGCACTGCCGCTCGTCTTGCTGCTTTTCGCTGCGTGCCTGCACTTCGCGATCTTCTACATGCTGCCGACACAGCTCCCCTTCTATCTGAAGAGCCTCGGTATCGCGCAGCCAAGCCGCGCCGGTATCGCAATCGGGGCAGGGCAGGTCGTGGGCGTCCTGGCTGCGCTTTCCTTTTCGCGGGTGAGGGGCCGCATCGGTCGGATGGGCGTCTTTGCCCTAGGTTTCGCAGCACTTGGCGCCGGCTATATCGGATTGGGAAGCGCCCAGTCTTACGCCGGTATCCTTGCCGCCACGGCGATTACCGGGATCAGTATGGGGTTGATGACGCCGAACCTCTCGGCCTCGCTGCTGGCGATCGCGCCGCCGGCGCTACGCGGGCGACTTTCGGGCGCTTTGATAGCCAGCATCTTTGCCGGCCAATTCATCTCACCGCTCGCGAGCCGGCCACTCGTCCGCGACTGGGGCTATGCGGCCACCTTCACGGGCGCGGGTGCGTTGCTCGGTGCGCTCGCCCTTGTCTGCCTGATAAGCCGGATGCTGCTCACCATGCGTCCCCGGCAACAGGAGGACGGAGCATGACGTTTTTCGCCGTCCGGTCAGTCAGGTTCGGTTTGGCGGATCGCTTCGCCGACGATCATGGCGGCCGAGATGGCGATGTTGAGCGAACGCTGACCGGGCGCCATCGGGATGACGACACGGCCGTCGGCCCGCTGGTGCACGTGGTCCGGCACGCCGGCGCTTTCACGTCCGAACAGCAGGATGTCGTCCGGGCGAAAGCTGAAGCGCGTATAGGGCTGCGCCGCCTTGGTCGAGGCCAGCACAAGCCGCCTGCCGGTGGTCGCACGCCACGCTTCGAAGCGCTCCCAGCTGACGTGGCGGGTGAGGGTGACAGCCGCAATGTAGTCCATGCCGGCGCGCTTGAGATTCCTGTCCGACAGATCGAAGCCGGCCGGTTCGATGATGTCGACCGCGAGGCCGAGACAGGCCGCGAGCCGCAGGATCGTGCCGGTATTGCCCGGAATGTCTGGCTGGTAGAGAGCGATGCGGAGATTGTTCATGGAACTGCACCGGAACTTAAGGCAGCGTGGAAAAACGACGGCTTCTATGCCAGTGAATTGTGCCGCGATCCACCCGCGTCCTCGCCTTGGGAGGACATATTCCTTGTCGCTGGTTTTGTGCTCGCTAATCTGTGCCGTATCGGCAACAGCCGGCACGATGATTACAAAATGGGCAAGAAAATACCCGCGACAATCTGGCGCGGGCGCGCGAACAGGTTTAAAGCTCACTCATCTTCAACGCGAACTGACGGAGGCATGCATGCATATTCCCGTGATGACACGCCTCTGGGCCGGGTCTTTCCTGGTCTGACCGGTTCCGCGCCTTTTCTTTCTATCGATCGATTGACGCGCGCTCCGGTTCTCCGGAGGTCATAGCCTGTTTTGCGGGCCCATTTCCGGTTTCGATTTTTCAAGATAAGAATGCGGGGCGACCCGCCTTCCTTCAAAATACTCTGAAGGAGCTCGACAATGTTTGGCTGGTTTGAATCCCGCCTCAATCCCTATCCGACGGAAGAGCCGACGCTCCCGCCGAAGGGTCTTTTTGCCTTCTGCTGGCACTACACGAAGCCTGCGGTTCCATGGCTGCTGATCATGTCGGTCTGCACGATGCTGATCGCGATCGGCGAGGTGGCGCTGTTCCAGTTCCTCGGCAACATGGTCGATTGGCTCTCCAGCGCCGAGCGCGAAACCTTCCTGGCGGCTGAGGGCGGCAAGCTCTTCTGGATGGCGGCGCTCATCCTCATTGGCCTGCCGGGTCTGGTCGCTCTCGATTCCTTCGTGATGCATCAGGTGCTGCTCGGCAACTACCCGATGATCGCGCGCTGGCAGATGCACCGGTACCTCTTGCGTCAGAGCATGACCTTCTTTGCCAACGAGTTCGCGGGGCGCGTGGCGACGAAAGTCATGCAGACCTCGCTTGCCGTGCGTGAGACGGTGATGAAGATCCTCGACGTCTTTGTCTATGTCGTCAGCTATTTCGTGACGATGCTGATCGTCGTCGCAGCGGCCGACTGGCGGCTGGTAACGCCGCTCGCTATCTGGCTCATCGTCTATGTCTCCATCGTCACCTACTTCGTGCCACGGCTGCAGAGGATTTCGAAGGAGCAGGCCGATGCGCGGTCGATGATGACGGGCCGTATTGTCGACAGCTATACCAACATAGGGACGGTCAAGCTGTTCTCGCATGCGGGCCGCGAGGAAACCTACGCCCGCGCGGCGATGGACGAGTTCCTCGACACCGTTCACCGGCAGATGCGGAAGGTCACGCTGTTTCATGTGTTCGTGTACACGAACAATAGCCTGGCGCTTTTCGCCATTAGTGCGCTTAGCATCCACCTGTGGCTGACAAGTGCGATTTCGGTGGGCGCGATTGCCATCGCGATCGGCCTTGCGATGCGCATCAATGGCATGTCGCAGTGGATCATGTGGGAGGTCTCGGCGCTGTTCGAGAATATCGGCACGGTCTATGATGGCATGGGCATGATGACTAAGGCGCACGACATCGTCGACCAGCCGAATGCGGCGATGCTGAAAGCGGACAAGGGCGCGATCAGCTTCGACAACGTCCGCTTCCACTACGGCAAGGCGAAAGGTGTCATCGACCGGCTGTCGCTCGACATTCGCCCCGGCGAGAAGATCGGCCTCGTCGGGCGGTCGGGCGCCGGCAAGACGACGCTGATGAACTTGCTCCTGCGCTTTTACGATCTGGAGTCCGGTTCCATCCGGATCGACGGTAAGGACATCTCCACCGTCACCCAGGATAGCCTGCGCGCGCAGATCGGTGTCGTCACACAGGACACGTCGTTGCTGCACCGCTCTATCCGTGACAACATCGCCTATGGGCATCCGGAAGCAAGCGATGCGGACATCATCGCGGCGGCGAAGAAGGCAAACGCCTGGGACTTCATCCAGACGCTGGAGGATAACCTCGGCAGGCGCGGCCTCGATGCACAGGTTGGCGAGCGGGGCGTCAAGCTTTCGGGCGGCCAGCGCCAACGCATCGCAATCGCGCGCGTCTTCCTCAAGGACGCGCCGATCCTGATCCTTGACGAGGCAACTTCGGCGCTCGATTCCGAAGTCGAGGCCGCGATCCAGGAAAACCTGTTCGCGCTGATGGCAGGCAAGACGGTCATCGCGATTGCGCATAGGCTCTCGACATTGACCGAGATGGATCGCCTGGTGATCCTTGAGGCCGGCCGAATCGTCGAGACCGGCTCGCATGAAGAACTCGTCGCCAAGGGCGGGATCTATGCCGATCTCTGGTCTCGCCAATCCGGCGGCTTTATTGCCGACGACCTGGAGAAGGAAGAGGCGGCGGAGTAGCCGCCGTTTCTATTGTCATTTGATAGCAATCGGTTAAGCGTTTTTCTCGACTCGTCGGGGTGCGTGGCGAGCGGAAACTCACGCATTTGTAATGTATGCCCGCACTGGAAACCGTTTGCCGTCGTTTCGGAACCACCTATATCGGAAAAATGTTGCGCGCGATCGTCACCATCTTCGAGAACTGGATCAAGCCGTTCGCGCCGCGTCAGAGGCTGCAGCCGCCAAAATCGCTGTGGGGATTCGCATGGTTCTATGCGAGCCAGGCAAAAGGTCCGTTCCTCGCCATGGCCGCGCTCGGCGGCTTGGTGGCGATGCTGGAAGCCGGGCTTTTCTATTTCGTCGGCCGCTTGGTCGATGTCCTCGACACCGTGAAGCCGGAGGCCGGATGGAGCGGTCTGATTTCCGCCAATGGACCGGAACTGCTCTTTATGCTCTTGACGGTGCTGGTATTCCGCTTTCTTGCGGTTGCGCTCGCCGCGCTCGTCGAGGAACAGGCGATAATCACCGGTTTCCTCAACCTTGTGCGCTGGCAGTCCTACGTCCACGTAGCGCGCCAATCGCTGACCTTCTTCCAGAACGACTTTTCGGGGCGCATCGTCACGAAAGTCTGGTCCGGCGCGCAGGCCACGAGCGACCTCATCGTCTCGCTCCTACAGGTCGTCTGGTTCATCGTCATCTACACGGCCTCGACCATGGCGCTTATAGCCCAGCTCGACTGGCGGCTCGCGGCAATGGTGGCGTTCTGGATTGTGGTCTTCCTTGCGCTTGCCCGCTATTTCGTCCCGCGGGTGCGCAAGCATGCCCGCGAGACGGCCGAGATGGCGTCGATGCTCAATGGCCGTATGGTCGATGCCTATTCGAATATCCAGACGCTGAAGCTCTTCGGAAACGACGAGGAGAACGACCGCTATATTCGTGCCGGCTTCGATCGCTTCCAGGGAGCGGTGATCCCCTTCACACGTTTGCTGACGGCCGTTCGGTCGTCGTTGGCGCTGCTTTCCGGTCTGATGATCACGGCCATCGCGGTCTATTCGATCCATCTGTGGCTCGCCGGCTCCGTCAGTTCCGGCGCGGTTGCGTTCACGCTGGCGCTGGTGCTGCGCCTCAACATGCTGCTCGGCCGCATGATGTCGCAGTTCAACGCTATCATGCGCAACATCGGCACGATGCAGAATTCCGCTGAGCTCGTCTCCCAGCCGATCGGGCTTGTGGACCGTCCAGGTGCGCCCGATCTGAAGGTGCATCGACCAGAGATCCGCTTCGAGCACGTGAAATTCCACTACGGAAAAGGCGGCGGTGTCATCGACGATTTCTCGCTGACCATTCGGCCGGGCGAGAAGGTCGGCATCGTTGGTCGCTCCGGTGCCGGTAAGTCGACACTCGTCAATCTGCTGCTGCGCTTCTACGATCTCGAGGGAGGCCGCATTCTGATCGACGGCCAGGACATCGCTGCGGTCCGCCAGGAATCGTTGCGTGGCCATGTCGGCATGGTCAGCCAGGACACATCCCTTCTGCATCGCTCGATCCGCGACAACATCCTCTTCGGTCGGCCTGGCGCCAATGAACAGCAGTTGATCGAATCGGCCCGCAAGGCGGAGGCATACGACTTCATCGTCAACCTGCAGGATCAGCGTGGCCGCAAGGGTTTCGACGCGCATGTCGGCGAACGCGGCGTCAAGCTTTCCGGCGGCCAGCGGCAGCGAATAGCGATTGCCCGCGTCATGCTGAAGGATGCCCCGATTCTCGTTCTCGATGAGGCGACCTCCGCCCTCGATTCCGAGGTCGAGGCCGCCATCCAGTCGAACCTGGAGCGCCTGATGGAGGGCAAGACGGTACTCGCGATTGCGCATCGGCTCTCCACGATCGCCGCGCTCGACCGGCTTGTCGTGATGGACAGAGGGCACATCGTCGAGGATGGTAACCATGCGGAACTGATCGCCCGGGGCGGGCTCTATGCCGACCTCTGGTCGCGCCAGTCGGGCGGTTTTCTGGCGCGCGAAGAAGCGGCGGAATAGGGCGCTTGAACGTCGCTCGCTGGCCGTCCGCGACACCATCCGGAGAACGGCCCGCAACCCCGTCAAGTCCTTGTGCCAATTGGTCGCGCCTTTACCCGCGACAATCTGCCCACATCCCCTTGTCAAGGCTGGACATAATTTGCGATCAAGCATAGAACGCGCCCGATTGACGGGGAATCTGCGGGCAGTGCGTGCGCAGAATTTTCCGGATACTGGTGTCCGGTCCATGCTTGTCTCGGCAGGCCGGCTAGGCGCCAGCGAGTTGAGAAGGCGTGGTTCCTTGGCTTGGGTGATGGCCTGAACAGGAATCTCGCCGGGCGGATGCGGTTTCCGCAACATTGCGTGAGAGGATGGTTTAGCCGTGAGCGAACACGACACTTCAAGCGAGACCTTGGGCGAGCCCACTCGCCGCGATTTCCTTTACCTGGCCACGGGCATGGCCGGCGTCGTCGGCGCCGGTGCTGCCGCCTGGCCGTTCATCGACCAGATGCGCCCCGACGCATCGACGCTCGCGCTCGCTTCGATCGAGGTCGATGTTTCCAGCCTGCAACCCGGCATGTCGCTGACGGCGAAGTGGCGCGGCAAGCCGGTCTTCATCCGCAACCGCACGGACAAAGAAGTGGAAGAAGCCAAGGCCGTTCCTCTGGAAGAACTCAAGGACCCGGTTGCGCGCAACGCCAATCTCGCTTCCGACGCCCAGGCCAACGATCTCGACCGCTCGGCCGGCGAGGGCAAGGAAAACTGGATCGTCATGATCGGTTCCTGCACCCATCTCGGCTGCGTACCGCTCGGTCAGGCCGGTGATTTCGGTGGCTGGTTCTGTCCCTGCCACGGCTCGCACTACGACACAGCCGGCCGTATCCGCAAAGGCCCGGCACCGGAAAATCTCCCCGTGCCGACCTTCTCGTTCGTTTCCGACACAGTTATCAAGATCGGTTGAGGGGACTACTGATAATGAGTGCTGATCATTCAACCTACACGCCAACGACAGGCATTGAGAAGTGGGTTGATTCCCGTCTTCCGCTGCCCCGTCTGGTCCACGACTCGTTCGTCTCCTATCCGGTTCCGCGCAACCTGAACTACGCCTACACCTTCGGCGCCATGCTGTCGGTGATGCTGATCGTCCAGATCCTGACCGGCATTGTGCTGGCCATGCATTATGCGGCCGAAACATCCGTCGCCTTCAATTCGGTCGAAAAGATCATGCGCGACGTCAACCACGGCTGGCTGTTGCGCTATCTCCATGCCAACGGCGCATCATTCTTCTTCATCGCGGTCTACCTCCACATCGCCCGCGGCCTCTACTATGGTTCCTACAAGGCACCGCGCGAGATCCTCTGGATCCTCGGGGTCGTCATCTATCTTCTGATGATGGCAACCGGCTTCATGGGCTACGTTCTGCCTTGGGGCCAGATGTCCTTCTGGGGCGCGACCGTTATCACCGGCTTCTTCTCGGCCTTCCCGCTGGTAGGTGAGTGGATCCAGCAGTTCCTGCTTGGCGGCTTCGCCGTCGACCAGCCGACGCTGAACCGCTTCTTTTCGCTGCACTACCTGCTGCCCTTCATGATCGCCGGCGTTGTCGTCCTGCACATCTGGGCTCTGCATGTCGTCGGCCAGACCAACCCGACCGGCGTCGAAGTGAAGTCGAAGACCGACACCGTCGCCTTCACGCCCTACGCGACGCTGAAGGATGCACTCGGCGTTTCAGTGTTCCTGATCGTCTACGCCTGGTTCGTCTTCTACATGCCGAACTTCCTCGGCCATCCGGATAACTATATCCCGGCTGATGCGCTGAAGACCCCGGCACACATCGTCCCGGAATGGTACTACCTGCCGTTCTACGCGATGCTGCGCGCCATCACCTTCAACATCGGTCCGATCGACTCCAAGCTTGGCGGCGTTCTGGTGATGTTCGGCTCGATCATCGTCCTGTTCTTCCTGCCCTGGCTCGATACGTCCAAGGTCCGCTCGG
Source organism: Ensifer sp. IC4062 (assembly GCF_020193575.1). GTDB lineage: Bacteria > Pseudomonadota > Alphaproteobacteria > Rhizobiales > Rhizobiaceae > Sinorhizobium. The sequence continues at coordinate 80,564 of NZ_JADYVD010000036.1, forward strand.
CGGTCTACCGCCCGTGGTACAAGCTGTTCTTCTGGATCTTCGTCGCTAACGCGATCATGCTCGGCTGGTTGGGTTCGCGCCCTGCAGAAGGCCTCTATGTCGTCATGTCGCAGCTCGGCACGCTGTACTACTTCGCCTTCTTCCTCGTCATCATGCCGGTTCTCGGCCTGATCGAAACGCCAAAGCGCATTCCGAACTCCATCACCGAAGCGGTGCTGGAAAAGCAGAATGCGAAGGCGCAGCCGGCAACCGTACGCGCTTGATCAGAACAGTGATTGATAAGGAACCCACAACAATGAAAAAGCTTGTTACAGGCATTCTGTCACTCGCTGTCGTCGCCGGTCTCGGCCTGGGCGCTGCCGTCGCCCAGGAGGCGGCAGGCGGGGAGGAGCATGCCACCGGCGGCACGCCGCATTATCCGATCCACAAGCCGCAACAGCAGGATTGGACCTTTGCCGGCCTCTTCGGCCACTACGACAAGGGCCAGCTGCAGCGCGGCCTCAAGGTCTACACCGAAGTCTGTTCTGCCTGCCACTCGATGAGCCTCGTGGCTTTCCGTACGCTCGAAGATCTGGGCTATTCCGAAGCCCAGGTGAAGGCGTTCGCGGCAAACTATGAAGTTCAGGATGGGCCGAACGCGGACGGCGAGATGTTCACCCGCAAGGCCGTTCCATCTGATTACTTCCCGTCGCCGTTCCCGAACAAGGAAGCAGCGGCTGCCGCCAACAACGGCGCCGCACCGCCGGACTTTTCGCTGATCGCGAAAGCCCGCGGCATCGAGCGCGGTTTCCCGCAGTTCGTCTTCGACATGTTCTGGCCGTATCAGGAAGGCGGACCGGACTACATCCATGCGCTGCTGACCGGCTATCAGCAGGCGCCGGAAGGTGTTGAGGTCGCTGAAGGAACGCACTACAACCCGTATTTCGCGAACGCGGCAGCACTGGCCATGGCCCCGCCGATCTCCGACGACCAGGTCACCTATGACGACGGCACGCCGCAGACGGTCGATCAGTACGCCCGAGACGTCTCGGCATTCCTGATGTGGGCGGCTGAGCCGCATCTCGAAGATCGCAAGCGCACCGGCTTCATGGTCATGGTGTTCCTGCTCATCTTCACCGGCCTCATCTACCTGACGAAGAAGTCGGTTTACGCAAACAAGGAGCATTGATCGAAATCCCGTAAGGGCTGGCTCGATCATCAGCAGAGCTTCGCAGGCCCCGGTTTCATCCGGGGCCTTTCTTTTGGGATATTGTTCCGCTCGGACGGGCGGCATCCCAACAGCGATCGCCGAGCTCTCGGCGTGCGATGCCAGCCCGTAGTGGTTTCAATCGGCTACCGTCCATTGCGGGTTCCAGACGATCTCCCAGAGATGGCCGTCCGGGTCGTGGAAATAGCCGGAATACCCGCCCCAGAAGCGTTCATGCGCCGGATCGGTAATGACTGCGCCGGCGTTCTCGGCCTGTTTCATGACGGCATCGACCTCTTCTTTCGAATTGACGATGTGCCCGATCGACACGGCACCGACCCGTACTGGTGTCGCGGTTATCTTCGCGTCCTTGGCAAGTGAAGTCGTCGGGAACAGCGCCAGGATCAGGTCCTCGCCCATGTGGAAGAATACCACCGCACCATCCTCGAACTGCTGCCCGACAACCCCCTCCGTCGGCAGCCCCATTCCGTCGCGATAAAAGGCGAGAGACTTTTCGAGATCGCTCACGCCAAGGGTAAGGACTTTGATCCGCGGCTTCATTTCGGCCTCCTCGAGCGCCGTGCGCCTTGCCGGAGGCGCAGGCTCATTGCAGCGTTTGCATTGCTGCGTAGTTTTGTTCTCAAATCGGAGCCGATTTAAGGACCATGCGCCGTCTCGGCGTCGTCCGCCTCGTTGACGCTGCTTTGTCGTTCATTGCGCCGCGCGTCTTCTTCAGACGCCACTGTACAGCAGTAATGCGATTGGTCTGGCAGATGCTCCGTTTTCGCCCTCATCCCCGTACCAAACACTTGTAACGGGGATGCAGCAGCGTCGCGTCTGCGGCGCGGAAGAGCCTTTACGGCTCACCAACTTGGGATGCTGGGTTCCTGAGGATGAGACGAGAAGCCTTGCCGTATCGCAACCAACGAGGCCGAAGCTCGCTTCTGTCGTGTACTGTGGTCGGAGGCGCAAAGGGTGCTGTAGCACTTTGATTGCTGCATGTTTTCACCCCTAAATCGGTTACGATTTACTGGAACATTCAGTAAGTAGCGAACGACGCTGTCTCTCGCGCGGGCTGACTGCTCCCACAAGGCCGATTTACAAGAGCGCGATTGGCTGGGCACCATCCCAATCCGTCAGAGGTGAGGAGAACGATCGTCTGGGCGTGGACAACCACGGCCGGCATGCTGAAACCGCGTCGCTCGCACCTGCGAGGACCTGTCCGGTCGCCTGCGATACGGCGGATACGACGACGGCCCCATCTAGGGGCCGTCGTCTGCAAGAGCTCTCTGCCGCTTAGTTGAAGCGACCGGCCGCGTGGGCGAGCATCGTGTAGACCTTGCCCGTATCGGACGTCAGATAGGTCTGCGTAATGCGCTTGTCGGGATCGTTCCGCGCGACGTCGGCGAGCAGCTTTTCGAAATCGGCGATGTAGCGGTCTACCGCCGTCCGGAATTCCGGTTCGCGATCATATTTTCGCTTGATCTCGTCAAATGTCTGCTGGCCCTTGAGCGTATAGAGCCGGCGCGTGAACACATCCCGCTCGCCGCGCTGATAACGCCGCCAGAGATCCACCGACGCGTCGTGGTCGATCGCCCGGGCGATGTCGACCGAAAGCGAGTTCAACGACTCGACCACATGGCGCGGATTGCGGTTATCGCCGGGGCGCACCGAAGGCTGGCTCTCCGCGGGTCGCTGGCGCGTGGTGGCGGGCGCTTCCTCACGCGAGGCCGCGCGAAGAAGGTCGCGCATCCAGCCGCCGCCTTCTTCCGAACGGTCCTCGGTCACCTCCTGGCGGACAGGCGGCTGCGGCCGCGTGGCCTGCTCCAGTCCAAGGCTGCCGCGCAAGGCAGGAGCCGGCGCTGGGGTGGGGGCCGGCGCCGGAGCCGGGGCCGGTTGCTCACGCCGCTCCTGCGCGACCGGTTGTTGGACAGCCGGGCGAGGGGCGGCAGGGGCCGGAGCATTCGAAGCGGCCTGCTGGCGAACCGGCTGCGCGACTTCGAGCTGTGTGGAGGATTTGCCTATGATTTCGGAAAGCTCCTGCAGCGCCTTGATTTGCTCGGAGACGGCGCGCCGCATCATCGAGGCGTTCTCCTTTGCCTCTTCAGGCAGGTCGAAGGCGCCGCGTTTCAGTTCCTCGCGGGTCATGTCGAGTTCCTTGCGGATCTCGTTGGCGGAGCGGCGGATATCGTCGGTCGCACCGCTGAAGCGGTTGATCGCCTCATCGATGGCCTGACGAACGGCCTCGCGCAGTTGGGCGGCGACGCCGTCAGACTTCTTGCCGCTTTCCGCCAGCATGCGCTCGATGTCGGACACGGAGGCTCCGACACTGCCGCGCAGGCGAGACGCCACTTCCTTGGAACGTTCCTCGGCGCTTGCGAAGGCGCCCTCGATCGATTGACCGACATCCTCGCCAGCCTTGGCGATCGCTTGGCGAAGTGCCTCAGAGGCGCTCAGCGCCCGCCCCTCCACCTGCGACAGGGTCTTGTTGACGTCGGCGAACGAGGTGTCGACGCCCGAGCGCAACGTATCGGCGATCTGGCGAGTCCGTTCCTCGGCGCGCGCGAACACGCCTTCGACCGACGCGCCTGCTTCCTTTCCAGCCTGCGCCAGAGCGTTGCGCATCGCTTCGGCGGCCTCGTTCGCACGCTGTTCGGTGCTCGACAGCAGGCGGCCGACGTCCGCGAAGGAAGACTGGATGCCATTGCGAAGATTGCCGGCGACCTGACCGGAGCGTTCTTCGGCACGCTGGAAGGCGCCATCAACAAAGCCTTCCAGTGCCCGCATCGTGCGTTCGATTTCCTCCGAGCGCTGCACCAGGCCGACGGAGAGAGTCCGCAACGCGCCCTGACGCTCTTCGAGCGTGCTGACCAGGTTCGACTGGGCGGCGGCCAGGAGGTCGGATGCCTGGCCGAGGACCTTCGAGTGATCCTCGAAGCGGCCGACGATCCCACCGATCTGAGAAAGCGTCGAGCCAGCGATGTCGGACAACTTGTCGACACGGCCTTCGATGAGGCGCGCGGAACTCGAGAGCATGTCGGACGCGTGCCGGGTCGTTTCCGAGAACTTCGATGCCGTCGCCTCGAGGCGCTGATCCATGTCGCCAAGATTGTCGCTCGCCTGGTCGATAACCGTCGCGATCGCCGAATTATTGGCTGCGAGCTGGTCGATCAGCCCCATCGCCGTCGACTGGAGGCGGTTCTCGACCATCTTCATGGCCTTGGCCGTTTCTTCCGCGCGCAGCGTAATGGCGTTCAGCGTTTCGTCGGTCCGCTCGGTAATGGCGTTGATGAGCGCCGCGTTTTCAGCGCGCAGGCGATCCGCGCTTTCCTGGGTGAGGGCAGCGATCCGCTCGGCGGCTTCCTTGCCGGTAGCCGCATACTGCTCGATCACGGGGCGTGCCTGCTCGTCGAGAAGACGGGACAGCTCGAGCGAGCGACCGGCGAGCATCGAATTGAGTTCGCGGGTGCGTTCGTCGAGCGTGCTGCGGATGGCTTGGCCGCGGGCGTCAAGCGCCTTTTCCGCATCCGAGAGGCTCTGCTGGATGCCCTCAGCGTGGCTCGCAACCTGATTATGCGTGGAGGCAAGCCGGGCGGTTGCCGTGTCCGCGGCGTCTGAGACCGAGCGGGCGAGATCGGCATGGCGGGCGGCCGTGGCCGATGCAGTCTGCTCGATCGAATTGGCGAATTCGGCATTGCGGGCGGCAAGCGCGTCGGCGAAATCCGCGCCGGCCTTCGACAAAAGGTCGGCCGAACGCGCAGCTTCCGCGTCGAGTTCCTGCGCCGCGCTGCTTACCGCACCGCGCAAGCTGTTAACGAGGGCGGCTGCCTTGCCTTCGATCGTCCGGTTGACGTTTTCGAGACCGATGTTCAGCGCACGGTCCATCGTACCGAGCCGCTCTTCGATACGGCCCGTACCGGCCTCTATCGCCGTGGAGATGCGGGCTGCCGCCGTCTCGCTGATCCGATCGATCTCCCCGGCGCGCTCGCCAAGGCTATCGGCGATCCGCTGTCCGGCATTGTCGATGATGGCATTCACGCTGCCGACACTGTCGCGAATTCGCTCATCGAGCGAACCAAGGCTCGTTTCGATGCGCGAGCCAGCTTCGTCGACGATCATGTTGACGCTGCCGACGCTGCCGCGGATGCGCTCTTCAAGCGCTGTCTCTTATA
>NZ_JADYVD010000037.1 GCF_020193575.1 Ensifer sp. IC4062
ATCCACAGGTAGTGCGGGATATGGCGAGGGTCATCGCGGAGGTGGCCCACAATCGCGAGAAACTCGCACCTCTCATGGAGGGGTGCCTGAGAACCGCTGCACGTCGCTCCTGGGCATCCTCCTTTTCCGAGTTCCTCGGCTGGTGCGACCGCTCAGTGAACAATTCATCGCTTTCGCGTGCGACGATCATACGTCAGCGCGAGACGTCCAATCCCGAGGTTGCGGCGGTGGGCTGACAAGCCCGCGCCGGTTTCAAGAAGAAGGGTCTATTGCATGCGTCCAAGAATCCTCGTGACGGGAATTCCTGGCCACTACACGCGCCTTGCCAACGGCGCTCACGGCCTGTCGGTGTCCTATTCGGAGCGGCAGAAACAGCCGGAGACGAAGGAGGAGTTTCTTCAGGAGCTTCGCAATATCAGCAACACCGGTAACTACCTGATCGGCGAGGGGGCGCTCCGCGCGATCGCGCCGCATGCGAAGCAGGTGCCGTTCTGGCATCTCTACAACTGCAGCAAGAATGGTGTTGGTCTGGAAGAGTTCAACGCCAATTTCGATATCTGCGTGTTCACCTGCGCGAACCTTCTGCGCAAGGGCCTCTCCGCCGATGCGGAAGCCGAGGTGCTGAGCAAACTCAACATGCCGATCGTCATGCTCGGCATCGGTCTCCAGAACCGCCGGGACCTCGAGAACAGCCTGCCTGAAGGCACGAAGCGGCTCCTGAACGTCCTGAAAGAGCGGGAGCACTATTTCCTCACGCGCGGGTTCGAGACGGCAGGCTTCCTGAAGGACCAGGGCTTTACCTACGTCCAGCCGACGGGCTGCCCTTCCGTCTATTTCATGCCGCACAACATGCGCGCGTCGCTGAAGAAGCTGCCGCATGTGAAAGTCGGTAGCGCGCGGACGATCTTCTCCGGCTATCTTGGCGCCAATCACGATACGATCGTCGATGCCCATGCTCTGGCGCCCGAAGGCTCGCGCCCCCAATACGTGATCCAGGACGAGTTCCTGCACTTCGACATGAAGGTGGAGGCGAATGGCGACGGGCGCGTCTATGATTCCGCCTCCGGTTCGATGCTCGGCGAACTCAGCTATCCGGGCACGGATCGGCTGAAGACATCCTTCGACATCCGCACCTTCTTCGACACGAACCAGTGGCGTGCCTGGGCCTCGTCCATGGACTTCAATTTCGGGCGGCGCTTCCACGGCTCGATCATCGCCATGCAAGCGGGTGTGCCAAGCCTGATGGTGGCGGTAGACGACCGGATGCGCGAAATGCTCGGCTATACGGGCCTGCCCGCGGTCGATGCCATCGATGTGGACAAGGCGGAAAACCGGGCCGAGTTCGTTGCCGATCACCTGGCCGGACTCAACGCATCCGAACTCGTCGACAGATATTCCGATCGCGAGCGCACTTTCCGCACGGCGCTGCGCGAAATCGGCATCGGGCAATAATTCCTTTCGTGGGCGTGGCCCCAGACTTAAGAAATCAGGTGTTTCGATGCGTATCTTGCTTACAGGAATCCCGTCATATCTGCAGCGTACTGTAGCGGGCGTATCCGGGTCGGAGGTCCGCCACAGGCCCTATTTCGATGAGGTCAGGACAAAGAAGGACCTCATCGACCAGGTGCGCAAAATCGCCAACACGGGCAACTATCTGATCGGCGAGGGGGCGGCCAGCGCCCTGCGCGGACACGACGTCACCTATGTGCCGTTCTGGCATCTCGCCAACAGTCGCAACTCCGACGAGGTCTACGAGCGCTTCAACGAGGAGTTCGACGTCTGCGTCTTCGCCTCGGCAAATCTCTTGCGGCCTGGTTACTCCGCGGATCTCGAAGCGGACGTGTTCGACAAGCTGAAGATGCCCGTAGTGGTGATGGGCATCGGCATACAGCGCAGAGAGGGGCTCAAGGAAAATCTGCCGGCCGGCACGCTCAAATTCTTGGAAGTGCTCAGAAAAAAAGAGAGCTTCTTCCTGACCCGAGGTTATTTCACCGCCGAGTTCCTCCGGGAGCAGGGGATGAAATCCGTGAGGCCCACGGGCTGCCCTTCTCTTTTCTTTGCCCCGAACGAGATGAAACGCTCGCTCACCGCTCTCGCCAACCCGGAGCTCGCGACCGCCCAGAAGATCGCCTTCGGCGGCTATCTCGGCAGTGTCGCCGATACCATCGTCGATGCGCACGCGCTCCTGAAGCACGACAGCGTTGCAAGCTATGTCGTCCAGGACGAAGTGGTCGCCTACAACCTCTCCCTGCCTGGCGAGGACGACGTGCATGTCTACGACCGGGCAAGCGGACGCATTACCGGGCAGACCGAATACAAGCATTCCGAGAAATGGCAGAGGAAGCACGAGCTACTGGTGTTCTTCGATACCAACCAGTGGAGAAGCTGGGTCAGTTCTCGCGATCTCTGCTTCGGCCGCCGGTTCCATGGCTGCATCATCGGCATGCAAGCCGGGGTGCCGTCGCTCATGATCGCGGTCGATGATCGCATGCGGGAGATGCTGGAGTTCATCGGTTTCCCCTATATGGAAGCAGCGATCTGGAACCGCGAGACGGACAGGAAGGCCTATCTGGCGAATTTTCTTTCCAAGATCGACTCGCAGGCCGTTATCGACCGGTACTCGGCTTGTGAGGCCAACTTCCGCACTGCTCTCGCGCATGTCGGCCTCTAGGCTGCGGAGGCGGCGGGCCGCGGTCGCCTTTTGCGGTTGGCTTGCGCTCGTCCAGCCTGCCTGTGCCGATGACGTTCCGGCTGCGCGGATAGGGGTAAACCGCGTAAATCTCGGATGGCTGTCCCACAGCGAGCAGGAAAGGATACTCAAGGACATCGCTGCGAGTGGAGCGACCGACGTGCGCCTTTCTCTGTCGCGCCCCGTAGACAAGAGCATCGAGGCGCTGGCCATTGCCAGTCGGCTCGGTCTCAGGATCCTTCTCGAAATCCAGCTTGCGAACAAGAGCTACTACCCGGAGAGCGCCCGCCCGCGGACAGGCTTCGGGCGTCTATGGGACATCTATCGGCTCTCCGATCTCGATCTCGATCTCTACCGTAAGGGTTTGCGCGAGGCGCTCCTGCGCATCGACGCGCTGGGCATTCGCCTTGAGGCTATCGAGCCCGGCAACGAGATCAACCACGCGGGCTACAACGGTGATCTTGCAGTTTATCCGAAGTCAGGCGCTCCGACGCCGCGCAGCATCGCGGATCTCAAGAATCGGCTGACGTTCGAGCGGGGTCTGGACAATTACGTCCGCGTTCTCGAGATCAGCCGCGAGGAAGTGCGCGCCACAGTGCACAGCCGCCACGCAACCGTCGTGTCCGCCGGGCTTTCCGACATGAGCGCCGAGGAGGCCGACAAGCGCGGCGTGGAACGGCTTGATCCGCGCATGTTCGTCGCGGCTCTTCGCCATCGGGGCGCCGACAGCTTCATCGATGCCTATGGGATCCACATCTATCCGGGCCGGAAAGCGGCGGCGGCGCTGGCGACCCGTGTGAACGGCCTCCTCGATTTCTGCCGGGCAGCCGATCAGGGCAAGCCGTGCTGGCTGACGGAATGGGGTATTGCCAATCCCGCTCGTACCTGTCCCGTCGATGATCGTGCGCGAGAAGGGGCGGTGCGCGCCATGCGCACCACGCTTCGCGAACTGATGGAGGCGGGGCGACTGTCGGCAGCGTATTATTACGATTGGGACACGGAACCGTCCTACAGCCTCTGGCGGTGCGGCGGGTTGAGCCCAGCCGGTGCCGCGGCGATCCGACCGGCCGACATCCAAGGGGCGCGGGCGAGATGAGGGGGGACATTCATCTGCCGCAAGCGGATTTCGACGGCGTTGGGAAACACCGCATGAAGGGCATCATTCTTGCAGGTGGCAGGGGGACCAGACTCTATCCGGTGACGATCTCGGTCTCGAAGCAATTGCTTCCGGTCCACGACAAGCCGATGATCTATTACCCGCTCGGCACGCTCATGCTGGCTGGAATTCGCGACATTCTGGTGATCACGATGCCGAGGGACAGGCCGCTCTTCGAAGAGCTGCTTGGCGACGGAAGTCAACTCGGCCTCTCGATTTCCTATGCGGAGCAGTCCGAACCGAACGGCCTTGCGGAAGCTTTCATCATCGGTCGAGAATTTGTCGGGAACAGTCCGGTCGCGCTGATCCTCGGAGACAATATCTTCTACGGCGCAGGCCTTCCTGAGCTCTGCCGGGAGGCTGCGGCCCGCAAAGGCGGCGCCACCATCTTCGCCTATCGGGTGGACGACCCGGAGCGTTACGGTGTCGTGAGCTTCAATAGCCGCAACGGGCGCGCCGAGATCATCGAGGAAAAGCCGCAACGGCCGAACTCGAGCTGGGCCGTGACAGGGCTCTACTTCTATGAGAACAGCGTGCTTGACGTTGCGACCTCGATCAGACCGTCCGCCCGCGGCGAACTGGAAATCACTGACGTCAATCGCGCCTATCTTGACCGTGGGGATCTTCATGTCTGCCGCCTCGGCCGGGGCTACGCCTGGCTCGATACCGGTACCCACGACAGCCTGCACGATGCCGCCTCCTTCGTGCGTACGATCGAGCACCGCCAGGGCGTCAAGATCATGTGTCCGGAAGAGATCGCCTTCGAGCTCGGCTATGTCTCTGCCGATCAGGTGCTCGAGCGCGCCGCCTTGCTCGGCAATAACGAGTACGCTGGCTACCTCCAGCGACGCATCAGGGAGCTTGCGGATGCTTGAAATAAGAGCCCTTGGCCTCGACGGCGTCCTGGAAGTCGTGCCGCGCAAGTTGAGCGACGAGCGTGGCTTCTTTTCGGAGACCTACAATGCCGAGACTTTGTCAGCGCACGGCATTGCGCTGATCTTTGTGCAGGACAACCACTCCTATTCCGCACTCGCGGGCACGTTGCGCGGCCTTCACTACCAGCTTCCGCCGCGCGCCCAGGCCAAGCTCGTCCGGGTCGTGCGGGGGAGGGCGCTCGACGTGGTGGTCGATATCCGCATGGGATCGCCGACGTTCGCGCAATGGGTTGCGGTCGAGCTCTCGGCTGAAAGATGGAACCAGATTCTCGTGCCCGTGGGGTTCGCCCATGGTTTTGTCACTCTCGAACCGGAGACGGAGGTCCTTTACAAGGTGAGCGAGCACTATTCCGCAGAGCATGAGCGCGCGATCCGCTTCGACGATCCGCAAATCGGGATAAAGTGGCCCGTCGCCCCTGATCGTTTGCGATTGTCCGCGAAGGATCGGGACGCATCGCTGCTGGCCGATGCCGCCCTATTTGTTTTTGGCGGGTGAGGGGGCAGCCATGCGTGTTCTCATCACAGGTGGCGCCGGCTTCATCGGTTCTGCGGTCTGCCGGCATCTGGTTGCCAATGGCGCCGAGCGGATCGTCAATGTCGACAAGCTGACCTATGCCGGCAATCTCCAGTCCTTGCGAGCGGTGGACAATCACCCGAACTATGTTTTCTACCGGGCGGATATCAGAAACGAGCAATCGCTGCTGGACATCATGCGCCTCGAGCGCGTCGACGCCGTCATGCACCTCGCCGCCGAGAGCCACGTCGATCGGTCGATCGACGGGCCCGGCGCGTTTGCAGAAACCAACGTTCTCGGCACTGTCCGTCTGCTTTCCGCGGCGCTGACCTACTGGTCGGAGCTCGGTCCGACAGCGCGCGAGCGGTTTCGCTTTCACCATGTCTCCACCGATGAGGTGTTCGGAGACCTCCCTTTCTCCGGCGGTCTTTTCTGCGAAGAGACGCGCTACGCGCCTTCGTCGCCTTATGCGGCCTCGAAGGCGGCAGCGGATCATTTCGTTCGTGCGTGGCACCAGACTTACGGGCTGCCGGTGGTGCTCTCGAACTCCTCCAACAATTACGGGCCGTTTCATTTTCCCGAGAAGCTTATCCCCCTGACGATCATCAATGCGATCGAGGAAAAGCCGCTGCCGCTCTATGGGTCGGGAGCGAACGTCCGCGACTGGCTCCACGTCGACGACCATGCACACGCGCTGGAGCTGGTGATGAAGGAGGGGAGGGCAGGGGAGAGCTACAACATCGGCGCCCGGGCCGCGCGCAACAATCTGTCAGTGATGGAAAGCATCTGCGATCACCTTGACATCCGCTTGCCGCGCAAGTGCGGCGAAAGCTATCGGGATCTCATCACGCTTGTCACCGACCGGCCCGGTCACGATCGGCGCTATGCGATCGACCCTTCCAAGATCGAGCGTGAGCTTGGCTGGAGGCCGACGCGGGATTTTGAGGCGGGTTTGAGCGAAACGATCGATTGGTATCTCGCCAACGGCTGGTGGTGGGAGCCGATCCGACGCGAGCGCTACAACGGCGCGCGTCTCGGCGGACGCCGGAGCGTTGCGTGAGAATTGTCGTGCGGGGCAGCTGGCAGAAAATCTCGTAGATGGATTTCGCTGGATTCCGTGGAACGTAAGCCGAAATTTCCCTGGGGATCGCGTGAACGTGGATTGCGCGAATCCTCGCTTGCAGCAAGGGAGTTCACCCGACTTCAGCATGGACGTCGAATGTTGAAAATTCATAGAATCTTGTCTCTGTCCAAAATCACCGTTGTTGCCCTTGCCATTTGCCTTCTTACGTCCAACGCTAATGCTCAGTCATCGCGGCAGCACTTCATTGTGCCGACGCCGGGAGGAAGGATTTTGGTCGAGAGCTTTGGAAGCTGCTCGAACGCAACCTGCCCGGCAGTTCTGATCTTGAGCGGCAGTAAGGGCTTTGGAGCGGTCGTCTATGACGAGATCGGCCGGACGTTCCGGACGGCAGGTTTGAATGCCTATCTCGTTCATGTCCTGTCGGCGGCTGACCTTGACGCCATCGCCACGGCGAGCGGAGCGCGAGCGCGCATCGCCTATTATGCGCAGCGGTTGCCAGACTGGATTTCGGCCGTTCAGGGGGTGGTCACTTATCTTGAGACTCGGCCACACCATGGGGGCAAGGTCGGCATTCTCGGAATTTCTCTTGGCGCGCAGATTGCTTCGGCCGCTTCGGTCGGGAGGTCCGATATTGACGCCCTGGTGCTGGTCGATGGAGGTTTTCCGAATGGCGATTCGCAGCCTAGCCGCCCATTGCCACCCCTGCTTTTGATCTGGGGCAGCGCCGATCAAACATTTCCCTTGTCGATCGCCCGAGAGCTGCGACAGACGGCCCAGCGGCTTGGTGGGATTGTCACCCTCGATGTTTATGAGGATGGGGCGCACAACTTCTTCTTGAGATCGGGAACCCGGAACGCCGGGGCAGCTCACCAGAGTGCCGTCGAGTTTTTTGTGACGCATTTGTCTCGGTAATCCTACAGGCTGGAGCCTTAGCGTAGGAGTCCGCCCCTCCCGCAAACGGCCGCATAAAGCGGGGCAAGATTTGGTTCGAGGTCGCGGACCTCTTTCGCAACAAGGCGTACGAGATTTACGCCGTACTACTCACAACACTCGGCGGCCCAATCCGAAGCTTTGCGCTCGCGATCTGATGTGTACAGGCAAAGGCAACCGTGTTGAGAGGATTCGCTAGCATCCCCCGTACGCGCCGAGCTACAAAAGACTCGCCGCGGAAGCTAGAAAGATAAACAGGAAACTGCACGATTACGATGCGCGCCCATCCGTGACAGTCACTCGCATCAGCTCGATATCCGCGTTCAGCGGTCGATCGTCCGCATAGGCGGGAATGGCGGCACGGATTCGCTCGTAAAGTGCATTTGTGCGCTGTGCCCGACCGATCGCACGCGGCTGCAGGTCATAGGCTTGGGCCGCGGCCAAAAGCTCAATGGCGAGGATTGTCTTGAGGTTGTCGAGGATCGCCAGCACCTTCGAGGCAGCCGGCGTCGCGTGGGTGAGCATATCTTCCTGCAGGGCAGACGTGATGCCACCGTCGAGGCTGGCGGGCGCGGCGAGGCGACGGTTCTCGGCGGCGAGCGAGGCCGCGGTGTACTGGGCGATCATGAAACCCGAGGTAACCCCGCTGTCGCCCGCAAGGAAAGCTGGGAGACCGCTGACCAGCGGGTTCACCAGTCGGTCGATGCGGCGTTCGGAAATGGCCGCGACCTCCGCAACCGCAACAGCCAGCGCGTCCATTGCCAGGCCGAGCGCGGCACCGACGGCGTGGGCCTGCGAATGAACCTCGGGCGCCTCGGGCGAACCCGAGACCGCAGGGTTATCCGTGAGGCTTGCAAGTTCGCGATTGACGACGTCACCCGCATTCGCGAGCACGTCTTGCGCGGCACCATGAACATGCGGCACGGCGCGCAGGCTCAACGGATCCTGAGTTCGATTTCCTGCAGTAGCGGCGAGCATTGGACTGCCTCGGAGGTAATCTCGCAACTTCGCCCCGACATTCTGCAGGCCCGCCGAAACTCGAAGCGACAGCGGACCGGGGGCGAAGGCATTTGCCTGGCTACCGAGGTTCTCATAGCTCATGGCCGCTGCCGCATCCGCCCAGTCGAAGAGCCTTTCGGCGCGCGCAAGCGCAAGGGCGGCAAGACCGGTTGCACAGGGCGTGCCGTTGACGAGGCTCAAGCCCTCCTTGGCCTCGAGATGTAACGGCGAAATCCCGAGCAGTAAGAGCGCCTCGGCACCGCTCAACCCGCCCTTGCCGTCGTCAACGCTGCCATGGCCGATCAGCACAAGTCCGATCGCGGCCGCGTGGGTGAGATAGCCGACGGAACCGCGTGACGGGATGTGGGGAATTAGGTCGGCATTGAGCAGCGCCAGCAGCGCCTCGACGACCTCGATCCGCACGCCGGAGTACCCATGCGCGAAATTGGCGATCTGCGCCGCCATCACAGCGCGCGCTTCGCTACGCCCAAGCCGCTCGCCAACGCCGCCGGCATGGCTCAGGATGATGTTGCGCGAAAGAGCCTGCTGGTTCTCGCGGCTGATGACGACATCGCAAAGTGCTCCGACGCCCGTATTGATGCCGTAGCCACGAATGCCGCGCTCCACCAGCGCATCAACGATGCGGCGGGCATCAACGATCCGAAGACGCGCCCGCTCCGACAAGGTAAGGCGAGCGCCGTCGGCGATGGCGGCGATCTCCGGCCATTTCAACGGCCCATCGATGGTAATCGTTTCAGTCATTCTACTCGGGTCTTGTCTGCCTGCGTTGGACGAAGCGTGCGACATAGTCATTTGCCGGATTGTCGAGAATATCGTTCGGTGAGCCGACCTGCACGACCTGACCATCCTTCAGAATGGCAATCTCGGACCCGATGCGCAGGGCCTCATCGAGATCATGGGTGATGAAGACAATGGTCTTTGCGAGGTTCTGCTGCAATTGCAGCAATTGGTCCTGCATGTCGCCACGGATCAGCGGATCGAGCGCGCTGAAGGCCTCGTCCATCAGGATCACGTCGGTATCTGCGGCGAGCGCCCGCGCAAGCCCGACGCGTTGCTTCATGCCGCCCGAGAGTTGATGCGGGAATTTCGCGTCATAGCCCGAAAGCCCCACCGTCTCTATCCATTTCATCCCGATCTCGCGGGCGTCAGCTTTGGATGTGCCGCGCACACGTTGGCCGTAGACGACATTCTGAAGCACCGTGCGGTGCGGCATCAGGGCAAAACTTTGGAAAACCATGCTGACGCGTCGCATGCGGAAAGAGCGCAGCGTCTTGGCGTCGAGGTCGAGAATATTGTTGCCGTCAAAGATGACTTCGCCGCTCGTCGGCTCGATAAGCCGGTTGATGTGGCGCACCAGCGTTGATTTGCCGGAGCCGGAAAGCCCCATGATCACGAAGATCTTGCCGGCGCCGATCTTCAGGCTGACATTGTTGAGGCCGATACTGCAGCCGGACCGGGCAAGAATGTCAGGCTTACCCAGACCCTCTCTGGCCATGGCGAGCGCCTTCTTCGCGTCATGGCCGAAGATCTTGTAGACGTTGCGGATCTCGATGTCAGCCATTGCGGGCGTCCTCCGTCCGGGGCTTGCCGAAGCCCTGCGTGATGCGATCGAGCACAATTGCGAGAATGACGATGCCGATGCCCGCCTCCAGGCCCTTGCCGACGTCGAGCGTCTGGATCCCGTTCAGCACCTGCTCGCCGAGGCCGCGTGCGCCGATCATCGAGGCGACGACGACCATCGACAGCGCCATCATGATCGTCTGGTTCAGGCCGGCCATGATGGTCGGGGTGGCGAGCGGCAGCTCCACGCCGAACAGGATCTGCGCCGGACTGCCGCCGAAAGCGGTTGCCGCCTCGACAACCTCGCCGTCCACCTGGCGGATGCCGAGGTCGGTCAGACGGATTAGCGGTGGAACCGCATAAATAATGGTCGCAAGGATCGCCGGCACCTTGCCGAGGCCGAAGAGCATAAGCGCCGGGATCAGGTAGACAAAGCTCGGCATGGTCTGCATTACATCGAGAACCGGCAAGGTGACGTTGCGCACCACGCGGCTCTTGGCGACGAGAATGCCGATGGGCACGCCGATCATCACCGAGACGATGGTCGCCATCAGCATCAAGGCGAGCGTCTGCATCGTCAGGTCCCAGAGGCCGAGTACGCCGACTGCTATCAGCAGGAGGCCGACGGCGATCGTCAGCGTCCAGCGCTTTGAACTTTGCCAGGCAAGCGCCATGAAGGCGAGAATCACGAGCCACCAAGGCAAGCCACGCAGGATCCATTCAATGAACAGCACGGCCTTCAGGATGACGCCGCTGATCGCCTTGAATACCCAGCCGTAGTTGGTGACGAGAGCCTGAATGAACTCGTTCACCGGCCCGCGGATCGAAAGATTGAGAGAGTCCGGAAACATCGGAACCGTTCCTTAGCTCAAGAACCTGCCGGCGGTTATCGCCGCCTGTTCGCGGCACGTCGGCAGCTCCTGGCACCGCCGCTTCTTTCCGTCAACCAGGGGCGGAAGGAAGCGGCAAGCGCAGGCGATGAAGGGTGTCGTTACTTGAGGCTCGCTTCGATCTTACCGCGTGCCTCGTCGGAGACCCATTTGCCCCATACATCGGACTTGGTCTTCAAGAATTCGGCCGCCGCGGCAGCCGCATCGACCTTGTTGTCGACCATGTATGCGAGACTGCCGTTGACGTCCTCGAGCGGGAAGGTCGCCTTTTCGAGGATCTCGATAATCTCCGGCGCCTCGGAAGCGAAGGTGCTGTTGACGCCGTAGGCGACGTCGACCGAGGGAAAGGCGCAAGCCTGATCACGCTTGCCGTTGGCGCTGCTCAGTTCTTTCCAACAGGCCTCGTTATAGGCGGGTTCTTCGAGCTGGATCAGCTTGAACTTACCCATGATCGCGGTTGGCGACCAGTAGTAGAAGAGGATCGGCTCGCCCTGGAGATAGGCGGAGGTGATCGCGGAGTCGAGTGCGGTGCCCGTGCCCGGACGGAAGTTCACATAGGCTTCGCCAAGCTTGTAGGCTTCGAGCTTGGCGGTGCTGATGCCCTCGCAAGTCCAGCCGGACGGGCAGTTCAGAAAGCGGCCCTTGGACGGCTCCTCCGGATCGGCGAAGATTTCGACGACCTTCGGATCGGAGAGTTGGGACACGCTCTTGAGGTCCGAGGCTTTGGGCTCAATGTTGCGCGCCGGATCGCCGTGAATGACGTAGTCCGGCACGAACCAGCCTTCGCTGGCGCCGACGAAGGTCTTGCCGACAGCCACCACCTTCTTTTCCTCTACCGCCTTATTCCAGACGTCCGAACGGCCCAGCCATTCCTCGGCAAAAATCTGAACGTCGTTATTGGCGGTTGCCTGTTCCAGCGTCACAGAATTGCCGGGGATGGAATCCACCTGGCAATCATAGCCCTTCGAGAGGATCGTCTTCATGACTTCGGTGATGAAGGCGCCGCTTTCCCAGTCGATGCCGGCGAAGGTCACGGTCTTGCCGTCGCCGCAGTAGGAGGCGCTGGCGCTACCGGTGGATGCCGCCAGCATCAGACCGGCGGCGGCGAAGGTGAGTTTCATTGTGCTGATCGACATGCGCATTCCCCTTTTTTGATGTTCGCTTCGACTGCAGTTTTGATGAGTGTGCCTGTTAAGGGGCGATTGTTTCCTCTTCCCCGGCTGTGACGTCCCCGCCGATGTCGACGACGCCAATGTCGTGATCGACGCTTTCCGAAATGGGTCGCCTGATCCTGTATGATGTTGTATATGGAACTATAGATGTTTTGCGCTGGCGCGCAAGAACGAAATAAACGAAAAGGATTCTTCATCGTTTGCGAAGCATTCGGTCGATACAGCGGTATGGAGGGACCTATCCTGATGACGAGAGCGGAGCGTAAGAACGAGAGGGCGGCGTTTGAAGACGGACCGGTACCGCGCTATGAGGCGGTCAAGCACTTTATTCGTAGCCGCATCGAAAGTGGTGAATGGCCGGCGCACCATCGCATCCCATCAGAGAATGAGATCATCACCGATTTCGCCGTCAGCCGCATGACCGCCAACCGCGCGCTGCGGGAACTCGCCAATGAAGGGGCGATCACCAGGGTGCAGGGTGTCGGCTCCTTCGTTGCTCCGCAAAAGGGCAGCACGGCGTTGCTCGAGGTCCGCAACATCGCCGACGAGATCCGCGAGCGCGGACATACGCACACATCCCGCATTGAGCTGATGAAGCAAGAGGAGGCCACGCCGGAGATCGGTTACTCCCTGGGGGTCGCCACCGGCGCGCGCGTCTTCCATTCGATCATGGTTCACTTCGAGAACGGGCTTCCGATCCAGATCGAGGATCGTTTTGTAAATCCGGCGATCTGCCCCCGCTACATGGAACAGGACTTCACCGAAATGACGCCGAACGCCTATCTAACGGCGATCGCACCCATTACCCGGACGGAACAGATCGTTGAGGCAGTCTCGCCGCAGCCCTGGGAACGCAAGCTGCTCGGCATTGGCCGGAATGAGCCCTGTCTCATGATCAGGCGCCGCACATGGTCCGACACTGCGAACGTGACGACAGCACGTCTCCTTTACCCAGGGACCCGATATCGCCTCGAGGGCATCTCTTAACAATTGCTACGGTCGCGAGGGGGGCGAGGTCCTCATCAAAGAACTAGACAAGCGTAAGATGGGCGGCATACGGACACCAGCACAAGTGAATTGGGCCAATAGTCTCGCTGGAGAAGTTTTAGGCCCCGGCTGGATAGTCGTATCGCGGGGGCCGGTGTCTCCCCGCGATACTTCGGCTCTACATGGAGTCGACCATGGTGCAGAGCTGCGCCATCGTCGTACCGCCGGTAGCGGAAGTACCCGCCGCCGAACCAGATGACGTTGATCCGGTGGTGGTGCTTGCAGTGGTTTCATCCGAAACTTGGGGCGTGGTTCCAGCCGCCGAACCGCTTGCCTCGCCTGATGCGCTCCCGGTTCCCCCAGCCGATGCCGTTTGCATGGTATTGCAATCCTGCTTGATCTGGTTCTGCTGCTCGGCCGTGAGCTTCGACCAGTTCGCCTTGATTTCGTCCTGGCTGCGCAAGGTCGAACCCGAGGCATCTGAGAAGAGCGCATTGCGAACCGGTTCGGGCCACTTCATCTGCATCCCCTGCGTCCCGGAGTCACCCCCCGACGTGGTGCCGGACGTGCCGTTCGAGGCGGACCCGGATGTCCCGCCCGACGCCGACCCCGATGTCCCGCCCGACGAGGATCCCGATGTCCCTGATGAGGAGCCAGAACCGCCTTGAGCGACAGCGGCGGATGCCATGGCGAGCGAGATCGCCGCTGCGAAAAGATAATTGTATTTCATCTGCGTCGTCCTTCTTCTTAGCGCGCAACGCGCAGCGCCCGAACCGGCCGAGCTCCGTAAGGTTCCGCTTTCCAATCGTTGCCAGAGCTTTTTTCCGTTGGAGCACCAGCTAGCTCCCCCGGAGACACCACTGCGCTTATGACGGGTCGTTCTTGTCGCCTGCTGCGCTCGGCGGCTCCTTGTCGATCGTTCTCACGCCATCGGCATTGACCTTGGTGTCTTCAATCCGAGTGGAACTGGTGGAAGGAACCTGTCGACGTAAATATAGAAAATCGCGCACGCGAATATGATAATTGCGGCCCCGATCAACGCGAGCCGCTCCCAGCGTCCGTTCATTTGTCTTCTCCCGTCGATCCATATGTGAGAACCGAAACGGAGTCGAAATGTTCCCAGACCATCGTGAGTGCCCCTCGTGTCTCCGATGAGTTCTCGCCAATGACGGCACCTTCCGCGGGGCACGCGTGGTGACGGCCACCGGGGGGCGGTTCCTGCAGTTGCTCTCGAAGCAACCGGTCTATCGCTGCGGGCCTGGACCCTGGAGCATTTCTGGGAGCCGCGATTAGAGCCCGAACCATCACCGAACCTCCGCAAAATCCCGTTCTTACTGCTGACAAGGATCAGGCAGCGTCGAGGATGCTGCGATGTGTTCAACTACCTCCTAGGGAGCCCAGCAAATGGCGCGCACATCCGTCGGGGCAAGTTGCCTTCGTCGGATGCGGCGAAGAGTAGATCCGATGGAGCGGTGGCACAAAACTACTAGCCCGCTCTGGCTGCAGGGGAGCTGGATTCTTCGATTCCAGCAGGGGTTGGCAAATTAAATCCAAACGGGTGCGGCGGACTCACGCTTTTGCGAGTTTACCCGGTAGGCGCCCACGTACTTTTTGGGTGAATTTGCTATCGGGAGGAACTCCATGGCGGAGAGCATAAAGCGAAAACTGATGAAGGCGAGCGACATTCCCGCCTTCGTGGAAGAGATAATCGCGACGGGCTGCGATATCTGCGCCGTCGGCCATGACAAATATGTGCTTAGTGAGCTGGATGCGGTAGCGGACGAGCTGGACCGCATTGGCGACAAGTATGGCGACCGCGATTTTCTTAAGCCCGAGATTGTCGCCTACCTCCGCTCCATCGGCCGGTACATCGATGTTGGTGCGGACGGGGCTGAGTAACCGGCGGGACTTAACTCGCAGCCGTTTCGTTGCCTTGGGCAGGCGTTCGCAGGAACAGCCCCTTTTTGCGGAATTCTTCAGTTGAATCAGCATCGTAGTTCCAAAGAGTGCAATTTCGGTTCTGAAACTGGGTGAGTGAGTCACCAAAATTCTATGCTTGGCATGGGTTCGCGGGCATGGACCGTTCAAACAGAGGTGTTGCACATCGCCGCATTTGTTGCTTTTCATCGCACATTGAATCGCAACAGGAGCGGTGGTGTTGCGAAGCCTTTGCGATGTTGTGTTGCGTCTGACCGATTGCGGAGGACGGACCCGCGCATCGCGTTCTCACGGTAGCTCTCGGTCATCGGTCATAAGGGTGCGGAGGTACGCGCAATGACGTAAGAGACGGCCTGGTCCAGCGACACTGCAGAGGTGTCAAGGATATCGCAGCCACTCGCTTTCGCCTCTCGTCTCAAAAAATTCGCCCAGCTCATCATCTCGGAATTAGCGAGTTCGGGCTGCTGACGGTCGATGATCAGACGCTTCGCTCTCGTCTCATCATCGCAATCAACGAGGATTGGGATGTAATCGGACCAACCTGCAGCCGCTGCCCCTTCAGCTACGAATGCAAGGCGAGTTTGACCTTCGAAGACTACCTTCCGTCCAGTCTCGGCAATCTTAGCCAGCGTGCTCATCCATTCAATGGTCTTGGCCCGCTGCCACGCCTCACTCGACCCATATTCTGTCACTATGTCCTCGAAGGCGGGCACGCCTATCCGGTCAAAAAAGAGAACTTCGACATTGTCTCGAAAGCGTTCCGAGATGGTCCGAGCAATCGTGGTCTTGCCCGACCCAGAAGCTCCGATCAAAATAGCGACAGGCATGGTGCGTCCTTCTCCTTCCTGATGCGATGCTCGAATCACGACGTAGAGGCACAGCCCCAGATGATTGATTTCAGGCCACTGACCGAAGCAGATTTTCCGATATTGTGTGAATGGCTAAATAGACCTCACATGCGTGCTCACTACCAGAAGACGCCAATAGCGATCGAGGAAGTTCAGGGGAAGTATTCTGAGCGCCTGAGCCCAAGCCATCCCACCCATTGCCATATAGCTTGTTATAATGGTGAGCCTTTTGGAAAATTGCAGTGCTATTTGCTTCGCGACTATCCCGATTTCGCATCTGAGATAGGCGAGCACGACGGCGTAGCGGTCGACCTATTTATCGGTGACGAGCGTTTCATAGGGAGGGGTTTCGGAAAGGCTATGCTTCGCTCCTATGTGCTGAACGTGGTTCCTTCCATTTTTCCCCAAGACTGCAAATGCTTCATCTGTCACGCTAAAGAGAACAAAATAGCTATTCGTGGTTCGCTGTCCGCAGGGTTTCTGCCGTATCGAGACGTCATCGAGCGCGGGGTGGAAAGTGTGCTGCTTTCATTCGACCGACCGATCTAGACGGATTGGGACTTAAAGCCGAACTGGGCCGTCATGCTGAACCGCGCCGGGTTTGCCGGAGGCCGTTTGGTTTAAGTTATGCAGCCATGGCTGGTTCGTCCAGCATGGCGTAATACTGCTCCTCGGCTTCGGCTGGTGGGATCTTGCCGATGGGCTCCAGAAGCCGTCGATGGTTGAACCAATCGACCCATTCGAGGGTGGCGAATTCAACCGCTTCGAAGCTGCGCCACGGTCCGCGCCGATGAATGACCTCGGCCTTGTAGAGGCCGTTGATCGTTTCGGCGAGGGCGTTGTCATAAGAGTCGCCGACGCTTCCGACGGAAGGCTCGATTCCCGCCTCGGCCAGTCGCTCCGAATACTTGATCGAGACGTATTGGGCACGGCGATCGCTGTGATGGACGAGGCCGCGGCCATGAACGGGACGCCGCTCATGAAGCGCCTGCTCCAGGGCATCGAGGACGAACCCGGCATGCACCGTCCGGCTCACCCGCCAGCCGACGATGCGGCGGGCGAAGGCGTCGATGACGAACGCCACGTAGACAAAACCCTGTCAGGTAGCGACATAGGTGAAATCCGACACCCAGAGCCTGTTCGGCGCAGGAGCCTTGAACTGGCGGTTCATCTTCCCAACAAGCTCCGCAAACACGCCCATAGACATAGACGACACCGGGCGGGTCGGCTCCCTGCCATCGCCTGTCGTCGCGCGCATAAGCCCAAAGCTGCCCGGTCTTTGTCTTTCCCCGACCCGGATCGAGCACCGGGGCGGTCGTCTCGTCAGCGAAGAGCCTGGACGAGGCCTTCAGATGCTCGAGCAGCCTTTGATGAACCGGGCGCAGATGCCAGGCGGCTCGGCCGACCCAGTCGGCGAGTGTCGAGCGGTCCAGGTCGATCCCTTGGCGCTTGTAGATTTGAGCCTGCCTGTAGAGGGGCAAGTGGTCAGCGTATTTGGAGACCAGCACCTGAGCGACGGTCGCCTCGGTCGGAATGCCGCCTTCGATCAGCCGCGCGGGAGCCGGAGCCTGGACGACGACTTCCTCACAAGCACGGCGGGTCGCACTTCTCGTTTCTGGCGACGAGGCACGAACGATCGCCTATCTCCATGACATCGTTGAGAAGGGAAGGGGATGGACGCTCGACCGGCTGAAGGAAGAAGGCTTCCCGTCGCCGATCATATCTGCTGTGGATGCTTTGACGCGACGGTCAGACGAGTCCGACGACGAGTTTGTCAGGCGCGCGGCCTCCAATCCTTTGGCTCTTCCCGTCAAACAAGCCGACCTGGAGGACAATCTTTGGCAGGTTGATCAAGCCGGCGGTGACGCGGAATGTATCGGCGTGGCCTCGATATCTTGCGCGGCGAAAAGAACAGACGCTAGGGATGCTTGCCATGCCATGAAATGGAGGCTTTTCAAAGTCCGGATGTGTTGGTGTGAGATTGATGCGGAAGCGGTCGCGGCGGCGCTCAATATCGAACCGATCGGAAGCGGCCCGCCTGGTCCAACAGTGCTTTGACGGAAGACGATTGCCACTTCCGGCCACCTGGCGGCCGCTCATGCATTTGGTCCAGTGAGGCCGCAATAGCGCTTAGCGACAGATTGCGGCCGGCGATGGCGATTCCCGCAACCAGCCGCATACGGTGGTACTCGGGCGGCCGGCGCGGCGATCGGAGACAAAGCTCGCGTTTCCGCCGCTGTTGGCCAACGAGGTGAGCGCTCCTGACACTATCGATGCTGGTGGCAGGGAGCCAGGTAAGGCGAATTGATGCTGCGACCATGCCAGCCGATTTCTTACCACGGAGAAGCCTTGCTTGCCGGCACGCAAATGGGTCAGTCTTGCGCGATGCCTCATGTGCGACTATATTTCGCCTCAAGTGAACGGAGATGAACAATGCTGGCTTTTGAGAATGTGGCCGACGTCTTGGGTTTGCCGGCGAAGGAAGCGGCAGCGCGTTCTCCGCTCGGGCTGATTACCCGCATAGAGGGGGGGTTGCCCGTCGCGGCATTGGAGCGCGTGGTCCACCTTCTGGCTCCAAATGACAGCCAATTCAAGTATCGCTTGGTGCCGAAGGCGACCTATGAACGCCGAAAGGCGACGCTTCGGCTCTCGCCGGACGAGGGGATGCGCGTCGCGCGAGTCGCCAGGGTCTGGAATCTGGCACTGGATGTTTGGCAAAGCGAGGAGGAGGCCCGGGATTTCCTGTTTCGGCCCCACCCGATGCTCGAGGACAAACGTCCGATTGATGTGGTCATTCAGAGCGAGATCGGCGCCGAACTCGTCTTGGAAACCCTCGCAAGCCTGAAATACGGCAGCGCTGCGTGAGCGCCCAGATTCTTGAGCGCACGCTGACGGCATTTCGAACAGGCGACCCGAAAGGCACCTATCCCATCTTCGACGCAACCGGCTCGACGATTGCCCCGGGGCGCTGGAATACTCCAGCAAGCCCGATCATCTACAGCAGCGAGCACTACTCAACGGCGGTGCTCGAAAAGTTGGTGCATGGCAGCGGTCGATTGCCGCCAAACCAGCACTACGTGGAAATCACAATACCGCACGGCTTGACCTATGAGGTCTTTTCGCCGCCGGGCCTCCCAGGCTGGGACACGATGCCGCCAACAGTGAGCAAGGGATTTGGCGAGCGATGGTGCCTGGAACGGAGGAGCGTAATCTTGCTGGTCCCTAGTGTTGTCGCCCGGCTCGACCGCAATATTCTGATAAATCCAGCTCATGCGGAGTTCCCTGAAATTAGGGTCAGCCTTCATCAGCCGGTTTACTGGGATCGTCGCCTCTTCGGATCGTAACCAATGCGTCTTGCCTGTTTACGTTCAGCGTCAGTGCAATAGCTCGCCGCCTGCGTCACCGACTTTGCTTTTGTCGTTGGCAGGAACTCTATCCCGATTTCGCCATTGTTATCGATCAATTCCTCGGAATGAGGAATTCCAAGGAGGTGGGATCGTGGAGGTCAGCGCCAGTGACCGCGAACTTATCGCGGTGATGAGACAGTACTTTGCGGCCAAAGCCGAGCTGGAGAGCTTGAGAACACGATTGGAGGCGGCACGAAAGGCAGCCGGCGAGGCGATCGGCGTATTCTACGATCCCCGCCAGAACGCCGAGCACGCCGCCGACCTGCAACGCATGCATCGCTTGAAGGGCGAGATAGTCGCTCTGATGCATCGTGCTGAAGCTTGGTGGAAAGCAGCATCGGCCGCTGACAGGCGCGACAGATCGGAGGCGGAAGCAGAACCGGAAGAATGGCAGTCGTTTGAAAGGCGAGCCGATGCACTCTTCGGCCATAGTGACGTTTAGACGATCAGCCGGGCCGCCCGTCCATTCTTCCGTTCCGCGTTGTTGTAATAGCTCGCTGCCTGGGTCACTGACTTGTGCAGCGACTGCTGCATCGCCTCCGGCAGCGGAATGTCGCGGTTTGCTGCCTCGGTCAAATAGCCGGATCTTAAGCCATGGGCCGAAAACAGCGCCGGGTCGGGGCCGGTTTGCTGGCAGCGGCGCTTGAGGATCAGGTTGACCGATTGCGGCGTCAGCGCCCGTCGATCGATATTTTGCCACTGATCGATGCGCCGGAAAACCGGGCCCGATCGCGCACGTCGACCAGTCGATTGGAGGCGCATGTTTCGAGGAGCTTTGCGAGCACCTCGCCAGTGACTGCCTTCCTGCTCTTGCGTTGCCGGGGCCGGGCGCTCGCGCGAACGGCAAGCCGCAGCGCGGACTTGAGCGATGGCGCGGCAAAAGCGCCGGTCAGACCGCGCCAGCGCGTGAGGATCGACCAGGAGGTCAGTCGCCGCCGCACCGTCCCTGGCGCGTGTGGGCCGTCGGCCCTGAGCAGGCGTTCGGCGCGCAATCCGACCTCGACGTCGGCCGGCATGCCGTGGGCCGGATCCTCGGCGCGCTTTGCAGGATCCCAGAGGTGATGGGCGACGAATTTGAGCAGCAGACTTTCCGGCGCCGCCCAGGGGAGGGTGGAGCCGGTCGCCAGCCGGCACCAGGCCTCGAGGTAACCGAGGTCCGAGGCAAGCGCCCTGAGCGTGTTCTCGTCCATGCCTTCGGCGGCGAGATGTTTCAGCGTCGCGACGTCGTCATCGGTCAGAAGCGCGGCGAGCTGGTCACGCCGGTCGAACGGCAGGATGGCGTCAAGCGCATCGAGCTCTTCGGCGCGGCGATGCACCGCTTGGCTGTCCGAACCCGTTACTCTATGTTTGTCGATCATGGATTCAGCCTCCGACGCTCTTGTGGGCATTGCAGAAAATCCGCGTGTTCCGGAAAAGTGGAGCATTGGAATGGCGTCTGTCGTCACCGCTGCGGCGGTTTCCAGGAATTTCGGAGCCTATCAGGATGCCGCCGTGCGCGAGCCGGTGATCATCACCGAGAATGGCCGGCCGCGCACCGTGCTCATCGCCTATGAGGACTATCTGCGGCTGTCGCGCCGCGATCGCCGCGTCGAGGCGACGGCGGACGTGAGCGACGCCGATCTCGCCGCTATCGAGAAGGCGGATATGGAGCCGAGCCTCGATCATCGCAATGCCGAACTGCTGACGGACAAGCATGCTGCCGACTGAAGTCTTCGGTGATCATGCTGCTTGCGGCGGCTGTGGGTGCAACGGATGCAATGTCATGCCGCCTCGATGTCCGTGCGCGAGAAATCATCGCCTTTGTAGAGGAGCGGTTCATTGCGTGTCTTGGCGAGCGCATAGGAGAAACAGTCGCCATAGTTCAGACCGGCCGGATGTCGGCCTTTGCCGTAGCTGCGCCAGGCTCGCCTTGCGACGGCGATCTGTTCCGCGTCGACAGCGACGATTTCGACACCCGCCTTGTGGAGCCATAGATCGAGCTCGGCCGCTCCTGCCTCGCCGAGGCGCGCCTCGATGACAATGGCGAGTTCAAGGATTGTCGCGGCGGAGATGAAGCGCCGTGGAGCATCGACGACTTTCTGTTCGCAGGTTTCGGCTTCCGGCTCGTCGAAGGCGATCGCGACGATGGCGGAGGTGTCGATGACCATCAGCTGGGGAGCCCATTTTCGTCATATCCCAAAATCTCGTCGGCAGAGCGGTTGTCGACAACCGGCAGCCTCGCCCAACGTTTACGGCTGGCGGCAAGCTCCTCGAGGAGGACATCGCGATTTCCGGCATTCGCGAGCCGCCGCAGCCGTTCCTCCAGCGCCCGGCGGGTCGCCATGGTAATGGTCTCGCCGGTTTTCTCGGCCAGTGCCTTGGCAAGCCGTTCCGTCTCTAGATCTTTAATGCTGAGAGCCATTTTTGGTTCCTTGGTTCCTAATCATCTATATTCTACCTCGTCCCGGTGTCGGCGCAAGCGCCGTGGCGTGGTATCTGGCGGAAACCGTCCGAGGTTCGAGCGCTAGAGCCGGTTCGCCACGTCTCGGTTTTAGCGAGCCGATCTAGGACCTCGTGCGGTGCCGATGCCGAAAAACGGAGGCCAGCATGTCGGGTCACCCTCATCATCATGGTCGTGACTACCATCACGCAGAGGACCGGTGGAAACATAACGGCGTTCGCGTCATCAAGGGGGACCAACTCGATGACAACACGGCCCAGACTCCCGGCATGTATCGGGCCAGGCGGCCATCAATCAAGCGCGTGTGGGCGCCCAGAAGATCTGGGCGAGCCCAATGCCAAGACCGGCGTGCATCACCATGGTCCGCTCGAAAGCGTAATCTTTGTCGTTCGCGGCAAGGCGCGCATGCGTTGGGGTGACAGGCTCGAATACGTCGCGGAAGCCGGCCCAGGCGACTTCATCTACGTACCACCCTTTGTGGCACACCAAGAAATCAATGCCGATCCCCACAACGTGCTCGAATGCGTGCTGGTGCGATCCGACAACGAGGCGGTGGTGGTCAATATCACCGATGTCGATCCGGTGGAAAAGCCGGAGGAAGTCTATTGGGTCGATCCAATCCACAAACATCCAGGCTGACCGTTTGGGAGCCTCTGTTTCGCTCGGCGGGACGGACTTCGCTTCACGTTGCCTTGCAGTGCGCGTCGTCGGAAAGCGCTATGGAAGTCGACCGCTTGCGCCAGGATGCCCGCGTTCCTTGAGGATCGGCAACGAACTGGCGGACAGGCGCTGATGCCCCGGAGCGGTTGTCGTCCATAACCGCTTGATTCAGCCTCCAAGATACCGACACGGGGCTTTCATTGCTCAATCGGATCCACCCGGCGGCATGCCCCTGATGAAGTCGATGAAGGCCCGCAGGGGCGTGGGCACCAGCCGGCGCCCGGGGTAGTAGAGGAAGGGCCCGGAAAAGCTCAGCCACCACGGCTCCAGTACGGGCTCCAGCGCTCCGCTTTGGAAGTGCGGACGCAGCCAGTCCTCGAAGATCGAGACGATGCCGGTTCCGGCAATCGCCGCTGCGATGCCGAGATCCGAGCCACCGCCCGCCTGCACCACGAGGGATGTGGGCGGGTCAATCGC
Source organism: Ensifer sp. IC4062 (assembly GCF_020193575.1). Classification (GTDB taxonomy): domain Bacteria; phylum Pseudomonadota; class Alphaproteobacteria; order Rhizobiales; family Rhizobiaceae; genus Sinorhizobium. The sequence goes on from NZ_JADYVD010000037.1 coordinate 22,708, forward strand.
GACGGCCTCGCCGTCGCGCTCGAACTCCCAGGGACTGATTGGCCGGCCGGCGAAACGGCCGCGGATACAGCTGTGAGAAAGCAGGTCGCGCGGATGCTGCGGCCTGCCGTGCACATCAAGGTAGGCTGGCGAGGCGCCGCTCGCATAGCGCTGGATGCGAGGCCCGATCGGCACGGCGATCATGTCTTGCTGCAGCCGTTCGTCGTAGCGGATCCCGGCGTCGCAGCCCGCGGCGATGACGTCGACAAAACTCTCGTCGGTCATGATTTCCAGCCGGATGTCGGGATAGGCGGCGAGGAAGGCCGGCACGATATCCGGCAGCACAAGCCGCGCGGCGCTCACCGGCACGTTGAGTTTCAGCGTGCCCGCCGGGCGGTCGCGAAAGTCGCGGGCGAAATCGAGCGCGGCATTGATCTCGCCGAATGCCGGTCCGAGCCGCTCCATCAGCCCCCGGCCAGCCTCGGTCGTCACCACGCTGCGGGTGGTGCGGTTGAGAAGCCTGACGCCGAGCTCCGCCTCGAGGCGCCGCACGGCGTCGCTCAGTGCCGAGGCGCTGATGTCGCTCGTCCGGGCCGCCTCCCGGAACCCCCCGGCCCGAGCCACCTTCATGAAAGCGCCCACATCCGCCATGTCGGGCCTGTCACGTTCCATATTCCCGCTCCTTCCAATTGTCCGGCCTGTCGTACAGCCTGTCCGGATTGTAGCTGATTGTCCTACCAACGGAACAGGCTTAATCCCGTTTTCGTGGCTCAAAACGGAGATCAGCGTATGTCCAGTATTGCAAAATCAGGAACTTTCATGCTCGGCGACCGGGCGGTGAACCGGCTCGGCTATGGGGCGATGCAGCTCGCCGGCAAGGGCGTTTTCGGTCCGCCGCGGGATCGCGGGGAAGCCGTCGCGGTCCTGCGCGAAGCGGTTGAGAACGGCGTCAACCACATCGACACCAGCGATTTCTATGGCCCGCACGTGACGAACGAGATCATACGGGAAGCGCTCCACCCCTACCGGGACGACCTCGTCATCGTCACCAAGGTGGGCGCCAGGCGCGGCGCGGATGCTTCATGGATCCCGGCCTTCACGAAGGAGGAACTGACGCAGGCCGTGCAGGATAATCTGCGGAATCTCGGACTTGACGTGATCAACGTCGTGAACCTCCGCGCCATGTTCAGCGTGCACGGTCCGGCCGAAGGTTCGATCGAGGAGCCGCTCACGGTGCTGGCCGACCTCAAGCGTCAGGGGCTGATCCGGCATATCGGCCTTTCCAACGTGACCACAAGACAAGTCGAGGAAGGCTGCAGGATCACGGAGATCGTCTGCGTGCAGAACATGTACAATCTCGCCAACCGCAGCGACGATGCCATGATCGACCGGCTCGCCGCGGAAGGCACCGCCTATGTGCCCTTCTTCCCGCTCGGCGGCTTTTCGCCCCTGCAATCCTCGACGCTGTTGGACGTGGCTGCCCGGCTCGGCGCAACGTCGATGCAGGTGGCGCTCGCCTGGCTGCTGAAACGCGCGCCAAACATCCTGCTGATCCCCGGCACCTCCTCGCGCGTGCATCTGAGAGAGAACCTCGCCGCTGCCGAAGTCGATCTCCCGGCAGGGGCGATGGCCGAACTCGACGTAATGGTGCCCGCCTGAAGGTGAACCTGCAAATGGACCAAGGCGCGGCGGGCGACCGCCGCGCCCGCCTTTTGTACCGGCCGAGCCTGCGGCAGCGGCGGGGAAACCTCAGGCGGCCATTCTGGACGGTCGAAACGGAAAACTGGACTTTGACCCATGGTCGGTGCTGCCCGAGGCCGACTTGTGAGCCGTCGGCTAAAGCCTGCTTCGGATGGAAAGAGCCGATCTGCCGATGATGCGCTCCAGTAGGAGTTGCAGTCTATTGCCCCGGACATCGCGCCGTGCCGCCGGCGCTGCCTTTCTCGACGTTCACTCGACGAAGCAGGTATCGCGGCCAATCGTAGTTCTCGCCGCCAATTGTAACAAACGATGTTGCAAATAAAACTGCATGCTCTATGCTCGCAAGGGCGCAGCCCGGCTGCTGCTGCGCCACGTCGTGCCGGTGTACCTGGCGCGATATCCGGGCGTCGAGCTCGACCTCGTCAGCGAAGGGCGGCTTGTCGATATCGTGGATCTAGGGTTCGACGCCGGCGTGCGGCTCGCCGACGCCGTGACACAGGACATGATCGCGGTGAGGATCAGCAACGATCTACGCTTCCTCGCCGTCGCCGGTCCAGACTATGTGAGCCGTTTCGGCAAACCCGTTGTTCCGGACGATTTGCGTCGACATCGCTGCATCCGCCAGCGCCTGCCAAGCGGCAAGCGCTACCGCTGGGAGTTTGAGAAGCGAGGCCAGGAAATCGTCGTCGATCCTCCAGGTAACCTGACGCTCGACGACAACGACCTGATGGTCGAAGCGGCCGCCGATGGCTTGGGCATCGCCTATGTGCCGGAAACGGCCGCAAGCGACCTTCTGGCCGCGGGCCACCTCATTGCGGTGCTTGAAGACTGGTGCCCGCCGTTCTCCGGCCTGATTCTCTACTATCCCGGGCATCGCCATGTTCCGGCGGCATTGCGCGCGCTCATCGACCTGCTGAGGGAACCCGACACGAAGACCGCCATCGACGCGGCGATGGCGACCCATCGGCAGCGGGAAATCTAGCCCGCGACGAGGACCCGCCGTTGGGCCAGATCGGTGAATGGCGCACGAGGAGGATTCCAAACGCATTCCCGTCGCGCAAGAACCTTGTCTACCCCCAAGGTGGTGCGGTCCGAACCGCCCAATCCCCGTTACAGCAGTTGCTGATTAGGCTCTCTGCTGAAAGTATCGGAGTGCTGGCGAAATGAACTCCGGATTTTCCCAGGTTGCATAACGCGCGCGAAGGAGCGATGGAAGACTGGCGGTCTCGGGACCAGCCTCGGCGAGCATTTCACGCACCGTTTGGAAATAGCCAAGCACGGCCTCAGGAAGCTCGGCGCCGCCGAGATTTCCATGCCCCGGCACAATCAGGCGCGGCTGCAACCGCATCATATCGTTGAGAGCGGTTTCCCACTTTGCAACGTCAATGTCGCCGGCACCGATCATAGGCGGGAAGAACGGGACGATCGGAAACATCCGCTCTTCGAGAAGGTCTCCCGCGAACAGGATGCGCTCCTGAGGCAAGAAGACGATCTGATCCCCCGGAGAATGGGTGGTGCCCCAGGTCCTTAGCCGGACCTCACGGCTGCCGAGATCGATCACGGTCTCGGCAGTGTCGTATGTCTCATGCGGTGGCGTCAGTTTGATCCCATCCAGCAGATGCTTCTGCCCGTCCGGCAGAATGCCGGCTTTGAAGCCGTCCAGCAAGATCTGACCCGAGCGCTGTAGAAAGTCCCGTTGCGCACTGTTGTAGTAGATGCGTGCGTCGCTCCTGAACACTTGGGCACCGAAGCCGTGTTCCGGATGTGCGTGGGTGACCGTCAGGATGATCCGGCGCCCCGGTGCGAGTTCCCGCGTCAGGCGCAGAACATTCTCGGCGCTCTCGATACCAAGACCGCAATCAACCACCAGTACGCTTTCTGTACCGACGATGGTTCCGATATTCGGAACGAGCGGGATGCGCTTGTCGGGCACAAGAAAGGCACCTGGCGCGATCTCCGCCGGAAAACGCGTATCCACAGTCGGCAGGGGCCGCGCGGGCGGTGACAAGGTGGCCTGCTCTTGAGCGCTTGCGGGGATCGGAACCATTCCCGCCAGTCCAGCCAGGACCGTCAGCTTCAGCAAATCGCGTCTGTCTGCGTATGCTGCTTTTTCACTCTCCATCACACGTCTCTCCATGTTCAGCAGTTCTATATCGAAACGGCGTCAGCCCTTGGCCCGGTACTCTTCCGGCATGATGAAGACCTCGTCCGCACGTCCGTATCCCCCATCGGGCACTTCCTCGATCAGGACCATCGTGGTCGGACGAACAACCTCCCCGAAGTAGCCGACCATGAGTTCGGTCGTCTTGTGGATCAGCTCTTCCTTCTGCGCCGTCGAAAGCGAGGCCTGGGGCAGTTTGTAGTTCGCGAAAGGCATGGTGTGTTCCTCGGATTTGAGGGTTGCGATTAGACCGCGCCGCCATTGGCGCGGATGGTTTGACCGTTGATCCAGCCGCTTTCCGGCCCAGCCAAGAAAGCGACGGCGTTGGCGATGTCGTCGGGACGGCCGAGGCGGCCGAGCGGGATCATCCGCGTGATGCCTGCGACCAGTTCCTCGGACTTGCCTCGCATGAAGAAATCGGTTTCGACCGGACCGGGCGCGATTGCGTTTACGGTGATTCCGCGCGGGCCTAGCTCCTTGGCAAGCACGTGCGTCAGCGCCTCGATCCCGGCTTTCGTCGCGGCGTACAATCCGTAACCGGGCTGGTAGAAGCCCACCACGCTTGAGGACACGCTGATAATCCGCCCGCCGTCGCGCAGCCGCTTGGCGCCTTCGCGCATGCCGCGGAACGTGCCGCCGAGATTAACGGCACAGTGGTCTTCGATGTCCGCGTCCGTAGCGTCGGCGACGGGTGACAGCCGCATCATGCCTGCATTGTTGACCAGTAGATCAACCGGCCCGAACGCAGCTTCAGCCGCATCGAACAGGGCAGGCATACCGGCCGGGTCGCCGACGTCAGCCTGCACCGCAACCGCTTTGCCGCCTGCTCGCCCAATGTCCTCTACGACATGACGGGCTGCAGCCTCATCCCGCGAATAGTTCACCGCGACAGCACAACCTTCCCAGGCCAGCCGCCGTGCGATTGCCGCGCCGATGCCCCTGCCGGAGCCGGTCACAATTGCGGTTTTGTCTTTCAGCCTCATTTCTTGACCTCCGTTGCTAGGCAAGGAAGTAGGGAAACTTGGAGGCGGGATAATCCCCCTTTTGCGGGCAACAAAATTCGGCTATCCCGAACAAACATGGATCGCCTCGATGGAATGCGTCTTTTCGTGCGGGTCATCGACCGTCGCAGTTTCACGGCCGCGGCGGCCGATCTTGGTATTCCCCGTTCCACGGCAACCGAAGCGATCAGGCGGCTCGAGCGCGATCTCGGCAGCCGGCTGTTGGAACGCACCACCCGGCATGTCGCGCCCACGCCGGATGGCGAAGCCTATTACCGGCGGTGCCTGTCGATCCTCGCCGATATCGACGAAGCGGAGGGTGTTTTGCGGGGCGGTGAACCCTCCGGGGTGCTCCGCATCGATGCGCACGGCGCACTGACGCGGGCTTTCCTACTGCCGCGCCTGCCGGACTTCCTGGAAGCGTACCCACAGATCAGGTTGCAGATCGGCCAGGGCGACAGGCTGGTCGACCTGGTGCGCGAGGGGGTGGATTGCGTCATCCGGGCGGGCGAACCGGATGACAGCGGTCTGATCATGCGCAGGCTCCCCGATATTCCAGAGCAGACCTGCGCCAGCCCTCAATATCTCGACCGTCATGGGCTGCCCGCTTCGGTCGATGACCTCGGCGGACATCAGATGATCGGCTTCGTGTCGTCGCGCACGGGCCGTGTCATGCCGCTGGAGTTCCAGACCGCCGAGGGGGTCAGGGAGGTGACACTTCCCTGCCGCGTGACCGCCAACGAGGCGGAGACGGCGCATCATCTGGCACGGATGGGTTACGGGCTGATTCAGGCGCCACGCTATCGCTTCCGGGAGGATCTGGCGCGAGACGCTCTTGTCGAGGTCCTGCCGGATCAACCGCCGCCGCCTCTGCCGCTCGCCGCCTACTATCCGCAGAACCGCCAACTGTCGCCGCGTGTGCGGGTTTTCCTCGACTGGGTGGTGGCGGTCTTTGATGCGGCAGATCTATAGTTTTATGCACTTGGCAGTGCAAGGCTCAGATGTGGGCGCCCACTGCCAATCGTGACCATTCGCACCGCAGCCGCACACACGGAACGCACTTCTGAGGCGTAACTGAGACCGGCTGCTTTCTAATAGCTTCGCTCCAGACTTTTCCGGTCCGCTGACGGTCGGTCGACCTCCCGATGCTATCACTGCACTTGAGCCGCCTAACAGCCGTAACGTTTCTTAACGCCATGACATACCTGGCAAACCCCCGTATCGCTATCACCTGATCAGGATCATCCGAAGGCGCACATGCCGGTGGATCAAACTGAAGGTCGTATTCATGGGTGGGATATCCCGATCACTCTTTTCCAGCCTGCGTCCGGTCATCGGCGCGCTGTCTCTCTGGCTTGCTTTCGTCTCGGCCGCACAGTCCGACGAGCAGATGCCCGTCACCGTCGTCGTCGCCCGTCAGGATGACGTCATCGAAAGGGTGCCCGTCGTCGGCTCGCTGATCGCGCGGGAGGAAATCGAGGTTCACCCCTTCATTCAAGCACGGGCGATCGAGCATATTCTGGTCGAGATTGGCCAAAGGGTTGAAAAGGGCCAGCCGCTTGCGGTTCTCGACACAACCGAAGCGGTGATGCTGCTCGGCAAGAACGAAGTAAGCCTCCTGCGCGCCCGCACCGCCGTCGAGGTGCAAGCCAGCAAGCTTGAGGTGGCCGCGGTGACCGAGGTGGAAACCCGCAAAAATCTGGAACGCAGCCGTACGCTGCAGCCGAAGGGAGCCGTGTCGCAGCAAGTGCTCGACCAACACCAAAACACCCATGCCCGCGCACTGGCGGAACTGGGTCTCGCACGGCAGTCGCTTCAGCTTGCCAAAGCCGACGCGGAACTGATCGTCCGCGAGCGCCGTGAGATAGAGCTCACGATCGAACGCAGTACGGTGAAGGCGCCGGATGCCGGGTTGGTTTTAAAGAGAAGCGCGCGCATTGGCGCCATCACTTCGAGCTCCGCCAGTCCGCTCTTTGTCATCGCTAAGAACGCGGCAATCGAATTCGTCGCTCAAGTCACTGAGACGAGCTTCATACAGCTCCAAGAGGGCATGCGGGCGGAAATCTCGCTTTCGGGGCATGACCGTCCGCTCAGCGGCACGCTGCGGCTGAACGCGGCGGAACTGGATCCGACGACCCGCAGCGGCGAAGTGCGCATTGAACTCGACGAGACCGCAGGGCTGAAGCCGGGCGCCTTCGCCCGCGGCAGCATCTACGCCTCGGCGCGCCGCAACATTCTCCTTCCTGGCAGCGCGGTGAAGACCGCGAGTGGTGCAAGCAGCGTTCTCGTCGTCAGGGAGGGTGTCGTCGATGTCCGCCCGGTAACCGTCGGCGCGCGTCAGGACGGGCTAGTCGAGATTGTCGCCGGCGTCAGCGTCGGAGAGATGGTGGTCTTGAAATCGGCAAGCTTCCTGAAGGCCGGCGAGAAGATCCGCCCGGTTATCGCCACCTCAGTCCAACCCTCCGCAAGCAACCTTGAAGCCGGCCTTCCCACGTCCGAAACAACCGGAGCATTCCAGTGATGAACGGCAATATCTCGGCCTGGGCGATCCGCAACCCGCTCCCGTCCATCCTCCTTTTCGTCGTCCTGACGGTTGTCGGCCTCTACAGTTTCGCGAGGTTGCCGATCACCTATTTCCCGGCGATCATCACCCCGGCCGTGAAGGTCACGATCGAGCAGTCCGGCGCGACGCCGGTCGAGCTCGAGACAGAAGTTACGCTCCGGGTCGAGGACGCGATCGCCTCGCTGCCATCGATCAAGGAACTGTCGTCGACGATCGGCGAGGGCCGGTCCGTGACGACGGTGGAATTTGAACTCGGCGCGATCTCGCCCGACCGCGCGATGGCCGATGTGCGCGATGCGGTCACGAGGATCAGGGGCGATCTGCCCGGCACGATCGACGAGCCCATGATCGAACGGATCGAGGAGGAGACGCAGTCCATCGTCACGTATGCGGTGTCGAGCCAGGACATGACCGTGGCGGAACTCTCCTGGTTCGTAGACGACGTGGCGAGCAGAGATCTGCTGGGCCTGGCGGGCGTCGGTCGCGTTCAGCGGATCGGCGGGGCCGACCGGGAAATCCGTGTCGAACTCGACGCCGACCGCATGCAGGCGCTCTCGCTCTCCGTCAGTGCGGTAAACGAGACGATCAGGCAGGCTCAGCTCGACCGGTCCGGGGGGCGAAGTGAGATGGCAGGCCGCGAGCAGGTCCTGACCACGGCGGCCGCAGCACGTACGGTGACCGAGCTAGCCGAGCAGCGCCTGTCTCTGTCCGGGGAAAACTCCGTGCGGCTCGGGGATATCGCAAGCGTCCGCGACACCGTCGCTGAACCGCGTGGTTTCGCAACCCTGGACGGGTCCGATATCGTCGGCTTCGCCGTCTACCGTTCGCAGGGGGCAAGCGATGTCGCGGTAGCAGAGGCGGTGTCGGGTGCCGTCGAGAAACTGGCGGCCGACCATCCTGACCTTCGCTTCCGTCTCGTTGACGACAATGTCTCGTACACCGAGGGAAACTACCGCTCCGCGATGAGCACCTTGCTGGAAGGCGCGGCACTATCCGTTGTCGTCGTCTTTCTCTTCCTGCGCGACTGGCGCGCAACCCTCATCGCAGCGGTGGCCTTGCCGCTTTCCATCATCCCCACCTTCTTCGCCATCGATCTTCTCGGCTTCTCGCTCAACATCCTCAGCCTGCTGGCGATCACGCTGGTGACCGGCATCCTCGTCGACGATGCGATCGTCGAGATCGAGAACGTCGTCCGCCATCGCAACATGGGAAAACCCCCCTACCGCGCCGCGCTCGAGGCGTCCGGCGAGATCGGCCTGGCGGTGATTGCGATCTCTGCGACAATCATCGCCGTCTTCGCGCCAGTTGGCCTGATGACCGGTGTGGTCGGCCTCTATTTCCGCGAATTCGGCCTGACGGTCGCCGTTGCCGTCTTCTTCTCACTTCTGGTGGCGCGGCTGATCACGCCAAGCATGGCCGCGTATGTGATGAATGGTGCGCCGCAGACAGACGGCCAAAGGGGCCGGTTCACAACGACGTACGAGCGTCTGTTGCGGGGGAGCCTGCGCTGGAAATGGGTGACAGTCGGGTGCGCGGTCGCCCTGTTTGCGGCCGCGACGACCATGCTGATTTCTGTGCCGACCAGTTTTTTGCCAGACGAAGACACCGGCCGGCTGATGCTGACGGTCGAGCTGCCGCCCGGCGCCACTCTCGCCGAGACCCGCATGGCCACAGACGTTATCGCCGCCGAGATCGGCAAGCGCGACGAGGTGGAGGGCGTACTGGCGAGGGCCGGAGCGAGCATGGGCGGCCTACAGGACGTGCGCTATGCCACCGTTTCGCTCGACCTTACCCACAAGAGTGAGCGCGAGCTCTCGTCCTTCGCGATCGAGGCAGAATTGGCAGCGGCGCTTGCGGGCATCCCGGACGTCCGCCTGCGCTTTCTCAACGACCGAGGCGGGCGCGACCTGACGTTTTCGGTTCTCGGCAGCGACGGCCAAGCCGTCGAGGCAGCGGCCGACCGGATCCTGAGGGACATGGCGGAGGACGATAGCTTCGTCAGCCCCGCGAGCGACAACACCGCCATGCGGCCGGTACTGAGGATGATGCTTCTCTCCGACAAGGCGGCGACGCTTGGTGTCTCGGCCGCGTCGGTGGCCAGTACGATGCGCCTCTCGACCATCGGCGAGGTCGATTCACGACTGGCTAAATTCGTTGAGGCATCGCGACAGATCCCGATCCGGGTCGTGCTCGATCGTGAAGCACGCGGACGAATGCCGATCTTCGAGACGCTGAACGTATCTACCATCGACGGAAAGCAGGTACCGCTGTCGGCGGTTGCCGAGATCGGCTTCGACGAAACGGTTGCGGCGATCGACCGTTATGACCGCCAGCGCCGTATAGAGATCGGCGCGAACATGGCGGCGGGCCTCACCTCCGGCCAGGGGCTCGACCGGCTGTGGCAACTAGAAAGCGTAAGGAACCTTGCCGACGGCGTGCGCATTCAGGCGACGGGCGATTCCGACACCGAGGGTGAAGTGTTTGCGAGCTTTGCGGTCGCCATGGGTGCTGGGATCATGCTCGTCCTCATCGTCCTGATCCTCTTGTTTAAGAGCGTGCTGTTCCCCTGGACCATCCTCGCCTCGCTGCCATTGTCGATCGGTGGTGTCGCGGCTGCACTTCTTTTGACCGGTTACGCGATCTCGCTGCCCGTCGTGATCGGCATCCTGATGCTGATGGGCATCGTGACGAAGAACGCCATCATGCTCGTCGATTTCGCCATCGAGCGGGAGGCGCACGGGCTTTCTCGTGGAGACGCGATGGTGGAGGCCTGCCTGGAACGGGTGCGCCCGATTGTAATGACAACCCTCGCAATGGCTGGTGGCATGCTGCCCTCCGCCTTCGGCGTGGGCGATGGCGGAGAATTTCGCGCGCCGATGGCGGTCGCCGTGATCGGAGGGCTGCTCGTCTCCACCGTCCTGTCGCTGGTCGTCATCCCTTCGCTGGATCTCATCCTTTGGGGCGTCGGCGATTGCCTGGGTCGTCTCCTCCAGCCTTTCCTCCAGTCGGCTGAAGCGGATGACAAAAGCCCCGGCACCAGCGCGCCGATTCTCTGAAGGTGCGCGCAGACGGGGCCGCTCGACCATCGGTCGGCCCCGTCACATCTCTCTGCAGTTCGCAACAGATCACAATATATCGTCATGCCGGCGCCGCCCCGGCTTTGAGAAAACATGTAGACGTTTCCCCTCAAAGGCCTGGACAATCATGAACCACGCGCAAGTCCCCTTCTTCCAGCTCTACCGCATCAACGCGCTTCGAGCGCTTGGCGGCCTCGCCTTCGGACTGCTTTCCGTCACTGCTGCGCCGCCCGTCGCTCCCCTGGCCGGAGCCGCATTCGACGTCTTGGGCACGCTGGCAATTTTCGTCGCGATAACGGGCCGCGCCTGGTCGCTCTTATATATCGGCGGGCGAAAGAACGCCGAACTGGTGACCGAGGGTCCCTATTCGCTCACTCGTAACCCGCTGTACTTCTTCAGCCTGATCGGCATTGCCGGCATCGGCGCGCAGAGCGGCAGCATTCTGTCGATGGCCGCCTTCCTGCTGACGGCCTATCTGGCCTTCGACATGGCCATGCGCGGCGAAGAGACGTATCTGCGCAGCCGCTACGGCAAGGATTTCAACGACTATGCGCGCTCCGTGCCGCGCCTCTGGCCGGACATCTCGCTCTGGCGGGAATGTGACGGCCTGCCGCTTCGCTCGTCGAGTGCGGTCAGGAGCGTGCGGGATAGTGTCGTCTTCCTCGCGGCCTGGGCCGTGATAGAGATCATCAGACTCGGCCAGTCGGCCGGCATCCTCCCCGTCCTCTGGACCCTGCCGGTCTGAAGCGAGCCGCGACGCCTTCCCAAGCTTCGCAACAAAACTTAATAAAGCGAAACACGTGCGTCCTGCGGCAACGGTAGTGTTGCCCATTTCAGGTAGGGAAGAACGGCGGTGCAAGCGACGAGCGCCAACGCGAAAATTCTCATTGTCGAGGACGATCCGGAGATCGGCAGACTGCTTGCGTTGACCGTGCAGGAGAACGGCATGAGCCCGACCGTCGCCGAAGACGGTCACGTGATGAATGCCCTGTTGCGCAGCAACGATTTCGACCTCATCATCCTCGACGTCATGCTGCCGGGCGAAGACGGCCTGAGCATCTGCCGCCGCATCCGCTCGGAAAAGACCACACCGATTATCCTTCTGACCGCGCTCGGCGAGGAGATCGACCGCATCGTCGGACTGGAAGTCGGTGCCGACGATTATGTCACGAAACCCTTCAGCCCGAGGGAGGTCGTGGCCCGTATCCGCAGCCTGCTGCGGCGAGCCTCCTACGGCCTGGTCAACACCGCCGCCCAGCGCAGGCTGCGCTTCGAGGGCTGGCAGATCGATCCGCTGCGCCGGCAGTTGCACGATCCGAGCAGCGCCCGCGTAGCGGTGACGACCACGGAATTCGACCTTCTTCTCGCCTTCTGCCGCAATCCCGGCCGGGTCATCACACGCGAGGAGTTGCTCTCGCTTACCCATACCGGTCTCGCCGGCCCGATCGAACGCAGCGTCGACGTCCATATCAGCCGTCTGCGACAGAAGATCGAGGCGGATCCGAAGAACCCTGTCCTGCTGCAGACGGTCAGGCTCGGCGGCTACATGTTCACTGCGAGCGTCGAGCAGGCTTGAGGAGTTCCGCGCAACAAAAAAGCCGGGCGCTCGCCCGGCTTTTGCGTTTCTGCAGGATTGCTTTCAGAACTTGTAACCGACGAACAGGGAGGCGGACGGCTGCAGTTCCTCCTCGACGATCGGGCTGTCGGCCGCGTCGCCGGTCAGGATGCCGACACCGGCTTCACCGCGGATGAGCCAGTTCTCGTCCAGCAGATACGTGGCGGAGGCCGCGACAGCGACGCGTTTCAGGCCAGCCTTCGCCTCGTATTGGGGAAGGCCGGAGCGTGCCGATTGGGCCGCGTTGACGCCGAAATAGGCCTCCATATGCTTGTCGTTGGCCACGACCGCCTCGATACTGGCGCCAAGTATCAGCCGCTCGGTGACGGGCGCCTGGTATTCCGCGCCGAAGGTTCCGATCAGGCTTTCGCTGCCTTCGATCGTCTGGTCGACCGCCGCATAGAGTTCGAGCCCGTTCCAGTCGTAGGACACCTTGGCGCCCACCGTCGCCGCAAAGTCGATGTCGCCCAGACCGTTGAGCCGATCTGCATCGTCCTCGTCGCGGCCGCCCTCGTAGCCTACCCTTGCAGACAGGGCGAAGCCGTCTTGCCGGAACGGTGTAATCGTCACACCTCGCGGGTCGATCTCCAGCCATTCGCCATAGGTGAACACGATGAAGGGAACGGCCTGCACTTCGAACTCGTCGCCGCCTTCATATTCCGGCTCGTAGATGCCGCCGGCGCCGACGATCAGGCTCCAGTTCCGCTCGGGTTTCTTGGCGCTGAACCGCTCCTGGTCGAAGGGCGGTTCAGGGGCCGCGTCCGACAGGCTCGCATCGGCGCATAGTGCGCCATGGGTCGTGCCGATAAGCATGAAGGTGACGCAGAAGGCGCCGGATAGAAGTCGCCGATCGGTCCGTTGATGAAATGACATGGGTGCTCCAGTGGTTTGACACGGCGCCGCCAGGGCGGGCTGCGTATGCAACACTTTCCTCATGTCATGGATGAATTCGGGGGCGCGTGTCTTTATGTTACGCTTTGTTGCAGATGCGACATGGCCATCCAGTCGACCAGCCGTCACTTGTCGACACAAAACTTAATGTCGGACGGGCGGGGAAGTGGCTATCCTCCGGGCGCGTTCGGAAACATGGGCCGGCTGTTCGCGGGAAGCACGGGCAGGACTCCGAGGAGAATTTGTGCGACTTCGATTACCCCGATGGACCTCGACGATCCATGGCCAGATAACCGCCGTCATCTTCGCGTGCCTGATTATCGCCTTCGTCATCGGCTCGACGCTGGAACGCTGGGTGCGGAACGAGTACAACGCTCCTGACCTGGAAGCCATGTCAGCCCGCATTTCCGCCATTGCCGCGGTTCTCGCGGAGGCAACTGCCGAGGAAAGGAAGGTCGTGCTGGCGGCGGCCAACCGGGGCGCGCAGGCACTTTCCCTGCGTCCGCTCTCCTATTTCGATGACGTCACGACTTCATCGCCGGACGAGCCACTCGTTCAGGTTGCCATCGATCGTCTGCTTCCTCCGGAGGACTGGCCTGTTCCCTTCGGAGGGTGGAGAACCTTCGTCGACGGCAAGCGCGTCCTCGCCGCAAAGGTAGACGCACACACGCTGGTGGTGACGGAACTGCAGCCGGACAGCTTTCTCCGCAACGACGCGCTGAGGTTCGGGTCGAATTACCTTGTGGCGACGGTGACGCTGATCATCTTGTTTTCCGTCTTCGCCGTCTGGGCGATCACCAGACCGCTGCGCCGCATCGCGTCGTCGGCCATGGAGGCTGATATCTCGGTCGGGTCGGCACCCTTCGAGGAGCGCGGCAGCGTCGAGATCGTCACGCTCGCCCGCGCGCTTAACACCATGCAGAACCGCATTTCCACTATGGTTGAGGCACGTACGCGGATGCTGCGTGGCATCAGCCACGATCTGCGCACTCCCCTGACGCGTTTGCGGCTTCGCGCCGAGCGCGTGAAGGAGCAGGAGGTGCGCGAGGAACTGCTGACCGATGTCGAGCGCATCGACCGCCTGCTGAAGGAAAGCCTCGGCTATTTGCGAGACAATCACCAGCAAGAAGCGTTTCAGCGTGCAGATCTCGCCTCCATACTACAGACCGTATGCGACGAATTCGCCGATATGGGGCACACGGTAAGCTATAGCGGTCCGGCACGGATGGTGGCGAACTTCAAGCCTCTGGCGCTTACGCGCGCTGTTACCAATCTTTGCGAAAACGGCGTAAAATTTGCAACGAAGCTCGATGTCGAACTTCGGACAGACGGCCGCAATGCAATCATCGATGTCATGGACAACGGCCCAGGCATTCCTGAAGAATATCGAAGCCGCGTTCTCGAACCCTTCTTCAAAATGGACGCCGCACGCGGGAACACGGACGCGGGCTTCGGCCTTGGTCTGTCTATCGTGACGGAGATCATTCAAGCCCACGGCGGCAAGCTGGAACTCCTTGACCGGCGCCCGCACGGACTCACCGCTACCATCACCTTGGCGTTGTCGCGCGCGTGAGACAGATGGCAGATGACAGTATGGAAGAACAGGGTGCCATATCGGCTCTAAGCGGTCTTTGCCCCATCGCATATCAGACGGCAGCGATGGGTCGAAGGGAGCCGTTCTTCACGAACGCTGTGCACGGCTTGTTGCGAGGATGTTCACGTTCTGGACTAATACGATCGCATAATGTATCGACGGGAACTCACCATCTATTTGTGGTGATCAGGTGCAAGGCAGAATTGCCTCTTGTGACCGCCGCTGCTGACAGCTTGCGATCGAATGTCGCCAGCTGGCCCCCACGCTTCTTGGCGAGCGCAAGCAGATAGGTGTCAGTTACCTGCCCCGACGTTAAGATCTTCGTGGGAGCGATATCACCTGACCCGACAAGGCTCACATCGTCCGGCCAAAAACTATGACCGGGGAGCGACCGCAATTTGCGGACGATCTCCATCACGAGTGACGGTGAACCGGGAGAGTTGGGATATTTGGGGTTGCCGACAATCCGTATGACACCATTTTCGGTAATGGGGCAGGTAGCCCACGCGGTCTGACCCATCGCCGCGAACCATTCGTGCGCATCGTCATGGGCTACATGGCCCGGATCGATTAAGGCAATCAGCACATTGACGTCGAGCAGGAAAGTCACGGCAGTTCGTCACGCAAGGCGTTCACGATTTCGAGCGTCACTGGCGGCGCATCCGGCCGAACTGACAGGAGAGGAATGCCATTGCGCTCGCCGCTGCTGCGCGGTCGGCTGAGAGACCGTCTCGCCAGCTCGGAAATGACCTCGCCGACGCTCCGGTGCTGCTGGGCTGCCATCGCCTTTGCGGCGATCAGGACATCGTCGTCGATTGCCAGGGTCGTTCTCATATCAGCCTCATCGCGCATCAATCATCACGCATCATATAAAGCAAGTGGTCCGCCATCTCAAGGTGGATACCGAAAGGACGCGGTCATTGAACCAATCTGTTCACTGGCGGAAACGGTTGAAATCACATTCTCAAATCTGTGCGCGAACCCCGGATCTCCGGTTCGAATCTGCTCAAGGCGAGGGATATCAGTCCACTCCCGAAATCCGAGGAGCTGTAGCGGCGGCGTTCTAATCAATGCCGTCTGGTCCCAGGTGCAATTCCTCCGTTCGCACGCCCGGGACTTATCAGCTAAGACGCCGATGTCAGCTTGACGTTGCCGCCATGGCCGCCGCCGCCGAAGACCTGCCGATCACCGAAGGACGACCGCAACTGGTTGCGCGCGCCAGGAAGGCCAAGTTCTGGGAACAGCAGCTCGGATACGCGGTAGGCCTCTTCCACGTGTGGATAGCCGGAGGCGATCACCGTATCGATGCCGAGCTCCTGGTATTCGCGGAGCCGCGCGGCGACGGTCTTTGGCGAGCCCACCAGGGCAGTGCCCGCGCCGGAACGCACCAGGCCGATGCCGGCCCACAGGTTCGGCGAGACTTCGAGCTTGTCGCGCCGTCCGTTGTGGAGTGCCACCATGCGCGCCTGGCCAACCGAATCGGAGTTCTTCGTGAGCACCTCCTGCGCGGCGGCGATGGCCTCGTCCGACAGTTTTGAGATTAGCCGGTCGGCGGCTTCCCATGCCTCTTCATCCGTTTCTCGCACGATGAAATGCAGGCGAATGCCGAAGGTCGCCTCGCGACCTTTCGCGGCGGCGGCCTTGCGCGCATGGGCGACCTTTTCCGCCACCTGTGCCGGTGGCTCTCCCCACGTCAAGTACTTGTCGACGAGGCCGCCCGCAAACTCGATCGCCGCGTCCGACGAACCGCCGAAATAGATCGGCGGGCGGAGCTGCTGCACCGGCGGCAGACCAAGCCGGGCGTCAATCGCCTTGATGTACTTGCCATCGAGGGTAGACCTGCCGGTTTCGATCAGTTCGTTGAAGACCTGGAAGAATTCGGCCGCGTGGTCGTAGCGCTCGTCATGCGGCAGGAAGATGCCGTCTCCGCCGAGTTCCTGCGCGCTGCCGCCGACCACGATGTTCAGCAGCAGCCGGCCGTTCGATACGCGGTCGAGTGTGGAGGCCAAGCGCGCATAATAGGCCGGCGTCGCCGTGCCGGGGCGGATTGCCACCAGGAATTTCAGCTTCTCGGTGCGGGCGGCGAGGTCGGCGGCCAAGACGAAGGACTCTTCGCATGCTGCGCCGACCGGAATGAGTACGCCTGAATAGCCGAGGCGGTCGACGGCGATTGCGATCTCGCGGAAATAGCCCGGATCCGAGGGGCGGCTGAGTTCATCCGAACCGAGATAGGCGCCGTCGCCGGAACTCGGGATGAACCAGAGGAAATCGAGAGGCTGGTCGGATTTGGTCATGAAGTGTCTTTCTGCTAGGCCAGCGGCCGGTTGTCTGGAGAGCGCCCGCAAGCCAAGGCAAGCGTGTTTCCGAACAACATAATGAAGTCTATAGTTTCAGTAAGGAAATGATTTCTCTTTTGCCGGTTAAGCCGGAATTTTTCATCGCCGTGGGCGTGCCGGAGAGGCGCATTTCCCGTCTTGTTATGGCGCTTGATGCCTACCGGCCGAAAACCGACCTTCGAGCCACCGGCTGTAGCGCGAGGCCCCGGAGCATACGACGAAATAGACCGCCGCGGCGACCAGGTATGCTTCATTGTAGAAACCCAGCCAATCGGGATCGGCGGCGGAGGCGCGGGCGGCGTTGAGGAGATCGAAGATGCCGATGACGGCGAGCAGCGATGTTGCCAGGAGAAAACCGATAGCGAGATTGACCATGCCCGGAATCACGATGCGCAAGGCTTGCGGCAGGATGATTAGTTGCTGGGTGCGCCAGTAGCCGAGACCGAGCGCTGTCGCCGCCTCCGTCTGCCCGGAGGGAATTGCCTGCAGGCCGGCGCGGATAACCTCGGCAACATAAGCGGCCCAGAACAGCGTCACCATGATCATCGCGCGCAGCATTTTGTCGATCGAGAGTCCGTCTGGCAGTGCCATCGGCAGGATCAGCATGGCGACGTAAAGGATGCCGACCATAGGCGTTCCGCGCATGAGCTCGATATAGAGGACGGAGAAGGTGCGCAAACCGCCGAGCTTAGAGCGGCGGGCAAGCGCCAGCAGCAACGCAATCGGCGTTGCTGCTGCAAAGCAGACCGCCCAGACGAAAAGCGTCACCGGCAGGCCGCCCCATTGATTTGACGGAATTGGCGTGGCGCTGAAGGCGCCCTGCATCAGGAACCAGCAGGCGAGAACGGCGAGCGGCCAAGCGAGAAGGAGCGGCCGTCCCCAGAAGCGCGGCAGCGCGCTCGCCGTCAGGATCAACGCCAGCAGCAGGATGACGAGTGCCGGCCGCCATTGCAGGTCCGGCGGATAGAAGGCGAAAAGGATGAAGCGCAGCTTCGCCATGACGAAGGCCCAGCAGGCGCCGGCCCGTGTGCAGGCATCGGCGTCACCGGTGAAAGTGGCGTCGAGCACTGCCCAGCGGAAGAGCGGCGGCAGGACCTGCGCGAGGAGCAGCAGCGTAGCGAGAGTTATCAGGGTGTTGGTGCGGGTGCCGAACAGGCCGGTGCACAGGACCGTCAGGATGCGGGCGAGGGTGTTGCGGGAGCGGGCGATACTCATCGGGCGAACCCTCTCAGAGCGATGCGGCTGTTGTAGGCGTTCATCAAGGCGGAGAGGGTCAGGTTGATGGCAAGGAAGGTGCCGATGAGTGTAGCCAGAGCCTCCATGGACTGACCGGTTGTGTTGGCCGTCGTATTGATGACGCTTACGAGATCGGGAAAGCCGATGGCGACCGCAAGGCTCGAATCCTTGGTGAGGTCGAGATAACTCGATGTCGTCAGCGGCGTGATGACGCGCAGCGCCTGCGGCAGAACGACGAGGTGGATGATTTGACCGTCATGGAGGCCAAGTGCCCGCGCGGCCTCCCATTGACCGGAGCCGACCGACTGGATGCCCGCGCGCACGATCTCCGCGATGAGGGCGGAAAATTTTACGACCAGGCCGGTGAGCAGCGCCGCGAACTCTGGCGAGAGATTGACGCCGCCGCGGATGTTGAAGCCGGACAGCGACGGTACCTCGGCGACGGGCTGTGCGCCGGAGAGGAAGAGGAAAACGAGGGCTGCGGCAAGGACCAGGCCGATGGCAACCGCGCCGGAGCGGCGCGTCAGCCGGCCCGCGAACCGAAGCAGCAGCAGGGTTGCCATGCAAGCGCAAGTCGTGAGCGTCAGTGCCGCATGAAGGCCCACGGGCCCTGCCTCTAATGACAGCGAGGGCAGATAGACACCGCGATTGGTGAGGAAGACCGTACCGAAGAAGACGGAGGCCTGACGCGGGGCCGGCAGGGCTTTTGCGATGGAAATCCAGAAGAAAAGCTGGAGCAACAGCGGCGTGTTGCGGGTGATCTCAATGAACCAACGCACGAGTCCGGAGAGCAGCAGGTTGCGCGAAAGCCCGGCAATGCCGATGGCAACACCGCAGATCGTCGCGAAGAAGCAGCCGAGCAGCGAGACCTTCAAGGTGTTGAGAAGCCCGGCAATAATCGCCCGGAGATAGGTGTCGCCCGCCCGGAACCCGATGGGGCTTTCGCCGATCTCGAAATTGGCGGAGCTGTAGAGGAAACCGAAGCCGGGCAGGATGCCGACGCGCGCCATGGTATCGAGCACGTTCGAAACGAACAATGCGCCGAGGGCGGCTAGTGCCACGAGAAAGGCAAGCTGACAGAATGGCCAGCCGCCCCACCAGGCGCGGAACTTCCCGATGATGCCGAGCCGTGGAGAGCCCGGCAGAAGGGTGCGGAAAACGCGTCGGTCAGACATCAGCGGAAGGGCGGCGAATAGAGCAGGCCGCCATCGGTCCAGAGGCTGTTGTAGCCGCGCTCCCAGCCGAGCGGCTTCAGGTGGCGATCGAAAATCTCGCCATAACTGCCGACGGTCTTGATGATGTTGTAGGCCCATTTCGGGTCGAGGCCGAGTTCGTTGCCGAAGGACGGATCGACGCCGAGGAAGCGCTGGATGGCCGGATCGTCCGACTCCAGGAATTCGTCGACATTGGCAGAGGTGATGCCCCATTCCTCGGCCTGGATGGTGGCGTTCACCGTCCAGTTCACGAGCTCCAGCCAGCGGTCGTCGCCGCCGGCGATTGCCGGTGCGAGCGGCTCTTTGGAAAGGCGCTCGGGTAGAAGCACATACTCGTCAGGATTCTTCAGCTGCGTGCGCTTGCCGACGAGATCGGAGGAATCCTGCGTGATCGCGTCAACGCGGCCTGATTCCAACGCATCGATGAACTGTCCGGTATCCTCGATCGTGACCGGCGTAAACGCCTTACCGGTCTTGCGGAAGAAGTCGGTGACGTTGAGTTCGCCGGTCGTGCCGCTCTGGGCGGCGATGGTCGCGCCGTCGAGATCGGTGGCCTTCGTCACGCCAAGGTCCTTGCGCACGAGAATGCCCTGGCCGTCATAGAAGATCGTCGGGCCGAAATGGAAGCCAAGCTTGAATGCGCGGGTGGTCGTGACTGTCACGCCGGACAGCAGGATGTCGAACTCGCCGCTCTGTAGCGCCGGAAGTCGCTGCTGCGGCGAAGAACTGGTGAACTCCACCTTGTCCGGCGTGCCGAAAACGGTGATCGAAAGAGCTCGGCCAAAATCGATGAAGAAGCCCTGCCATTTGCCGTTGCTGTCCGGCGCGAAGAAACCGGGCGTCGTGCCGACGCCGACCTTGATCGCACCACGCTGGTTGATCTTGTCGAGCGTCGGGCCGGCATGGGCAAGGCCCGATAGCATGACGGTCGCAAGGAAGGTGGCGGCCGCCGCCGACTTGATGGCCCGCCGGAAGGTCTTTTGCACTAGCATGTTGAAATGTCCCCATTTTTAGAAAGAACTGAGCTTCTGCCGCATGGGCGCTCTGCCGACTCGTGGAAGCTTTGATGATAATATCCATAAATTTAGTGTATTTAAGGAACAAGCGCCCAAATTTGCCAGCCTGAAGCGAAAATTGCTTCCCGCAATGAGCGCGTCGACGTTTGACTTCCCTCGACGGGAAAGCTGGCGGCGAGGTGCCGCAGTGGCGCCAATAAAGCGCGTGACTGACTCGCCGTGCTTGAGAAAGGCACGTTCGACTGGTTTCGTCCCTGCCTCGAGAAGTGCTGCCGCTCGACGGAAAACGCTATCCCAAGTCCCGTCCCTTCCGTGAAACAATATTTCCCGCTCGACCCAGCATATAATCCATTAAATCTATGTACTAAATGTGGTGCTGCTAATCTTGCCTTCTCACGTTGCGAGGGAAAATCCGATGCGCCAGCAATCCGAGACCAGTTTCTTCAAGGGCCTGTCGCGCCGCGGCCTGATCAAAGGGGCGAGCGCAGCGGCGGCCGCCGCGGCCGGCGTGATCGGCGCCCGATCGACGCGCTATGCCATTGCCGGCAATCTTATTCCCATCAAGCTCGAATGGACCGAGGTCGCCGCCTGCCATTCGCCGGTTGGCTTTGGCCTCGCCAAGGGCATCTATGCCAAGTACGGCCTCGACGTGGAACTATTCTACCAGGGATCGAGCGGGCAGACGCTGATCCAGGCACTCGCCACCCGCAAGGCTGAGGCCGGCCCCGGCCTTCTCTACGATTGGCTGAAGCCGATCGAGCAGGGTTTTGATGTGCGGCTTTTCGCCGGTTCGCACGGCGGCTGCCAGAGCATCCTCGTTAAGCCCAACTCCGACATCAAGACGCTGACCGATCTCAAGGGCAAGACGATTGGCACCTTCGACGTCATGTCGCCCTCGCGTGTGGCCTTTTCGGTCGCGCTCGCCAAAGTCGGCCTCAACCCGGAAACCGACGTCACCTGGAAGGTCTTCCCTTTCGATCTCGTCGCCGAAGGCGTGCTGAAGGGCGAAGCGGACGCGGTCGCGCACATGGACCCTTGGGCCTATTCCTATGAGAAGAAACACGGTTTTCGCCGCGTGGCCGATACCCAGACCGGTACATTCCAGGACCGTGTCTGCTGTGTGCTCGGTGTCAACGGCGAATATTACGAGGCCAACAAGGACGCCATCAAGCGCGTCGCCGCTGCGAACCTCGAAATCCACCAATACACGGCAAAGCACCCGGATGAGGTGGCGAAGTGGTATTTCGACACGCTGAAACCCGGCTTGCCGCTCGAGGACCTGACCGAGGTTCTGTCCGTTTTCACCTATCATGACCACTGGTTCGGCAAGGAGCTGCTGAAGGAAGTCAAGACGGGTTATGAGGACCTCAAGCTGACGGGCGTGATCGACGCTTCCACTGATCCGGAAGAGATCGCAAGCCGTATCACCATCGACATCTTCGCGTGATCCGATGAGCGCGGCGGTCGAGGAAAGTTTTGACGAGGCGGGGCGGCGATCCGTCACGCTGCCTTTTGCCCGGATCTGGCGTAGCGGGCTTCTTGCGGGCGGCACCTGGCTTGTGGCGGCAGCGCTGACCTACGGGCTGCCCGATGTCATTAGTTGGGGCGCGACGGAGCTATTTGCGGCCGTCGTGCTCACCGGCGCGGGCATTCTTCTTGCGCTCTCCGTGACGGTCCACCGGCTTGGCAGCGTGGGCCGCACGCTCGTCCACTATGGACCCTGGTTCGTCGTGCTCGGCCTCTGGTTCGCCGCGTGGGAGGTGGTGACGGCCAAGCTTGGCTGGCTGCCAAAACCCTTCTTTTCGCCGCCGCAGGGCCTCTTGCAAGCCTATGTTACAGACTGGGAGCGGCTGCTCATCTGCATCGCTTATACTGGCCGCCTCTGGGGACTCGGCTTTTTCTCGGGCATTGTCGTTGGCTTTGCCGGTGGCGTGGCGCTCGGCTGGTCGAAGCGGTTCGCGTATTGGGGCATGCCGCTCTTGAAACTCATCGGCCCGGTGCCGGCAAGTGCCTGGATCCCTTGCATCTTCTTCATCTTCCCGACGACGTTCCAGGCCTCGATCTTCCTCGTGGCGCTGGCGTCCGGCATTCCCGTAGCGATCCTTACAGCGGCCGGGGTCAGCCAGGTGAACCGGTCCTTCTATGATGTGGCGCGCACGCTCGGGGCAGACAACCGCTTCCTCGTCTTGAAGGTGGCGATCCCGGCCTCGCTGCCGAACGTCTTTGTCGGCGTCTTCATGGGGCTTTACTACTCATTCGCCGTGCTGGTGGTGGCCGAAATGCTCGGCGCCAAGTTCGGCCTCGGCTGGTATCTCCAGTTCAACACGGCTTACTCGGCTTACGCCAACGTCTATGCGGCTCTCATCATCATGGCTCTGATCTGCGCGGGGCTCGTGCGCCTGCTCTTCCTCGTGCGCGACCGCCTTCTCGGTTGGCAGAGGGGGATTCTCTAAATGTCTTTGGCCTTACTGAGAGCCAGCTTTCCGAACAGCATTGCGCTCGACGTCGACGGCGTTTCCCATCGTTACGAAATCGACGGAAGTGCGCTTCAGGTTCTCGACAACGTGAGTCTCACGATCGAACGGGGCGAGTTTGTCGCGCTGCTTGGACCCTCCGGCTGCGGCAAGTCCACGCTGCTGCGCCTTGCAGCCGGGCTGGAGACGCCAACGACCGGTGCCGTGCTGGCAGACGGCCGGCCGATAACCGCGCCGAACCCGGACCGCATCCTCGTTTTCCAGGACGCGACGCTCTTTCCCTGGCGCACGGTTCGCGCCAATGTTGCGACGGGCCTTGAAGCGCGTGGCGTCATCCGCGAGCGGGAATACCGCATCGGCGAGGTGCTGAGACTGGTGAAGCTGGAAGGTTTTGCCGATTTCTATGCGCACCAGCTTTCCGGCGGCATGGCGCAGCGGGCCGCGCTCGCTCGCGCCCTCGTCAATGACCCGAAGCTGCTCCTGCTTGACGAACCTTTCGGCAAGCTCGATTCGCTGACGCGGCTGAAGATGCAGAACGAACTTCTCCACCTCTGGAAGAGCGGCGGCTTCACGGCGCTGCTCGTCACGCACGATGTAGAGGAGGCGCTGCTGCTCGCCGACCGCGTCATCGTGCTGTCGGACCGGCCGGCCTCCATCGTCGCGGAAGTGCGTGTCGAGCAGCCCCATCCGCGCCGACGGGATAGTGCCAATCTCGTCGCGCTGCGCCGCTCGTTGCTCGAAAAGCTCGGGATTTCCCATGATGCCTAGCGGACGAACCTATCAGGTTGTGTTTGTCGCCGGAGGGGTCGTTGCGCTGCTTGCCCTCGGCTGGTGGTGGCTGATCTTCAGTAAGGTCGTCGAGAACGATTACCTGACCGTCGGCCAGGCGGTCACCTGCATCGTGGACGCGAGCGATCTTTGCGCGCTCGCTCAGGCGCTCTGCACCAACGACCATCTCTACGGAATCCGGTGGTACGCGCCGGAAGCCTTCTGGGCCGCTGCGGCCGTCCTCGTCGCGGGCGTCCTTTTGTCCGCCCGTCCCTCGCGCGCCTGAGGGCGCCTTATCCAAGGAGTAGTTTCATGACGATCCACCAATCTCCCGAGGCTGCCGAGCAGGATATCGTGCAAGCGCCGACCGGGACTGCGACTTTCAAGAGCCGGCATCCGGAAACAATTGCGCTGCACGGCGGTAGCTTCCGCTTCGATCCGGCCAGCGGCGCGGTGGCCGTGCCGATCTATCAGACCACGTCCTTCCAGCTGCCCGGTACGGACGGCGCCGACAAGCTCTTCGCATTGGAAGCCCCCGGTCACCTCTATACCCGGGTCTCCAACCCGACACAGGACGCTTTCGAGCAGCGCCTTGCGGAACTTGAGGGCGGTGCGGCCGCGTTGGCGCTCTCTTCCGGCCAGGCAGCCTCGGCCTTCGCCATCCTCAATGTCGCGAGCACCGGCGACAATATCGTCAGCGCTGCCGGCCTCTACGGCGGCACCTGGGCGCTCTTTGCCGCTACATTGAAGCGTTTCGGTATCGAGACACGCTTCGTCGATGCGGCGGACCCGAAGGCCTTCGAGAAAGCGACCGACGAGCGCACTCGCGCATACTACGCGGAATCCCTGCCAAACCCGAAATTGGAGGTCTTCCCTATCGCCGAGGTGGCCGCCATCGGCCGGCGTCACGGCATTCCGTTGATCGTCGACAACACGGCCGCCCCCCTCATTATCCGGCCGCTGGAGCACGGCGCCGCAGTCGTCGTCTATTCGACGACGAAATATATCGGTGGCCACGGCACCTCGATCGGCGGCGCGATCATCGATAGCGGCACGTTCCCGTGGGCGGAGCATCCGACCCGCCAGCCGAATCTCACAGAACCGGATCCGAGCTACCAGGGCAAGACCTGGATCGAGAAGGCGGCGGCGATCGCTTTCCATCCCTATATCCTGCGCGCACGTGCCGTGCTGCTGCGTGATCTCGGCGCGGCGATCAGCCCGCAGAATGCCTTCCAGTTCATCCAGGGTCTCGAAACCCTGCCGCTGCGTTTGCGCCAACACAATGAGAATGCGGTCAAGGTCGCCGAGTATCTCAAGGATCACCCAAAGGTGGAGCGCGTGATCTTCCCAAAATTCCAGGAAGGCACCGCGCGGGCACGGGCGGAAAAATATCTCAAAGCCGGCCACTTCGGCGCGCTTGTCGGCTTCGAGCTGAAGGGCGGACGCGAGGCGGGACGCCGCTTCATCGATTCCCTCCAGCTGTTCTATCACCTGGCAAACATCGGAGACGCCCGGTCGCTCGCGATCCATCCGTCGACGACGACGCACTCCCAGTTATCGCTGGAGGACCAACTGGCGACTGGCGTGACGCCCGGCTACGTGCGGCTGTCCATCGGACTGGAGCATCCGGACGACCTGATTTTTGATCTGGATCGTGCAATCGCGCTCGCGTGAGGCCGCGGGATCCGTGTGCGCATGAGCACCTCCGGCGTTGATACATGCGCCGGGCACACCCGTTCCGCGGTTTGAACGGCTTGGAACCTCGATCCGCGCCTTTTGATGCATCGGCCTTCCAGCCAGCATATCCCCTTCCTTTCGAGGATCACATGACCATCCACACCAAGTCCGTCCATCTGCCGACGATCGACTTTTCCCGCTTTCACGGCGATGCCACCGAGCGCGAGGAATTCATCAAGGAACTGACCCGCGTGCTGCACGATCACGGATTCTTCTATCTCATCGGCCATGGCGTGCCTCAAAGCCTGATCGACGAGGTGCTCGCTGCCTCGAAGCGCTTCTTCGCCCTGCCGGAGGCAGACAAGCTGTCGATCGAAATGGTGAAGTCGCCGCATTTCCGTGGTTATAATCGCGCCGGCTACGAGCGCACCCGCGGCGAACAGGACTGGCGCGAACAACTCGACATCAACACGGAAGGCGAGCCGGTCCAAGCTGGTCCGGACACGCCGTGGAACCGGCTCTATGGCCCCAACCAATGGCCGGAAGCGCTGCCGGAATTGAAGCCGTTGCTCTTGCGCTACCAGGCGGAAGTGACCCGCATCGGCATCGACGTGCTGAAGGCCATCGCGCTTGCGCTCGGCCAGCCGGAGAACGCCTTTGCCGAAATTTACGATCCCTCGCCCTCCCAGCTCCTGAAGCTCATCCGCTATCCAGGCCGTGAGGCCGCCGGCAGCGATCAGGGGGTCGGGGCGCACAAGGATGGTGGCTTCGTCACCGTGCTTCTCCAGGACACGACACCGGGCCTGCGCATCCGCACGGAAGAGGGCACCTGGATCGAGGCTCCTCCGGTGCCGGGCACCTTCGTAATCAACAGCGGTGAACTCCTTGAATTGGCGACGAACGGCTTCGTGCGCGCCGACGTGCATGATGTCGTCACGCCGCCCGCCGGCACCGAGCGCTTTTCCGTCGCTTTCTTCCTCGGCGCCCGATACGACGCCGCGATCCCGGTGATCCCGCTGCCGGAAGATCTGAAGCGCGGCGAGCGCGGCGTCACGGTTGACCCACTAAACCCGATCTTCCGCGAGGTCGGCATCAACCACCTGAAGAGCCGCCTGCGCTCCCATCCGGATGTCGCGGCAAAGCACCATCCAGACCTGCTGCACCTCCTTGAGCTACCGGCAAAGGCCTGATGGCGACCAGCAAGCCCCCATGGTCCAGGCTGGACGGCCGAGTCAGAGGTGAAGATGGATCTTCTGCAGTCGGCGTGCGCCATCCGTTTCCCCAGACGGGCCAACCGACGGAGATTGTTCGCATGGCATCGTTCGCATCTGAGGCCGAGACCCTTATCCTTCCAGGTCTGAACGGTTCACCCGAAGGCCATTGGCAGCGGTACTGGGCGCGTGACCAGGTAGGCAGTCGCGTCGTCGAGCAGGATGACTGGACGTGTCCTTCTCTCAATAGCTGGCGTGCACGTCTAGAAGATGAAATTGCCGCGGCGGAGGGTGACGTTTGGCTGGTCGGTCACAGTCTTGGCTGCATCCTCGCGGCGTATCTTGCCGAAAGGCCGATAGCGTCGCGCGTGCGCGGTGCGCTCCTCGTTGCGCCGTGCGACCTGGAAACCACGGAAAACATGCACCCTTGCGTGATCAAGTTCGGCGCCATGCCGCTCAAGCGGCTCCCGTTCCGGAGCCTCGTCGTTGGAAGTATCGATGATCCCTACATGAGCATCGGTCTCCTCAGGCTGACGGCGCGCGCATGGGGCAGTGCGCTCGTCGACATTGGTGCGGCGGGCCATATAAATATCGCCAGCGGCTTCGGCCTCTGGCAGGCCGGATATGCACTCCTCGAGCTGCTGAAGTCACAGGGCGAGGGGCCGGCTTACAACTGTGCAGCCGACCGGTTTTTTTCATCGGCGCTCGCTGGCAGTGGACTGGCGATGGACTGACGCCTCTCCCCCGAACACGTTCAGCCGTTTCGGGAGAGATGACACAAGTACGAAAGGTTAGAGCACCCCGCGCGAATCCCAATTCACGCGGGTTGCCGAGATGCGGAAAATTGGGGCATCGCGGGCCATTACCTATGCGATGCCCAGGGGACGAGCCGCCGCTCTATCAGCCGGGCGACGTACTCCAGGAGAATGGCGATCAGCGCGATAACGACGATGCCAGCAATGACGACGTCGGTAACGAGGAACTGTGCCGCCGACTGGATCATGAAACCGATGCCGCTCGTCGCTGCGACGAGTTCGGCCGCGACCAATGTCGTCCAGCCAGCGCCAAGCGCGATGCGGACGCCGGTAAGAATGGACGGGACGGCACTCGGCAGGACGACCTGTACAAGGACCTGCCTCGGGGTTGCGCCGAGCGAGCGCGCCGCGTTGACATGATCTCGCGAGACCGAACGCACGCCTGCGGACGTCGATAATATGATCGAGGGCAGCATGGCCAGCGCGATTACGGTGATCTTGGATGTTTCGCCGATGCCGATCCAGATGATGATGAGCGGCAGGTAGGCCAGCGGGGGCAGGGGACGCAGGAACTCAACAACAGGGTCGAGTATGCCGCGGCCGATGCGGCTCGTTCCGACGGCCAAGCCTGCGGGAATGCCGATCAGGATCGAGGCGATCAGGGCGCCAAAGATGCGATAGAGGCTCGCGCCGACGTGCTCGAAAAGTGTCGCGTCGACGAAGCCCGTGACGATCAGGTTGTAGGTCGCGATGACGACCTGGTGGGGCGATGGCAGGAACACCGGCGAGACCAGCTCATGGGCAGAGGCAAGGCTCCACAGCCCGAGGATAACGGCAACGGTGAGGGTGGAAATCACGACGATGGGGATGGGCTTTGGCGTGCCGGCGGCTCCTGTGGCAGGCTTTGCGCCAGGCGTCTCGTTGTCACTCGAGCGTTCGGCCGCTTCTGCTTCGGCAAGCCGCGATACCGGGCGAAGTTCTGTCAACAGCGTCATGCGGCGGCCTCGTTCGGGAGCGAATGGATCAAGCTCGTCAAGGCGTCATGCAGGCGCTTGAACGATGGCGATGCCTTGATCTTCTCAGTCGGGGTACCGGCCAGCACCTCGGCGCTGAAGCCGGCTTCGATCTCGGCGGTGAGGCGGCCGGGGTGGGGAGAAAGCACCAGCACGCGCGAAGCGAGGATGAGGGCTTCGTCAATGCTGTGGGTGATGAGAACCGCGCCGGCCCCGCTGCGGTGCTGGACGCGCAGGAGCAACTCCTGCATGCGCGAGCGCGTCAACGCGTCGAGCGCGCCAAGCGGCTCGTCGAGTAGGAGGAAGCGCGGCTCTGCTGCCAGCGCGCGGGCGATGCCGACGCGCTGGCGCATGCCGCCGGAAAGCTCCCAGATGTGGCGCTCGCCCGCGTCCCCAAGGCCCACCAGTTCCAGTAGCTGTTGTGCGCGCTCGTGGCGCGCGGCACGTGACACGCCGTTCAGCTTCAGCGGAAAGGCCACGTTGTCGCGGGCATTGAGCCATGGGTAGAGCGCGTCGTCCTGGAACACGACTGCCCGGTCGGCGCCGGGGCCTTGGATCGGCACGTCGTCGACGGCAATCGTGCCAGATGTTGGTGCGATGAAGCCGGCTGCAAGGTTCAGCAGGCTCGTCTTGCCGGACCCGGACCGGCCGATAATGGCGATGAGTTCGTGCGAGGCGACCTGCAGGTTGATGCCATTGAGAACGAAACGGTCGTCATTTGCGGCACGAAGCCCCGCTCGTGGCGGGTAGCGTAGCGAAACGTCGCGAAAGGACAAAACACTCATGGAAGGGTCCTCCTCTGCGTAGGGTGGCGACCCGGTCGTGCTCCCACGCTCGGGCCGCTGGTCCGCCGCAGGACGGGTGTTGCCTCAGTGGGCGAGCTTGGCCGCATCCGTGACCCATCGGGTAGATACGTAAGGTGAATAGTCCGAAAGGGCTGCAGGGATCTTGCCTTGCTCGAGCAGGAAGGCGGACGTGTCGGCTACTGCCTTTGTCGTGCCGCCGCCGAGCAGCGCCTCGCCGAGCTGTTCTTCCAACGTCGGGAAGGTGTAGCCCTTCAGCAGGGCGGGGACCTCTTCTCGCTTGGCTCCGGTCAAGCGTGCGATCTTCTCGGCTTCCGGCGAAGTTGCGTTCCAGGCGTCCGGGTTAGCGCGATAGGCCGCTGTTGCGTCACCTGTCACCTTGACGAAAGCCGTCACGACGTCAGCATGCTCTTCGGCGAACTTCTTGCTGACGATCCAGGCATCGAAGGTCGGGCCGCCCCAGTCGGCGACGTCCGCCGAGGTCGCAAGTACCGTGCCCGACTTTTTCAACTGGGCCAGAACGGGATCCCAGACATAGGCGCCATCGATGTCTCCACGCTCCCAGGCGGCGGCGATTTCAGGCGGGCGCAGGTTGAGGATTTCGACGGCTTTCGGTTCGACGTTCCAGTGCTTGAGTGCCGTCAGCAGGCTGTAGTGGGCTGTGGAGACGAAGGGCGTCGCGATCTTCTTGCCGACGAGGTCCTCCGGCTTTGCGATCGACCTGACCGCCAGCGCCTCCGCCTCGCTGATCAGCCCGACGACGAAGATGGTCTCGACGGGCAACTCGCGGCTGGCCGCGGCCGCAAGCGGGGAGGACCCGACATAGCCGATGTCGAGCGAGCCTGACGCGATCGCCGCGATCACGTCTGCTCCGCCGTCAAACTTCTGCCAGTTGATCTTTGCGCCGGTGGCCTTCTCGTAGGTGCCGTCGGCTTGGGGAACCCGGGATGGCTCCACGATCGGCTGATAGCCAATGTTCAACGTCACTTCTTCTGCAGCCGCCGACTGGAGCTGAGCGGTAAAGGCAACGGCAATCGTTGCCGCCAACAGGGTCCTGCGGGTTATGTTCATGGTCCTCTCCTCGATCTGATACTCTTACCCGGTTACTGCATGCGGGCTGATCTTCAAGCTATATAATCAATAAAATTAGTAGAGAACGTTTCGTCTCATTGTTCTGGGCCGCCGCAATTTATTTTGCGTCACCTGGTAGCGAAGAAGAAAATGGTCGCCGCCCGAGGCCGAGGATCATTGTGCATCCCGAGAACCTCCTCGACACGATCCTGTTCGAGCTTTGCAACGCCGAAATTCCTATCTTCCAAGGATCGACTTGGCTGCAGTTCGTTGCTGCGACGCGCCGCTGCCATCATTGAGGACGAGGGGAAAAGAAGCCGACGGGCGGAGAATTGCAGGGGGGCGCTCGGGCGCCGGCACTCAGCCTTTCAGCGGGGCGAAACCGCCGTATCGGCCGTTGTTGTAGACGAGCGACTGGCCACCGCCGACAAGCACTTCGACCACGCGGCCGAGGATAATGCCGTGGCTGTGGCGCTCGATGATCTCGTCCACCTCGCAATCGATGGCGGCCAGTGCCCCCACCAATACGGGAGCGCCGCTTAGACGCGTCGTCCAGTTCGCGCCTTCATAGCGTGCCTCGCCCTTCGTTCCACCAAATCCGGCAAACCGGTTTGCGACGGCCTCATGCTCGCTTGCGAGTATGTTGACGCAGAAGTGGCCGTGGCGCCGAATGATCGGGAAGGTGGACGAGGCGCGGTTTATGTTGACAATCATCGTCGGCGGCTCCAGCGACAGAGCTGTCGCGGAGGTCACTGTCGCTCCGGTCCGGTCCGGTCCCACGCCGGCGCTGATCACGGAGACGGCGCCGCACACTGTTCGCATCGCCGCCTTCAACAGAGCGGGATCGATGATCGCACCCGCGGTCGCGACGTCCTCCCGCGCGTTGCACGTCAACTTGGCCATGTTCATTTGCAGTCTCCCCTGTCTCGCTCGGGCGGCAGCATTTGGGCGCAAGAATGCGAACCGTAAGCCACGTTGTCAACTAAAGTTATCGATTTACTCAACATATGCCGTAACTCCCAAGCGCGGAACGGCGGATCCAGGATGAAGACGTGATCGCCGCAGCCAAGAAGATCGACCTGCATTGGCTTCTGTTCCTCACGAGAAAAACCTTCACCTGGAGACGGCTCTCAGGGGAGGTCTTGGCGAATCCCATGGGGCAGCTGAGGCGCTTGTGTCAGCGGCTCTCCGAGCCAGCCGATCGACACTTCTCCCGAAACGGAATTCCCCTTCGGGGGGAAACTTTGAAAAGAATGCTACTTTGTTTATGGATTAAGTCTACTAATGTTCCCCTTAGTTTTGGGCATGCAGCCCGCTCGGCAACCACGGAGAGGACTAATGGCTCGTACAACTACTGCTGCCACGCCGATTAAGCGGATTCTCGGGATCACAGCGGTCATTTTGGCGGTTGCCATGAATGCAGGGCTGGCCCTGGCCGAAAGCTTGACGATTGGCGTCACGCCGGGGTCGCTTGCGGATTCGGTCGAGGTGGCGGCAGCCGAAGCGCGCGGCAAGGGGCTCGACGTCAAGGTGATCGAATTTACGGATTGGGCGACGCCGAACGTTGCGCTCAATGCCGGCGATCTGGACGTGAACTACTTCCAGCATCAGGCCTTCCTCGACAACGCCGTGAAGGAGACCGGATTCAAGCTGAAGAGTGTCGCCGTCGGCCTCCTGCCGAACCTCGGGCTCTATTCCTCTAAGTTCAAGAGCTTCGACGCCCTGCCACAAGGTGCCCGGGTCGGCGTAGCGAACGACCCAGTCAATCAAGGAAGGGGATTGCAACTTCTCGAACGGGCCGGGTTGATCAAGCTGCGCGCGGGTGTCGGCGCCCGGGGAACGCTCGACGACATCGTCGAGAATAAGCGCGAGCTGCAGTTCGTCGAGATCGAGGGGCCGCAACTGGTGCGGGCGCTGGACGACGTCGATCTGGCGCAGGGGTATCCGGCGCACTATGTCAATGCCGGAAAGCCGGAGGTTGCCGGGCAGGCGCTGCTCTACTCCGGCATCGGCGACGTTCACTTCGCGATTCGCTTCGTGACCCGCGAAGACAATGCAGAGGATCCGCTCGTACGCCGCTTTGTCGAGATTTACCAGAACTCTGATGCAGTGAAGGCACAGATCCACAAATCGTTTGCGGACAACGATAGGCTCTACAGCCTCCCGTGGACGCAAGCCGCGTCCGTGAACTGACGCGCGCACGCCCGCCGTCTCGAACTCAACCTTTTTCCCCGAGGAATTGTCATGAAACTAGTCACCCTCAGTGTCGTTGCGGCACTGGTTCTCTCGTTCACGAACGCTGTCCACGCCGAGACCGTGAAGGTCGGAGTGGTGCCTGGCGCCTATGCTGAGACCATCGAGGCCCTCATTCCCGAGGCAAAGGCAGCGGGCATCGACATTGAGCCGGTGGAATTCACCGACTGGACCACACCAAACGTCGCGCTCGACGCCGGTGACATCGACGTCAACTATTTCCAGCACCGCCCATTCCTCGACAACGCGATCAAAGATCGCGGATATAAGCTTGGTGACCTCGGGACCGGGATTCTCGCGAACATCGGACTATATTCGCTCAAGCACAAGAGCGTTGACGAGATCCCGGAGAACGGGACGGTTGCCATAGCCAACGATCCGGTAAATCAGGGGCGCGGGCTGCTGCTGATTGAAAAGGCGGGTCTAATCAAGCTCCGCGACGGCGTTGGTTTTCAGGGTACGCTCGACGATATCGTCGAAAACCCCAGGAACCTTAGCTTCACCGAGGTGGAGGGTCCGCAGCTGGCGCGCGTCACTAGCGATGTCGATCTTGCACTCGGCTATCCTCATTTCATCGCGGCATCCGGCCTCTTCGATCCTGCCTCGGGGCTCATCTATTCCGGGATCGACGACCGTCGCTTTGCCATCCTTTTCGCGGTGCGCGAGGACCGGAAAAACGATCCGCTGCTGAAGAAGCTGGTGGAGCTCTACCAACATTCGGATGCCGTTCGCCGGGCCGCCGACAAGGCTTATCACTCCAACGACAAGCTCTATACGCTCTCATGGCTGAACTGACCAAAAACACTCTTGCGCCAGGACCGAAACCCTCGCGCGCCAGGTTGGCAGTTCGCAACGTTCCGGTTGTCACCGTGCCGGCCACTGCCCGGGCTGGAACTGTTGCCTTCCAGGCCCTCGGTAAGACCTATGTCTCGTCTACGGGCACGGTAACGGCGCTCGAGGCGATCGACGTTGAGATTCCAGCCGGCAACATCTTCGGCATCATCGGGCGCAGCGGTGCAGGCAAATCCAGTCTTCTGCGCACGATCAACCGCCTGGAGGATCCGACGGAAGGCCGGGTTCTTGTCGACGGACAGGACATCGGGCGCTTGGGCGAAGACGGGCTCGTCGCGCTCCGCCGCCGGATCGGCATGATCTTCCAGCACTTCAATCTGCTGTCGGCCAAGACGGTGCGGCAGAACGTGGCGCTGCCGCTTCTGGTCGCGGGGGTGGAGAAGCGGCACATCGACGAACGGGTGGACGAGGTGCTCGCTCTCGTGGGGCTGGAGGGCAAGCACGACGTCTATCCCTCGCGGCTGTCCGGTGGCCAGAAGCAGCGGGTGGGCATTGCGCGCGCGCTCGTGCACAGGCCGGAGATCCTGCTCTGCGACGAGGCGACATCGGCGCTGGACCCTGAGACGACGCTGTCGATCCTTCAGCTCCTGAAGGCGATTAACGGCACGATGGGACCCACGATCATCCTCATCACCCACGAGATGAGCGTCATTCGCGAAATCTGCGAGAACGTGCTGGTGTTGGAGCAGGGACGGATCGTCGAGAAGGGGCCGGTCTGGCAGGTTTTCGGCACTCCGAAGCACGCCGCGACCCGGGCGCTGCTGAAGCCGCTCAGCCGTGATGTTCCCGACGATATCGCCGCTCGTCTCGTGCTGTCGCCGGTCAATGGCGGGGAGGCGGTCGTCGAGGTCCGCTACACGGGCGTCGAAGGTGCGGGTCCAGACCTGTCGCGACTGACAAGCGCGTTTGCGGGCCAGGTGCGATTGCTGCACGGATCCGTCGATCGCATACAAGGCCATGCGCATGGAACACTGCTTCTCGCGGCGAGGGACGTCTCGCAAAAGCATCTCGACGCCCTAAAGGGTCATGTCGCCAGCACAAGGATACTGGGCTATGTCCGTCGCGATGTATAACCGCCTCTGGCTGGCCCTCCTCGATACCGTTCAGATGGTCGGCATATCGGCGCTGATCGCACTTTTGATCGGTATTCCGATCGCCGTCTTCCTCGTCGTGTCGGCGCCCGGGGGATTTTACGAGGCGCCGCGGTTGAACCGCGCCATCGCTGCGGTGGTGAACGGCTTTCGTGCGACGCCCTTCATCGTCCTGCTCGTCGCCCTTCTGCCACTGACCCGTTTCCTGGCAGGGACGACCATCGGCGTCTGGGCAGCGATTGTCCCTCTGTCGATCAGTGCCACACCGTTCTTCGCCCGCATTGCCGAAGTGAGCCTGCGAGAGGTCGACAAGGGGCTGATCGAGGCCGCGCAGGCCATGGGCTGTCGCAAGTGGCACATCGTGCGCCACGTACTTCTCCCGGAAGCGCTGCCCGGCATCGTCGGCGGTTTCACTATCACCGTGGTGACGATGATCGGTGCCTCCGCCATGGCTGGCGCGGTAGGGGCCGGCGGGCTGGGCGACATGGCTATCCGCTATGGCTACCAGCGCTTCGATACGGCCGTTATGGCCGCGGTGATCGTCGTGCTGATCGCAATGGTGACGATCGTTCAGTTCGCCGGTGATTTCGCTGTGCGGCGTCTGCGCAATCGCTAACGGATAGGAAAGCGAAAAATGAGCAAGATCATCCTCGATCCGGAGAGCCGAACCAACCGCAGCCGGGGTCCGGCACCTGCAACATCCGCCCACCGGATCTGGACCGATGCCGAGGCGATCGACGTGGCAAGCGCGTTGGCGGCCCAGTATTCGATCGAGGCGGCCCGGCGCGACAGGGAACGGATCCTACCGTGGGACGAGATAGAGGCCTACAGCGAAAGCGGGCTCGGAGCCATCACCGTGCCGAAGGCCTATGGTGGGCCCGAACTCTCCTTCGTGACACTGGTGCGAGTGTTCGAAATCCTCTGTGCTGCCGATCCGTCGCTGGGGCAGATCCCGCAGAACCAATTCGGCGTCTTGGCGCTTTTGCGCGACCTCGGCTCAGAGGAGCAGAAGCACCGCTTTTACGCCCACATCCTCAAAGGAGAGCGAATCGGCAACGCCGGTCCCGAACGGGGGCGCAAGGCGATCGATCACGTCACCACGCGCCTCACCGCCAAACCAGGTGGTCTAAGGCTCTCCGGCCGGCGCTTCTACTCGACCGGCGCCCTATTCGCCCATTGGATTCCAACCCGGGCGATCGACGACCAAGGACGCGCCGTCCAGGTATGGGCGCGCTACGACGCCCCGGGCGTGACGGTCATCGATGACTGGTCATCTTTCGGTCAGCGTACGACCGCCAGCGGAACGGTGGAATTTGACGACGTGCCGGTAGAGCCGCTACAGGTGCTGCCCGTCTGGACGGCCGCCGACAAGCCGGGACTCTGGGGACCGATCTCGCAAATCATCCAGGCCGCGATCGACGCCGGCATCGCACGCTCTGCGATCGATGACGCAGCCGCTTTTGTTCGCGATCGCGCCCGGCCCTGGATGGACTCCGGCCTGGAGAGGGCCGCCGACGATCCGACGATCCTTCACGAGATAGGCCACCTTGAAACCGAGTTCGAGGCCGCGCAGGCGCTGCTCCACCAGGCGGCGGGATTGCTCGATGAATTGAGCACGCGACCGGTGACGGCAGAGGTGAGCGCGCAGGCCTCCGTCGCCGTCGCCGAGGCGAAGATCCTCACCACCGAGATTGCACTGGAAGCCAGCGAGAAGCTGTTCGACCTGGCTGGTTCCAGCGCCACCCGTGCCGCGAACGCCCTCGACAGGCACTGGCGCAACGCCCGCGTCCATACGCTGCACGATCCGGTCCGCTGGAAGTACCATCTTCTCGGAAACTACTACCTCAACGGCGGCTATCCGGCACGCCATCAATGGAACTGAAAGAGCGGGTGAACGCATGAACATGGCATCCGATCCGAGGGTCCAGCCGGCGCCGAGGCCGCCTGCAAAACCGGCCCTTATTGCCAATGACGCGGAGGCGCTCGCAGCAGCGCGCCAACTCGCAGCCGATTTCGCCCGCAATGCCAGCGCGCGCGATGCCGGCCGCCTGCTGCCTTGGAGCGAGCTCGAGCGCTACAGCGCCAGCGGCATCTGGGGCGCCACGGTGCCTCGCGCCTTTGGCGGGGCCGAGATCTCCACGGTAACGCTTGCGCGTGTGATCGCAACCGTCGCGGCGGCCGACGGCTCGCTGGCGCAGATCCCGCAGAATCACTTCTATGCGCTAGAGGTGCTGCGAGTTGGAGGCTCGGAAGAACAGAAGCGCTTCTTCTTCGGTCGCGTGCTCGCCGGCGACCGGCTTGGCAACGCACTGGCCGAAATCGGCAAACGCGATTTCAAGCGGCGCACGCGCCTGGTCCGCGACCCGGCCGGCTGGTACGTCGAGGGCGAAAAGTTCTACTGCACCGGGGCCATCTATGCACATTGGATCCCAACGTTGGTCGTGGCAGAGGAAGCTGGCGATGAGGTCAGCTATCTCGCCTTCGTGCCGCGCGACGCGGAAGGCGTGACGGTGATCGATGACTGGGACGGCTTCGGCCAGCGCGTGACGGGCAGCGGGTCAGTGCGGTTCGCGCGCGTTGGCGTCGAGCCGGAATGGATCGTTCCTTTCAAGGCCTCGTTCGACAGTCCGACGACGATCGGTCCGCACGCCCAAATCATGCATGCCGCAATCGACCTCGGCCTCGGTCTGGGCGCCTTCGAGGAAACGTTGCGCTTCGTGCGCGAGCGGTCGCGCCCGTGGATGGACTCCGGGGTGGAGCAGGCGTCCGACGATCCGCTCACGCTACACCAAGTTGGCCACGTCCGAGTGCGCCTGCGCGCCGCGGAGGTCATGGTCGAGCGCGCGGCCGCCCAGGTAGACGCCGCGCAGCGGGCGCCCGATGAGGACAGCGTGGCGCAGGCCTCAGTTGCCGTGGCCAAGGCGCGCATCCTGACCACCAGGGCGGGCCTGCTTGCGGCCGGGAAGCTTTTTGAACTCTCCGGCACCTCCTCAACCCAGTCGGAAGACAACCTCGATCGCTACTGGCGCAATGTGCGCACGCATACACTCCATGATCCGGTCCGCTGGAAATACCAGGCGGTCGGAAACTTCCATCTCAATGGCAGGCGCCCACCCCGTCACGGCGCGATCTAGCGGACACTCGGCACATCATGAAGAAGCAAATCATTCTCAACGCGTTCAACATGAACAGCGTTGGCCACATCAATCACGGACTGTGGGCGCATCCGCGCGACCGATCCGTCGAATACAACACGATCGCGTACTGGGCTTCGCTGGCAAGAACGCTTGAGCGTGGTCTTTTCGACGGCATCTTCATCGCCGACATCATTGGTGTCTACGACGTCTATCAGCGATCGGTCGATCTGACGCTCAAGGAATCCATCCAGCTCCCGGTCAACGATCCGTTGCTGCTGGTCTCGGCCATGGCCGCGGTGACGCAGAACCTCGGCTTCGGCATTACCGTCAATGCCAATGCCGAACCGCCCTATACCTTCGCGCGGCGGATCTCGACACTTGATCACCTTACCGGCGGACGCATCGGCTGGAACATCGTCACCGGTTATCTCGACAGCGCGGCGCGCGCGGTCGGGCAGGAGGGGCTGACGGCGCACGACACGCGCTACGACCGGGCGGAGGACTATCTGGAAGTGCTCTACAAGCTTTGGGAGGGCAGTTGGGATGATGACGCCGTGCGTGCCGACCGGGCGGCACGTGTGTATGCGGATCCCGCCAAAGTCCGGCCCGTGCACCACGAGGGGCCGTTCTATCGCGTGGAGGGCTATCATCTATCTGAGCCATCGATCCAGCGGACCCCGGTGCTCTACCAGGCCGGAACATCGGGGCGCGGCCGTCGGTTCGCGGCGCACCATGCCGAATGCATCTTCGTCACCGCGACGGACAAGCAGACAGCGCGCGCGACGGCGCGAACGCTGCGGCAGGAGGCTGTTGCTGCGGGGCGCCGGCCGGAGGACATCAAGATCTTCATCGGCATCTCCATCATTCCGGGACGGACCGAGCGCGAGGCGCAAGAAAAGCGCCAGGAATATCTTCGCTATGCCAACCCGGAGGCGGGTCTGGCGCACTTCTCGGCGAGCACCGGCATCGACTTTTCCCAGTACTCGCTCGACGAGCCGATCGCATATGGCACGTCCAATGCGATCCAGTCGGCGAGTGAACTGGCGCAGAAGAAACGCTGGACCAAGCGCAATCTCCTCGATGAACTCGCGCTTGGCGGGCGCTATCCTCTGGTCACGGGGACGCCCACGGGGATCGCGGAGGAACTGGAAAGCTGGCTGGACGAGGGAGAGATCGACGGTTTCAACGTGGCGAAGACCGTCACGCCAGAATGCTTCGAGGACTTCGTCGAACTGGTCGTCCCCGTACTGCAGGAGCGCGGCCGCTACAAGACGACGTACGGCCAGTCGAGCCTGAGAAATCGCCTTTTCGGCGCGGGTGACCGCTTGCCGGACCGCCATCCGGGCATGCGCTTCCGTCGCTTGAAGAAAGAAGGCTGAAACGCTCGCTCGTCGCTTCGGCTGGTGAATGCACCATGCCATGTCAG
Organism: Ensifer sp. IC4062; assembly: GCF_020193575.1. GTDB lineage: Bacteria > Pseudomonadota > Alphaproteobacteria > Rhizobiales > Rhizobiaceae > Sinorhizobium. The sequence continues at coordinate 61,623 of NZ_JADYVD010000037.1, forward strand.
CCTCTTCAGCGACGGGGCCATAACGCGCCGTCCGCCGGTGGCGGAGCGTCAGATACACAGATGCGCCCTTGGTTGGCGGTGGCTGGAAAGTCGTCAGGTGTTGGGGCCGCCTGAAGCAGGTGGCCCCAACACGAGGAGTCAACTCCAAGGATGACGGGGCGGGTTGAGGCCGTTCAGATAGAAATTGCCCACGTGGAAGAACTTCCAACGCACAGGATCGTGCAGGGTATGAGCCCGCGCATTCCGCCAGTGGCGGTCGAGATTGTGATGGGCAAGCGTCGAGCGTGTCCCGGCCAACTCGAACAGTTTGTTCGTGGCGAGGATCGCGATTTCCGTCGTCAGCACTTTGGCTTCGGCCGTCTTGACCGTCGCCTGCGCAATCGTCTCCTCTGTCGGGTTCTCCAGCCCCATGTCGATTGATTCGCCGGCGATATCCAGTAATGCCTCGGCAGCGTGCAGTTTGATCTTGAGGTCGCCGATTGCCGCGATTGTGAAGGGATCTTCTCCTGCCGTCTCCTTGCCGCTGTCGATCCACGGGCGGCTTTGCGTCTTGATGAAGGCGATTGCGTCGTCGATGGCGCCGCGCGCGATGCCGCCATCGATGGCGGCCTGGATCATCTGCGAGACGGGGCCGGCGATGGTTGGCCGGTCGAAGGCTGCGACCGGCAGCACCCGGTTCTTCGGAACGCGGACGTTCTCAATCTTGACCGAACCCGACGCCGTCGTCCGCTGTCCGAAGCACGACCAGTTGTTCGTAACCGTGACACCTGGCGCATCGCGGTCGGTAAAAACCAGAAAACCCTTGCCGTTCTCGTCGACTGCTACGACGGGTATGATGTGCGCCAGCAGCGCGCCGGTTGTGTAGAATTTCTCTCCTTTGAGGAGGACGTGGTCGCCCTCGTCAGCGATGCGGGTCTCGAAGGCCGCGACGTTCTTACTATTCAGTTCCGAGAAGGCGTTGCCGAAACGCAGGCCAGAAAGCACCCAGCCGAAGAATTCCTTTTTTTGCTCCTCCGTTCCGTCAAGATCGATGTGGCTGTTGATGGCCAAGTGGTTCTGCGTGATTTGGGCGATGGAGGGATCGGCGGCAGCAAGGATGGCGATCACGCGGGCTAGCGTCCTGTAGGAGACAGCCGCGCCGCCATGAGCTTTGGGAACGTTGATGCCCCACAGGCCGCTTTGCGAATAGGCATCGATTTCGGCGAGCGGAAGAAGTCCCTCCCTGTCGCGAAGGGCGGCGCCCGGTGCAAACTCGGCGGCGAGGCTTTTAGCGACTCTTATAGCCTCCTCGTCGCTGCGAATGATGTGCGCGGGCTTGTCAGGCCGGGGTCGTGGTGGAACCGGGTCATTGGAATTGACGCGCGGATGTAACGCATAGTCGATCGGTTGCTGTTCAATCGCTCCCATAACGGGGTGCTCCCTTGTTGATCACGCGAGGAGTCTTCCAGATAGTGACTTAAATCCATAGGAACAATGTATTACATACTTGCGCCCGACGGGGAAAATCGTTCGCCTCGTTGCGGCCGCAGCGAACTGCAGCGCAAGCGTCGCGGCGAAAAGCATTCCCGTCGGCAAAGAGCGGCACTACGCGGCTGCTGATACGCTTCGTGACGCGCCGCCGGATCAAGGGTCAAATGCCAGGATGGCTCGCGATGGAGGAAAAATATTCTCGTTAGTAGTATATTAAAAAGATAGACTAACTGTGATTATCCAAAGGCCCGCTCTAGTGTCGAGGACCTCTTGAGCTAGGAGCAGACGATGACGCGCCAAATCCGTTTCAACGCCTTCGACATGAACTGCGTCGGGCACCAGTCGCCAGGACTCTGGGCGCATCCGCGCGACAAGTCTTGGAAATACAAGGACTTGGATTACTGGCAGGATCTCGCTCGCACGCTCGAGCGCGGCATCTTCGACGGCATCTTCATCGCCGATGTCATCGGCTACTACGATGTCTACAAGGGCTCGAACTACCACGCGATCCACCAGGCGGCACAGATTCCGGTCAACGATCCGCTACAACTCGCCGCCCCGATCGCCCTTGCGACCGAGCATCTTGGCATCGGCATCACCGCCTCAACCTCCTTCGAGCATCCCTACACCTTCGCGCGCCGCATTGCGACCGCCGACCACCACACGAAAGGCCGTGTCGGCTGGAACATCGTCACCTCCTACCTGGAGAGCGGCGCCAAGAACATCGGCGAGGGGGGGCTGCGTCGGCATGACAACCGCTACGACGTGGCGAACGAATATGTCGAGGTGCTCTACAAACTCCTCGAAGGTTCGTGGGAAGAGGGCGCGGTCGTGCGCGATGGCGAGAAGCGCATATTCACGCATCCGGAGAAGGTCCACGAGATAGGCCACAAGGGCAAGTACTTCGACGTCCCTGGGTACGGACTGACCGAGCCCTCGCCGCAGCGAACCCCGGTGCTCTACCAGGCGGGTGCCTCTGGGCCAGGCAAGGCCTTCGCCGCCCAACATGCCGAGTGCGTGTTCGTTGCCGCGCCGACTAAGTCGGTGCTGAAGGCCTATGTCGCGGAAATCCGCGACCGGGCAGCCGCAGCCGGCCGCGATCCGAAGAAGGTCTTCATCTACACCCTCCTTACGATCATCACCGACGAGACGGAGGAGAGGGCACAAAAGAAGTTCGAGGAGTACCAGCACTACGTCTCGCAGGACGGCTCTCTCGTCTTCATGTCCGGCTGGAGCGGCATCGACTTCGGCCAATATGCGCCGACCGACCTCGTCAAGAAGGTCGAGACCAATGCGATCCAATCGGTTGTCGAGCATCTGGCCGGTGGCGAGAAGTCCTGGACCATCGATGAATTGGCCCGGTTCGGCGGCATCGGAGGCCTTGGTCCAGTCATTGTCGGCTCGCCGCAGCGGATTTCAGACATCCTGCAGGAGTGGGTCGAGGATACCGACGTCGACGGTTTCAACCTTGCCTACGCGGTAACGCCCGACAGCTTCGAGGACGTAGTCAATTTCGTCGTCCCGGAACTGCAGAAGCGCGGCGCCTATCCGACGGCCTACAAGCCCGGAACGCTGCGCGAAAAACTCTTCGGCGACGGTCCCTACCTGCCCGCCAACCATCCGGCCGCAAGCTATCGCGACATCGAGGCCGTTAAGCGGCGCGAGGCGAATGCTGCCGTTCCCGCGCTCAAGACGGCAAAGGGCTGAGGACGAATGGCAAGCCTGCTTGAACTCAGCAACGTGTCGCTGTCCTTTCGTGGCGTGACAGCGCTGAATGCACTGAGCTTGACCGTGGCGCGCAGCGAGATCTGCGCTCTGATCGGGCCGAACGGGGCCGGGAAGAGCTCACTGCTGAATGTCATCAACGGCGTCTATCGCGCCGATGCGGGCGACATCGTCTTCGACGGTGCCCGTTTTGAGGCGATCCGGCCAGGCAAAGCGGCGCGTCTCGGCATCGGCCGGACTTTCCAGCACAATGCGCTCTTCCGACGGCTGACGGCGCGCGAGAACGTGCTGGCCGGCCTTTCCCGCCATGGCGGGGCATGCTTCATCGAAAACGTCTTCCGATTCGGGAGAGACCGAAAAGAGCGCAACGACTTTGCTGCTCGCGCCGACCGGGTGATCGCCTTTCTCGGCCTTGACACCGTTCGCGACCGAATCGTCTCGACCCTCTCCTACGGCACTCAGAAGCGCGTGGATCTCGCCCGCGCTCTCGTCTCTGAGCCAAAACTCCTGCTGCTCGATGAACCCATGGCCGGCATGAACCAGGACGAGAAGAAGGAGATGAGCCGCGTGATTGCCGAGATCAACCGCACCTTCGGAACAACCATCGTGCTGATCGAGCACGACGTTGGGATCGTGCTCGGCCTCGCCCACCACATCGTAGTCCTCGACTATGGCCGTAAGGTTGCCGACGGCGCGCCGGAGGCCATACGGAATGATCCGAACGTCATCGCTGCCTACCTCGGCACGGTTCACTGAGACGACACAATGGCCTACTTTTTCGAAACATTGATCGCCGGCCTCTTCGCCGGTCTCATGTACGGGCTTGTCGCCATCGGCTTCGTGTTGATCTACAAGGCCTCGGGCGTCTTCAACTTCGCGCAAGGGGCGATGGTGTTCCTTGCCGCGCTCGTCTTCGTCACGCTGGTCGAACACGGCATCCACTTCTGGGTAGCCTTTGCGGCAACCTCGGCGCTGATGGTTCTCACAGCGGTCGCGATCGAAGCGCTCGTGCTGCGCCCCTTGCGCAACCGCGATCCGCTGACGCTGTTCATGGCTACGCTCGGCCTTTCGTTCGTCATCGACGGGGCCACCCAGTTCTTCCTCGGCACCGACGTGCACATGCTTGACGTCGGCATCGACGACATCGCCGACGACTATGGTGGACTGTTCATCAGCCGCTTTGACATTATCGCCTCACTCATCGTCATTGCCCTCGTCGCTGTGCTTGCGATCGTCTTCAGCAAAACGCGCATGGGCGTCTCGCTACGAGCAGTCGCCGACGACACGTTGGCTGCGCAATCGATCGGCATCCGCCTGCCGGTGATTTGGCGCATCGTCTGGAGCGTCGCCGGGATCGTGGCATTGGTGGCAGGCCTGCTGTGGGGCGCGCGGCAGGGGGTGCAGTATTCGCTCTCGCTGGTGACGCTGAAGGCGTTGCCCGTGCTGATCATCGGTGGCTTCTCGTCGATCCCTGGCGCGATCACCGGCGGACTGTTCGTCGGCGCCGGCGAGGCGCTCGCCGACATCTATCTCGGTCCGCTCGTCGGGGGCAGCGTTTCCACCTGGTTCGCATACATCCTTGCCGTCGCCTTCCTCCTCGTTCGCCCCGCCGGTCTCTTCGGCGACCGTGACATCGAAAGGGTCTGAGCCATGACCACGCTTCAGGACACAGTACCGGAAACCGGCCCCACCGCGTCCATCGTCACGAACCCCGCAGTCTTGCGGCTTGCGCTCGTCCTGACCAGCATAGTCGTTGCGTTCGGCGTCGTCCCGGCGATCGCCACCGACTACTGGCTGAGCTCTATCATCATACCGACGATCGTCATGGGGCTGGCGGGAATCTCGCTCAACCTGCTGCAGGGCTATGCGGGGCTGGTCTCGCTCGGTTCGGCCGCCTTCATGTCGGTCGGCGTATTCTCCGCCTATAACCTGATCCTGCGCGCGCCGGCGCTGCCCTTGCCGGTAGTTCTGGTGCTCGCCGGACTAACCGCGGCTGGTGTCGGCATTTTCTTCGGCCTGCCGGCGCTTCGGATCAAGGGATTCTATCTAGGCGCCTCCACGCTCGGCGCACAGTTCTTCTTCCAGTGGCTGTTCACCAACTATCCCTGGTTTTCAAACAACAGCCAGTCGTTGACGATCTCGGCGCCGCGCCTTGAATTCTTCGGCTATGACCTGCAATCGCCTGTCGGGCGCTACCTGCTCGTCGTTACAGTCACGGCACTGCTGATTGGATTTGCCTTCCTTGTGGTCAAGAGCCGGCTCGGCCGTGAATGGATGGCAATCCGCGACATGGAGACGGCTGCCTCCGTCCTCGGCGTCCGCGTCGCCAGCCGCAAGCTGCAGGCCTATGCGATCAGTTCCTTCTTCCTGGGGATCACCGGCGTCCTCTGGGGTTTCGCCTATCTTGGCACGGCCGATGCGCACACTTACAACCTCGACAAGTCCTTCCAGGTGCTTTTCATCGTCCTCATCGGCGGGACGGCGACCATCTTCGGCAACTTCCTCGGCGCCGCCTTCATCGTGCTGACGCCGATCCTGCTCGACCATCTCGTGCTGTCGGCAAACATTGCTTACCTCAGCGACCAGGGGGCGATCACCAACCTCCAGCGCGTCATCTTCGGCGCCATCATCATCTTCATCCTGATCAAGGAGCCGGATGGGCTGTCCGCCTGGACCCGTCGCGGTGCGGAGGCACTCCGGGCGCGGTTGAAAACCTAGTCGCGCCTGCTCACCGCGCGGATCGGGCATGGCGCCGGATGTTCCGCCCGTAATCGAAACCTCTGGCGCCATCCTCTCAAACGACACATGGGGGTAACCATGTCGATGCTATCCAAGACCATTGCGCTGGCGACCGGCGCGCTGATCGTCGCAGCCACCCTGAACGCGCCGGTGCAGGCGCAGGACGCGACCGGCCAGCAGCTCTATCCGCTCTTCACCTATCGTACCGGACCCTACGCGCCGTCCTTCATTCCCTTCGGCGCCGGCAACATCGATTACCTGCGCTACGTCAACGAGGTCGAAGGCGGGGTCAACGGTGTGAAGATCCTGGTCCAGGAGTGCGAGACCGCCTATACGATCGAGCGCGGCATCGAGTGCTACGAGCGCTACAAGAATGGCTTCAACGGCGCGCTCACCGCTGCGGTCTATCCGCATTCGAGCGGTCTCGACGTGGCGCTGACCGACAAGGCTCGAGCCGACAAGATCCCGATCGTCAGCCCCGGCGGCGGCCAGAACATCGCCACCGACGGCCGCGTCTTCCCCTACCAGTTCCCGCTGATCTTCGACTACTGGAGCGAAGCGCAGATCATCGTCGACTACATCGCCCAGCAGGTCGGCGGCTATGAGAAGCTGAAGGGCGTGAAGATCGCCACGCTCTATCACGATTCCGGTTATGGTCGCGACACAATCGAGCCGCTCGGCATTTTGTCCAAGAAGTATGGGTTCGAGGACATCCAGATCCCGGTGCCGCACCCCGGCGAACAGCAGCAGGCGCAGTGGCAGCAGATCCGCCGTGCCGGCGCCGACTGGGTGTTCTTGCGCGGTTGGGGCGTGATGACGCCAGTTGCGATCAAGACCGCCGCCCGCGTCGGCTTCCCCGCTGACCGCATCATCGGTGATATCTGGAGCGGTTCGGAAGACGACGCCCGTCCGGCTGGCGTTGCCGCCAAGGGTTATCTCGCCGTATCCGTTTTCCCGCCGGGCACCGACTACGGGATCATCAAGACGCTCAAAGAGAAGATCGTCGACCAGGGCAAGTCGGATTTGAAGGACAACAGCAAGTTCGGCACCGTCTACTACAATTACGGCGTGATCGAAGCGATAACGTTCGTCGAGGCGCTGCGCACCGGCCAACAGAAGTTCGGCAACCGGCCGCTGACCGCCGAGGAAGGCCAGTGGGCACTTGAAAACCTGAACATCGACCAAAAGCGCATCATCGAGCTTGGCGCGGAAGGCCTGATCAGCCCGCTGAAGACGACCATCGACAACCACAAGGGCGAGACCATCGCCGCCAAGATCATCCAGTGGAATGGCGAATCCTGGAATACCAGGACCGACTGGATCAAGGCGGACTCGACACTCTTCGCCGACGTGATCAAAGCCAAGGCCGCCGCCTACGCTGCCGAAAAGGGCATCACGCCGCGCGAAGCGGCCAGCAACTGAGCGCTGGGAGGGGATCGCCGATCATGACCCACGAGAAAGCCGGGTTCCTCGAAGTCCGCAATGTGGAGGCACTCTATGGTCAGGCGATCCTGGCCGTGCACGACGTCTCGTTGAAAGTCGGGGAGGGCAATATTGTCGCGCTCCTCGGCGCCAACGGCGCGGGCAAGAGCACGACGCTGAAGGCGATCTCAAACCTCTTGGGACCGGCCCGCGGCCGAGTGAGCAAGGGTGACATCCTCTGGCGCGACGAACAGATCAACGATCTGTCGGCTTCGAAGCTGGTCGCGCGCGGGATCGTTCAGGTTCTGGAAGGGCGCCATGTCTTTCAGCAACTGACCGTTGAGGAGAACATTCTCTCCGGCGCGTTCGTGCGCAAGCTGTCCCGTAACGCGCTGCGCGAGAGCCTGGAGCAGGTCTACACGTGGTTTCCGTATCTCAAGCAGAAGCGCAAGATCAAGGCAGGGCTCACCTCCGGCGGAGAGCAACAGATGGTGGCGATCGGCCGCGCCTTGATGACGAAGCCGAGGCTCGTCCTTCTTGACGAGCCGTCGATGGGGCTCGCGCCGATTGTCGTCCAGGAGATCTTCGAGATTCTGCGTGGATTGAACAGGGGTTCCGGGGTCAGCTTCCTTCTTGCCGAGCAGAACGCCAACCTGGCGCTCAAATACGCCGACCACGGCTACATTCTTGAAATGGGCCGGGTTGCGCTTTCGGGGACGGCCGAGGAACTGCGCGCCCGCGACGACGTGCACGACTTCTATCTCGGCGGCGCGAAACCAAGCGTGCCCCACTGATTTTCACACAATGAGGAGCAGTCTCCGCCATGACCTTCGTCTACAGGGAAAACATTCAAGGTGTCCGCCCGGATCTTCTGGAAAAATACGGCCCGATCTTCCGTCGAATAGCCGTAGGCGCGGTAGAGCGGGAGCGGAAGCGCGAACTGCCGCACGAGCAGATCCGGTGGTTGAAGGAGGCGGGCTTTGCCGCGGTGCGCGTTCCCCGCGAGCAGGGCGGCGACGGCGGCTCGATCGTCGATCTGACGGCGCTGCTGATCGCGCTCGGTGAGGCTGATTCCAACATCCCGCAGGCCCTACGCGGTCACGTCGTCTTCGCAGAAGACCGCATCTTTGCCGATCCCGGCGCCGCGCGAGACGTCTGGTTGAAGCGCTTCGCCGACGGCGAGATCGCAGGGAACGCCTGGACCGAAATCGGCGGCATCGGACTGTGGCAGACCGGCACCACCGTGAAGAAGGAAGGCGAGGTCTTCCGCCTCGATGGCCGCAAGTTCTATACGACCGGCAGCATCTTTGCCGATTGGATTGACGTGCTTGCCCGCCGTGAGGACGGTGTCGACGTGCTGGCGCTGGTTCGCGCCGATGCTGAGGGTGTTACCGTCAGCGATGACTGGGACGGGTTCGGCCAGAAGACCACCGGCAGCGGCGAAGCGGTGTTCCAGTCCGTCTCGGTAGAGCCCGAAAACATTCTCCTGTTCGAGGAACGCGTTCCCTACCAGCACGCCCTTTACCAGCTCGTCCTGCTTGCCGCCCTTTCCGGCATCGGACGCGCGATCGTGAGCGATACCGCCGAGCAGGTACGCAACCGCACACGTGTCTACAGTACCGGCACCGGTCCTACCGATCGACAGGACCCGCAGATCCAGCAAGTCGTGGGACAGCTCGCCGGGTTCTCCTATGCTACCGAGGCCGCCACACTGCGCGCCGCCGCCGCCGTCCAGCGCGCTTTCGACGCGAAAGCCGCCGGCTCGGACGCTGTCAAGGCCGCGACGGAAGCCGCCCATGTCGAGGTCTATTCGGCGCAGATTATCGTCACCGAGTTAACCCAGCGCGCTGCAAGCCTGCTCTTCAACGCGCTGAGTGCCTCGGCCGCCCGCGACAGCCACGCGCTCGACCGCCACTGGCGCAACGCCCGGACGATCTCCTCGCACAACCCAGTGATCAACAAGGAACGGATCATCGGCGACTGGCACGTCAATGGCACCATCCCGCCAATTAACTGGTCGATAGGTGTGCCCGACGCAGCGGCCACAAAGGCAGGGGACGCGTGATGCCTTCCTTCCCGATGAGTCACCGGAAGACGTTGGAACACGTAGTGCAGCATCCGGCGTCCAACTACCTCCGTCCAGGGACTGCTCAAAAATGGATGAGTGACAAGCATGACGCAGATCGATAACGCATGGGGCGCTGGTCCCGGGGAAGGTTACGAGGCGCTGGCCGCGCCATTCCGGCCGCTTTTTGCGGAGATCGCCGCCGGCGCTACTCAGAGAGATTTGGAACGAGAGCTCCCGCACGATGCGATCCGCCGATTGAAGGAGGCGGGGTTCGGGGCAGTGCGCCTGCCGGTCGAAGACGGCGGCAAGGGTGCCAGCCTGCCGCAGTTGGTCAACCTCCTCATAGAGCTTTCAGAGGCAGATTCGAATCTCCCTCAAGCGCTGCGCGCGCATTTCGGGTTCACGGAAGACATTCTGAATACGAGGGATCCGGAGCGCCGGGCGCTCTGGTTGACACGGATCGGAGGCTGTGAAGTGGTCGGTGGCGCTTGGAGCGAGATCGGCGCTGACGCGCGGCTCGACCGGTTCGCCACGAACGTTTCGCAGAAGGATGGAAAGCTCGTCCTCAACGGCGCGAAGTATTACACAACCGGATCGCTCTTTGCGGATTGGGTCGACGTCGGCGCGTCCGACGCACATGGCGTGGGCATTTCGGTCGCGGTTCGACGTGGCGCCGCGGGTGTCGAGATCATCGACGACTGGGATGGTTTCGGCCAGACTCTGACGGCCAGCGGTACGACCACTTTCCGTGACGTCGCCGTGCAGCCGGAGGATGTTGTCGTTGACGAGGAACGCTTCAGATATAGCGCAGCCTTCTATCAAGTCGTTCACTTGGCAACGCTTTCCGGGATTGGTCGCGCAATTGCCAAGGACGTCGCGCAGGCGGTTGCGGAACGTCGCCGCACTTACACGCATGCGGCCGCTGCAAGATCCAGCCAGGACCCACAGGTCCTGCAGGTCGTCGGACATATTCGTGCAGCAGCCTACGCGGCGAGCGCAATAACGCTTCAGGCCGCAAGCAGCCTTCAACGAGCGTTCGATTCGCGCTTTGTCGATAATCCGCAGGCGGAGGAAACCGCGAACGTGATCGCAGAACTGGAGGCTGCACAGGCGCAGACGGTCGTCACCGATCTGATCCTCGAGGCTTCGACCCTTCTTTTCGATGCACTTGGCGCATCTGCGACGAAAAAGCCGGCCGGGCTCGATCGGCATTGGCGAAATGCCCGCACGCTCGCGTCCCACAATCCGCGAATCTATAAACAGCGCATCATCGGAGACTATGCCGTCAACGGCACGCCGCCGCCCTACCAATGGCGCATCGGAGGGATCGCGAGGTGACACACATGGTCGGCTATACATCTGGTCGCATCGGCCGCACGGCAAGAGCGACGACGGGGAAGGCAGGTCCCTTTTCGTGCGGATTTGAGCGGAGATGATCGATGAGCATGTTGCGACAGTACGAACGCTTGAACGCGATCCGGGATGCCTTGCAAGGTAGGCTTGAGCTTTATGAGGCAGGCGACTGTTTTGGCTTTAACGACTTCGACGATGGGACCGCATCGGAGCTCAGAGACCGCATCGCCGAGCTCTCCGATGAGATTTCAAGCTTGGAACGCCGTCGCAGTCCATACGAGCACCGGTGAATTTCACACCTTTCGATTATGACGCGAACAAGACTTTGACGACAGGAAGACCGCGAGCTGGAACCTCGCAATAGTGTGGAAGCCGCGCGGCGTCCGCCGGGCGCTGATCGCGTTCCTTGAGACGATCAGATACCTCGCGGTGCTTTGATTGGACTTGGTCTGCGCCCGGGGCCGTCTTTTTTTGCATTCCGTTTTTGCCCCAGCGTCGGAAGTACTGGACGGGTGGGCGGGCCGGCGACAATGGGTCGGAGGGAGCCGTTCTTCACGAGCCCCGCGCACCGATTATTGCTAAGTTGTTCACGTTCTGGGCCAAGAAGATCGCATAATATATCGACTGGAACGCTGCAGTGCCGGACACCTCCATTGAACCCTGATGTACCCGCTGGGCCCGTTCAACTGTTCGACTTGTTATTTCTTCTATTGGTGCTATATGTAGGTAACTACCTACATGGAGGTGAGCTGTGGGAATTACGACCCTTTCCAGCCGAGAGCTGAACCACGACGTGAGTAGCGCCAAGAAGGCGGCAAAAAGCGGCCCGGTCATCATCACGGATCGCGGCAAGCCTTCTCATGTGCTCATGACCTACAATGAATTTGAGCGCTTGACCGGCAAGCATCGCAGTCTTGTCGAGGCTCTCGCCATGCCTGGCCTCTCGGGGATCGATTTCGAGCCGCACCGCGTTGAAATCAGTCCGCGTGAAGTGGACTTGTCTTGAGATACCTGCTCGATACCAACGTCGTTTCCGAACTGCGCAAGATCGGTGACGGCAAAGCCGATGCCAATGTGGTCGCATGGATCGGAGCGGAAGATGCGTCCCGGTTCTTCCTTTCTGCCATCATAATTCTCGAGCTGGAGCGGGGTGTACTCGGGGTGCAGCGCCGAGACGCCGCACAAGGCGCTCGGTTGCGTTCTTGGCTCGACAGTCATGTGCGTCCGGAATTCGCCGGCCGTATTCTGCCGGTTGACGATGCGGTTGCAACACGTTGCGCGCACCTGCACATCCCCGACCGGCGCAATGAGGCCGACGCGCTGATTGCCGCGACCGCTCTGGTTCACGACATGATCGTTGTGACGCGAAACACCAGAGACTTCGAAGGCACCGGTGTCGTTATTGTCGATCCCTGGCAAGGCTGACCGTTTCACTTCTATCCGAATACAGGCCGTCCCTGGCCGGCGAGTTCGATTGCCGGGTCGCCGGATCGAATTCGCTCAAGACCTTCGTACGCCATTGTCGGCCATACTAACTGACCGGCATGTAACATTCCGCCTGCCGCGCGCCACGAGTAAGACTAACCTCGGTGGAATCTACCGTGTTTTCTGTTCTGTCAGGGGCAATTGAATTCGGGTGAATTGCACGGCTGAAAAAATCACCGCGACGGTAAGCTGATAGGCGGGCGCACTAGGCGGCCGGCCTGTAGACCGCCGGTCGGCGGTACTCAAGCAGCCTTACGATCCCAGCTCGCAAAGGGATCGGGCAGGTTGCGCCAGAGCTCCGGTACAAAAACCGCGCTGTCGATCAGGCAAGCATCCAGTTCGGCGCGGATCTTCGCCTCGTCCATAGGATCGGCGCCGATGAAGACGATTTCCTGCCGGCGATCGCCCCAGACGGGATCGAGATAGGGCTTCATCATGGCGAGGAAGCCCGGATCCTGTGGCCATTGTTCGCGCGGCACGGATGTCCACCAGAGACCCATCTTGCCGGTTCTTACAAGAGCACCTGCCTGGCTGATCTCGCCGACATGATGCGGACGGGTCGCCAGCCAGAAGAAGCCCTTGGTACGAACCACGCCCGGCCAGGACTTGTCGATAAACGCCTGGAATTTCATCGGGTCGAAGGCCTTTTTGGCGCGGTAGACGAAGGAGCGGATACCATATTCCTCGGTTTCGGGAATGTGGTCCTTGAGGCCGTGCAACTCTTTATACCAGGATGATTGCAGCACGGAGAGCACGAGGCTCTGATTCCTCGTCAGCTTCAGATCGTCGGAACGGGCTGCCTGCAACATGCTGATCCCCGGGAGCTGTCGTTTTGAGGGTTTGCCCGGAACTGCGCTGCAGCTCCGGGCAGATGTTTCACCGTATCAGTGCGAGGCGCCCGAACCGCCGACGGCCAAGATCGAGAAGGGCTGGCCCTCGACCGCAATGGTGCGCGTTTCTTTCAGGGTCCCGGCATCGATAACGCGAACGAGAGAATGGCGGGGATCGGTGATGGCGATCTGATCATCGGCGACAGCGAGGCGTGGGCGCGGATCGCGCCAATGACCATCCTTGCTGTAAGGCTCTGTGACCTTCGCCTTGTTGACGATTTCGCCCTTGACGACATCGAGAACATGGAGGTCGCCGTCTTCCGTCAGGATATAGCCGTTGCGCGGCTCTGCCGGATCGAGAACGAAATCCACGCGGCGCGTCGGCAGTTCGATCAGCTTGTAGGGCTGCTCGGCATCGGCGTCGATCAAGACGAGCTTGTCATCGCCATAATTGCCGAGGAAGAATTGCATGGCCTTGCCGCCAAGAAGGGTGCCGGTATAGCCCTTCGGGAAGTCGGCGGGGTAGGGCAGCATCGTGAAATCAGGCCCATCAAGTCCGCCTGGGCGCGCGACAAGCACACCTTCCTTGCAACCAAAGGCGACCAGTCGCGCCGATGTCGCTTCCCCGTGCAGGTCTTTGCACGGGATGACATCGCCAACCTGTGCGCCTTTCTCGTCGACGACGCGAAGACCGACCCGAGGCGGCAATTCATCCGGCTTCGTTTCGATTTCCGTGTTCGGAACCGAGACCAGAACGTAGCGGCCCATCGTCACCGCCACGCCGTGATGCGGCTTGATCGTATCGACAATCCGTTTCTCGACTTTCCCATCGAGGATATCGGCTTCATCGACGATTTCCGCCTTGTCGGCACGATCGTAAAACAGGACGACATGGTCATCATGCGGCACGACATGGCCCGGGCGCTTGCCCTCAAACGTCACAGGCAGAAGCGCGGGCTCGGAAACCTCGAGATCCTGGTGTTCGCCATGATCGGAAAAATTGATGCCGGTCTTGATCGCATGAATGACATCCGCTTCCGTCTGGGCTGCAAACACCGTCTGACCGGAGGCACTCGCCGTGAGCGACGCATATCCCTTGATGTCGTAGCGGCCAAGTTCTTTGCCGTCCTCGAAATCGATGACGCGTACGACCGGATTTGTATGGTCGGCGACGAACAGGCGCCAGGCCTCCTTGGTTTCGTGATCCTCAGCAAAGGCGCCTGGCGCGGCAAAGATCACGCTCGTTGCCACCGCAGCGAGCAAGCGGTTTCGGGGGAGAGATGGTCTCATTGGGTTCCTTCCTTCATGTGGGGATGGGTTGCGCGCGCCGGGCTATTCGGCGGCCTGTCGAACCGCACGGCATTTGGCAAAACCGTCGCTGATGATGTCTTTGGGAAGATCGCGACCGATAAACACCAGTCGGGTCACCCGATCTTCGTTTTCCTTCCAAGGTCGCTGGTGATTGCCCTCCAGCAACATGTGCACAGCCTGTACGACGAAGCGGTCGTTGTCGCCGGCAAAGGAGATAATCCCCTTCATGCGCAGCATATCCATGCCGAATGCCTGCACCGTCGTCTGCAGCCAGTTCAGGAACTTGCCCGGATCCATCGGTTCGCGTTCGACCAGTGAGAAGCTGGTGACATGGTCGTCATGCTCGTGATCGTGTTCCTCGTCGAGAAAGTCGGGCTCGACTTCCAGGATTCGATCGAGGTCGAAGGCCTTTCGATCCAGAAGACTGGCGATATCGATATCGCAACGGCTCGATCGGATGACGCTGGCGGTCGGATTGATCCGTCGGATACGCTGCTCCAGAGCACCTAAGTCGTCCTCGCTGACGAGATCGGTCTTGTTAAGGATAATGGTGTCGGCGAAGGCCAGCTGTTCTTGCGCCTCATGTGCCCGGTCGATCTCGCCAAGAAGATGTTTGGCGTCAACGACAGTGATGATCGAATCCAGCCGGGTTTTCGATCGGACATCCTCGTCGACGAAGAACGTTTGTGCCACTGGAGCCGGATCAGCGAGACCGGTCGTCTCGATGAGGATGCCGTCGAACCGGCCGGGGCGGCGCATCAGTCCTTCGATGATGCGGATCAGATCTCCTCGCACCGTGCAGCAAATGCATCCGTTGTTCATTTCGAACACGTCCTCGTCCGACTCGACGATCAGGTCGTTGTCGATCCCGACCTCGCCGAACTCGTTGACGATGACGGCGAACTTCCTGCCGTGCGACTCGGTCAAGATGCGGTTGAGAAGCGTGGTTTTCCCGGCACCCAGATAGCCGGTCAGCACCGTCACGGGTGTAGGTTCGATCTGAGTCATGGTGATCCTCCTGGACTATCCGCGTGAGGCAACGCCGCCGCAATCTGGGGAAATGCAAATGTTATTACGTTACGTGTTCCGATTGACGAACGTAATAACATTACCTATGCAGTCGCTGTCAATCCCCGAGGACGCGATGAACAACACTTGCCTGGAATTCAGAAACCTCACGCTTGAAGCCCTCACCGGATTGGGACAAAGACACATTTTCGGTCCGCCCAGCTCCTCTGACGAGGAGGCTGTCTGAAGGCGAACAGGACGCGACACTTTTCGTGTCTTGCATCTGCCTGGCCATTCACCAGGCTCGATGGGCCTCTTAGATGAGCGCACGGGTGTCTTCTTCAGTGGGGGACGCCATCTACGACGACGTTATCTACGACCAACTTCCCGACTCCAGTGTCGAGGACTATCTCAGAACTATGGAACGCTTTTTGGAGCTTTCCGTCAGCGCGGTTCATTCGGGGCATGGCGACAGCTTCGGTCAAGCTCGCATGCGCGCAATAGCGCGGGACTACATCGGATCCAGCGGAATTGCGGAGCAAAGTAACAATGTGGTGGACCCTGCGAGGGTGGATCGCCATGTCTCCGATTGGCGCTTCAGAGACCTGTGGTCTAGGCTCCTCTTTGCGCGAAGCGGCAGTCACAACAATCCGAAAGAGTGATGTCGACGGTTCAATTCCACTCAACTGCCCTATTCGGAATAACCGGCTCTCAGGTTCCGCTCCC
The DNA here is from genome assembly GCF_020193575.1 of Ensifer sp. IC4062. Lineage (GTDB taxonomy): Bacteria > Pseudomonadota > Alphaproteobacteria > Rhizobiales > Rhizobiaceae > Sinorhizobium. Next base: position 77,760 of record NZ_JADYVD010000037.1, read on the forward strand.
ATCAACACCACGGTGGTAGAGAGGATGGCACTGCGCCACGTTAATTGGCGAGTTGGCGTTTTGGTTGCGATAAGTAGGAGAATCCAGGCCATAGATTATAATGAGGGCATTCCTTAGAACGTCAGAGTCGACACTACACGTGCCGGCTTCGCCGATGGTGCAATCTTCCGGATCTCTTTAGGCGCCCTGCCGCGCCGTGCGCTGAAAAGCTCGGTGCTGCCGGGAATGGCTAACTCGATTTGGGCAAGATGCCTGTCGCTGACTTTGTCGCGGGCACAGGCGCCTTCAACCTTCCACATATTCTTCGCGATACTGCTGCCGACGGCTGAGGTGATGGCGCTGGCCGCGACGTCGTCTCTTCTTACGAGGTTTGCCTCGACCAGGCCTTGAATGGCCTCGCCGAGAATAATGGCCGAATCTTCGAATTTGACGTTCGCGACCTCATCGTACTGAGCGTTGGTTTTTCCATCAACGATGCAGTGGTGCGCGGTGAATACCCAGTCGTGGATCATGTAAGCCGGCGCATAGCCCCAGGGGTTCAGGCCCTTGAACACTTGTGCGATTCTCGGGACGGAGCCGCCGTCCGTATACATGACGCGGGGTCGGATGACCTTGGCTGGGCCATCGCCTGGGCGTGTGAACGTCAGGGGATCCCGCGGATCCGGCACGAAGACGAATTTGCCGTCGCCGCTCGTGTCGCTTCCTTCCCCGACCCACATAACGATGAGCGTGCCCTTGAAGCCACCTGGCTTCAGGCTAGCGTAGTCAATGGTCGTGCATCCGACGAGCAAGAGTGTCGCCAACAGCGTCAGAATTCGCCGAAACACATTTGCACCTTCACCCTCCGGCCGCCGTCCTCGCAAGCCGCGGTTAAGCCGCGAAATATTCACGTTGATGAGACTTAAGGTTTCCATTCTGAAAATAGGATGCCCACCACGTGTCTGTCGTATCGAGATAAGGAATGTCTGCGACATCAGCCGAATTCGTCGCGGCCCACTCCCGAAACACGTAGTGTCGGTACATCCGCATAAACTCGGTGAGATAGATGTCAGCGACCCGCGTATCACCGCGAATGACGAGCATGTTCTCGTCGTTGTCGAAAGTCGAGGCGTCTGAGAAGTTCGCCGATCCGGTGACCACCCAAGGGTCGTCGGAGAGCGGATCGACGAGAAGGAACTTGGTGTGTAGGTAGCGGACATTGGTGCTGATCGGGTTCAGCTTTTCCTGCAGCCAGTGATCGAAGGCATTCATGCGCAGCAGGTTCGCGACCACGATTTTGTTGGCCGAGGATTGACGAAGCCGGCGAACCAGCTCCTTGCGCCGCGCAATCGTTTCGGCGTCGCCGCTGCCGTAGGAATCGAGCAGGATGTACCGCACAGCCGCGCTGTCGGCCTCGAGCACCGGCACGAAGGCTGCAGGAAGTCCGAAGGCCCCGGTGAGGAATGACGCCTTCCCGGCCGCTTTCATCATGTCGACATACCAGGCCAGGGAACTGGGCGCGGCTCTATCACGTGGGCTGAAGATGAAATTCATGCCACCGCTCGGCAGGTCCTGCTTGATCGGCGAGTTTTCGACCGTCCAGTCCCGCAGGTCCTCGCTTGCCGGATCCATCTCGAGCTCTGTCCAGTAGGAGAGATAGGCTTTGGCGACATTTCCGTCGTTGACGCTATGGCCGACATTGAGGTGCCCGAAGATGCCGCTCTCGGTGATGTTGGTTGAGCCGGTCCAGACCTCCTCCGGTAAGAGCTTATCGTTCCCCGCCTTGCAGCCGAAGACGATGAACTTGTTGTGGGCGATGGAGCTCTTGTTCTTTGTCCGCGGCTTGCACAGGGTGGATAGGATGCCGACCTGTTCCAGAATTGTTTCATTCGGGTCTTTCGGCGACCATTTGCCAGTCCATTCTCCCTTCTTGTTCTTGATCTTGGCGTTTTCCCGGCCGTCATAGATGATCTGCACATCAGCGCCACGCTGGGCCGCTTCTTTCAACGCCTCGAATATTTTTGGCTCACGTGTCTCGTACAGCGCCGCCCTCAGGAAGTGTCCGGGTCCAGCGCGCCCGATGAACGCCTTCAGCGCTTCGAACAGGCCGCGCGACAACCACTGCCATGCTGGATTGCCGACGACGCGCGGGTCCTGATTCTTGAATTCTTCGGCGTATTTCTGGGACGACACCGCCCCACGATTGAAGAAAATACGATGGACGCCGTCGTCCTGTCGTTCTGTGTTGATTGTCACCGAGACCGTGCGGCCGATCGCGCCGTTTTCGGGATCGCCGCGCAGTTCGCTGATGCGGTACGTATAACTGTGCGCGGGCTTGGCTGTGAAATCCTGCCAGAGAAAGGACTGGATCGGGTGGAACCGCGTGGAGACCTCACGACCTTCCAGATAGCGGTCGTCCGCCCATTCGAAACGCTTCTGGCCGTACAGCCAATACGATTCCTCCTCCGTGTGGTCAGTTCGGTGGATCGCAAAGCCCAGCAATCCGGGACACTCCGATCTTGCAAGATTAAGACCGAGCAACACTACATGCGTTCCCGACACCGCCTTGACCGACAATGCTCCGTCCGTCGCCGTGACACGCATAAGCCGTCCCCGTTCCCCAGACACAAATCTCAGTCAACTTAAGCTTGAGGTCAAGATCCAGCAATCACCAACGAGCGCAGGGCCGGGGATAGCGTTACAGCGACGGGGCATGGCCTGGGTCAGCCGACCTGCTCCACCGCCAGCGTCCCCGCCGGCAGCGGCTTGATTAGCGACTTCACCGAGATCATCGGATCGAGCCAGTCGGCCCAGGCGTTCCGTTCCAGAATGACGATCTGCCGCTCGTGGTACGGGGCAATGTCCGGTCCAGGCTCCATCGTCAGCATGGTGAAGGCTTGCCCTACCTCCGGCGTTTCGCGCCAGATGCCGGCGATGCAGAAGATCGGCTCGTCCTTCTTGGTGAACAGCCACTTGTCCTTGCGCTTCTTTTTCGGGTCCTTGGCGTCGGTGAACTCGTAAAAGCCGTCGGCGATGATCAGGCAGCGGTTGGAATTGAACTCCCGGCCCTCCGACCGGAAATTATACACCGGACGCTTGTTCGGTCCCGGCCAACTCCAGCGCCGCTGCACGAGCTCGGCCTCATCGCGGGCGCCGTCGATCGTTCTGACGATTGGACCGATATCGGTGATCTTGATGTCCTCGCGCGCTTCGAGGTTCGGCGCGCCTTCGCCGAAGCGGATCTTGATCTTGAGCTCGGCGAAGTCGTCGACGATTGAGGCGACATCCACCATCAGCCGATAATCATTGCACATGCGTCCTCCGTCTCAGGTCGATTGCCTCTCAAGCGCGTTCCTGATATGTTCCATCTATGACGAGTGCGACCGTTTTCCAGTCCGACGCCCCGCTCGATGAGCGCCGTGTGATCATAAGGCGCCATGACGGCGATGTGGAGATGGTGGAGCTGCCGTGGGGCCTGCGCCCGCGTGACGGCGATGCGCGTCCCGTGAATGTCGTTCGATCGGAAGGAAGGACGTTTCCAAGCCACCGTTGCCTGGTGCCGGCCTCGGAGTTTCGCCACAGGAGCTTCAGCTTTTCGCTCGCCAATGGTGACTGGTTCTACTTCGCGGGGATCTGGCGGCCGGAGACCGACGACTGGCCGGAGGCCTATGCCATCCTGACGATCGAGCCGAATGCCGATCTCGCGCCGTTCCACGACCGCCAGATGGCGGTGCTGACACGCGATCAACGCCTAGCGTGGCTCGACGGGCTAGTGCCCGAGGACGAAATTCTTCGCCCGTTACCGGCAGGGACATTCCGGGTCAAGCGCCATTCGATCGGTCCTGTCCAGGCGACGCTCGCGGTCTAAAGCGCCAACCGCAACTGCGGCGCTACTCCAGAGGTCTGCCGTTCCAATGATGACAGGGAGACGCCGAGCAGGCGTATGCCTTTGCGCGGTGGAAAGATCGGCGCGAGAAGCAGGCCGACCACCTCCTCGAGCTCGCCGATCGTTTGCAGAGGTGCCGTAACCGTCTTGCTGCGGGTGATCTGGCTGAAGTCCGCATATTTCACCTTGAGCGTCACCGTCTTGGCGCCGATCTCATTGGCGTCGCAATAACTCCAGACCTTCTCGATCAGCGGCTGAAGCCCTTCGCGTGCCGGCTCAAAGGAGTGAATGTCCTCGGAGAACGTGTCTTCCGCGCCGACGGATTTCCGCACCCGCTCCGGTTTGACCTGGCGATTGTCGATGCCGCGAGCAATTCCATAAAAATACGGCCCTGACTTCCCGAAGTGTTCGACCAGGAATTCGAGCGTCTTGTCCTTGAGGTCTGCGCCCGTCTCGATTCCGAGCCCATGCATCTTTTCGGCCGTTGCCGGGCCGACGCCATGGAATTTCTTGACGGGGAGCGCCTCGACGAAGGCCGGCCCGTTCCTCGGCGTGATGACAGCCTGACCATTGGGCTTGTTCAGGTCGGATGCCATCTTGGCGAGGAACTTGTTGTAGGAGATCCCGGCCGACGCATTGAGGCCGGTGACCTGCTTGATCTTCGCCCGGATCTCCGCGGCAATCTCGGTGGCGATCTCCATGCCCTTCAGGTTTTCGGTGACATCGAGATAGGCCTCGTCGAGCGAGAGTGGCTCGATGTCAGGCGTGTATTCGGCGAAGATCGCGCGGATCTGCAGCGAGACGGCCTTGTAGGCGTCAAAGCGCGGTCTGACGAAGATGAGGTCGGGGCATTTGCGCTTCGCGGTCACTGACGGCATCGCCGAGTGAACGCCGAACTTGCGTGCCTCGTAACTGGCGGCCGCCACCACGCCGCGGGCAGCAGGATAGCCGACGGCAACCGGTAGGCCCCTGAGTTCCGGATTGTCGCGCTGTTCGACTGATGCATAGAAGGCATCCATGTCCACATGTATGATCTTGCGCGGGCGCTCGTTGCCTTCGTCGTTTGTCATGGCCTAGCTCCATCAGGACCATCTGTATCGTCCAGACATGGGAAGTGCGCGCCGCATTTGTCACCCTCCGGCGTCTGCATGCGCTCGCAGCCCATCGCCATGCGCCGGCGGATCACGGCGAAGCTCACACCGGCGCCAAATGCTTTCACCAACAGCTTGCGCTCAACTGCGCAGTCGCGATGACATGGATGACAGATGAATTCAATGATCGGCTCGCGGTGATCCCTCAGTCTCGGATCCAGATCGTTCACAGGCTCCGGTCGCGCCATGTGAAAAAATTCCTATTCATGCCATCGAATTGAATCCGTTAACGGATTTCTTTGATGGGCGCTCTCGCTCAACTTCCGCGCGCCACATGCGCATTGACTCATTTTCGCTTTGAGAACAAATACAGAACATATTTTATCATCTCAAGCCGAAAACGGGTTGCCGTAAAGGAGATCATGACCGCAGCCGTCGCCATTTCGAACCCCGTTCTCGACGAGTTGCGCGAGAAAATTGCCAGCCTGGAAGGGGCAGGCTCACGCAAGCGAAGCGTTCTGCCGTTCGGAGTCCTGGAGATGGATGCGCAGCTGCCGGGAGGTGGGCTCGCCTATGGCGCGCTGCACGAAGTGGCCGGCGGCGGGAATGGCGCGATCGACGGGGCGGCCGCGGCACTCTTCATCGGCGGTATCGCTGCCCGAACGACCGGCAAGGTGGTCTGGTGCCTGACGCGCTTCGATTTGTTTTTTCCGGCGCTTGCCCAGGTCGGGCTTCATCCGGATCGCGTCATCTTTGTCGAGTGCGACAAGGAAGAGACGGTGCTCGCAAGCTTCGAAGAAGCGTTGCGTTATGGCGGCCTCGGCGCCGTGGTTGCCGAACTGGTGCGCCTGCCGATGACGGCCTCGCGCCGGCTGCAGCTTGCGGCGGAGAAGTCGGGCACATTGGGCCTGGTGATCCGCCGCTGGCGGCGCCAGACGGAAGCCTCGGACTTCGGCATCCCGACGGCCGCGGCAACCCGTTGGCGGATCTCCGTGCTGCCGTCCGAACCGCTCCCCGTACCGGGAGTCGGACGGGCGCGATGGCTGGCGGAACTGATGCGGGTGAGGGCAGGGGAGGGAGGCGAGTTCATCATCGGAGCATGTGATGGCCAGGGTCGTATCTGTCTTCCTTCCGACACTGCCGACCGACCGGATCAGGCGAGCCGATCCTTCGCTCGCTCCTGACACGCCGCTGGTGGTGATCGCCAGGAGCGGCTCGAAGCGATGGATCGCGGCGGCCGACCAGGCAGCGACAAAACTCGGCCTTCGTGTGGGCATGCCGGCGGCCAAGGCGCAGGCACTGGTCCAGGGTCTGGTGATGATGGATGCCGATCCGGCAGCCAATCTCGCTGCACTGGAGCGGCTGACAGTCTGGGCCTTGTCGCAATATTCTCCCGTCGTTGCCATGGATCCTCCAGATGGCATCGTCATGGATACTGAAGGCGCCGATCACCTTCAAGGTGGCGAGGAACTGATGCTGTCCGGCCTCGTCAACCGCTTCCGCGGCAGGGGCCTTGCCGCCCATGCGGCGATCGCTGACAGCTGGGGTGCGGCGCATGCGCTCGCCCGGACCACAGATCGGGAGACGATCATCATCCCACGCGGTGAGACCGCCAAAGCGGTAAACCGTCTGCCACTGTCATCGCTGCGACTGCCAGCCGAGATCGTGTCAAGCCTCCGGACCCTCGGTTTCGACACGGTCGGCGACCTCGCTGCCACACCGCGGGCGCCGCTGACGCTGCGTTTCGGACCGGAGGTCGGACGGCGTCTCGACCAGACGTTCGGCCGTATCGCCGAGCCGATCGATCCAATCCGGCCCGCGGACCTCGTCGAGGTGCAGAAATCTTTCGCCGA
>NZ_JADYVD010000038.1 GCF_020193575.1 Ensifer sp. IC4062
ACCCGAGACAATCGAAAAATACGTCAGCCGCCTCGTGCGCCAGCTCTGTCTGGAACTCGAGAAGCGCGGGCTTGGCGTGCGGCGCGCCGACCTCATTGTTCATCGGGTCGACAACACCAGCCAGGCGCTTCGGGCAGGCACGGCCAAGCCAGTCCGCGACATCGACTGGCTGACAAAACTCTTCCGCGATCGCATCGAGAGAATAGAACCTGGCTTTGGCATCGAAAAGCTCAGTCTTGCCGCCATCATCGCCGAGCCGCTCGTTGACGTGCAGTCGGCCTCCTCGCTGATCGAAGAGCAGGTCACCGATGTGACGCCGCTGATCGATGTACTCGGCAATCGCGGTGGACAACGGATTTTCCGCGTCGCGCCGGTGGCAAGCGACGTTCCGGAGCGCAGCGTCCAGCGGATCGCGCCGACGGCCAATGAGGACGGCGCCACCTGGCCGCTGCACTGGCCGAGACCGTCGCGGCTTCTGGCGCGGCCGGAACTGATCGAAGTAATCGCCCTTCTGCCGGACCATCCGCCCGTCTCGTTCACCTGGCGCGGCAAGCGCCGCCGGGTGAAGCGCGCCGACGGACCGGAGCGGATATTCGGGGAGTGGTGGAAACGCAGCTCCGAATGGACTGCGGTTCGCGACTACTTCGTCGTCGAGGATGATACCGGCGAGCGCTTCTGGATTTTCCGCTCCGGCGACGGCGTCGATGCCGAGACTGGGTCGCACAAATGGTTTCTGCACGGGGTGTTTGCCTGATGCGCTACGCCGAACTTCAGGTCACCACCCATTTTTCCTTCCTCCGCGGCGCAAGCTCGGCGGAGGAATTGTTCGCCACCGCAAAGCTCATGGGCATCGAAGCGCTTGGTGTCGTCGACCGCAACAGCCTGGCCAGCATCGTCCGTGCGCTGGAGGCGTCCCGCGCCACCGGCTTACGGCTGGTCGTCGGCTGCCGGCTCGATCTGCAGGACGGCATGTCGATCCTCGTCTATCCGACCGATCGCCCCGCCTATTCCCGGCTGACCCGGCTTCTGACACTAGGCAAGGGACGAGGCGGGAAAGCCAATTGCATCCTGCATCTCGATGACGTCGGGCTCTATTCCGAGGGGCTGATCGGCGTCCTGGTGCCGGACTTGGCCGATGAGACCTGTGCCGTGCAGCTCAGGAAGATGGCCGAGATTTTTGCCGACCGCGCCTATGTCTCGCTGTCTCTGCGCCGGCGCCCGAACGATCAGCTGCGGCTGCATGAGCTCTCGAACCTGGCGATGAAGCACCGGGTAAAGACGGTCGTCACCAATGACGTGCTGTTTCACGAGCCTGGCCGGCGGCAGCTGCAGGATGTCGTCACCTGCATCCGGACCAAAACCACCATCGACGATGTCGGCTTCGAGCGCGAGCGGCATGCGGATCGTTATCTCAAGCCCCCGGACGAAATGGCGCGTCTCTTTCCCCGCTACCCGGAAGCCTTCGCACGCACGATGGAGATCGTCGAGCGCTGCAAGTTTTCACTGGAGGAACTGGTCTATCAGTATCCGGAAGAAGCGCTGATCCCGGGCATGACCGCCCAGCAGTCGCTGGAACATTACACCTGGGAAGGAGTCAGGACGCGTTACCCGGAGGGGCTGCCGGCGCATGTCGAAAAGACGATCCGCCATGAACTGGCGCTGATCGAAACGATGCGATACGCGCCCTACTTCCTGACGGTGTTCTCGATCGTGCGTTATGCCCAATCACAGGGCATTCTCTGCCAGGGCAGGGGATCGGCCGCCAATTCCGCCGTCTGCTATGTGCTCGGCATCACCTCGATCGATCCGGACACCAACGATCTCCTGTTCGAGCGGTTCGTCAGCCAGGAGCGGGACGAGCCGCCCGACATCGACGTCGATTTCGAACACGAGAGGCGCGAGGAAGTGATCCAGTGGATCTACAAGACCTACGGCCACGATAAGGCCGCACTCTGCTCGACGGTCACCCGCTATCGCGCCAAGGGCGCCATTCGCGACGTCGGCAAGGCGCTGGGTCTGCCGGAGGACCTGATCAAGGCGCTCTCCTCCGGCATCTGGTCCTGGTCGGAGACAGTCGGTGAGCGCCAGGTGCGTGAACTCGGCCTCAATCCGGACGACCGGCGTCTCGCTTTGACCCTAACGCTTGCCCAGCAGCTGATGGGCGCGCCGCGCCATCTCGGTCAGCATCCCGGTGGATTCGTTCTGACCCATGACCGGCTGGATCATCTCGTGCCGATTGAGCCGGCGGCGATGGTCGATCGCCAGGTGATTGAATGGGACAAGGATGACGTCGAAGCGCTCAAAATGATGAAAGTCGACGTGCTGGCGCTCGGTATGCTGACCTGCATGGCCAAGGCCTTTGCGCTGATCGGCGAACACAAGCATCAGGATCTCGACCTCGCGACGATACCGCAGGAGGACCCGGCGACCTACGCGATGATCCGCAAGGCCGATACGCTCGGCACCTTCCAAATCGAATCCCGCGCCCAGATGTCGATGCTGCCACGCATGAAGCCCAGAACCTTCTACGATCTCGTCATCCAGGTGGCGATCGTCCGCCCCGGGCCTATCCAGGGCGATATGGTGCATCCTTATCTGCGCCGGCGCGAGGGCAAGGAGGAGGTCGAGTACCCGACGCCCGAACTGGAGGCGGTCCTGCACAAGACATTGGGTGTGCCACTGTTTCAGGAAAGCGCCATGAAGGTGGCGATGGTCTGTGCGGGGTTCACCGGCGGCGAAGCCGACCAGCTCCGGAAATCCATGGCGACTTTCAAGTTCACCGGCGGCGTCTCACGGTTCAAGGACAAGCTCGTCTCCGGCATGATCAGGAACGGCTATTCACCGGAATTCGCCGAAAAGACATTCTCGCAGTTGGAAGGCTTCGGCTCCTATGGCTTTCCCGAAAGCCATGCAGCCTCCTTCGCGCTGATTGCCTATGCCTCCAACTACGTGAAGTGCCATTTCCCGGATGTCTTCTGCGCGAGCCTGCTGAATTCGCAGCCGATGGGGTTCTATGCACCGGCCCAGATTGTCCGTGACGCCCGCGAGCACGGTGTCGAGGTCCGCCCGGTCTGTATCAACCGTTCGCGCTGGGATTGCACCCTTGAGCCAGTCGAAGGCAGCGATCGGCATGCTGTGCGGCTCGGCATGCGCCTGGTGCGCGGTTTGGCGACGGCAGATGTAGCGCGCATCGTCGCGGCGCGCGCCGACGAACCATTCGCCTCGGTGGACGACATGTGGCGGCGGTCGGGTGTGCCGGTTACCTCACTCGTCGAGCTTGCCGAAGCCGATGCCTTCCTGCCGTCATTGCGTCTCGAGCGCCGTGATGCGCTCTGGGCGATCAAGGCGCTGCGCGATGAGCCGCTTCCGCTTTTCACCGCCGCGGCGGAACGGGAGGCTCGGGCGATTGCCGAGCAGCAGGAGCCGGCAGTCGAGCTGCGGCAGATGACTGACGGCCATAACGTCGTCGAGGACTACAGTCACACCGGCCTGACACTCCGGGAACACCCCATGAGATTCCTGCGGGCCGATCTTGCGAAGCGTCGGATCGTCACCTGTGCCGAGGCAATGACGGCGCGCGACGGGCAATGGCTGATGGCGGCCGGCCTGGTGTTGGTGCGACAGCGGCCGGGTTCGGCCAAGGGCGTGATGTTCATCACGATCGAGGACGAGACCGGCATCGCCAATGTCGTCGTCTGGCCAAAGCTTTTCGAGCGATCGCGCCGGGTGGTGCTCGGCGCCAGCACGATGGCGATCAACGGCAGGATCCAGCGGGAAGGGGAGGTGGTCCACCTGGTCGCTCAGCAGCTGTTCGATCTCTCGGCCGATTTGTCGAGCCTTGCCGAGCGCGATGGCGAATTCCGGCCGGCGACCGGCCGTGGCGACGAATTCGCCCATGGCTCTCCCGGAAGCCCCGATTCCCGCGAGCGAGCGGTCCCGGGAGTTCGGGCGAGGGATATGTTCACGCCGGATCTTCATATCGATACGCTGAAGATCAAGAGCCGGAATTTCCAGTAGAGCGCCGGAGCGCGGCTCCTGGTCGTCACAAACCAAGGTCCGCGGTCAACAAGGGCTTCGAGCGCCTGCTCGGCGAAACCAGGTGACGTGAGCGCAAGTCTTTCGATCAACTCCCGTGTGGTCAGCGCTGGTCGCGTACGCGGCTGCTTGAGCCGTGAGCGCCTCGAGTACCTCCGTTGGATTTTTGAAGAACATCTCTGTGAGAAACTCGTCGGGGGTCATGGCAACGATGCCGTCGGGAAGGTTGCCGAAATCGCGGATATTCGACGTCACGATGACAGTCGCTTCGGCCGCCACGGCTGCCGCGACAACATGTCGAACCTTCGGATCGTTTCGCATGTCCGGCTCTATTTTTTCCCATCCTACCACCCTCGCATCAGGAAATGCCTCCTCCATGACAGTTCGCAATGCTTCTGCCCCGGGCGGGTCCATGCCGTAGTCGCCGACGAGGTTGCGGGTCATCTCATCGAGAATGCGAGACGACCAGTGCGCCGGAAAACATCCTGCCGCGGCGACACGGAGCAACGTATCGCGCAGCAGCATCGGAAACAGGACGTTGGCATCAAGAACGGCGACTATCATAATTACTCGTGCGAAATTCCCGATTGCTCAGAACTGATTGGTTGCGTTTATAGCGTTTATGCCTCATATTGTCGGCATGGCCGCATCACATCGCACATCGCCGGATAAAAATTCCACCAAAACCTCGAATGCCATTCCGGCACCCGAGAGGTCGGCTGCTGCGCGCGTCGCATCGCTATTGCTGGCCAACTCGAAGAAGCGGCAAGGCATCGTTCAGATTATTGATGTGGACGGCGAGCGCCAGGAACTTCCTAATGCCTTAGCCGAGGTGATGTATCGGGCCGCCGAACTCCTCGCCGAGGGACGACCGGTGACGGTGCTACCGGACGAAGAGATGCTGTCAACGCAGGCCGCGGCGGACATTCTCAATGTTTCCAGGCAGTATCTCGTCCGATTGGTCGATACCGGCGAGCTTGCTGCGGAAAAGGTGGGGAGTCACCGGCGCTTGCGGGCTACGGATGTTGCGGCATTCAAGGCCGCTCGAGATGCTAAGCGGGCGTCGGCACTCGATCGGTTGGCGTCGCTGAGCGAGGACGTCGGCGGTTACGAACCCGAAACCAAGCGTCGCTGACTGGAAACCTGAATAGCTTCTATCATGCCTCTGAAGTCCCCGGCCACAGAGCTTCGTTTGAGTTCCAGCAGATCCTTTCGCCATAACCAAAAAGCGGGTCGCGGGTTCGATCCCAGTCAACGCGACCTTTACATCGGATCTAGATTAGGCGTTCGGCTGCAAGCGCGAGTCTCAAAAGTTCTTGTGACGCCATCGTGTATGCGGAAGTCAGCCAAACGCCGTTTTCACGAGAGGTGCTCCGGTTGTGGATTGCTCAACTGGATTTTGCCACTGGCTTTTTCGTCTTCGCCATATGCCCGTTGAGTTCTAAATCCCCGACCCGTCGAGCTCTCGCTCGTCGTCGCCTTCCCAGGGCGAGGGCATAGAGGTGCGATTGAGGTTGGCAGAGGGCATCGGCATCCAGCACTTCAATTCTGGCTCGGCGTACTCGATGATGCGGCCGGGCGACGAATCAGCGGCGCGCCAGCCTTCTGGACCGAACTGATCGCCATTTGACCAGTACGCGAGGTCAACTTCTGCCGCCCCCTGTTCGGACGGGCGGATCGTGACGAGGATCCGACTTCCGTTTTTCGGCGCGCTTGCCATGTGGCGCCAGTGGTCTGGCTCGGCCATCTTTTTCCTCCTGCCTTGCTGCAGAAGTGTCGCCTCGCCATCGAAAACGGTCAACTCCAACCTTGCACAACCCATCGTCATCGATTGACAGCGTCGCGTCCCCCAGCTGGTGTGTTTAGGTCGAAGTTGCTGGCGAGCGCGTTGGAGCCAACGAGCAGCGGTGCCGGAGGCTCGGTGTGTCTTTTCAACAGATTTTCCGGGTATTTTGGCTTGTGTGTCCGGTTTTGCCGACCCCATTTGCATTGCCAGAGTCTCCCTCGGTTTCTATCCTGACGCATGATCCGCACCCTACTGGTGCGCCCGAAGCCCGAGGACACTGGAGGCCGATGGCATCTCAGCTGGATATGTTTTCCTCGCCGCCTGAGCCAGGCGATGACGTCGTTGTGAGGCCGCGGCCGCGCTTGAACCTTCGGGAGCGGAGGCCACTCGACGACGAGAGCATGGCCCGGATTTTGGAGGAGAGCGGCAGCTATCGCGTCCTGCGCAGGCTTGTCGGCCGCCAGATCGTCGATATACCGCGGCCTGGATTTCCTCGCATCGGAGTGATCGTCGATACCGAGACGACCGGCCTCGACCACACGAAGGACGAGATCATCGAAATCGGCGCAGTCGGATTCACCTTTGACGACGAGGGCCATATCGGCGACGTCACGGGCGTTTACGGAGGCTTGCAGCAGCCAACTCTCCCAATCCCCCCTGAAATCACCCGCCTCACCGGAATCACCGACGAGATGGTTGCCGGGCAGATGATCGATGTCGGATCGCTTCGAACATTGCTCGACCCGGCCGATCTGGTGATCGCCCACAATGCCGGCTTTGATCGTCCGTTCTGCGAGGCGTTCTCAAGCATGTTTTCCGGCAAGGCATGGGCCTGTTCCGTCAAGGAAGTCGATTGGGCGACGCGCGGTTTCGAGGGAACGAAGCTCGGCTATCTGATTGGTCAAAGCGGCTACTTCCACGAAGGCCATCGTGCCGTCGACGACTGTTTTGCTCTGCTTGAGGTGCTCGCCGGCGCCGGCGGGGTAACGGAGCCAAGCGCTTTTGCGGAACTTCTCAAGACAAGTCAGCGCTCGCGCGTGCGCATCTTCGCCGAGCACAGCCCCTTCGACATGAAAGAACATCTGAAGGCTCGGGGATACCGCTGGTCGGATGGCAGCGACGGCCGTCCGAAATCCTGGTGGATTGACATCGACGAGGAGCAGCTCGCCACTGAGCTCGCTTTCCTGAGGTCAGAGATCTACCGGTGGGAAGAGGCTGAGCCACCGGTCAAAAGGCTGACGGCGTTTGATCGGTACAAGGCTTGATGGGGAATGGCCTTGCCCCTAGACCGTGGCCTGCAGGTCCCCAGGCTCGTACCGAGATGGTGTTGCCATCTCGAAAGTGGTGAGAAGCAACAGCTGCAACAGGATCGCAGTCCGGCTTGCTCAAGGTGGGAAGACTATGAAGTCACCGTGGAAATTCCTTGCCCAATTGACGTCGCGGCGACCATCGGCGGAAGCGCAAGAGAGTTCGATCGGGACGTAAGAAGAAAGCCGACGCCCACGTGGCTGCGCAGAGCGCTGTCGTTGCAAAGCCTCATCAAAGCTTGCGACCCTCGTCGTCACGTTACCTGTTCTTCCATGAAGTGGCGACACTCGACGAAGAAATCAAAACGCTGAGGATCCAACTCGCTCAAAAGCTTCATCTGCAGAACGTTCAGCTTAAGAAGATGCTTGAGCGATTCGACGTTTCGTGAGTTTGGCGGCGAAGTCCCAGTATCTTTCGACGATCGGTTTCGCGCGGAGCTTTAAGCATACTGCTGCTTATGGCCGTCTGGTGAACACTGTGGTCTCTGACTGGCCCAAAGGCGGCAACGCGCTGGCGGAATGGAAAAACCTAGACCTCTCTTTCGTCAACATCGGCCTGCCGCAGATCGCTCGCGATCATCGCAACAGGCTGCGACAAGTCAAGGTACTCGACGAGATCGCCGATATGGTCGACCGTGGCGCGCTGCGCGCTCACATCGACCGCGTGGTTTCGTTTGAAGGCGTCGGCGACGCGCATCGGGCACTGGAAGCGGGCGAACCATTGGCCGGGTCGTCCTGCGCATTTGAGGATTTGACCAAAGGAGCGTTGGACAGCAGGGCAGGTTCTTGTTCGTCAGCGGCCAGGTTCCGCAAAGGCGTCATGTTCCTGACGTTGGAGGACGAGACGGGGACCGTCAACGCGGTGGTCTGGCCCTCTCTGTTCGACCGCCAGCGGGGGGTCCTGATGACCGCATCGATGATGGGCATCCACGGGTTTATTCAACGCGAGGGCGATGTCGTCCACGTCGTCGATTTCTCCGGTGACCTTGCGAGCTTGGGTGAACGCGATGGCGCGCATTCCCCATGCCGCACGGGCGTGGCGATCGGGTCAGGCATAGAGGCGGGCCCGATCCGCGCGACAATCCCAAGCCCGCGGTGCAGGCGAGGGATATTTACCTACCCGACTTGCACATCGATACTTTGAAGGTGAAGTTACGAAATTTCCATTGAGTTCGTCCGCGGTGCTGGACCAATGGTGCTGGTCATCCCGCGCTACTCATCCGACTTTCCGGCCTCGTCGCAGAAGGGCCATTAACGGCGAGACCAGTATTCTTCGTGGAGTTTCGCCGCCTCATCCGCAAGCATGGGGCCGACGACCTCCGTCGGGCGCTGACCGGCGGCGAACACGATGTGGCAGGGAAGATCGAGCGTCGGATTTTCTTCGTTATCGCCTATCTGTTGTTTCATCTCTTTCTCGGACAGGCCAAAGACGACGCGTCCTATGCCTGCCCAATAGATCGCGCCTGAGCACATGGCGCATGGCTCTGCGGATGTGTACATCGTGCATCCGGCAAGAAAATCCAAATCATAGGCTTTGCCGGCGCGCGTGGCGAGAAGCCGCTCCGCATGGGCCGTGCGGTCGCCGCCTTCCGAACTGAAGCCATTGCACTGCTCCAGTAAGACATTGCCATCCTGGTCGGCGAGAATTGAACCGAATGGGTGATCCCCACGTTCGCGCGAACGCCGCGCTACATCGAAGGCCTTCCGCAAAAGTGACTCATCATAGGACCGTTTGGTGCTTGCCATTTTGTGAACTCCCGAGAATTATCGCAGTCCATTCAAATGTTCCCCCGCAGGGAGCGAGTAGTCTATGTTCGCCGCCATCGACACGCCGCGGAAACGGACCGTGACATTCTGGCTTATCTCAGTCACCAATTTCCGGCGGAGAGCCGCGGCATAGTCGCTTGTGTCCGTAGGTGTCATGACGAAGGCACCGGGACCCCCCAATGACATTGTCGGCAAATACGATCCCAACCGATACGGAGGCTTCTCATTTTCTGCTGGGATGGCGATCGCGTTGATCGAGTATCCTTTGGCGATTGCCGTCCGCCTGCTCTGCTGAACGGGAAGCCCGTCGTTGTTCTCCCCATTGGCCGAGATGTCGATGACTTTTTTGGCCGCCCGACCTCTGAACTGGTCGAAAAGCAGGCGACCGACGTCGATGGCGGAGGAAAGCGATGTCCCGCCTCGACCCCTGCGGCCGAAGCCGGTATCACCTTTCTCCTGAATCACGAAGGCGGCGGCTTCGGCATCTTCACGTCCGCAAATTCTTGTCCACGGCAGCACGGTGCATAATCGTCCGGGGCTCGACCACTCGAAATACGTCACGC
The DNA here is from genome assembly GCF_020193575.1 of Ensifer sp. IC4062. Lineage (GTDB taxonomy): Bacteria > Pseudomonadota > Alphaproteobacteria > Rhizobiales > Rhizobiaceae > Sinorhizobium. Next base: position 9,459 of record NZ_JADYVD010000038.1, read on the forward strand.
TGATACAGCCGAGATGAATGCTGGCAATGGCTTCAATGACTTCCGGCGAAGTGAGCGCCGCGGCATGTCCGTCGCGCTGCAGGTCGGCGGTCCCGGGATCGACAGAGGAGGAGAAGTCGACGGCGAACACGACCGCGACATCGACGTCGGTCGCATGCGTCTGCGGTCCCCAAAGCACACAAGCTGCAAGCGTCCCCGCTAGTCGCAGGAATGAGTTCGGCCCCATTGCTACCCCTCCTGCTGATCATTCCGTCCACGTCAGAAAACGGGCGAAATATTCGCAAGGGAAATCGTACCCGGAAGCGCGCGGATGACGCGTCCCGTGGAGAAATCGTTTTTGAATGAGCGATTGGTTTATTATGATTTTGACCAGCACATTCTCATAAAGAGCGGGTTCTTCAAAATCACATTTTTCTAATATTCAAGAAGGCTGCGGCGGGCGGACTCGTTTATGTATCGCACTCTTTGTCGAATTGGTGTCGGAATGTCCATGCACCGCTGCCGTTCGCGATGACGATTCCATGGCCTCGAATGTTTGTCCTTCGCCGAGGCAAGCGGACGTTCCTTTATCGGGAAGAGCGGGCCTGCCACCCGTCGGCCTGGCATATCGGAGACATCATCGCGGTTCGGGGCCGATGTCTTCCCCTCAAGCGGGTGTCACGATTTAGCCGACGCCCTCGGACGACGACCCGAAGCCGTTGCGTCTGTCAGAATTGAATCGCGATCAGCTCGGGAGGCTCCTTGTTGAAATCGGAATATCGAATCCACCGCGGCGTCGCTTTGAACATCACGGCCCCTCTCTCGATGAACTCCCTGTCGGCCGGAAGGCAGTTGAGATAAGCTTCCTGGTATTGTTCGATATCCGCGGCAGGAATCCTTGTTGCCTCACCCTCGTATTGAACCGTGATATTGTCGTTCCATCCGACTACGAACGCGACGCCGGGACGCTCCGCGAGATTGTCGAACTTTCGCGTGTCCTTGAAAGTGCTGAACACGATCTCAAGATTGTCGCGCACCGAGAAGTCGATCGTAGCAGCCTCGGGCGTTCCATTACGATGGCAGGTCGCGATGACCGCCAAGGTGTGCTTTCTCAGGAATTCAAGGATCATGCGTTTCGTATGAAAATCGTCCATCGTCTCTTCCCCCAGTGAGTATTCCCGATTTTTGTGCAGTCCCATTCGACAGCCCGCCGGCCTCAGCGGAGTTTGGCCGCCAGCGCCGCGAGCTTGCGAGATATGCGTTCACCACCCGACCCAGCCATCGATGCGTCCGTTCTAATCTCGTGCCTTCCAGGACGATTAACACATTGCTCGCCCTCGTTCGATGGTCGCGAGACCATGACCTGGACCTCGAGCGGACTGATTGTGGTTTTGTTCCGCTTCGCGCGCGCAGCAGTTCAGGCTGCATGCAAGCGAGGAAGTGGTTGCAGAGGTGCTCTCCCACGTCATCGGCCGGCAGGGCCCTGCGCCGAATATCATGAAGACGGTCAAGGTTCTAAAAGAACGCAAGATCGCCGACAGGACGTTGCTTCACCTGCATGGGGATGACCGCTCTTGGCGCGCTTTCCGGACGAAGCACGATGACCGCTCACAGCAACGCTGCCACTAGCGCGATCAAGGTCAGCGGCATTCCCGGAAGTTTGGCCGGAATTCTGTTCTAATTCAGATGCGTAAGCCGTTCTTGGTGGTCTTTGCTGCCTAATGCCGGATCGAGCTGCTGGTTCAGAGTTGGCCTTTCGGACAACGCAGAACCCGGAGACTCTCAAGCAACGCATGGCGAAAGATCGTACGGTTCGAAGGGGGCTGAACGCTGAACGTGTTGCCGGGGCTGCCATGAGATTGATGGGGGGCGCTCGAAAGTGCGCTGGCTGCGAGCCCCTGTTCGACGAACGCCCGTCCAATTCACATCCCGAGAAGCCTGCGCCGCGAGGTCGTCACGGGTGGAACGATCCTGAACTCGGGCGTGATTGCCGCCCCTAAACCAAACATGACAGAGATGACCTGAGCGCTTTGCGGTCGGCTTTGATTAGGGATATGCGTTTTCAGATCGACTGCGACAGAAGGTGGACGCGCTATGAGGTCCACCGCCAAACCAGATGGATTACATGAGCGACGACAACATCGTTAAGTTTGAACGACCGAGACCAAAGCAAGAGCCAAGGTCGGTAGGCCCGATGCAACGGAAAGCACTCACCTGGCTCGCGGTGATAGCGGGTTTGTTTCTGGTATGGGCGTATTACCATTTCATCTCGCCGCCGAACTTACGTTGAAAGGCTCTGCTCACGCTCCTGGTAGGAAGCTCATCTCGCGCGCGGCGGCCAGTGGTTTGTAACTTTTCGGCTTTCCGCGCGTTCTCTCGGACGACCTGATGAACGGAGGCAGTGATGTCGAAGCGCGAACTCCTCGATACCGGGACCGACAAGCGCTACGTGCGGCGCGACGAAAGCGGGAAGTTCAAAGAGTCGGTAGATGTCGGCCGTTCTCTGTCGTCGGACAAGAGACAGAAGGCGAAGCACGATGCCAAGCCCGGCCAGGGCGACAAGGGCGATCGCAAGGACTAGGTCCGTGAGGATCGCCACCTATAACGTCAACGGAGTGAATGGCCGTCTGGATGTCCTGCTGCGGTGGCTGGAGGAGGCGTCACCCGACGTCGTCTGCCTTCAGGAACTCAAGGCACCAGACCCGAAATTCCCCGTCAAGGCTATCGAGGCTGCGGGATACGGAGCGATTTGGCACGGCCAGAAGAGTTGGAACGGCGTGGCGATCCTCGCCAGAGACAGGGAGCCGACGCTGACGCGCAAGGGACTGCCCGGTGATCCGGACGACACCCACAGCCGCTACATCGAGGCAGCGATCGATGGCATGGTGATCGGTTGCCTCTATCTGCCCAACGGGAATCCCTATCCGGGACCGAAGTTCGAATACAAGCTGGCATGGTTCGACAGGCTGACGGCTTACGCGGCAGAGCTGCTGGAACTCGACGTGCCGGTGATCCTAGCCGGCGACTACAACGTCATGCCGACGGAACTCGATGTCTATAAACCGGAGCGTTGGGTAAACGACGCTCTGTTCCGCGTCGAAGTCAGAGACGTTTATCATCGCCTGCTCGATCAGGGCTGGACGGATGCCCTCCGGCAGCTTCATCCCGGCGAACGCGTCTACACCTTTTGGGACTACTTCCGAAATTCCTTCGCGAGGGATGCAGGCCTTCGCATCGATCATTTCTTGCTGAGCTCGGATGTCGCCAAGAGGCTTTCAGCTTCCGGGGTCGACAGGCATGTCCGGGGATGGGAGCACACAAGCGATCACGCGCCGGTTTGGGTCGAGCTTTCAGATGAACCTAAGAGACGGAGGAAGACAAATGACGACGAATAGCTGGCGCGCCGACCTGCATCTCGGGTTGGAAAAACTGGTCGACGCCGCCGTCGTTGCAGGCGCGCGCCAACAGGATGTCTACGCCGCAATTCTTGACGAGCTTGGACAGCTTCGGCTGGCCTACGAACGAGACCCTGATCCCACCGACGACGCCAGCGAACAGGTCATCGAAGAACCATCCAACAATTGGCCCGCAGCCGACAACCGCTGAGTCGCACTGGCGGAGGCCCCTGCAGGGAAGACGGTGGTATTAGCCATGAAATTCGGTCGGGCGATCCGCTCTCCGCCTGCTGCGCCTCCGATCTGTTACGTAAATCACTTCCGTAAGGTGAAGTCGCCGAAAATGAGTCTTTCCTCCAGTTCGAAGTGCAACTGGGATCGTCTTGCCATCTCTGGATGTTTTGCAGGTTCTCGACCGTAAGGAACAGGCTGTCGGCTTCAAGGCAGGCGAGCCGCCTCATTTCCTCGAGATCACTTCAACGAGAAACGTGCGCTGGGAGTGCAAAAGCCGCATGCTAGGGCTAGCCGATTTCTAATCGTCTCCCACGCCGCCTTCAAAGCTTACGCCCTTTGTTCAAGAAAATTGACGACAGATGGCCATTCTGACGGCGTTGGAGCGCTGCGCTCAGCTCGCTATGTCTCCTCCGAACGTGACCAGTCCGGTTCGCACGCGACCGACGATTGCTCAGGGCGGTCGTGCTGGCTTGCAAATAGGGAAGAAGGACGAATGGCCTACAACCTCAACATCAACGGACGCAGCATGACCGTAGAAGCGGACGGCGACACGCCGCTGCTTTGGGCTCTGCGTGACATCCTCGGATTCAAAGGCACCAAGTTCGGGTGCGGCATGGGTCTCTGCGGTTGCTGCACCGTGCATATCGACGGTGTCGCCACGCGGGCCTGCCAGACGCCGATCGAAAGCGTCGGGACATCCGAGATAGACACGATCGAAGGGCTTGCGACCTCAGAGCCAGGACGTCGTATTCAGAGGGCATGGCTCGATCTCGAGGTCGTTCAATGCGGTTATTGCCAGCCTGGTCAGATGATGTCGGCAGCGGCGTTGCTGACCGAAACCCCCGATCCGACGGATGAAGACATAGACGCGGCAATGTCCGGAAATCTGTGTCGCTGCGGAACCTACAACCGCATTCGCGACGCGATCAAGTATGCCGCTCACCTCGATGCGACGACCATGGAGGACGCACGATGAAACATTTCTCCGATCGGCCCCAGGCCGGGCTGTCGCGTCGTTCCTTTCTCCTCGCCAGTGCCGCGGCCGGAGGAGGTCTTCTGATCGGCGTCTCGTTGGACCCGGCTTCTGCTAAGGAGGCTGCCAAACAGAGCTTCGTCCCGAATGCGTTCATCAGGATCGAAACCGACGGCACCATCATCCTTACGATGCCGTACGTAGAGATGGGGCAGGGCACGTACACCTCCGTTCCCATGCTGATCGCGGAAGAACTCGAGGTCGGTCTCGACGCCGTCCAACTGGAGCACGCGCCCGCCAATGACGCGCTGTATGCTCATCCGATTATGGGCGCTCAGGAAACCGACGGGTCACTTTCGATGCGGGCTGCATGGCAGCCCATGCGTCAGGCAGGTGCCGCTGCTCGCATGATGCTCGTTTCCGCTGCGGCCACTCGGTGGGGCGTGGACGCCGCCGATTGCCATGCTGACAACGGTTTCGTGGTTCACGTCAAGTCTGCTCGACGCATCGGTTATGGTGACCTTGCCGCAGCCGCCGCAACGATGCCCGTGCCCCAGCAGGTCGTCCTCAAAGACACCTCGTCTTACAAACTGATCGGCACACCACAGAAGCGGCTCGACGCACCGCAAAAGGTGGCGGCGACAGCGCAATACGGGATCGACGTCAGTTTGCCTGACATGAAGATCGCTGCGGTGACTGCGTCGCCAGTACTTGGCGGCCAGGTATCCAGCGTCGACGACGGTGCCACGCGAAAGATCGCGGGCGTACGCGATGTCATCCGCATTCCTGACGCCGTTGCCGTCATCGCGGATCACTGGGCCGCGGCAAAGAAGGGTCTGGATGCCCTTGTGGTGACATGGGATGACGGGCCGAATGCCCAGTTCTCGACAGCTCAGCACATGGCCAATCTTGAGAATGCCGCACAACGCGATGGTGTCGTCGCTGTGCAGAAAGGCGATGTGGCCGGCGTCTTTGCCCGGGCCGAGCGTCGCCTCGAGGCGGACTACCGGCTTCCGATCTTGGCGCACGCACCCATGGAGCCGTTGAACTGCACGGCACACATTCACGATGGCAGGTGCGACGTCTGGCTCGGAACCCAGGCGGCAACGCGGGCGCAAAAGGCGGCAGCTGCGGCCGCCGGCCTGCCGCTGGACCGCGTCGAAATCCATAACCAGTACCTCGGAGGTTCGTTCGGGCGGCGGGCGGAGGCCGACAACGTAACCCAAGCGGTGCTGATCGCGCGGCAGGTGGATTACCCGGTTAAGGTGATCTGGAGCCGTGAAGAAGACACCCAGCACGACTTCTATCGCCCCGCCTACTTCAATAGACTGAAGGCTAGCCTGGATGGCGACGGCCATATCACGAGCTGGTTCCACCGTGTCGTCGGTCCGTCGCCCTTGGCGCGGTGGCTGCCGATAGCCGTGCAGAATGGCCTCGATCCCGACGCGGTCACCAGTGCGACCGGACCGTATGAACTGTCGGACATCCATGTCGACTACGTGCGCCATGAGGATCACTCCTTTCAATCCGGCTTCTGGCGGGGAGTGGGCACCACTCACAATGTCTTCATCGTCGAAGGCTTCGTCGACGAACTTGCAGCTCTCTCCGGGAAAGACCCACTCGAGTTCCGACGCGAGCACGTTAAAAATAATCCCCGTGCGCTCGCAGTGCTCGATAAGGCCGCGGAAGAATCTGGCTGGGGCACGCCGCTACCCGAAGGCACCGGCCGAGGAATCTCGCTTCTGCAGGACTTTGGCGGAACGATCCTCGTGCACATCGCCGAAGCCGCCGTCGACAAGGAAGGGGCGGTGAGAGTTTCCAAGATCACCTCGGTGGTCGACTGCGGAAAAATCATCAATCCCGACACCGTCAAAGCCCAGATACAGGGCGGGGCGATATTTGGACTCTCGGCGGCTCTGTACGGGGAGATAACCTTCACCGACGGACGCGTCGACCAGGGCAACTTCGACACCTATGCGGCAGTCAGGATGGACGAAGCCCCGCGTGTGACGGTCCATCTGATCGATAGTGGCGACAAGCCCTTCGGCGTCGGCGAATCCGGCACCTCTGGTATCGGTCCGGCCGTAGCGAACGCGGTCTACGCCGCAACCGGGAAGCGGGTCAGACAGCTTCCGATCACGCCCGAACTGCTCAAGTCATAACCCACCCCGAACTCGCTCGCTTAGCGCCGCATCGAATCCAACGATCGGCGCAGCAAAGGAGGCTCCCTTGCATCGCTCTTTCAAATTTGCCCTGGCCACTCTCTTGGCCATGCCCATGCATGTGCCGATCGCACTGGCGGAAGGCAGCCTGGAGCAGGGAGAAAAAGTATTCAAACGTTGTGCCGCGTGTCACGCAACGACAGATCAGAACAAGACCGGTCCGGGACTTGCTGGGATCGTCGGGAGGGCGGCCGGGAAAGCCGCCGGCTACAACTATTCTCCAAGTCTGGCGTCCTCGACCCTGGTTTGGGACGAGCAGACCCTCGACAGCTTCCTTCAGGGTCCGCGAAAGCTCGTACCTGGGACCAAGATGACCCTGAGCGTTCCAAAGCCGGACGACCGCCAGAGCGTCATCTTGTACCTCAAGTCGTTGGCCGCGGGGAACTGACGCGCAACGGCGCGAGCCTTGCAGCAACTCGGAAGCGCCGGGTCCTTTCTTGGAGCGGCGCTGACCATGCCTCTTGCCCAAGCGGATGGCCCTTACTGTGCTTTAAGTTGCCGGACTGCTCCCGCCCAGTCCTCGACATGATAGGAGTGCGCGATCTTTCCGTCGCGGATCGTCTGGATGTCGATGGACATGATCGTGAAGGATTTCCCGGTCGGCGAGACGCCGAAGAAGTCCTTCACAGGCGTCCCGCTCGCCTGACCACGCACGATGACTTTGTCGCCGGCCACGGTCACGTCGCGGATTTCCCACTTGAGGTCAGGGACTGTCTCGCCCCTTGCCTTGAAAGCAGGGACCAATTGTTCGCGGTTCAGGCATGAGCCTTCTCCCCCACAGGTGATCCAGTCGTCAGTGGTGGCCCTGGCGAGCAAGGCCGCCACGTCCTTCTTCGCAGGCTTGTTCAGGGCGTCGTAAAAAGGCGCGATAATCTCCTTCCCCTTGTCGACGGTAAGATCGTCGGATTTCGCGGGCGCGGCGGCCGCAACTGCCACAGAGGCAACTGCTAAAGTCTTCATCATGAACGGCTCCTTGTTTGATTGCCAAGGCGACGATGGACGGATAACGAATTTAGGAAAATTGAATTCGGTGCATTATGGATATCGACAAAACGAAACTCAGGCGGCTCGACTTCGGTCTATTGATGGTTTTCCAGCTGCTCTTCAGACACCGGAAAGCCATCGCTGTCGCCGCCGAGTTGGGCCCAGTCAATCTGCTGTCAGCCACGCCATCGGACGGCTGCGGGACGTCTTCGAGGACCCGCTGTTTACTCGGCTGCCAGACGGGTTTATGCCCAACCCGACCGCATACGAACTCGCTCCCCTGATCGACGAGATTGTAAACGCAGCCAACGAGGCGTTGGGGGCAGGCGGGTTCGAGCCAAAGACGTCTATGCGGCTCTTCCAGGTGACTACCGTTGACTACGTCGCAGCACTACTGGCTCCGGCGCTGCGCGCGGCGTTGGTCGACGAGGCCCCAGGAGTGAGGTTCTCCCTCCGGTTCGGTGCGGGGCAGACCGCGTTGGATCACGTGCGCACAGACGAGGTGGACCTCGCCATCGGGCGATTTGACCTGCTGCCGGATGGCTATCGGGCATCCCCCTGTCCGAAGACAACTATCTAGTCGTTTGCCGAGCAACCAGACCTGGAGCAGTATCTGAGAGCTGAACATCTGCTCGTGTCTTTCTACGGCGCACATTACGGTTCAGCCGACCGTGCGCTGCTGACGGTTGGGCGCAAACGCCGTGTCGTAGCGTCGGTGCCGCTCTTCATGGCTGCTTTAAGTACCGTTGCGAATACTGACCTGTTGTCTACCGTGCCTAAGAGGCTCGCAGAATGCTTTTGCGAGCACCTTCGAATTGGAAAAGGTGCCGCCGCCGTTCCCGATGGAGACGTTCAATCTCAATGTCGTGACCCACTCTCGCAGAGCCAAGGATGCTGGCTTGCTTTGGTTCGTCAACCTGCTGCGTCGTGTCTGGCGTGAAGTGTAGTCACGAAAGGCACTCCCCCTTCAACGCTCCCTCGCGTCATACAAGACAAGGAGACAAGCATCGGGAAACTGCGAGCCTCCCCAAGACGGAGCAACTCTCGATGACGAACGACGCAAAAGAGAAATCACTTACGACTGCCTCCGGAACTCCAGTCGTGGACAACCTGAACATCCAGACCGCGGGACCCCGCGGTCCAGCGCTGCTGCAGGACGTCTGGCTGATCGAAAAGCTGGCACACTTCGACCGCGAGGTTATCCCGGAGCGCCGCATGCATGCCAAGGGCGCAGGCGCTTACGGGACCTTTACTGTCACGCACGACATCACCGCTTACACCCGTGCGAAGCTCTTCTCCGAAGTCGGCAAGAAGACGCCGATGTTCGTGCGCTTCTCGACCGTTGCCGGAGAACGCGGCGCAGCTGACGCCGAGCGCGATATCCGCGGCTTCGCCATGAAATTCTACACCGAGCAAGGCAATTGGGACTTGGTTGGCAACAACACGCCCGTGTTCTTTTTCCGCGACCCGTTGCGCTTCCCTGACCTAAACCACGCCATCAAGCGCGATCCGCGAACTGGCATGCGTAGCGCCCATAACAATTGGGACTTTTGGTCGTTGCTCCCTGAAGCGCTTCACCAGGGGACTATCGTGATGAGCGACCGCGGTATCCCGCGAAGCTTCAGACACATGCACGGCTTCGGCAGCCACACTTTCAGCCTCATTAATGCCGAAAATCAACGGTTCTGGGTAAAATTCACCTTCAAGACGCAACAGGGCATTGAAAATCTGACCGACGCAGAGGCGGAGGCGGTCATTGCTAAGGACAGGGAAAGCAACCAGCGGGACCTCTTCTACAGCATCGAAAGCGGCGACTTCCCGCGGTGGACGATGTACGTGCAGATAATGCCGGAGGCCGACGCGGCGAACTACCACCTAAACCCATTCGATCTCACCAAGGTGTGGCCCCATGCAGACTACCCGTTGATCGAAGTCGGGGTCGTTGAGTTGAACCGAAACCCCGAGAACTTCTTCGCAGAAGTCGAACAGGCGGCATTCTCCCCGGCAAACGTCGTGCCGGGTATCGGCTTCTCTCCTGACAAGATGTTGCAGGCTCGCCTGTTTTCTTACGCAGACACTCAACGCTACCGCTTGGGCGTCAATTTCAACCACATCCCGGTCAACGCAGCGCAGTGCCCTGTCCATAGTTATCATCGTGATGGACAAATGCGAGTGGACGGCAACCTCGGCCGAGCCCCGTCGTATTTTCCCAACAGCGCGGGAGAGTGGCAGGATCAACCCGACTTCTCGGAACCGCCGCTTGCCGTCGACGGACCAGCGGCGCATTGGGACCACCGCGTAGACGAGGACTACTATTCGCAGCCCGGCAACCTCTTCCGTATGATGACGCCCTCCCAGAGACAGGTTCTGTTCGAGAACACGGCCCGAGCGATCGACGGAGCGAGCCAGGACGTCATAAGGCGACACATCGAGAACTGCCGGCGCGCCGATCCGGCGTACGGGGAAGGGGTGGCGAAAGCAGTCGGGTTATCTCTCTAGCAGACCCGCAGACCTGAGCCGCCTGCCAGCGCCGCACTCGATCCAGGCTTCACGTTTCGCCGTGAACGCCTGGACGCAATGTTCAAATGTTCTCCGCTACCGTGGGATTCTGCCGCGTAGCGCCCAAAGGAACCAATCCATGACTGAAGTAGAAAAGTATGACCTCATCGTCTTTGGTGGCGGCAAGGCGGGAAAAACGCTTGCCATGGACGAAGCCCGCGCCGGAAAAAAAGTGGCAATGATCGAGGCCGGAATGATCGGCGGCTCGTGTATCAACGTCGCCTGCATTCCCAGCAAGACGTTCATTCGCAGCGCCGAAATCGCTCATACGGTCGGGCAGGCGACGCAGTTCGGCCTCTCTGAAGCAGCAGCCGAACCGGATATGGGAATTGTCGCCGCTCGAACCGCGACCGTGGTGGGTGAGATGGTCAGGACGAACCAATCGGGGTTCGACGCTAGCGGCCTGGAGCTGTTGTTGGGTTGGGGCGCGTTCGTCGCCCCCGGAATCATCGCGGTGGCGGGCATCGCTGGCCCGCGGCACGTGACCGCCGACAGTATATTCATCAATCTCGGAACGGTCGCCGACATACCGAATGTTCCCGGGCTGAAAGACGCCAGCCCCCTCACACACGTAGAAGCTCTGCGTATCGGAGAATCTGTACGCAAGCTGTTGATCCTCGGCGGCGGTTTCATCGCCCTTGAGCTTGGCCAGGCTTTTAAGAGACTGGGGACCAAGGTGACGATCATTGAACGGGGTCAACGCCTCCTGCCGCGAGAGGACGAGGACGTCGCCGAGAATATTCTGGCGGCGATGAAGAACCAGGGCCTCGAAGTGGTGCTCGGCTGCGAGGTGGCTGCAGTGGAGGGGAAGTCCGGCTCAGCCGTCAGGGTGACCGCCGCCGATGGGAGTAGTTTTGACGGAACGCACCTGCTTGTCGCCACCGGCCGTCGGCCGAGGACCAAGGATATCGGCCTTGAGATCGCCGGCGTTGCGACCGACGAACGCGGCTTCATTGAGGTTGATGATCATCTCAGAACGACGGCCAATGGTATTTGGGCAATGGGCGAGGTCGCCGGAACGCCCATGTTTACCCACGCGTCGCTCGATGACTACCGGATCGTCAAGAGTGACCTTAACGGCGGCACCCGGCGCACGACTGACAGAACCATTCCATATTGCGTTTTCATCGATCCTGAATATGCCCGCATCGGGCTCAACGAAGAGGACGCCCGCCGGGAAGGTTCGGCCTACCGTGTCGCAAAGCTGCCGATGGACGTCATACCTCGCGCTCGGACGCTATCCCGCCGGGACGGGTTCATGAAGGCGATCGTTGCAGCACACAACGATGAGATAATTGGATTCAGCATGCTCGGCGAGAACGCGGGCGAGGTGATGAGCGTCGTCCAGATGGCGATGCTCGGAAAACTTCCGTATACGGCGCTACGAGACTGCATCTTCGCGCACCCCACGATTTCGGAAGGCCTGAACATGCTTTTCGCGAACGTCCGCAGCCCGACCTGAGTACATATCTCGACGGCCGATATGACGGCGGTGTCGGTGGTTTTCCGACCTCGCCGGCAGGTCAGCGCTTGAGGGCGACCTCGATAAAATGAATAAGGCAGTCGACCTCCACGGGCTTGGCGAGGAATGCCAAAGCGCCCCCGTCCATGGCCGAACTGCGGGTTTTCTCGTCTCGATACGATGTCATGAAAATGATGGGCGGCTTGGGTGGTTGGTGATTTAGGCGGTCCTGAAGCTCCAGACCGCTGAGACCTGGCATTTTGACGTCCAAGAGGATGCAGCCGATCACTGCCCTGTCGCCATTTGCGAGAAAGTCCTCTGCAGATGCAAAGACCTGGCTTGTGTACCCGCAAGACTGCACGAGGCTGTCAAGAGCTTCTCGAATGGCGTCGTCGTCGTCAACGATGGCTACGGTCAAGGGCGAGAACACGGCGTGGAGCTTTCGTGGGTTGGTTCGGGGTTGACGATATCCCGGAACCGTAGGACGGGGGTATCATACGTCGGTGTGAGCGTGATTGGCTTCCAGCACTTCAAACTTTTTGACGAGGTCGGTGACGGACTTCGCCTCCATCTTTCTCATGCCGTTTCCGCGATGAATCTTTACGGTGATTTCGCTAATGCCGAGGTTGAACGCAATCTGCTTGTTCATGAGCCCCTTGACGACTTCCTGCATCACCTCACGTTCGCGCTGCGTGAGACTCCTGTATCTTGCCGAAAGTGCTCCGATCAATTCGGATTGCTGCTGTCGCTTGGAGCTCACTTCGAAGGCGGCACGCACGGCGTCTAGCACGTCCTGGTCTCCGAACGGCTTCGCGAGAAAGTCCAGCGCACCAGCCTTCATCGCTCTCACGCTCATCGGAATGTCTCCATAGCCTGTCATGAAGATGATCGGCATGCGGTTTCCGGTTCGCTCGAGTTCACTTTGAAAGTCAAGGCCGTTGACCCCGGGCAGGTGGACGTCGAGCAGCAGGCAGCCGGGTCCGGGGAGACCTCCAGAGTTCAGGAAGTCCGCTGTGTTCGGGTAGGTTACAGCAGCGATGTCAGCGGAGCGGAAGAGGTCAGTCAGCGATTCACGAAAGGCCTCGTCGTCCTCGATAATGTGGACGGTTGGCACGGGTCTGGAAGATGCCTGCCGCGCGCTCACTGCGTCGCCTGTAGAGGGATCGTCATTTCGAACAACGCTCCATTGGTTGCATTCATTCCGGTCAGACTTCCTCCCATTCCCTCCATCGTCGCGCGACTGATAGAAAGACCGATCCCCATCCCGTCTGGTTTTGTGGTGAAGAAGGGCGCGAAGAGCTTTTCCTTTATGCCGTCGCTCATCCCAGGACCGAAATCTCTCACTTTCAAGGACAACGCCTCATCGCTCTTCCGTGCCAGTGACAGCTGAATGAGTCGGTCGCTTTCAGGAACACCCGCGACTGCGTGGATGCCATTGGAGATTAGATTAATCAGCACCTGTTGGAGCTCGATCCGGACCGCGTGCACGGTGGGCAAACCTTCATCGATGTCCAATGTCAATTGCACCGCATCACGCTGCAGCTCATGATCCATGAGCGCACGAGTTTCCTCGATAAGGTCCGGTACGGATACAATCTCGAATTTGCGCTTCTCCTGCTTTATGAAATTCCGAGTGTTCAGAATGATATCACTCGCCCTTTGGCTGTCGCGGATCATACGCTCGGCGGAGCCTCTCACCGCGATCAAGTCCGGTGGCTCCTTGTCGAGCCATCGCAACAGGGTCTGCGCATTTACAACGAGCGCTCCCAGAGGCTGATTCAACTCATGAGCAAGGGAGGCCGACATTGCTCCCATCGTGGCTGCGCGGGCAGCGTTTGTGAGCTCCGCTTGGGCATCGCGTAGCGCCCGGTGGGTCTTTTCACGATGGGTGATGTCAAACATGGCGACGGCTACACGCCCGAAAGCAGCAGGATCGTCCGGGAACCTCAGGCTCAACAGGACTTCGCGTTTGCTCCCATCATAAGTGACAATAGTGCACTTGCCCTCGAACCGATTGCGGCCGCGGAAGACGCAATCGAGAATTTCGGCCATCGACTCCATGTTAGTCGGAAGAAGCGACTGCAGCGAAGCCGGAATCTGTTCTCCCGGAGGGAGTCCAATGAGCTCTCTAGCCGCGTCATTGGCCGCGATCGTTCGAATTCGCGAGACGGCTTCCGCCATGACGTGCGGATGGGCGGAGGCGTGGGTGCGGAAATCATGAACACCTGCCGCTTTCAGTGAAACGAGAAACTCGCGGGCCAATGAGTAGTCCCGTTCCCATAGTGCCACTCGGCTTTCTTCAAAGATCGAGCGATAGCGACTCTCGCTTTCAGACAGCGCGCTGTTGGCTTGGATAAGCTGACTGTGAGCCGCATCGTTGCGGAGGATCAGGGCGCACGTGATAGAAAGCGCCGCCAGCGAAACGGCCAATCGCAGGGAGCTGGCGAAATCAACGCTGTCGCTATGACCAATGGCGAAGGCGAGAAAGGCCAGAACTCCACATACACAGGCTGCCGTGATCGTTGCGCACCGCGAGAGAACGGGTGCGGCGAGAAGAAGAGCGACCACGTAGAGCACCGCAATGGCGCTTTCAATCGTCGTGAAGGCGTCGATGTAGAAGACCACGCCCGAGAGCGGCAGCGCAAATATCGCCGTGGGGAGTTCCTGAGCTACGTCTCGGCGCGAAAGCCCATCTTTCATCCATCCACTCGTCGTCACCCGAGCACTCCCGCATTCGATGAAGTCGACGGTTACGTTGAGGACTTTCCGGCGCACGACACAGACCGTAAAAAGCTCTGTCCCGCTTACCGAGGTTCCAATGAATACGCGTGGAAACTAACACAGGGGATCAAGTGGATAGATTATACTCGAGCATAGTCTTAGGCGTTGTTTAGTAGATAAAACTGAAATTGGAGGCCGTCCCCGGCGGCATGGGGACGGCCTCGGCGGACCAACTGTCCGCACTGCCTCGGCGGGAGGGGAGGCCGAGGCAGGCAACGCGCAAATAGCGCGTGGTCCGCTCTGTTAGAGGAGGGGAGCTCTTTCGCTGCGGACAAGAAAATAACTATCATCGAGCGTTGCGCATTTAAATTATACTCAGGTTTGACCACGGATACTCGCCTCTTCGGAAGTACCGGCAAACACCCCGTTCAAGACTTCCCGAATTGAATAGTGCCGGTTCACCGCATACATCAGCCTTCTTTTCGAAGACGAAGGAGGTCGATGACCGTGGATCGCTTGAAAACCATGGAGGTCTTTGTGAGGGTCGTGGAGGCTGGCAGCCTTTCCAAAGCGGCTGCGACACTCTCCGCGCCTCGTTCCTCAGTCACAATGGCAATGAACCGCCTTGAAAAGCACCTTGGCGTCCGGTTGCTGCAGCGGACAACGAGAAACCTTAGTCTTACCGCCGATGGCGAAGCATACTACGCGGAATGCCGCCGAATTTTACACGACATCGACGCCATGGAGGCGAGTCTTAGACGGGACCCCAAGTCTCTTGAGGGGCGGCTCCGTATCGAAATGCCAGTGTCGATCGCGACGTCCGTGGTTATACCTAAGCTGGACGTCTTCAGAAGCCGTCATCCAGGAATTCGGATCGCGATCGGAGCAAACGACCGTCGGCTCGACCTTGTTCAGGAGGGCATCGATTGCACAATCAGAACCGGCGAATTGGCCGACTCTGCCTTGGTCGGCAAGCGTGTCGGCGGGTTCAACTGGATCACCTGCGCAACTCCGGAATATCTCTCCGCCAATCCAGCACCGAAAACTCCGGCCGACCTAAAGGCACATAAGCTGGTTGGTTATTTTCACGGCGACGGCACGGGCGAGAAATGGACCTATATGAACGGTGGCGGACCGGAAATCGTCCAGGTCGATAGCGACGTTTCAGTCAACGAGACGTCCGCTTATCTTTCGTTGGGGCTAGGGCATCATGGGGTTGTAAGACTCGCGGACTACATTGTCCGACCTTATCTCGACAAAGGCCTGCTGGTGGAGCTACTCGCTGAATACCGACCTCCATCCACCCCTGTCTCGATCTTGTATCCGACATCCAGGCATTTATCCCCGGTCGTTCGCGCTTTTGTAGATTGGGCTGCGACCCTCTTCGAACCAGCAGTCCCGAGCTTAGCCGATAAAACATAACGGGGAAGCCTGAGCGGCGATCGGCAGCAGAAGTGACCGCTTCGGGCGCTACCCCTTTCAAGCCTACTCTGCCGGCTGGCCGGCACGGTTGTGCCGAGTCATTTGGGACCGGTAGCTCCCCGGCGTCGTTCCATAAATTCGGGTGAAGATACGTGTCAGATGCGCCTGGTCGGTAAACCCACATTCGTACGCAATACTCGCGATCGCTTCCTTAGTTTCTGAAAGGAGTTCTGCAGCCCTTTCGGCCCGCTTGCTGCGCAACCACTGATGGACCGCAAGGCCGGTCGTCTGCTTGAACGCCTTGCTGAACGTACTAACCGGCATGTTACAGACAGCGGCTATGGACTCGAGCGAATGGTCTCTCGTCAGGTCGCCGAGCAGGTACTCTTCGATTTTCTTCATTTGCAATCGCGAGAGGCTGCTGGACCTCAACAACGGCCGGGCACCGCCACGGTAGTTGTCAAGCAGATACGCGGCGAAGGCGATACCAACGTGATCGAAAAATAGTCTGCCCGCTGCAGCAGGGTTCTCCAGCGCGGGAAGCAGTGAACGGCAAAGATGCGCGGCGACCGGATCGACCCGCGCCTTCTGGCCCTCAAGACCGTGGAACGCGGGCATGTCCTCTTGTTCGCAAAGCTCCCGCAACACAAGATCGGGAATATGAAACATCAGGCAGTCGTAGTCCGTCGGTAGATGGGCCCTCGGTTGCTCCTCAAGGTGAACCATGCTGATCGTATCCTTGGCAAACCCACCGGAGTAGAACAGTCGATCGAACTTCCAAAGCTCGTGATGGCGAAGCGTTTTCAGCTGAAAGCTAACCACGGACGCCTTTTCGACGGGTATGTTCGCCGTCATTTCTTTCGATCCTTCGTCAGTCCACAGCCTGGTGACCGTCATCTGAGATGATCTGAGCGAGGAGGTCTTGAGGGTCTGGTAATCTGATACGCCGAAGAGGTGGGCGATCTGTGCGCCCGTAGCGGATCGCGGGCTGTGTCTCTCTCTGTTCATCTGTTCCGTCTCCAGACGCTGGGCGTCATTCCCACGCCCGCGACGAATGCTCTTGAAAGATGGGCTTGGTCGGCGAACCCGCATTTCGCGGCGATGTCCCTCAGCGCCAGCTCGGTTGTTAGAAGCAATTCCTGCGCCAGGTCGAGGCGGTAGCGACGCACCCACTGGTTGGGCGTCATTCCAGTTCCCGCACGGAAGGCGGCCGTGAAACTGGATATCGGAATCTCGAATTCACGCGCGAGGTCGACCAACCCGACCTGAGCGCCCTTTTCGGATATCAACATTTCTTGCGCGGCTCGGAGTTGTGCCGGCGACAGGTCTGCCTCCTCGCTACGGCGCGATCCGCGGTTAGCGTAACGCGCCGTCAGTTCGTTCAGCATCCCGAAAATGAGCTGATCGACGTAGAGGCTCGACGCGGTATTTGAACCTGCGAAAGCTGGAAGCAGAGCCCGGCCGAGGTTTGCGATTACTTCGTTGATTTCACCTGGCGTCACATCGAACCCGGTGACATGGCGATCATGATTGTCTTCGGCAAAGGACTTGAGCGCATCACCCGTGAGGTGCAGTTGAAGACAATCGAATGGGTCTGGAAGGAGGATGCGTGGCTCCTCGGCCAAATGGACGATATTTATCGAGTTCTGTTCATAGGGCAGGGCATTGGAGAGTTTGCCGCCTTTCCACAGTTCGTGGCGGCCAATGCGCTCGATTTGCAGACTTACGATAAAGGTATCTTCGACAGGTATCGGCGCGGTCATCTCGTGACCAAGTCCGCTCGAGATCAGGCGGACGGCCGTGAACCTTGTTGACTTGGGAAGACCTGCGAGGCGCTGCGATGCTCTCGTGGCACCAACGTACCTCTCCATTTGCAGGCCGTGATCGGACGACATTTCTCCTACGCCTCTTTTTAAACGCCGACGCAGCAGGACGATACATTACGGTCCCCTTCTGAAACCATTGGACCGGAAGTAGGGAGACCCCCTACGTTCGGAGGGGGTATTTGCCAATGAAGAGGGCAATTGCCGAGCCACTTGGCAGGAGCTACCCGGGAAGAAGGCCAGCCGGATCGCGTTGTACAGACGCGAAATCGATATCGCCGACGACGGGACACACGCCGACATTCATGCCTGGATGTTGGACAAAATGCAGCGTTTCCGTGCAACCTTCGGCCGCTGGGTTAAGCAGCTTGATATCGACGGCGAAGATGACCAGACCGCGTAAAGCCCGGAACCACCCGAAAATCAATTGCCAATGCCCGAGCGAAACATCCGCATGATGCGGGGCTTCGTTCTCCCGACGGGCTCCCAACTGCCGGTCCGTTAATCCTTCCTGCAATATGCGGTTGAATTCGGCCCTGTATGTGCTCTACCCCTATCTTGGATAGAGGGGGCGAGAATGATAGTTGCGGGGCGCGCTTTCTTGGCGGCTCTTCTTATGTCGGCGGCAGCAACGCACGCAGTCGCAGAAGAGCCCAAGTCATCAGGCACGGGTTTCAGCGTTACTGGTGATGGATGGCTGATGACCAACGCCCACGTCGTCGAGGGGTGCGAGCGTATCGAGGTCAAGGGCAGGGGGATCGCCACCGATCCGCGGATCGACTCCACCAATGACCTCGCGCTAATCAAGGTGCCCTCGGACAAAACGTGGACGCCTCTGACATTCCGCCGCGCACCGACGCGGCTCGGCGAGGATATCGTCGCCATAGGTTACCCCCTGGCGGACCTCCTATCGGATTCGGTCAAGATCACGACAGGCAACGTGAACGCGCTGGCGGGCCTGAAAAACGACACCCGGTACATCCAGATATCGACTCCGATCCAGCCCGGAAATTCGGGCGGGCCCGTCGTGGATCGCGACGGCTTTCTGCTCGGCATAACAAGCGCCACCTTTTCGAAGAAGGCCGCGGACGAAATCGGAATCACAGCGCAGAACGTGAATTTTGCAATCAGAGCGTCGGTAGCCGACCTGTTCATGCAGTCGCAGAGCATTACCAGCCTTTCGGGCGACAAGGCGGCGGGGCAACCCATCCTATCCACCGCCGACCTAGCCGAAAAGATTGCACCCTCGGTTCACCAGGTACTGTGTTATGGAAAGCTGGAGGCGCGGGCATCGGTTCAGCGCGAGGAAGCGGTAACGAGCCTGCCCCGACCCGGGATATCTGCGATGCTTCTGGATGCCGCAGGTTACGATGCCATCGGCTTCGATTACGCGACACTCAAAGACGTCAGCTATCAAGACTGTCGCAACGCCTGCGACGGTGACGGTCAGTGCAAGGCGATCACATATAACGCCAAGCACCGCTTCTGCTTTCTGAAGAACGATGTCGTCGCCCTCATAAGGAACCGGGACGCGATGGCTGCATATTCGTCATCGAAGGCGGCGGACATCATCAAGTCCGACTTCACCAGCTATTCCGGCATGGACATCCCCGGCGGCGATTATAAGCGTATCAGGCAGACGAACTACCTAGAGTGCTTTGTATCGTGCATCGGCGAAACCGCCTGCAAGGCGTTTGCCTACGTCGCGAAGAAGAAAGAATGTTGGCTGAAGGATGCCTTGGGACGGCCGAAAGCAGCGAAGGGCATAGAGCTAGGCGTTAAGTGATTTGCAGGCACCGCTTCGGATGGCTCTGCCATGTCCTCGGGTATTAAGCTAAGACTTGCTCGAACCTTCGACCTCGAGTTCGCGGGCGAGACGAACAAGATCGGGTAGCGACTGCATGTTGAGCTTCTTCATCAATTGGCCCCGGTGCGCCTTAACCGTGGGCTCGCTGATGCCGAGCAGGATGGCGGTCTGTTTGTTTCCATGACCAGCCACGATGAGTGACATGACGTCCTTTTCCCTGGGCGTGAGACCATTGTAGAGCCTCCGTGACGCGTCCGTCGCGGCGAACCGCGCCCGCCGTTGCGCGTCGCTCTCCAAGGCAGCGTGGATGGCATCGATCAGGTCTTGGGGCCGTACCGGCTTGGTCAGGAACTCGGCAGCGCCGGCTTTTATGGCCTTGACAGCCATGGGGATGTCGCCGTGTCCGCTGATGAAGATGATGGGAATCTCGTTCCCAATCCTATTCAAATGGTTTTGAAGAGCTATCCCGCTTTGACCCGTCAACCTGACATCCAGTACGAGACATCCGGGATTGTCGAGATCGACGCGAGACAGGAACTCCTCTGCAGAACTGAAAGTCGTGACCTGAAAACCAATCGAGTCGAGGAGGGCTTCCAGAGCTATCCGGATATCCTCGTCGTCATCAACGATGTAGACAGACCGCGAATGAGGCATGACGCTTATTTTGCAAGGTTCCCATTGGCCAGAGGAAGACTAAATCGGAAGGTGGCTCCCGGTTCGGAATGAGGGATATCCGCTCTGATCGTGCCACCATGAGCTTCGATGATCGAGCGGCATATCGAAAGACCGAGACCCATGCCCTCTCTCTTGGTCGTGAACATCGCATCGAACACTCGCTCCCCGTCGACCGGTCCGAGACCTGGCCCGGTGTCCGAGACGAAGAGCTCGATTTCGCTGTCCACCGGGCGATGCGATCCGATTGAGATTGTCCTGGTTGATATCGCTGCCGCTGACATTGCTTCAAGGGCATTCATCACGAGGTTCAGAACTACCTGCTGAAGCTGGACGCGATCCCCCTGGACGAGGGGAGGTACAGGCGTCAGCGATGTTTCCACGCTCGCGCCATGCCTTTTGATCTCGCCCCGCAGCAAACCAACCACCTCCATCACCACCTCGTTGAGATCGATTTCGGTGAATTTGTCCGGAGCATTGCCCGCGAGGCTGCGGATGCTCCTGACAACCTCGCCAGCACGATGGCTATTCTGAGACATCCGCTCGGCAGCCGCCTTGGCCTGCTCGAGAAAGCGCAGGCAAGTCTCTGCATTCGAAACGATCGCGGTGAGCGGCTGGTTGACTTCATGTGCGATAGAGGCGGCGAGCTCTCCCAGTCTGGTTAGGCGACCGACAAGTGCAAGGTCGGCCTGCGCCTGGCGCAAAGCATCGTCCATCTGTTTTCGGTGGCCGATGTCGCGGAAGACGAGGACCGCTCCCGAGATTTCGCCGTGGTCGTCGATAATCGGGGCACCGCTGTCGTCAATATGGATTTCGGTACCATCCTTGGCGATGAGCAACGTGTGGTTGGCGAGCCCGACAATCGTTCCGAGGCGCAGAACCTTGGCCACGGGGTCTTCGACCGTCTGTCGGCTGTCCTCATTGATGATCCGGAAGATATTGACGACGGGTTGGCCAATGGCTTCGGCCATCTTCCATTTGGTCAGCGCCTCCGCCACAGGGTTCATGAACGTGATCAGGCCGGCGGAGTCGGTCGCAATCACGGCGTCGCCAATGCTGGAGAGGGTTGTTGCATAGCGCCGCTCGCTCTCATGAAGGCGCTTCTCGGCGGCGTGCTTGTAGAGCGCCATCTCGATGGCCGCTCTTAGCTGGGTTTCTTCGAACGGCTTGAGAAGGTAGCCGAAGGGCTCGGATTCTCCGGCCCTGCGAACGGTTTCATCGTCCGCGTACGCGGTGAGATAGACAATCGGCATCCGCATCCGCTCCCGGATGGTTGTTGCCGCCTGAATGCCGTCCATGTCGCCTTCCAGCCTGATGTCCATAAGGACTAGATCGGGCTTCAGGCTAGCAGCCATGGCAATCGCCTGTTCACCCGAGACCGCCGCGCCCGCGACGTCGTAGCCGATATTCCGAAGCTGGAGTTGAATGTCGCGGGATACGACACGATCGTCTTCCACGACGAGGATTGACTTGCGGCTCACTCGCTCAGGCCTTTGCTATTTTGAAGGTGATAAGAAATCTCGTTCCGACGCCCGTGTCGACAGTCATACTCCCGCGCAACTGGTCCACCAGGTCCTTTACGAGCTGCAAGCCGAGGGTTTCAGCGCTTTCCCAGCCCTCTCTGAGTCCCACACCGTCATCCTCGACGACCAATTCATAATGGGTAGGCTGCCGCGCTGACAATGCCACGCTGACTTGACCGCGGGAAACGGCTGGATAGGCATGCTTGAGAGCGTTAGACACCAACTCGTTTACGATGAGCCCGCAAGAGACGGCGCTGTCGAGATCGAGGTCGACTTCATCGACATCGACGTTCAGGGCGACTGATTTTTCCCGTGTGCCGTACGCCCGAGCGAGATGGGCACACAGTGTTTTCAAGTGGTTCGCCATCGAGATGCGCGCAAAGTTGCCGGCGCGATACAGGTTTTCGTGAACCAGAGCCATTGAGCGAACCCGGTTCCGGCTATCCTGAAAGAGTTCCGCCATCTTGATGTCGTTAACCCGAGAGGCCTGAAGGTTCAAAAGACTGCTTATCAGTTGCAGATTATTCTTTACTCGATGGTGCACTTCCCTGAGCAGCGACTCCTTCTCGTCGAGTGACGCATTTTCAAGCGAGATTGCCGCCTGCGCCGCTATGAGTTTGAGAACGGCAACCCGAGCCGGCGAGAAAGCGTTTTCGTTGAGACGATTTTCGAGAAGGAGGATACCAACTGATTTCCCACGCGCCACCAGGGGGACGGCGAGTCCGCTTGAGATGCAATGTTCATCCATGTTGCGGTCATGCCGCGACTCGCTGTCGTCGAGAACGACCGGTTCCTGGTGACGGAAAGCATCACGCAGCTTCTTTGCGGGTGCGTCGCCATCCCTGAGTGGCTCGCGCCGAAACCGCACGTCGATCTCCTCGCCGTTGGCCACCGCCTCTGCTTCCGTCCAGAAGCTCTGCTGTCGAGGCAACACCAGCAGCGCCCGCTGCGCTCCCGCGTTCTCAAGCGCAACCGTCAGCAGCGTCCGGACCATCTTGGACTGGACTACCTCGCCGGCCACGCTTGCCGACGAGCGAACGACTGACTGTAGGTCCAGCTCGTTCGGAAGAGCCTCGCTGGCGTTGGAGTACGGCATCGCGTAGGTGGTCGGGAGGTGAGGGTACTTGACCTCTAGGTCTCTCAGCTTGCCGTTTGCGCCCCAACGACGGTAAGCGGCATAGGCCCTTTCCCGGTGGGCAAGTGCCATCGTCGCTAGCCCTATACCTTGGGCGAAGCTAGCTGCAAACTCGTGCGCCAGGGCTTCGATATGAGGAAACTGGCTTTCGACTGCCGCGGAGATGGCCTCTTCATAGAGCCTCAGCGCATCAACTTGCCGTCCCTCGAGACGTGCAAGTTCGGCAGCTGCGATGCCCGCGTGCGCCGCGAAGTTCTCAGGATTATTGGCGCTCCAGGTCTGTAGTCGCTCTAGGTATTTTCGAATCTCCGCCTTGCTGGCGTGGTCGGAAGCTGCGACGGTCCGGGTCAGTGCGAGGCACTTGTAAAAGGTGTATTCAACCCACTCGAGGTGGCCCGCGGTCGTCCACAGCAGGGGCTCGGCCCTTCCTCCGTGCCGGACCGCGGCCTCAAAATCCCCGGCGAAGATCGCCACCTGCGTTTTTCTGATCCAATGCCAGCAAGCGGCGATTTCGAGACCGGGCGTGCTGTCCAACCGGCTCTCGAAGGCGACTTCGTCGAAATCGCCGTCGTCGAACGTGTCCAGCGAAAACGTCAATCCCTGCAGGCTCCGGACAAGCATGGCTTGGCTGGTTATGATATCTGCGATCAGTCCAAAATTGATCTGCTTCGCGAAGTCGAGCGCGGAGCTCGCGCGGCGCTCGATAACTCCGAGCTGATCGCCGGCAAGTAGCATGTTGCTGATCGTCGTACAGCTGCAAAACCCGGCATAGGTCAGATCGCCCGACTCCTGGGAGATCGTCAGCGCCTGTCGATGGAGCTCTCGGCCTGCTCTTATCGGCTCCGAATAGGGAAGCACGTGATAGGCAAACGTCATCGAAACTCGACCTCGGAAGCGGGCGAATTCCGGGTCCTGAACCATCTGAAGCGCCAGCCTGCCGAACAGGTAGCCCGCAGCATACTCCCCGAACATGGGACCGAGCACCATCCCAAGATAAGCATACCCGAGCGGAGACGCCGGCGAATTCCCGTTTGAGCGGCTGACGTTGGCCATCCGGCAAAGGACGAGGCAGACGAGCTTCTGGTCGGTGAAAAAGGCGGGGGGCAGGACGGCACCGAGGACGTCAAGGAGGGGCGCTTCCGTCGACGAGCGAAAGGGTAGCTCCAATCGAGTCCCGATTGCGTCCGCGCGTACCTCCTCCTCGATCTCGCGGTACTCCTCCCGCACCATGTCCCAGGTGGGATTCGCAGGCCAATCAATGCCTTCGTGGCGTAGGTAGTCGAGGCAAAGGTCAATCGCCCGGTCGAGTTGCCCCAGCGCCGTGTAGAGGGTTATCTGCGACCAGGTGACACGAGCGAGCTTTCCGCGGTTGAGCGTTTGCTGCCGGAGCGAATCGAGCCGCCGCTCCGCGCTCGTTGACTGACCAAGAACAAATTCGCAGTCGGCCATCCCGATCTCGAAATCGATCGTCAATTCGATCGCTTCGTCGCCTTCCACCTGCCGCGAGACCCGTGCTCCGGTTTCGAAATATGTAAGTGCGGATGCGAAGGCGGATGTTTGCTCCGCCTTGCGTCCCGCCGCCAAATTCAACTCGGCCACACGAATCCGCTCTTCATGCCCGGTAACGAGATCGGCTGCGCGATTATACTGCTCTGCCACAGTGAAGATGCGATCGTGGATTTCCTCAGGCGGCAACAAGGAGACCATGCGGCGCGCGATACTGAGGTGCAGACTTCTGCGAGTATCGTCCGACGGTGCGAGGTAGGCAGCCTCCTGAACCCGGTCATGAACGAATACCAGACCTTCATCGCGCGCGAAAATAAGCCCGGCGTCGATGGCCTCATCGATGCAAGATGCGTATGTGTCCTCCGGGAGGCCGGTCACCAGACGGAGCAGACGCCGACAGACTATATTGCCGAGCAAGGCCATGCTGGCCATAATTTCACGGGTCGTCGGGCTCAGCTTTGCAAGCTTCACAGCCATCAAATCTGAAACGTCTTGAGACGAGCTCTGCTCTATCTCCTCGCGCCTCCATGTCCACTGTCGCGACCGCATGTCGAAAGACACCCTGCCATCCTGAACGAGAGCGGCGAGGAGTTGCGTCGTAAAGAGAGGATTTCCTCCAGCCCGTTCAACAATCACCTCGGCGAGGGGATGCGCCTCGCCCTGATCCACACCGAGACTGTCGGAGACAAGTTGGAGCACTTCCGAGCCGGACAAAGGCGAAAGCTCTAATGTCGAAACCGTGGTTTCCGGCTGATTGATTTCGTCAAGCCATTCTCGCAATGGATGGCCCGACGCGACCTCGTTTTCCCGGAAGGCCCCGATGACGAGTGTATTCCGTATCGACTGGGCTTGGAGCGTCCTTTTGAGGAAACCAAGCGTAGCGTGGTCGATCCACTGGAGGTCATCAAGGAACAGTACCAGTGGATGACCGCCGCGCGAGAAAGCTCCGGCAAAACGGGAGAGCACGTACTGAAACCGGTTCTGGGCCTCGTTAGGTGGAAGGTTCGGAACGTCGGGCTGGGGGCCGATCAACGCATCAAGTTCGGGGATCAGCGAAGTTATCAGGCGGCCGTTCGGGCCGATCGCCGCCTTGACGAGGTCTCCTATCCCATCCTCCCCGAGACGATAGTGAGACGGTATATGGGAGATCAGCCCCCGAAAAGCCTGCACGATCGTGGAAAGCGGAACGTGATGGTTGATCTGGTCAAACTTGCCTTCGGCATAAAGGGCGACCTGGGGATCAAGCCGCCGCTGGAAAGCCCTGACGAGGGCGGATTTGCCAATACCCGACAAACCCGACACGAGAACCAACTCGGTCTTTCCCGAGAGAGCGACGCGATCCAAACTCTCCGTCAGCTGGAGAATTTCTGCCTCCCGACCATAGAGTTGGTCCGGAATGACCAGTGTTCCGCGAGCGTCCTGGGTGCCGAGTTCGAAGAGTTCGATCCTGCCGTTGCTGGTGAACGCCGATAGACAACGCTCGAGATCGACCCTGAGCCCTCCGGCAGTTTGATATCGCTCCTCGGCCGCCTTCGAAAGTAGCTTGAGGAGGATCGACGCGACGGCGCTCGGAATCTTCGTGGCCCATCTGCCCGGAGGCAAAGCAGGCCTTGCGAGGTGGCTGTGAAGCCACTCCGCCGGCGTATGCGCCGCAAAAGGAAGTCTCCCCGTCAGCAACTGATAGAGCGTGACCCCAAGGGAGTATAGGTCGCTACGGGTGTCGGCCCGGCGGTCAAGCCTTCCTGTGAGTTCCGGTGAAATGTAGGGCAGGCGGTCGACGGTCAATGTATCGCCATCACGTTCCGTCGGAGCGCGGGACGCCGGGAAAGCACAGCCGAACCCGATGAAATAGACCTTCCCCGGATCGACGACCATGATGTTGGCCGGCCGGATATCTCCGTGGACGAGGCCACTCTCGTGGATGCGCGCTACAGCGTCGCAAATCAATATCGAGAGTTGAAGGAATTCCTTGAGGGGGCGTCCGGAATCCCATGCGGAATCAAGCGAACTCCCGCCAAGGTCTTCGAGGAGAATCCCTTGGCGGCCTCCGACTACCAAGCCGTGCAGCGCCTTTGCTCCGCCCGCACTCGCTACCCGATCGGCCACACGGAGTTCGGCTTCGAGCCTAATTTGCTGCGCGGGCGCAAGATCACCCGGCGTTGCCACGAGTACCGCGAGATTAGTTTGACCGCCGGGAAGCGTAAGCCGGACGAGACTGGAAACGCCGTCGGCTCTTAATAGCTCGAGGTCGTAACCAGGCTCTAGGTCGAAACTCTTCATAAATAGGACCTTGATGCGTCCGCGACGGCTGTGATGTCGCCCGGCACATAGATATTAAGTCCGTCCGCCGTTGGCAACGCGTCCGGTCTCGATCAGCGCTTTGGACCATCGGAAGGTCCAATTCCATGAGCAAGTGCAGCCCCAGCTAGCTCCGCTTGAGCAGCATTGACGAGCTCTTGGACTTGGCCTGGCGTTTCGCGGCAGTAGCACGCCGCCTTCTGCAGGGTAAAGCCCGCCACTTCGACCAACGTGTAGGCGAGGCGGCGATCGAAGGGGAGGCGGCTCAAAAGCTGAAATCCTTTCGCTGCATCGTCGTTATCGTTCGCTAACGCGTAGCCATGGACATGTGGCGTCGCGTACATACTTTCGGAAACAGCCTTTGCCTGGTCGACCATGCACAAAAGAAAGTTCTGAGGGTGCTTCAAAAGCACCGGTTCCCGCATTAGCGCGGCCGAGAGAAGCGCATCCGCTCTCTCGGGTCCGCCCAACAGCAGCAAGATGATTGCCCTGACCGAACGGAAGACGTCGACCAGGTGCGGGGCTTGGGAATCAAATGCAGGCATGGAAGACCTCGCCAGATTGTCGAGGCGATGTGGCGGGTCTTTTCCGTGATCGGTGCCTATGCTTGCGGACCGACATAGAACCCCAGCCTCTTCTCGATATCGCTCGGCTGCTGCAGGCCAAGGTTGACGAATTTGGCAAGCCGGTGCTGCGCGAACGGTTGCCCGACCGACGTAACAAAAGCCTCCCACGCGGGCTGCATCTCGGAGTCGGTCGGCAAGCTGGCGTCATCTACGAACCGCTTCGTGGTGGCGATGGCGTCGCGGTTGAACGAAGCAATGCGCTCGGCGAATTCGTCGACGAACCTGTCAAGCTCATCGTCGGGAAGGGCGCGGTTCACGTAGCCGTAGAGCTCGGCCAGGTCGCCGGGGATATCGTCCGCCCCGAGAAGCACCTCGAGAGCACGACCGCGCCCCATTAGGCGCGGCATTCTTGCCATTGGCCCGCCGCCAGGAACAAAGCCAGCTCCCACCTCCCAATGCGAGAGGATGGCCTTCTCCCGACTGGCGAACCGGATGTCGCATGCCAGCGCTATCTCACTACCCGAGCCCGTTGCCCTGCCTCGGATCGACGCAATCGACACGACGGGCAGCCGACTAAGTCGTACGAAGGCGTCCGGCACGGGATGCATGCCCGTAGGTCCTGGGGCCATATTGATGGATTCCGATGGATCGCGAAGGACATCGTAATGCGCCATGAAATAGTCAGGGTTGGTGCTGCCGATGACTACGACCTTCAATTCAGGGGCATTCTCCATTTCGGTCACAAGCTCCGAGAGCTCTCGGACCATCTGTGGCCCCATAATGTTCAACGGCGGATTGTCGAGATTGACCCGCCAATAGTGAGGGGAACTTCGGATAACCTCGATCTGGCGGCGCTGCACATCAGCTGAGGGTGTGCTGGTTGCTTCCATGTGTCGGTCCTTTCAGAGCGGTGACGGGGAGGACGTCTGGACAATATTTGGGCCGCCCCAACGTTCTTGAACCGCGGGCCAATTCGTAGAACCCGGGGCGCGCGAGCGCGATGCATTATTCCGAGTGTCGCAATGGTGACTTTCAGAGGAGGTGAATTCCGTCGATCGGCGGAACTGTCTAACTCTAATGCATCAGGACCGAGCTTCCGAACTTCAACGACAGGAGACGAAAATGACGACTGCCCGCCACACCTTCCCTGCGATCCACCACCGAACCATCGACATCGACGGCCTGGAAATTTTCTACCGGGAGGCAGGCCGCGCCGACGCGCCGACCGTGCTCTTGCTTCACGGTTTCCCAACATCTTCGCACATGTTCCGGAATTTGATCCCGGCGCTCGCGGATCACTATCATGTAGTCGCACCCGACTATCCGGGTTTCGGACTCAGCTCCATGCCGGCGAGGGAAGAGTTCGCCTACACCTTTGAGCGGTATGCTGAAATCGTCGACTCGCTTGTCACGAAACTCGGCATCGATTCCTACGCCATCTATGTGATGGACTACGGGGCTCCAACCGGGTTCCGCCTCGCTCTTCGGCATCCCGAGCGGATCACGGGCATGATCGTTCAGAACGGCAACGCCTACGAGGAAGGCCTTTCGCCGTTCTGGGATCAGCTCAAGGCATACTGGGCGACCAATTCGCAGGAAGCCCGCGATGCTCTGCGTCCGTTGATGTCGCTGGACGTAACGAAGTTTCAGTATCTCGACGGCGTTAGTGATGTCACCCGTATCGACCCCGCCAACTGGCTCTATGACCAGCAGTTCCTCGACCGCCCCGGCAACATCGAGATTCAGCTCGACCTTTTCTACGACTACCGCAACAACGTGGCCCTCTATCCTGAGTTCCAACAGTTCTTCCGCAACCGGCAGCCGCCGACGCTAATCGTCTGGGGCAAGAACGACACCATTTTTCCAGCCCCGGGGGCCGAAGCTTTCAAGCGAGACCTACCGAATGCCGAATTCCACCTGATCGATAGCGGGCATTTCGCGCTTGAGGATCGGGCCGATGAGATCATCCCGCTGATCCAGGACTTCCTCGGTCGAACTCTTACGCGCTAGTCTATCTGGTAGATATTCGGGCCGCCCGCACGCGTGGGCGGCCTCTTGTCGTTTCCCGGTCGAGGCCAAGCTTAGGTGAAAGACGCATGACTCTCAGCTGGTCGCGCACGCGCGCAACCTTTCAGCGAAGTCCTTACGAAGCCTCGGCACCGCGAAATCCACAAACGCCCTGACCTTTGGAACCGAAAGTCGGCCTTCAGGCGCGACGATGTGCACCGGTAAAGGAGGCGGCTCGTCCGTCGGAAGAACGATTCTGAGTTCGCCTCGCTTTACATGCTCCGCGATCTGATAGGAAAACACCCTCGTAATGCCGTTTCCCTCGAGCGCCGATGCGACCACACCCGCCACGCCGTTTATCGTCAATCGTGGCTTGATGTGAACCAGGCGTTGGCTTCCACCGCCCTCACGAGGGGGGAAGCTCCAACTCTCATGCCCGAATTGAGCCAGCGCGATACAGCTGTGATTAGACAAATCAGATGGACTGTCGATGGGACTGGCACTGTCAAGATAGGACGGGGCGGCGCACAGAACCCGGCGTACTTCGCCCACCCGAATCCCGATCATTGTCGAGTCGGTGAGGTGCGCGATGCGAAGCCCTACGTCTATTCCCTCGTCAACCAAGCTGACGGTGCGGTCCAGCAGCAGCAGCTTCGCAGCCACATCCGGGTGTTCGCGCAGGTACGCATCAAGGATCGGGCGTAAGATCGAAACGCCGCTTACAAGGGGCGCGGTTACGGTTAGAGTTCCTCTGGGCGCTTTCGTCTCGCCGGCGGCCAGCAGGTCCGCTTCTTCGAGATCGGTGAGCACTCGGCGGCAGGCGGACGCGTAACGCTCGCCTGCCTCACTTAGCCTGATGGTTCTTGTGGTCCGGTGAAGCAGCTGTACGCCCACGTGACCTTCGAGGAAGCTGATGGCCCTCGTCACCGCAGCCGGAGAGCGGTTCAGCTTCCGGCCGGCTGCCGCTAGGCTTCCTTCGTCCAGAGCGCAGACGAAAACCTTCATCGCATCTATGCGGTCCATATTCTTCCTCTTGGCGGAATAGTGAGTTGCTGCAGGCGCGCATTTCGACGCCGCGAGGAAGCTACTAGATATTTCACAGGCAAGGCAACGTTGTCCTGCCGGCAAAACTTCAACAACGATCGCTGCGGACTAGGGATGGGCCGGAACCGCCCATGTGCTCCCGTGTGCCCGCGCGCAACGAAAGAGTGGAAAATGAGCCAGGAAACAAAAGTAGCTGTCGTCACCGGAGCATCCCAGGGCATCGGTGCCGCTATCGTCAGTGCCTATCGGGCCCGCGGGTACGCTGTTGTCGCCAACTCCCGCAACATCGCTGAGTCCGAAGACCGCGGCATCGTGGCCGTGGGTGGTGATATCGGTGAGCGCGCCGCCGCCGAAAGGGTGGTGGCAACCGCCGTGGAACGCTTCGGCCGGATCGACACGTTGGTCAACAACGCCGGCATATTCATCGCCAAGGACTTTACCGAGTATTCCGAGGAAGACTTCCGCAATGTCTTGAACGTCAACCTCGCAGGCTTCTTCTACGTAAGCCAGCTTGCCGCGAAGCAGATGCTAAAGCGCGGCGAAGGGCACATCGTTCAGATCACCACGTCTCTCGTCAACCAGCCTATGGCCGGGGTTCCGTCCGTACTCGCCTCGCTGACGAAAGGCGGGCTGGACGCAGCCACCCGCTCGCTGGCCATCGAATACGCGCCCAAAGGCATCCGCGTAAACGCCGTGTCGCCTGGAATCATCAAGACCCCGATGCATCCCCAAGAGAACCACGCGTTTCTCGCCGATCTGCACCCCGTGCGCCGAATGGGTGAAGTCGGCGAGATCGCCGAAGCCGTCTTGTATCTCGAAGATGCCAGGTTCGTGACCGGCGAGACCCTGCATGTCGACGGCGGTCAGCACGCCGGACGCTGGTGAGGCTCTACTATCATCGTAAGGAGGCTGATATGCCGTACGTGAATATCCAGGTCACACGCGAGGGAACTTCGCCAGGAGAGGTGAAGACCACCGCTGAACAAAAAGCCAGGTTGATTAAGGGCGTCAGCGACCTTCTGTTTGAAGTGCTCGGGAAGCCGCAGTCGGCGACCTTTGTGGTCATCGAGGAAGTGGAGATGGAAAACTGGGGTGTCGGTGGCCTACCGGTTGCCGATTACCGAAACCAAGTGACCGAAAAGGCAAAATGAGACCATGGAGCCACTACGAATTCTGATGGTGGCTACGTCGCACGAAGAACTCGGAGCCACTGGCCGCAAAACCGGTCAGTGGCTCGAGGGCTTCGCAGCGCCGTACTATGTCTTCATGGAAGCGGGCGCGATCGTGACGTTAGCATCGGTAGAAGGCGGAATGCCTCCGATCGACCCGGCAAGCCTCGGCAGGGAGACCGGCCCTGCAACCCGCCGCTTCCGCACCGATCCGGCGGCTCAGACCATGCTGAGCCATACCATGGAAATTTCTCACGCGCGGGCGGACGACTTCCACGGTGTCTTCTACCCCGGAGGTCACGGGCCGATGTGGGACCTCGCCCACGATAGGCTCTCATCAGACCTCCTGAGTGCCTTCGCGGAACAGGGGAAGTGCATTGGTGCGGTTTGCCACGCGCCCGCCGCGCTTCTTCAGGTTCGCTTCCAAGGGAAATCGTTCATAGAAGGGCGAACGGTGACGGCGTTCTCAAATGAGGAGGAGGAGGCCCTCGGGCTGGTGGAGGAAATGCCTTTTGTGCTTGAGGATGTGCTCAAGGATGCCGGCGCTGTATACCGTAAAGGCCGAGCTTTCGGGCCGTTCGTCGCTGTCGACCGCAAGCTCGTAAGCGGGCAAAATCCCGCTTCGTCCGAACCCGCCGCCTTGGCATTCATCGACGATGTACGAAAGGGGGTGGCCTTCGAGTGATCGCGGAAAGAGACGAGCGGCAGGTGGCTCACGCTGAAAGCGGACGAAGATTCATACCCACGTATAAATGTGTCCACGAGGCGAGGGCGCTAAAGTCCGGCGCATGTTCACTTCCCCGGAGGGTATCATGCTCGGGCAATCGCTTGCATCTACGTTCGGAATGCGCGCTTGGGGACGATACACAAGAGAGCGCGTCGTTCACAGCACCATCACTGAGGAGGGCCACTCTGTTGCGGCCATTCACCAGGCAGTGAGGGACGACGTAAAGGGTCCAACGCGACACTTGGAGCAGGGCGAGGACGCCTATCTCGTAACCAGCCACCTGGTCTCCAACCCTGCGTATCAGTTGTGGGACGGTTGTCGTCTCGTCAAGCAGGAGCCAGTCAGAGAGGCCAGCATCGCGCTGCTCGATCTCCGCGACTGCGATTACGAATATCTCCCGACCGCACCTGAGGGCATTCATTTCTACCTGTCGCGCCCTCGTCTCCGCGAATTGCTGGAAATTGAAGGCGATGGCGGCGAATTCGATATCGACGTATCGGCACGGAGAGATGATGCGGAGCTCCATGGGCTGGCATTGCTGTTCCTTCCGATGCTGAACGGGCAAATTCCGCCAGAGGCAATCTACTTGAGCCATCTCGCGATGGCGGTATCGTGGCATGTGCTCACAAGGTATGCAGGCAAACAGACACTGGTCCGTTTGAATGCCGAACGGCTCAGTCCGGCGCGCACGAAAAAGGCGAAGGAGCTTCTGTCGATGATGCCGGCGAACGGCCTTACCCTGGAGGCCGTCGCGGCGGAATGCGGCTTACCACCCGCTCGGTTCGCAAAAGCCTTCGAGCGGACATGCGGAATGACCCCGATGAAGTGGGCTCGATCACAACGCATCGAACTCTGTAAACATCGCCTCTTCACATCGAAGCTCTCGCTTACGGAAGTGGCTTTCGAATGCGGTTTCGCAGATCAAAGCCATTTCACCCGGTCGTTCTCGGCAGCGACAGGCTTTACGCCCGCTGCGTGGCGTCAGGCACGACGAGGGCTTTAACGCGCAGGTCGCCCCGCTCTGCCGTCCCGCAGGACGCGCACAGCTAGCTTATGCATGATCTTCCTTTTGCCGTTGCGACCTTCGACGCTTCTCGGGGGATGCGACAGCCACCACATTTCAGAGACACGATGCCGGCTAAGCTATGCAAAACATTGCGGCGAGGAACACCCCCATTGACGCCGCGATGTGGGGCGCGGGGCGTTTTCTCAATTCGACTTTGCGTCACGCGCCGATCGTATTCGAAAGTGGATGGCTGTCGGCAATCAAGTTTCATCATAGGCTCCATGTTGCCTACGATTTGGCTCCGGTCCGCCCCCGGCACAAGCGACGCTGCCCTGAGCACTTTGTTCATCGTGCATGAACAATCTGCGCTCAGGACCCGGCGCTCGGGAACGGTGGGTCACACTCCGCGACGACCGCTTTCGAACAGGAACCAGATTCGACCTTCCGCCTCGTCAAGCCAGTTTTCCAGAAGGCTCGCTGTCGCGAGGTCGCTATGCTCGTCGCACAGTGCGTGGAGCTGCTTCATACGCTGTGCCAACTCCCCATTGTCTTCGCGGAGTTCGGCCAGCATGTCTTCGGGCGTGACGAACTGAGCGTCATTGTCACTTACGCGCTGGAGGCGACTGATTTCGCCGACCGAGTGAAGCGTGATCCCCCCAAGTTTGCGGACACGCTCCGCGATGACGTCGGTCATGCCAAGGAGCTGCGCAGCCTGGTCATCAAACATCAGATGGAGATCGCGGAAGTTTGGGCCGGACAAATGCCAGTGGAAGTTCTTCGTCTTCAGGTAGATTGCAAAGACGTCCGCCAGGAGAGCATTGAGCGCGGCGGAGAGGTCGACAGTCGCATTCGAGAGCAGATGAGTGGGGGTGCGAAGCGGCGAGGAGCGGCGGCTTTCCAGGTCGAGGCGATCCATCTTATTTCTCTTTCCAAGGTGCGGTTGGTAGCTGAAGCCCACATTCGCGCAATAACGAGAGTGTTTCTTGGAGAAACCCGCGAAACGTTGAACACTATTTGGCCGCCGCCTCCGCGGCAACGTCGGTGAGCAGATGTCGCATCAGAGCGGCGGCACGGCGAGCTTCGATACTGAGACCGTGTCGTTCGGCTATGGCGACAGGATCGATGTGCGTGATCCGAATTTCGCCGCGGCTGTTCTGATAGACGAGCATTTTCAGGGGGAGGTCGAGCGCGGTTGTTTGGTCATCCTGCAACAGGCGAGTGCCTACTGCGGGGTTTCCGAACATGATCATCGTGGTCGGCCGCAGTTCCACATCGACACTCCAGGCATCAGCTGCGAAGTCGATCATGGCGAAAATCGTGAGATGACGCCTTACTATTGGCTGGCGGAGCCGGGCCAGCGTTTGCTCGAACGAAAGGTGGCTAATCCTCGAGTTTGGAGGCCTGGCCGGCAGCATTGGCATCTTTCATCCTTTTAAAGCCAGGCAGGTATGCCGACAGCGCGCATTTCCACGTCTGCCATGGCAAGCGCAAGGTCACTCGGGTCGAGAATGCCTTTAGCCAGAAGAACGTCTGATGCGCCAGCGATGCAGCGCTCGTAGAGGCCGAGCTTTCCTAACCTCGCCGTGTTGACGCGCTCGGTTAACTCTTCGGTCGTCACGATCCGATACCGGTCGAGGAGACGCAGCAAAGCTCTGCACCGCCTTTGCCAAGGGGGCAGAGTGATGATCGTGCTGTCTGTACCGTTAGCCACGGCTTCGGACTCAGAAATCAGCGCGATCTCAGCCCTGGCTACGGCCGCCACGCCGACGGCTTTGTGCGCCAATAATTCGCGAACGGCTGTCTCCATCACTTCATAGAAACATGGAAACTGGGTAGCTGACGCTGAAGCAGTCGAATGATGCATTGGAAGTCCTTAGGCGCGGACGGGCATATCGAGGCATGGCAGCCCGAGAAGCTCGGAACTCCCGGAGACACCGTCGCGTGTTCCACATTAATTTGCGTCGGTAACTCGCTATTGAACGGCCGTCCGTCTCTTTGAACGGCTGCCCTGCCATCTCCGGATTTTAGTGGCAGTCAACGGATGACCGCGGTGTGCAATCCTCGGCCGTCTCACTGGCGTAGGTAAGACTGGCGGCGGAATCCCTCCGGAAAGGCCGCGGCCACCCAGCTGGGAATACGAACGTTCCAGTTGCTGCGGGTGCAGCCCGCCGCTTCCGGAGACTTATCCCGTACGCCCCACCAACCGAGGAAGGACCTACTGATGCTCGATAAACTGGAGACAATCGCCGGAATTCGCGTTCCGGACAGCCAGATGGCACGCGACGCGACAGCTCTCGTGCGCGATACGGAGACCGACCTGCTCTATCACCATTCACGGCGCGTGTTCCTATTTGGAGCGCTGACCGGCGAGCGACGAGGACTGAAGTATGATCCGGAATTGCTCTATATCGGCGCGATGTTTCACGACATGGGTCTGATCGACTCGTATGCCAGCGATACCGAGCGTTTCGAGGTAGACGGAGCTAACGCCGCGAAAAGCTTCCTGCATTCCTACGATGTTTCCGAACGAGATATCGACGATGTTTGGGACTCCATCGCTTTGCATACCACTCCTGGCATTCCTCAACACAAACGACCGGTCGTCGCCTTGGTCACGGCAGGCGTCGAAATGGACGTGCTTGGCATTGCCTACGACGATTTTACCGACGAGCAGCGGCAAGAGGTGTGCGCCTGCCATCCGCGCGGATTGAAGTTCAAACACGGCATTCTCTCCGCGTTCTGCTACGGAACGATCCGCAAGCCGCATACCACGGCCGGCAACGTGAAGGCGGACGTCCTCGAGGCGATGGACCCGACTTTTGAGCGTTGGAACTTCGTGGACACGATACTGAATTCCAAGTGGGAAAGCTGATCGCCCACGCTGGAGAACAGGCAAATCAGTTTCTTACGTCGCGTCGCTCGGTAATCTGGGCGGCGCGTCTTTTTGTTCCTCGCAGGGCCAAAGCGACGTCCGGCAAGAGAGAATGCTTGGAATGCAGAACGGGGCCTCTCGGCCCCGCTCGGTAAGTTGGCGACGATTCACCGCAATCGCTCACTCAGTTCTGGTTAGCCGAGGCGCTGACGCCGGTCTTCTCCCAATAATCGAGAACCGGAAGGCCGCCGACGCCCCAATCTTCAAATTCGACCTCGTCAATGACGACCCAAGTGGCGGCAGGGGCTTTGTCGATGACGTCGCGCAGGACATTGGTCATGCCCTCGATGATCCTCGCCTTCTGCTCCGGCGTCGCGCTGCCCTTGGTGAACTTGACGTTGATGTACGGCATCTTGCTTCTTCTCCTCACCAATGCCCGGCGTGCTGGCCGCCGTCGACGTGAAGGGTCTCGCCAGTTACGAAAGATGCGTCCTCGAGGTACAGGACTGCCTGAACGATCTCCTCGATTTCGCCCATCCGGCCAACCGGATGCAGCCCGGCCAGCATCTCATGCGTCTCCGGTGCATGGAGCGGTGTCTTGATGATACCGGGGGAGACGGCGTTCACACGGATGCCGGCGGATGCGTATTCAATCGCCAGGCCGCGGGTCGCGGAATCGATGCCACCTTTGGTGAGAGAGGCTAGAACAGCCGGTACCCCGTTAATTGGCTGGTCGACGATCGTCGTGGTGATGCTGACGACGTGACCCTTGCTTTTCAGCTTCTTGAGCTGCGATGAATGCCTGGGTAATGAAAAAGAAGCCCGCGACGTTGACTGCAATCTTCCGTGTGAAGTCTTCGGAGGTGTAGTCGGTAAACGGCTTCGCGATGAAAATTCCGGCATTGTTGACCAATGTGTCCACACGCCCGAACCGTTCGATAGCCGTTTCGACAAGACGCTTTGCTGTCTGCGGGTCGGCAACGTCTCCGGCGACCGCGGCTACGCCGTCGTCCGCTCCGTAGACATCAGGCGTTATGTTCCGCGAGTTGGCGACGACATTCCATCCCCGCTTACGGTATCCGGCGACGATGCCGGCTCCGATCCCCTGGGATGCGCCGGTGACGATGGCGACTTTTGTTTCAGTGCTCATGTTTTCTCCATGGTGAAAGGCGCAGCCACACGTAGGGACTGCGTTTCAAAGCTGAATTGGGATGGTTTGATCAGTAGACGCGGCTCAGGAAGTCGCGCATCAGGGGGATGATTTCGTCGGCCTTGTCTTCGAACGCAAAATGGCCGCTGTCGAGCAGATGAAGTTCGGCACTCGGATTGTCCCGTAGGAAGGCTTTAGCGCCTTCGGCCGGGAAGATGCTGTCGTTTGCCCCCCAAACGAGAAGCGTCGGAGGCCTACGGTCACGGAAGAACTTCTGAAAGGCCGGGTAAAGCTCAACATTCTTCCGGTAATCGTAAAAGAGATCGAGCTGGATTTCGACGTTGCCCGGACGATCGAGGAAGTGCTGGTCGACGATCCAGTTGGACGGGTCGATCCGGCTGACATCCTTGACGCCGTCGACATACTGGAACTTGGTGATCTCGAGGGTCATAAAGGGACGCAGCGCGTCGCGGTTTTCCTTCGAATTGTCTCTCCAGAGCGCCTTAATCGGGTCCCAAAACTTCTGGAGGCCGTCCTCGTATGCGTTTCCGTTCTGCGAGACGATGCCGGCTACTCGGTCAGGATGCATCAACGCAAGACGGAATCCGGTCGGCGCGCCATAGTCCATGACGTAGAGAACGTAACGATTTACTTGCAACTGTTCGAGTAAGCCATTGACAATATTGGCGAAGGCGGCAAATCCGTAGTCGAATTCCTCGCGCGGCGGCATTGCCGAAAGGCCGAAGCCCGGAAGGTCCGGCGCGATCACATGGTACTGATCCGCCAGAGCGGGGATCAGGTTGCGGTACATGTGGGATGAGCTTGGAAATCCGTGCAACAGGACGACTGCGGGAGCGTCCGCCGAACCGGCTTCGCGGTAGAAAATCTCGAGACCGTCCACGGTAGTTGTGCGGTGGTGAGTAACAGGGATGGCCTTAGAAGCATTCATCAGCATTTGACACTCCGCTGGGTTGGGGAGCCGACAGAGGTTTCTCGGTCGGCTCCGGGGGAATTAATTGAGGAGAGCGAGGACCTGGCGCGCAGCCTCGGCAGAAGACGCGGGATTCTGGCCGGTCACGAGATGGCCGTCGGTGATCGCGAGAACCTGCCAGTCATCGACCTTCTCGTACTTCCCGCCGAGCCGCTTCAGTTCGTCCTCGACGAGGAACGGAACCACGTTGGTGAGGTGAACTGCCTCTTCCTCGGTGTTGGTGAACCCCGAGACACGCTTGCCGCTGACGAGTGGCTTGCCGCCGATTTCGACGCGGTGCAGGACGGCGGGGGCATGACATACCGCGCCAACCGGCTTGCCCTCGTTGTAGAATTCTCCGATCAGCTTGATGGAAGTCTCATCTTCGGCGAGGTCCCACATCGGCCCATGGCCGCCGGGATAGAAGATCGCGTCGAAATCGCGCGAATTGACTTCGGAAAGAGGCGAGGTGTTGGCAAGTACACTCTGGGTGGCCGGGTCGGCTTTGAAACGCTCCGTCAGTTCGGTCTGGCCTTCCGGCGTGTCGCTCTTGGGATCGATCGGCGGCTGTCCGCCCTTAGGCGACGCCAGGGTGATCTCCGCGCCGGCGTCGAGGAAGGTGTAGTACGGAGCTGCGAACTCCTCGAGCCAGAACCCGGTCTTCTTGCCGGTGTCGCCGAGCGTGTCGTGCGACGTGAGAACCATCAGAATTTTCATAGCTTTGTCCTTTGATTGGTTGTTGTTTGGAAGACCCAGCGAAGCGCACAGCGTCAGCCGGCGGTGACTTCGAGGACGACGTCCGTGTTCAAAACCTTTGAAACCGGGCATCCGGCCTTTGCCTCGTTGGCGATCGCCGTCAGCCCATCTATATCGAGACCGGCGACTTCCCCTTTCAGCTTGAGGCGGCTGGAAGTGATGGCGAACCCGTCACCCACGCTCTCGAGCGAGACGCGAGCTTCGGTCTCCAGCTTCAGGACGGTGTGGTTGGCCTTTGCCAGCATCATCGCAAGGGCCATCGTGAAGCAGCTCGCGTGGGCCGCAGCGATCAGCTCCTCGGGATTGGTGCCCTGAACTCCTTCGAAACGGCTGCCGAACCCGTATGGGTATCGGTCGAGCGCACCGCTGTCGGTCGATACGGCTCCCAGCCCGTCCTTCATACCGCCTGTCCAGGTTACGGACGCGGACCGAACTATACGCACTGTCGTCTCCTTTATTTGCAGCGTCGCAGGAATTGGACGCGTGCTGATGGTGCGACAGCCATCGCGGCCGTTATTGAACGGACCGCCCATCTCTTGAAGCCGA
Organism: Ensifer sp. IC4062; assembly: GCF_020193575.1. GTDB lineage: Bacteria > Pseudomonadota > Alphaproteobacteria > Rhizobiales > Rhizobiaceae > Sinorhizobium. The sequence goes on from NZ_JADYVD010000038.1 coordinate 48,987, forward strand.
ACATGCCTGGAAACCGACCGTTCAACGGAACGCCGGTTCGTCCAATACACCGCCGGCCCGCAGTCAGATCGTCGCGAGTGAGCCGAAGCTCGGCCGGAGAGATGTTTAGGAGTTCATTATGAAGACCGTGGCAGCTGTCGCCCGTACTGAAAAGGCACCGTTTTCACTTGAAGAAGTCGTCCTCCCGGAACCGGAAGGGACCGATGTCCTTGTCCGCATTGTGGGGGTCGGCATCTGCCACACGGACCTCGCCAGCCGGGATGGCACCCTCGGCGCACCGTTCCCGTCTATCTTCGGTCATGAGGGAGCAGGCGTTGTCGAGAGGGTGGGACCATTGGTCACCAAGCTGAAGCCAGGTGATCACGTAGTCCTCGCTCCCGCTTCGGACGGCACCTGCCGTCATTGCCAGACAGGCAACCCGATGTACTGTGAACACTTCACCGAACTTAATTTCCAGACGGAGCCGCGCGCAGAAGGCGCGTCGCTCGCAGACGGCAAGTCCGCGGCCTTGCGCTACTTCGGGCAGTCTTCGTTCGGGCATCACGCCCTGGCCTCCGAGCGCAATGCGGTCAAGGTCCCCACCGAAATTCCGCTGCATATTCTCGGTCCGCTCGGCTGCGGAATCCAGACCGGGGCGGGGACGGTCATGAACGGTTTACGCCCGGAGGCTGGCCAGAGCATAGTCATTCTCGGCACGGGTGCGGTCGGTCTCGCCGCGATTATCGGCGCGGCTGTATGCGGGTGCGGCGATATTATCGCCGTCGACCGCGTAGATAGCCGCTTGAAGGTGGCGCGCGAGCTGGGCGCGACGCATACGATAAACACGTCCAAGGTAACGGACCTCGGGACAGCGATCATGGAAATCGTGCCTCACGGTGTCGATTTCATCGTCGATTGCGCAGGCGCTGCCGGGTTGCTGGCAGCCGCAATCCTCGGGCTTGGTAAGCTTGGCACCGTTGCGCTGGTCGCAGTTCCGCCTACAACCGATCGCAAGCTTGAACTCGCGTGGTTCCCGACGCTTCTTCAGGGGCAGTCGGTACGCGGTTTCGTGGAGGGCAATTCCGTCCCCGACATCTTTATTCCGCGCATGATCGAGCTCTACGTCCAGGGACGATTCCCATTCGACAAGATCATCAAGACCTATCCATTTGACCAGATCAACAAGGCGGTGGAGGATCAGCTGTCGGGCGCGACGATCAAGGCAGTCCTCAAGGTAGGGGTCTAGCGATGACAGCATGGGAGACTAAGGCCCTCGATTCCCTCCAGATCGGCCATATCAGACACTACGACAATCTATCCCGCCAGCTCCCGAACGACTGGTCGCTGATGAAGGGAAGGGGGATCGGGCAGGACGATTTCGGCGGGTACCGCTTCCAGCTGGCGTACATGGCCTATGCTTTGGCCCTGGCGCACCGCCATAGACTGCCAGCAGCTCCGGCGGTCTTCCAGCCGATCATGAAGCGTCTGATCGACAAGCTGTTGCTTCCGGAAGTCTGGATGTACTGGCACAACGTCAGCCGGGGCGGCAGTGTCTTCAACGCCCACCTTGCCCAGAACTACAAGGAAGAATGGAACCCGGTCGGCCGCGACAACATCATGTACAGCGCCTATGTCCAGTCGCTGACGCTCCTCTACCACTACCTTTTTGACGATCCCGTTTATGAACAGGAAGGCTCCATCACCTTCCGGTTCTGGTCGTATTTCTGGGGTGGGGAAGCCAAGGAATTCAAGTACGACCAAAAATCGCTGAATGATCACCTCTACTGGATGATGGTGAAGAGCGGTTATATAGGCGTCGCCTGCGAACCCAATTGCGTATTCCAGATATGCAATCAGCCTGCGATCCTCGGTTTCCGCATGCACGATCTGGTCTACGGCGGCTCGATCGCGGAGGAGGTAACCCGCGAATATGAAGCCGCCTGGAAGGAATTCGGGAGGGTCGGAGAGAACGGCCACTACCACATCATGTTGGCGGAGGACACGCGGGTCCCCCGGGCAAATGCGGCCGCCTATCCGTGGGTCGATGCCTGGCTCGGCACTCTAATGAACATGTGGAACCGCGAGTTCGTCAGGGAGAATTATCCACGGCAGGTGAGGGACTACCTCATCGGGTCAGCGGACGGTCTCTTGTCCGTACGTTCCACACCCCGCCCTTCCATCAAGGGCGAAACGGTCGTGAATGACGACTGCGATTTCGGCTGGGTCGCGGCATGGGCTTCAGAGATGGGCGATGAAGAAACCCTTTCGGGCCTTCTCAGGTATGCGGATCGCTACCTCTCACCGAACTGGCGTGACGGGGGCCTGTATTACCCCCGGAACGACGTGGAAGGCGATGAGTTCGGAAACCGTCTCCTGGTTGAACCGCAAACCGGGAACGTTTTGCTGGGATATTCCCGCCTGAACGTGGCCGACGGTCTCTGGAAGCTCTACAACGAGCCATGGACTAAAGAGCGCTTCAAGCAACCCGCATTGAGGGAGGCAGCTGACGATATCGACGTCAGCGTGGCTTTCTACGATGCTGCGGACCGCACGCTGCACCTGGCGATGGGACGCAGCCGCGATCGCAAAGGCACCGGCAGGGTCGGTCTCGGTCCCGTTCCTTCCGAGGCACGTTGGGCACTGGGATGCGACGGCGTCGAAGTGGCCTTAGGGCGGGGCGAGGAAATCCTCTCCAGCGCCTTCGACACGCTGTCGGCGTCTGACGGGATGATCCGCTTCGATTGCACCGGCGGCCCGAGCCGCAGTTTCAGGCTCGCTCTACTGTAGGAACCGCACATGCTGACCGATTTGCCGATCACATTTGCTTTGACAGATCATTTCGGGACACAAGTCGATCAGTCGAGCTATGCAGGCAGATGGATGCTGGTGTTCTTCGGCTTCACAAACTGCAGAGCGGTTTGCCCGAGAAATCTCGGCAAGCTAAGCGAGGCACTCGCTCTTGTCCCGGACCTCGCAGACGACATTCAGCCGCTTTACTTCACTGTCGATCCCGCGAGAGACACGCCGGCGGTGATGCGAGCGTTTCTCGAGGAGCGTTTCCCGCGGTTCACGGGTCTGACGGGGAACGAGGCGGAGATCGGCCGCGCCAAGGATAGCTTTGGCGTCTTCGCGCGGCGGGTCGAGGAGGGAGAGGGGCAGTACCAGATGCCTCATACTGCCCTCACGTACCTTTTGGACCGCCGCGGTCGATACCGAAGTCACTGGCCTTCCGTTCTCGAAGTCGAAGAAATCGGCGAACGAATCCGACAGACCCTCGAAGCCCGGCTGGACGAGGACTAGACGAGCTGCGCGCCAGCGGCACCCCTGCGGACCGCGCCCGGTGTGTTTCCCGTCAACGCAACGAAAAGGCGCGTCATGTGCGCCTGGTCGGAGAATCCACAGGCATACGCGATTTCCGAGATGCTTAGGTTCGTATCCCGCAACATGGAGGTGGCCTTCTTCACTTTGTACTCGCGCAACCAGCGATGAGGAGGAAGGCCAGTACTTCTCTTGAACGCCCGGAGGAAGCGCTCGACCGGAAGCTCGCATGACGCTGCAAGCGCCTGGATGCTCACTCCGTCTTCAACAGACGAAGCAAGCAGTTCAGTCGCGCGGCGAAGCTGCCAGTCCGCCAATGTCCCGGCTTGCGGAAGAGGTCGATCGAGCCCGCCGTAAGTTCGCGCGAGATGCAGGTAGGCCGCGATCGCGACGTGGTCGAAGAAGAGAGAGCCGTCATGAATGGGCTTCCCGAACAAGGGAGCGAGAACCTTCGCAAAGGTGTGCATTGCCGGATCGGAGACAGTGGGTAGGTATCGCAAGTCGCTTACCTTGGGCGTGTCGTTTGACTGTGCGAGTTCCGAAATGATTATCTCCGGGATGTAGAATTTGACGCAGTCGTAGAACGTCGGCAGATGCAACTGCGGCTCGTCCTGCAAATTCATGATGCTCATCGTGCCTGCCTCGCAGCTGCCCTTCCAGGCCAGCTTGCCAGCGCGGAAGGACTCAAACTTGGCAATCGCCTGGAGCCTTACCGTTACGATGTAGGCTTTCTCTACCGGAATGTAGTCGGTGAGGCCGGAACCGCGGCTACCAGTCGTCACACGGGTCGCCGCCAGCTGTTCGGATTTCAGCGTCGAAGTTCGCATGAAAGGCGCATCGTCGATGTTGAAGCGCCGGGCGAGTTCTACTCCATAGGCTCCGTTCTGCATGTTCAGCCTCCTTTTGCCCGCTTATTTGCGGGCTAAGGCGGCTTGGTGTCCATTATACCGGGGTACATCGTTGACGCGACGGGCGATTGTGAAAGCCATTCAATCAAGGCCCGGTACGTTCAAGACACTCCGGCGGATCGACATATCATCGTCGCAATTTATCAGTGTCTGGAGATCGTCATGTCACGCCAACAGCAAGATTCCACTGCTGCATCATCCAATGAAGCCTGCGAAGGGGAAGTGGTCCAAAACACCCCGGTCGACGAGGCGGAGCGCCTGCTTGACGAGGCGCTGGATGAAACGTTCCCGGCGAGCGATCCCATTTCCTCGTTGCGCTTCACCCCTGGCAACTGACCATGGCCAGTGCCGCGAACTACTTTTCCATCTGGTCGGCTCTTCTCGCAGCCGCCATCAGTCCCGGCCCAAGTTTTCTAACGGTCAGTCGTATTGCTGTAGCACGGTCCCGTTTGGACGGATTAGCCGCCGCCGCGGGGATGGGACTGGGAGGCCTCCTCTTTGCGATGCTGGCTCTGGCGGGCCTCACGTCGCTGCTAACGCAATTTCGATGGCTGGACGTCGCGCTGAAGGTGCTCGGCGGCGGATACCTCATCTACATAGGTGTCCAATCCTGGAGGCACGCAAGCTTGCCTCTTACGATGGCGTTGCAGCTCCCGGGAGAGAGCTGTGTCTGGCGGAGTTTTCGGTCCGCGTTTCTGGTTCAGGTGAGCAATCCCAAGACCATCGTTGTCTATGCGAGTATCTTTGCCAGCCTTCTTCCCGCTACGGTTCCGCTTAGCTTCGTTGCGACCCTCCCGCTAGGCGTCTTCATCGTCGAGACAGGATGGTATTCCGTGGTGGCATTGGGCTTCTCGTCGGAGCGGCCGCGCAGCATATATGCCTTGGGCAAAACTTTGATCGACAGGTCCGTCGGCGTACTGATGGCTGGTTTGGGTGTGCGGCTGATTGGGCTGGCGCATTTTCGCTGATGCAGTTGCACGTAGGGCATCGGGACAATGGTTGAAAAGGTTGGAGCAATCACGGCCACGCCATATTCCAGGCCCACGCACACAAATGAGAGCACCTCCGTCACCTCGGAGCCTGATGGGGTTTGGATCGCCCATCGGCAGTCCGCCATCACGGCCGGCCTCGAAGAAAGAGCGCACGCCAAACGCGAGGCCGGGAAGGGGCACCAACACGAGCGTGACAGCAACAGCGATACAAAGCGCCGTGACAATGATCATCCAAGCGCGGATACCGACCACAAGCATCTGCTATCAGGCGAAAGCGAACGCATAGGTACGGGGAATTTAGACGACGACGTCCCCTTCGGTGAGCATTCTGGCTATGTTTGAGATACGGCCTGCTCTCGTTCACTTATCCGGCGCAATTAGGCTCAGCTTCGCAACTGCAACCCGACGGCCCAGTTCGACCTCCTAAGAACTGCCAGCGGAACCGCTGAAGATCGCAAACCTTCAACCATCCTCCCGTACGTTCAATAATGAGTCCACGCCACCAGTACGATCGGGAGTGAAACTGGCGTCGCTCGGAAAGCCGGGCGATCCCGAGCGAGACGGCCTGCGGCGGTTTCTCATATTCCTCTTCGAAAGGGTTCTTCATGTCCGCCACCCCGGGTTTCATCCGCAAGGAAGACGCCGTTGTTCTGATGCTTGATCATCAGACCGGCCTCTTTTCGCTCGTCAGAGACTTCCAGCCCGACGAATTCCGCAACAACGTCCTCGCCCTTGGGGCCACTGCTAAGTACTTCGGCCTTCCCACGATTCTGGCGACGAGCATGGATCAGGGGCCAAACGGCGTGCTCCTTCCGCAACTCAGGGAGATTCTCCCGGACGCGCCCGTTATCAAGCGTCCCGGCGAGATCAACGCTTGGGACAACCCCGAATTCCTCTCGACCCTCAAGGCGACGGGCAAAAAGCAGATCATCGTCGCGGGCATCGTAACCGACGTATGCGTGGCTATGCCAACGCTCTCGGCGCTCGCCGAAGGCTACGAAGTCTTCGTGGTCGTGGACGCGTCCGGAACCTTCAGCAACGTCGCGCGCGACGCCGCTCACACTCGTATGGCGAATGCCGGCGCACAGCTGATCAACTGGTTCGCCGTTGCGTGCGAACTTCAGCGCGACTGGCGAAACGGGGTCGAAGGCCTCGCTGCTCTCTTCGAGAAGCATATCCCGGATTACGGCAATCTCATCAGCGGACTGAAGAGATAGCCAGAGCGCTCTCCGGCTGCGGGGAGGGCGGATTACCGCCCTCTCTACCCACGAGACCGAGCATGAGGGCCATTCTCAATCATCGCCATAGCTCGCTGTCTGTTGCAATCGATGGGAGTGGGACGCTTTGCTTTCCCGCAACTCATGCCGATGGTTGCTTATACTGAGCTTCCTCCGTCGATCTGGCTGGACGCCGTCTGGCAGCTTTTCGGCGCGGCGGCCGACTGATCGCGATAAATCTGGTGCTAATCTATGACTTCTTCTTCCGCACAAGTTACGTCGGACGGACTGGAACGTAAGCAAGGTCTTCGCCTGCCGTTGGTCCCGGCTTCGGCGTTCGGCATGGTCCTGGGAACCGCCGGACTTGCGAATGCCTGGCGTGCAGGAACCTCATATTGGGGACTTCCTGAGGAAATCGGAAGCGGTCTAACTATAGCAGCTGTCATCGTATGGGTCTTGCTGGCAGCCCTTTTCGCTCTGAAATGGCTCGTCTTCCGCAAGGAGGCAGTCGAGGAGGTCTACCACCCGGTGCAATGCTGTTTCGTCGGTCTGCTCGGTGTCTCGACGATGTTGGCGGCAGGGGCGCTGCTGCCATGGTGGCCGGAGTGCGCGAAGGCGCTCTTTTGGGCCGGCTTCGTCTACACGCTCGCCTTTGGCGTCTGGCGTACGGGCGATCTTTGGCACGGCGGCCGCGATCCGTCGACGACGACTGCCGTTTTATACCTTCCTACCGTCGCCGGTTCGTTTGTAACGGCTATCGTGGGCACCCATTTCGCTGGCGCGGTTTTCGGACAAATGGCTTTCGGAGCAGGTCTGTTCTCCTGGTTGGCGATCGAGTCCGTATTGCTGCATCGGTTATTGACGGCGGTCGAACTCCCGGAGGCCATTCGCCCGACCATCGGCATCCAGTTAGCACCTACAGCGGTCGGGTCGGTCGCCTATCTCAGCACAACCTCGGGACCTCCAGATATCCTGATCATGACGATGTTCGGCTACGCCGTGTTGCAGACCTTACTTATGCTCAGGATATTGCCGTGGGTAATGAAGCACGGCATCTCAGCCTCCTATTGGGCGTTCACATTCGGGGCGACTTCGCTCGCCACAGCGGCCATCAAGCTGGCTCAGCGCGACGCGGGCGAGCCGATCGAGCAGATGGCCGGCGTGGCCTTCGTATTGGCCAATGTTACGGTGGGAATCGTCGCGCTTTTTAGCTTCGTCCTGCTCCTGCGGGGCGGTCTGTTCCGTGCCAAGCGTATTGGGGATGCTGGCGGTATTGCTTGAGCCCAGAATGAAACCTCCGAAACAACGCAGTGCGTACCCCGATTGACAGTGGCGCTGCACGTTTGAGGCTCCTGGCGATGTTAGCTCGCGAATGACCTAAGTCTAAGGCAAAACCTATTGCACTAGAGGAGTCTCATTGGGCCGCATCTGAGAGGCTGGTCGCTTGACGCAAAGTTCAGGTCCACGGTTTTGTGGACGATGAGGCATTTTTCGTTTCCTACAAAACCGACCCGATTTCGGCTGGTGCCATGATATTGTTCGGGAGCGAGCCCTCGGCGACTTCCTGCGCGCGGCTGTTTATCCATGAGCCTCGATCCTAAGCAAGGCAAAGGACCCGCGGCATCGCCATCGCAATCAATCTCGATCAGATCGAACGGAAGGCGAAGCAGGGTGGTGGGCTTAATCTGACGCCGGTCGATCAGCACCCATCGAGCGCCTTGATCCTGGAAATCAGGGTCTTCCCAAACACATACACGGTCTGAACATCCGCTCGCCCCTGGCAACGCCGCCCGGCATCTGTGGTGTATTGGTAGGAAACGCGGACACCATCGTCACCGCGCAACTTCGTCCCCGTGAGTTTCAGCGGTTCTGACATCGCACCGAAGAACGCATGGATGGATGCTTCGTTGAAGGGGCCTTTACCTCGTTTGTCTGGAACGACCATGGCCGATGCCGTCTCACCATCGGCGGCCGATAACGCCGAGTAAAACGCGGTCACTGTAGCCATGGGATCGTGTGGCAACGCCTTAACCTCCTGAGCCGCGGTCAGGGCTGCTTCGGGTAGCAATGACTCGTACGAGATGCCGGCGGCCGGCGCTTTGTCGGCAGTCAGCCACTCGATGCCCTCCGGCGGGGCCGACGTCACGTAGATGATGGCGTTGTCCGGAAGCCCGTTCTGGTTGAGGTAGGCCCCGACGAGCGCGTTGCCGACGCCACTCTCACTGGCCTTGCCATTTACCACACGATAGGCGGCATGGAAGCCGAGCTTGGAGGTGCTATCTAGGAACCTCGGCGATCCGGCGAGCCATGTGAGGGCGCATGCTGATGCGCAAAGGGAACCTGGTGGAACGGCCGTCGCAAAGCCCCTGAGTTTGATGGCGCGGCCGATCTCGATCCCTGCCGTGACACTGCCGCCTTCGCTGTTGAGGACGACCATCGCGTTATCTGAGGCAGCGGCGATCTTCCTGAAGGTGGCGTCGTCACCTTCGTTGAGAACGCCGGTGACAGAGATGAAGTCGATACCGTCATCTCCTGCTTCCCGGTTGATTTCGACCGCCGCGGCAGGACCAGCAAGACCGACGGCCAACAGGCCAGCAAGAACATAGCGCATTTGTCACCCCAGGTTGTTCATCGCTATTGAACATCGCGGTGACGGACTTGCAAGCCGGCACCGCTTGCCCCATCTGCGGGTGGCGAGAACTTACAGGAAAACGACGATCGTTGATTTCGACAGCAACGCTTAGATGCACCCACTCGAGGTGGCTCGGCCCCCTCGTAAATTCTGCGACAAAGAACATGCTGCGGCGTTCGACGTTCGAGGCTAGGCATCCACCAAGTCAGGCGGCAGGGGAACTCTGATCCCATCCGTCAAGACAATCCTCGAAGCAATGTTGGGATCAGTTCGGAGACGGTCGGGTGGATCGGTACCGCCCATTGAAGGTCCGTGAAGGGTGTCTTGGATGTCATCGCGTCGATGAAACCGTGGATCGCCTCGTCGCCTTCAATACCAAGAATCGTGGCTCCCAGGATTTCCTTGGTGTCGGCATCCGCCACAACCTTCATGAATCCCAGCGTTTCGTTGCGTTCCTTTGCGCGGCCGACCCTGGACATGGTGCGGCTGGACACAGCGACGTTTCGTCCCGTCGCGCGGGCTTCCTTTTCGGTCATCCCGACCCGTCCAAGCGGGGGGATCGATGTACAGCGCATAGGCGGGCACCCTGCTCGAAACCTTGCGGTCATCGGCATCAAGCAGGTTTGCCGCAACGATCTCGAAATCGTTGTATGACGTATGCGTGAACGCCCCACGACCGTTGCAATCGCCAAGTGCCCAGATGCCCGGTACGTTGGTTTCGAGACGGTCGTTGACTTGGATGTAGCCGCGGGCGTCTGTTTCGACGCCAGCCGTTTCGAGTCCGAGATCGTCGGTGTTGGGCCGCCGCCCCGTGGCGACGAGGACATGGCTCACGTCACGGGACATGCCATCCGCGTTCAGAAGAATATCCTCTCCCTTCCTCGAGAAGGAGATTTCGCTCACTCCGGTATGGACGGCGATGCCTTCGCCGGCGAAGATGTCCCGAATGGCGCTCGAGATGTCTTCGTCCTCGCGAGGAGCGAGCCGAGCTCCACGTTCAATCACGGTGACCTCGGAGCCGAAGCGCCGATACATCTGAGCAAACTCCAGACCGATGTAGCTCCCACCGATAACGGCCAAGTGGCGGGGCAGGGTGTCCATTTCGAGGATAGAGGTGCTCGTCAGATAGTCGACATCCTCGATTCCAGGGAAGGTCGGAATAACCGGACGTGCGCCAACGTTTATGAAGATGCGAGGTGCGGTCAGCTCTGAACCGTTCACGACCACTGTATCAGCGGCGACGAACCGCGCATGGCCATAGATGATCGACAGGTTCTCAAGGCCACCCAGCCAATCTATGAGCCCTTTCCTGGCGTCCATGGTCACGGTCTGAGCGCGCTTTCTCACGACGCTCATATCCACCGACACCTCTCCGCCGATCTTCACGCCAAAATCATCAGTCCGACGGGCGACGTAAGCTGCCCGTGCGCTCGCGACCAGCGTCTTTGTAGGCATGCAGCCCGCGTTGACGCATGTCCCACCGAGGAACTTCCGCTCTATCAATGCCACCTTGAGGCCGTTTTCCGCCATCCTGGCGGCGAGAAACGGGCCGGCCTGGCCTGCGCCGATGAATATCGCATCGTACTGCCGCATTAGACTGCTCCGACAACAAGGATAGCGCCGATGATCGCGACGGCGTCTTCGATGAACGCTGCCGGCCTATCCTTGCCGAAGGCCGCCGCCATCTTCCCACGGGCTGCCGCACCGCCGTATGTACCGATGACCGCGCCGATCACACCTGCGATCAGACCTCCGACCAAAACGTCTCCGGATGCGCCGATCGTTGCACCAGTCAAAGCCCCGACAACGATTCTCGTGCCGAACTGTACCGGCACCTTGCGGCTCGGCGTCGTCGGGAGCTGGTCGCTGATCAGTTCCCCGATCGCGGCGACCGTGAATATCCAGGGCGTCCAGCGATAGCCCATGAAGGCCAGGGAGGACGAAGACACGTCAAACCATCCAAGCCATGCAGCCCAGGCGACGGCGGCAGGTGCGGTCATGGCGCGCAGTCCCGCGATGACCCCGATCAGAAGAGCGAGAATGAGAAGCATTGAAGTTTCCTTTTATGGCTGGATGGCTTCCTTGACCGCCTCGGCGGTTATTGGGATGTGCCGGAGACGTGCACCGGAAGCGGCGAAAATGGCATTTGCGATGGCTGGTCCAACGACCGTGGTTGGGGGTTCGCCAAGCCCTGTGGGTGCTTCGCGGCTATCGACGAAACTGATGTCGAGGGGCGGGGTGTCGGCGATCCTGAGAGGGGTGTAGGTGTCGAGGTTTCGATCGGCCACCTGGCCGTTTTCGAACCGGGTGCCCTCGAACAATGCGAGGCTCGCGCCCCAGAGCGTGGCTCCTTCAGCCTGCGCCAGTGCCCCGCCGGGGTCGACGATGGTTCCCGCGTCGATGACCGATGTCAGTCGCTCGACCTTCACGTTGCCGGTCGCCCGGTCGACGGAGACATGCGCCACGCAGGCGACCCAGGTCGGCATTTCGCGCTCCTGACCGAAGCTCGTCGCCACTCCGAGGCCGTGTCCGTCGGGGAGCGGGTTGCCCCATCCCGCGCGCTCGGCGACTGTTCGCAGTACATTTGCCTGGCGGAGCGCGCCGCCGACGCTGTTAGGTGCGGAACCAGCGTTTCGGCCGGTACCCTTGAGCAGGCCAATGCGGAATTCGACCGGATCAGCTCCCACATCGTGTGCTGCCTCGTCCATGAAGCTCTCTAGTGCCCAGTTCGTCCATCCGGGACCGACCGATCTAAGCCAACCAGGACGAAACGTGGCTCGGGCGAGATCGTTGGAGATCGCCCTGACCTTCTGTGCCCCCACCTCGTACCAGTGGTCGGCACCGTTGATGGAGAACGGATCGAACGGGATGCCATTGGCACCTTTTGGCATGAAAAATGGGGCGAGTACCTCTGTTGGCCAGCCAGCGGCAGCGTGATGCTCCATCGCAACCACTTTCTTGTTCGGGTCGAGCGCCATTCGAAGCGTCTGGACGGCCGGCGAGCGCACAGAGTCGAACCTGCAGTCGTCCTCTCTGGTGAGAATCATCTTGACCGGAGCGTTGAGGGCCTTCGCGGTCAGAGCGGCAGGAACTGCGTAATCGCCGTTAAGCCGCCGACCAAACCCGCCGCCCAGCATGTAGGTCTTGAGGACGACCGTCTCCTCGGGACGACTGAGCGCCTTCGCAAGCGTCGGCAAAATCAGGCTCTGCCACTGATTCCCCGTGTGAATTTCGAAGATGCCATCCTTCTCGAATGCCAACGCGTTCGTCGGCTCCAGCTGGAAATGGAGAGCTGTGGCGTTGGTATACGTCCGTTCGATGATATGCTCGGCGCGGCCGAACACCGCTTCGGTGTTCGTGTTCCCTGTGTCGAGAATTGAGCCGACCTTACCTTCGGCGATCAACGCCGCGCCATGATCCTGCAGGTCCTTCTCTGACACCTCGTTAGTGGGGCCAGCGTTCCAGGTCACACGCAGCTGATCTGCGGCGCGCATCGCGGCGACATAGGTCTCCCCGATCGCCATGACCCAGCCGGGTACCGTGTCCGTTGAATCGTCGAGGACTATCGAACGGATATATCCCTTCACACCTCGTGCGTCGCTGTCATCGACTGTCACGACCTTCGATCCGTATCTTGTCGGTGGGAGTACCGGACGGGCGTAGACCATGCCCTCGATGCGGGCATCTATGCCATAGCGCGCGCTCCCATCGATTTTCGGGGGGATATCTAGCGCGCGGACGGGGCGGCCGATTAGCCTGCGCTCCTCCACCGGCTTGGTCGGCATCGCTGCGAGTTGATCTGACGTGTACGTTCTGACGATCCCGCTTTTTACGATTGTTCCGTAGTCGATGCTCCGGTCCCCGCTGACGACTTTGCCCTCTCGGGCACGGCATTCGGCCTCCGGAACGCCGAGCAACTCCGCTCCGCGCTCGATTAACGCCTGCCGCCCGGCAGCTCCCGCTTTGCTGAAGATCGGCCAGGTCTGGGAAACCGACCAGCTGCCGCCGGTGACCATGAGGCCCCATTTGGCGGCGGAGTCGACATGCGTGATGCGGACCTGGTCCCAGGAGACTTCGAGTTCGTCCGCGATGATCCTTGCGAGCGACGTTCCTACATGCTGTCCCATCTCCGCGCGGATGATATTGACTTCCACAACGCCGTTGCCGTCGATGGAATACCAGATGGTTGGCTCGAAGGTCTTCTCCGGCACGATCTCATCGCCTGACGGCAGCGCCATCGAACCACTGGCGTAGTTCGCGAAACCAAATGCCGCCACTGCGCCCGAGGCGGCAATCAGGAAGCTGCGCCTCGTCAGGTTTCCCGCCGAGTGTCGAACGTCACCGATCCTAGCCATGGGTCTGAGCCTCCTTAGCGATCGCGGCGGCGCGCTTGACTGCGGCTCGAATGCGCGGATAGGTCATGCAGCGGCACAGGTTGCCCGCCATGACAGCGTCGATGATTTCGTCCGTCGGCTCGGGAAAATCCGAGAGAAGCGTGACAGCTTGCATTATCTGTCCGGACTGACAGTAGCCGCATTGCGGAACTTGCATTTCGCTCCACGCCTTCTGTACTGGATGGGAGGCGTTCGAGGACAAACCCTCGATCGTAGTCACTTCGCCTCCGTCCACCGCCGAAATAGGCGTGACGCAGGATCGGAGCGCACGGCCACCGACGTGGACAGTGCACGCGCCACACATGCCGATGCCGCAGCCGAACTTGGTGCCCGTAAGGCCGACATTGTCGCGGATGAACCAGAGCAGGGGCGTGTCTGCCGCTTCTCGGGTCGACACGGGTTTACCGTTCACCGAAAACGATATGGGGTTCTGGACGTTAGTCATGGGCTGCTCCTGCGCTGCGGATTCTTGCGACCCTTTCCTCGAGGTCCGTCCACGGAGGGAGGTCCGTTCGGGTCGACCTCAGGTACTTGGCGATCTCCGCGAGGTCTCGATCTGTCATCGTCCTGAACGCTGGCATGGCGACACCAGGTTTCCCGTCCTCGGCGCTTACCCCCTCAAGGACGGCGTGGAGCAGGTTGTCGGGCTTTTCCAAGGACAGCGCCGAGTTCAGGCCGAGCGCCGGGCGAGCGTCGGCGACCTCTTCCCCGGCGTTGAAGTGGCAGGTAGCGCAAGCCGTGACGTAGAGGCGTTCACCTAGTGTCGCGAGCGGAGAGGCGCTTTGTGCGGCGTCTTGCTCAAGCGATCTCTGTTCCGCTGCCTCTTGTAGGGCAGAGCTGCCGCCACCGAAGGTTACCAGATACTGCGAGATCGCCTGGATGTCGTCGTCCGGGAGCTTCGCCAGGCCCTGGTGGACGACTGGAGACATCGGACCCGCGGCGGTACCGTGCAAGCGGCTCGAGCCGGTTCTCAGGTAGTTGTAGAAGTCCGAGGTACTCCACCCGGTTGGGGAAGGGGTGTTCCCATTCAGTGCGGGTGCGGTCCAGCCGTCGATGTCCGCTCCGTCCATCGCGCGCCAGGCAATCTCGGCTCCAAGGGCGTTCCTCGGGGTGTGGCAGGCCCCGCAATGCGCGATGCCGTCGACCAGATACCGCCCCCGGGCTTCCGCCGTTTGTAAGATCGCGTTTTCAGGTTCAGGCGGGCGGAAGAAGAGCAGCTTCCATCCGGTCTGGAGGAAGCGGATGCTCAAGGGAAAGGGGAGGGTGTTGTCCTGGTTCACTTGCCGCACGGGGGTGCGGGTCATGAAGTAGGCGTAAAGTGCGTCGATATCTTCGTCGCTCAACAGTGCGAAATGATCGTATGGGAACGCAGGGAATAGGTGCGAGCCGTCTCGCGACACGCCTTCACGCATAGCCCTCGCAAATGCGGACCGAGACCATGAACCCATACCGGTGGCTGGGTCTGGAGTTATGTTAGTCGGAAAAATCGTTCCGAACTGGGTAACGAGACCCCGACCACCCGCATAAGGTTTCGCCGGATCGGAAGTGTGACAGACGCCGCAGTAGCCCGCGCCTGCGAGAACTTCTCCGCGGGCGACGAGTTCCTGTGTGAACGCGCCTGTTGGCGAAGGAGCGTCGAGTATTTCAGGTTTCCAGCCATATCCAACAAAGCCAGCTGCAACCGCTGCACTTACAGCGGCCACAACGAACAACGCATTTCTGGTATTTCGATGGTTTCCTCGCATATCCCGTCCTGCCGTTTTGAGCGAGGATAGGAAAGCGGTGCTCTTGTCTATTGAACGTGGCGGGCATCTGTTTCACAGCGCATCGCGCCATTTGCAAACGCAAGCTCGGTCTCCGGTTCAGCCGAGCGATCGACATCCAATTTGACTTGAGCAGTCGTCCAAACCAGCCCGGGGCGCTGGGGCAACTATTGCTGAAAGCGATGGTTTGCAAAGCTGACTAGACTAACGGCAGTATCAGCGTTGAAAACACCGCTTCACATTTCTCGTTAGGATCGTCATCGTTCGGCCCCCGAACCACCACTCCCACTACTTTTCCCTTAAACAGGACGGGACCCCCGCTCATTCCGGAGAACGTACCCCCATCGAGCACCATCACGTTGTTGCTGGCCGGAATTGATCCAGCGAGGACGGTTTTAGAGAACCTGGTAATAGTGGCCTTAGAAATAGTCACAGCTTCCTCATTCAGGTTCCCCGGAAATCCAGCGATCTGGACTTCGTCGCCAACCTTGAGGGCGTCGACCTCAGCCTTGGAAGCCAACTTCAGTAGTCCTTTCGGTGCATGTGCGGGCAAGAGCGCTGAAAGATCGAGGGTCGCTAAATCGTTTACTCGGTCCTGCCTCAACATTTGTACCGACACCGGGAACTTGGGGGCAGACTTCGGGTAGACAGTCATATTGGGCCCTATACAATGAGCACAGGTGATGAAACTCCCGCCTTCCGTCGCGAAGCACGTTCCTGTAGAAAAACCATTTGTTTCATTGACCAAGAACCAAACGGCCTCTTCAATAATTTTGTTTGTCTCAACTATCGGAATGTTAATTTTACCGCCTGAAGTTAAGCGATTGTATTTCATGGCGAGCGTTTGGAACGTTTGGTCAGTCGAGCCCTTCACACTCCTAATAAACTCTAGCTTGCCACGAACAACCCATTGGAAATTCTTGGCCTCATCCAGTCGTCCCCTGTTTGGTCGAAATTTAGAAAAATGGTTTGCTTCCGCTGCCGCATATCCATTGGTTTCCCAATCATGCAGCATAGACCGAACCTGCCGAACGAAACCTCGGGGTACGTTGACCTTTTTGTTAACAATCAACCCGGTCACCTCTTGCGCGAAGGCACGAGGCAGCAATCGGGTTTTTGCGTGATTTACTGAAAACCCGTTCGATTCGATCAAATCGAGAAAGGTGTCAGCAAGAACGACACTACGGTGGTCCTCCGGGTCCGTGAGGCGAGCAATTTTTCCGGGGAACTTGTTTCTATTCGATGAAATCGTGATGTCGTCCGCATACCGAGTGTAAGTGCAACCAAGTTGAGAGCAATACCTCGCGATTTCACTATCTAGTTTATCAGAGACGATATTGGCCAACAAAGGCGACAGCGATCCCCCAGTCATGAGGACACTACTATCTTGTATCTGGCCATCGATCAGTGTTTGGGTGGGATAGCAAGCTATATGTGCGACAAACTTCGCTATTTCAGGGGTGTAGCAATAAGGCTTCGATTGCAGCCGTCCAGCTATTCGCCCGAAATGGATCGACCCGAAATAGTTTTCGAGATCGATATTGAGCACCCATTTTTTCAGGACGTGCTGTTCGGCATTGCTTATGATGCTCCGCTCGTGTCCAGCAACGAAACCGTGAACATTTACGCGAGGGTGGTAATCCTGCTCAAGCAGAAGCCTTATGGATTTCTGTAAGCTCAGCAGCGCTATTCTTGGAGCCTGAATAGTTCGCGTTCCACCGCTTCTCTTAGGTATAGTAAAAACACGGAATTTCGACGCAGGCGGCAGTTTATACGCAATGTATGTAATACGTCGCTTTAGATTTCGGCCAAGGGCTGCAGCGAGAAATCGTAAATCCGGAACAGTTTTGAGGGTCATGGTGTGCCAACGACATCGATCTAGCATTCATAACGTAGCGGTTTTGCAACTCGCTTGTAGCGCATATTGTCCGAGGTGGTTTGAAGCTAACCTTCCCGTAGGTGTCGCAGGAACTACAACACTAAGTTGATCGAGAGATCGTTGGCACTTTCGATCCCGTATCGGCGATCGGCACAATTCACAATCGACAAGTCTCGTTTTGCACAACAATTCGTCAGAAGGTCTATCGTCCTGTGCTTCTAAGACAGCCCGAGCGCCAGTTGGGCTCCCCTCGCGAGCGAGATGGTAAGTTCTCCCGCAGGGAGACGCTCTGCCAGTTTGGCTGCCTGGCCAGACCACAGGTTTGTAAAGTCGTCCACCCCTGTGGCCTCCCGGTTGCTGCGGAGCGGGGCGAGCGCCGACCCTGCCGTTGGAAATGCTGGAGCCAAGTCACTCATTGGGCCGATTTCCCGCATGACGCGGTTCATCACCCCGCGGGCGGGTCGTCCGGTGAACACGTTCGTTATCGCCGTGTTGTCGTCCCGCGCGTTCAACAGAGCGGCGCGATGCACCGCCGGAATTTTCGCCTCGGAGCTGAATAGGTAAGCGGTTCCGCATTGCACCGCCGCAGCACCAAGGATCAGGGCAGCGGCCACGCCACGGCCGTCCGAGACGCCGCCCGCAGCGATGACCGGAACGCTAACGGCATCCACCACCTGCGGCACAAGCGCCATCGTGCCGACCTGGGTGGCCATGTCCATATCGAGGAAGTTGCCACGGTGCCCGCCCGCTTCGAAGCCCATCGCGATGACCGCGTCCACCCCGTGTTCTTCGAGCCAAACGGCTTCGGCGACAGTGGTGGCGGAGGACATGACCTTTGCTCCCGTCGCCTTCACGCGGTCCAGCAGGTCGGCGGGCGGCAGGCCAAAGTGGAAACTAACCACCTCCGGCCGGTGTGCTTCGACGACTTCACAGAATGCCGCGTCGAAGGGCTTTCGCCCAGTGACGGGCAGGGGGCACGCCGGATCAAGTCCTACCTCGACGAAGTAGGGTGCGAGCTTGGCTCGCCATCTCATATCGCCTGCCGGATCGGGATCGGGCATCGTATGAGCGAAGAAGTTGATATTGATCGGTCGTCTGGTTCGATCTCGTATGGACGTCATAATCTCGCGAAGTTGCTCGGCGGAATACTGAGCGCTGGGGATCGAGCCGAGACCGCCGGCTTCCGAAACGGCAACGGCCATCTCCGGAGTGGAAGCCCCCGCCATGGGAGCCTGCAGGATCGGGAGTTCGATATTGAACAGCTCGAGAATGCGATTGTCGGTCCAGCGCATCAAGGAAAGGTCCTTTCGGATAGGTGCGGGTCGGGGCGGAGAAACCCCTTAATTGCTCGGTCGTCTTTCAACCCCGCGACGAGCGCCGCGGCGACTACCGCGACGACCATGGAGGCGAGCCACACGATCGTGTAGTTGCCCGTGGCGTCAAAGAAAATTCCGCCGGCCCAAGCCCCCGCTGCGCCACCTAGAGCATGCCCCGCGGACAAAAGCCCCATCGACAGGCCCAGTATCCGGACGCCCATCCGGCTCGCGATGTAGCTGGCGGTAATCGGAACGGTCGAGTAGTCAAAGAGGCCGAAGATCACAGCGAAGACCAACAGCGCCGTGTAGTCATCTCCAATGTAGATCAACAAGATGAAGCTGGCGGCGCGAACGGTGTAGATGACGGTCAGAAGCATCGGCCGGTGCGTCCTGTCAGCCAGCCAACCGGCGAGGATCATCCCGCCGAGATTGACGCCCGAGAGAACCCCGTAGGCCGTAGCGCTGGGGAGCGGGCCGAAGCCGCAATATGCGGCGTAGGGCATCAGATGCGTCTCGATCACGCCACTCGTCGTAAAACCGCAAATGGTGTAGCTCCAGAAGACGGCGTGGAAAAGCGGACTTCTAAGCAGCGTTTTCAGATTGGCCGCGAGCGTGTCGGAATGCGCTCCCTCCGCGACGTCGTACTGCTTCGTGTTCGGGTCAGCCGGTGACCCTCCTAGTAGCAGTAGGGATACCGGGATCAGCAGGATGCAGCCGACGGTCAACACCATGAATGCCGAACGCCAGTCGCCGCCCTGCATCATCGCGGCGATAAGCGGCATCATCAGCAACTGCCCGCCGGTCGATCCAGCCGTCCCGATCCCCGTGGCAAGTCCGCGGTTGCGGTCGAAGCGCTGTGCGATTGCGGCCGCAACGACATGCTGCGCGATCGCGCCAAAACCGACGGCGGCGACGCCTGCAAAGCCGAGGGGTAGAAGCCATCCTGACGCGCCAGGAGAGGCGGCCATGACCAACCCGAGCCCGATGGCGATCGCCAGCAGCCCTCCGGCCAAAAGCATGCGGGGACCCTTCTTGTCAGCAAGCCCTCCAGCAAAGGGAGCGACAAGCGCCATCACGATCATTGCGCCGGCGGCTATCGAGGAGATCGCGCCCCGCGACCACCCAAACTCCGCCTGCCAGAGGGGCATGGCAAGCGACAGCGATCCGCGGACAGTGAACGCGAACGCCAGGGTGGCGAAACCCAACCCGACGATCATCCATCGTCCCGCCCCGCCTTGGTCGACCCCGGTGTAAGATGCTGCTCTCATGCTTTATCTCCTTACGAGGCCAAATTGAACACGGGCGCTCCGACCCTTCTGGTGGAGCTAGATGCTCCGCATGGCGTCTGCCAAATCGGAGAAAGCGGTCTCCACGCGCTTGAAATAGGTGTACTTGCCAATCCTCAGCGGTTGGACGAAGCCCGCCGCGGTAAGAATCTTGAGATGCACGGAAGCGGTCGCCGGCGTCACTCCCAGCTTCTCCGCAATGTACAAGCCGCACACACCCTCGGCCTCGTCGACCGGATGTTCCGGGCCGAAGTAGGCGGATGGATTTTTCAGCCACTCGAGAATCTGGAGGCGGTTTCCGTTCGCGAGGGCACTGACCTTATCTACAAAATCTTCTTCCATGATTTAACGATTAGCATATCGACTAATTGTTGTCGATTGTTGTATTGGGCTCTTTCACACTTTGGTCGAGCGCGATCGGCGCGTCTTGAACAATTCGAGAGTCTGTTGAACGCGGCAACCGTTTGCGAAGCCGAGCATCTCCACCCGGTCCGCGAGGTTCAAATGCGTGTTTCCACATACAAGACGCAAGGCCCACGCCGGCTAATCTTGGATGTGACTCTCGCCGACAGTTGCGAGCCCGAGCGCGTTTCGACAACAAACGAGCCGCGTCTTCGGGGGAAGATGTACTTGAGGATACAATGTTCTCGATCTTTTCAGATGAGGCCGAGCCGCCTGCCGAACGAAGAAAGGCCGTCATCAGCTTGGCGGCAATCACATTCGGCGTTCTGGCCCAGTCGATCGGGGCACCCTCTGGTCTTCATAGCGTCGCGCCTCTTTTTTACATCGCCGCAATGCTTCCGGCAGCGGGAACGAACGGCGGAGAAAGACTGTCAGCCAGCGCCGACCTTTGTGCGATGCTGGCATTTGCAAGCATCAGCGTGCGAAACTTCACGGACGGCGTCGAACTCCTGGCAGCGTTGGGAACGATCGTGATCGCGGCCGGCCTCATCTCAGCGCATCAGAGAACGTGCGTTCGCCTGGAAACCGCGGTCGCTGAGCTGGAGCATCAAACTCGTCGATTCAAGCAGACATTCGACCTAAGTCCCGTCGCCCTTTGGGAGCAGGATTTCACTGAAATCGTGGAACACTTGCGTGCCATCAGGGCAAGCGGGGTAATCGACCTCGCCAAGTATGCTCGAGGCAACCCTTCATTCGGCCCGGAATGCGCAAGACGCATTTCGACGAGAGCGGTCAATCAGGCGGCGGTGGAGATGCTGGGGGCAGCATCCCAACACGAGCTCCTCGGGGGGATGCATCGGTTTATCCCGGAAGACGCTTCACTGTTTATCGAGGCGCTTCAAGCCTTGATGGACGGCCGTGAACGTTATGAAGGGCTGGCACGACTTCGAGGGCCGCGAGGACAGCTCTCTACGGCCTACGTAGCGATCAGGTTCCCGAACGAACGGGAAGGCCTCGCCCGGGTCATTGTCGGAATGATTGACGTCACCGAACGCCAGCGCATGCTTTCCGAACTGCGTGAAGCACAGGCTGCCCTTACTGCGGCAAAGCGCTTTTCGGAGATGGGCGCGCTGTCGGCGACGATCACGCATGAACTGAGCCAGCCCATCGCCGGAATGGTGATGAACGCGCAGACGTCGTTGAGATGGCTGCGGGATAAAGGCGACATCCGAAGCGCAGTAGGCTCCCTTGAAAGACTCGTTCGCGACGCTCGACGGGCCGGAGAGATACTCGAGTTCACACGGTCCCGACTGTCAGGCGAAGGCGAAACACAGGCGGACGACGTTGAGGTTGAAAGCTTGATCGGTGAAGTCGTCCAGATAGTGGAGGATGAGCTCCGCGCCGCAAATGTGCGCTTGGAAGTCACCATGGAACACCGCGCATGCCAGATTGCCGGCCCGCGCGTTGAACTCCAGCAGGTCCTGGTGAACCTTGTTTCGAACGCGTTGCATGCGGTCAAGGATGCCGATGCCGCCCGTCGACGAATTCAACTGAAAGCGTCTTCGGACGGCCGCGGGACTATTACCTTTATGGTCGCTGATTGTGGACCTGGCATTCCAGACACCGTGGCCGACCAACTTTTTGCCCCGCTGTTTACGACCAGACCGGACGGGATGGGGATGGGGCTGTCGATTGCCAAGAAGGCCATTGAGTCTCGTGGAGGTCGAATAAGCGCCTACAACCGCGTCGATGGTGCGGTTTTCGAGTTCACGCTCCCCGCCGTCGTTGCCATCCCTGAACGGGCTTCCCAAAAGGCGACGTCATGACCGAAGAAGCCCCCCTTGTTCTGATTGTCGACGACGATGAGAGCGTCCGAGAGGCTCTCGTCGACCTTCTGCGCAGCGCCAGCGTCGACAGCGTTAGCTTTGGAAGCACTGGGGAACTGCTGAACTTCCAGCAACCGGATCGCCCAGCGTGCATCGTGCTCGATGTACAACTGCCTGATCTCAATGGCCTTGCCCTGCAAGAGCAACTCAATACCGACAGGCGATCGCTTCCAATCATATTCATAACCGGGTTTGGCGACGTCCCGACTTCAGTTCGAGCCATGAAGGCGGGAGCGATCGATTTCCTCTCGAAGCCAGTGGACGCCGACGAATTGCTGGCCGCGGTCGACCGGGCCATCGAACGGGACAGGTCCAGCAGGGCGGATGCGCGCCGGCTGACTGAGGTCAGCGCTCTAGTCGAGGGATTGTCGACACGCGAGAGAGACGTACTACGCGGCGTTTCGTCCGGTTTGATGAGCAAACAAATCGCCTTCGAACTCGGTCTCACCGAAATCACGATCAAAGTACATCGCGCCAGCATGATGAAGAAAATGCGGGTCGGCTCGATCATCGAACTCATCAGACTGATCGAGCCGGTGAGAGACCGCTTATAGCGGCATCCCCCGTAGAAACTGCGAGATCACGGTATCGTCGACGACGTCGGTCTCCGGACGTTCGCTGCCCTTAACGTATTCGGAGCGCCATACCCCATCGTCTCCCTGGTAGATGATCTTAGCGTTCGCTCCCCCGATCCTCTGTCGCATTGCAGCCAATTTGGCAGCCAGTACCGCGTCGTGATGGGTCGCGTAAGGCTCGGACCAAACTGTTCCCACGCGGTACGCGAACGCGCCATCGTGTATTCCTATATGATAGGTCACGTGCATGTCGATCACTCCGAAAACTGAAGGCTCGGAGCTGCAGCCTGTTCAGGGTTGGCCTGTTTATTCGAAATGTAGAAGTACACTTTCGTGCGCTCCGGCGGCTCCATGTAAGTAGTGCCGATAAACAGGTAACAAAGGATACATCCCATAAGGGCAACGATAACTGTTATTGGTAAGATTGTGTAGAATTCGTCCTCTGCCTTACGGTTCCCAGGCTCCAACATTGTCTACTCCTGTCCATATTTCATGGCGAGAGAGTATGGACGCCTTCAACACTGCTATTGAACATTCCTTGATTCACTAGAATGTTCTTTCCAGTCTGTAAATTTGAACGCATTTGCCTGCCGGCGCATTTAGTTGAGAACTGCGCCGGCAGGTAGGTCCTCAACCTCATTCTTCGCTTTTTTTGAACAACGAGTTGCGCCGCCGGTGGCTTCCGCCATCGGTTTAGGCGGTCCATCTATCTCGCCAAAACCAAGCTCCAGCTTTTCCCGGCCGTTGCTCCAACGAAACCCCGTTCGAAGATAAGATTGAGATGAATCCCACACGCCGTTCCTTCCTTGCCGGAATCTCTGCAGCCACCGCGGCCACGATCGCCACAGAAGGCCCGATGCTCAACTCCGCTGCACAGGCCTCCGAGAACAGCTCAGATGCAAAGGAGCGTGCCATTCTGATCAAGGGCGGCACGATCCTCAGCATGGACCCAAAGACAGGAGACCACGCCCAGGGTGATATCCTTGTCGAGGGCAACCTCATTCAAGCAATCGCCCCTCAAATCGAAGCGGCAGATGCCGAGATCATCGACGCAGCCGGCAAAATCGTAATACCGGGGTTTGTCGACACACACCGACACGCCTGGGAGGGGCAGCTGCGCCGCGTGAACTCGAACTCGGCGGACCTACACGACTACCTCGAGGGGACACACCTCTCATTCGCAACCAAGTATCGGCCGGAGGACATGTACATCGGCAACCTCCTGACGAGCCTTGGATGCATCGACGCCGGGATCACCACGATCATCGACAACTCGCACAACAGCCGCTCGATCGACCACGCGCGGGCGGCCGTCGAAGCACTACGGACATCGGGCATCCGAGCCGTCCACGCACCGGGAGCGCCGCTTGCGGGCCCTTGGCAGAAAGACAGCTGGCACAAAGACCTGGAGGCGCTACAGAAGGAGCAGTTTGGCGATGCCGATGCGCTGGTGACGATGGCCATGATGACCGCACCCGACCCAGAACAGTGGGCTGTCGGGTGCAGACTGGGGCTTGACCTTGTCACCGAGTTCTTCGGTAAGGAGATGTCCGACCTTCTTCCCGGCTTCGGAAGGGACGGCGTCGTCGGCAAGGACAACATCTTCAATCACTGCACGGGCCTGAGCGACGAAGCCTGGCGCATTATCGCCAGATCGGGAGTACGGGTGAATGTCTGCCCGCGTTCGGATGCACACTGGGCGCTCGAAGGCGGTTTCTTCGGCTACCAAGACGCAATAGACCACGGTGTACGACCGGGTTTCAGTGTTGATAACGAAAGCGCTTACAGCGGCGATATGTTCATGGAAATGCGGATGGCGTTGTACCTCCAACGCAGCGCCGCGCAAGCCCGGAAGGTCTCTGGCGACAAGGCTGCTCCGACCCCCATCGGAATGCGCGACGTTCTGAGGGCGGCGACGATCGACGGCGCGCGGGTCGCCGGGCTTGCCGACAAGACCGGCAGCCTGACGGAGGGCAAGGCAGCGGACATCGTCGTAATCAACGCCAACGACGTAAATCTCTACCCCTCGTCCAATGCCCTTGGAACTGTCGCGGGAGCCGCCGAGCGCAGCAACGTAGAGACCGTCATCATCGGCGGCATAATCCGGAAGCGTGACGGGAAACTTGTCGGCGTGGATATGGCGAAGGTCCGCCGGGCAACTGAGAGTTCGCGCGAGTATCTCTTTGCGGCGGTCGGCTTCAAGCAAGACATGTTCGCCGAGAAGTTCGCTCTGGAGAACTGAAAGAAATCGAAATGTTATCCCTATTGTTTGTATTGGCGTTCGCCGCCGGTTGCGCCATTTCCATCCAGGCGGCGGTAAACGCGCAGCTCGCGGCTGGATTCGGCGGAAACGTGTTTGGTGCCGCCTTCTACTCCTTCGCAACCGGAGCGATTGCCCTGGGGATCATCGCCACAGCACAGGGCGGCCTGGCGGCCGCCTTGTCAGCCATCCCTTCGCAGCCGACTTGGAAGCTCGTCGGTGGGTTGCTTGGTGCCAGCGCAATCTTCTCGACCGTGCTCCTTGCCCCAAAAATCGGGCTGGCAAACCTGCTGATCCTCGTCATCGCAGGGCAGTTGGTGACGTCATTGTTAATCGACAACTTCGGCCTGCTGAATTCTGCTGTAAGGCCGCTGACCGCCATCAAGTTTGTGGGCGCGCTACTCGTGGTCTCTGGTGCACTGATTACACTGTTTGGCGAGCGCATGGCCGCTTGGGCTAGCCATCTGACGTAAAGCCGGCGCTAATGGTTTTGCCTATCCTCACAACGAGTTGGGCAAACCTTCAAAACAAATCCGACCACAGCACGATAGAGTCCGGCCGTCGAACAGATCGACGTGCTTCGCCAACCAATCCCTGTGAGCGGTCAGGAACGTCCGAATGTCGGTTGCAATATCCTCGATGAGTGTCCATGCAACGCTTCCCATCCCCGTCAGAGCGTCACCGACCGACGAACCTGCGGAAATCCTCGCATTCGCTGTCGACGCGGCAATGCGAGGCGGGCAGGTGGCGCTGGCGGCGCTCGTCAAGGTGAGAGGAGGCGCGGCTCGATCACCAGGGTCTCACATCGCGGTGGCGTCGGATGGCAGCTTCTGCGGATATGTGTCTGGCGGGTGCGTGGAAGCTGCGGCGGCCGGCGAGGACCGGACTGTCAAATTCGGAACGGATTCCCCGTTTTTCGATATCGTACTGCCCTGCGGCGGGGGGATCACGGTGGCCATTCACCTCCTCAGAGACATTTCAGCACCCATCAAGGCTCTCGCTCGTCCAAAAGAGCGGCGCTCGGCCGCGTTACGCTACTCACAGCGTCGGCAGGCTCTCGATATATTTCCACCGGGCGGACCATCTGGCTGGGCCGAAGGGGATTTCGTAACCGTGTACCGCCCGCGCACGCGAATTCTGGTGTGCGGCGAGACTGTTGAGGCAGCGGCCCTTGCATCGATCGGCAAAGCGGCGGGATACGACGTCGTACAGAGGGCGCGAGCCACGAAGGAAGTGCGCGACTCAATCGACGAGTTCACTGCTGTCGTTTTGTTGAATCACGATCTCGAGGCCGAGCAGGCGATTTTAGATGAGGCTCTCCGCTCCTCGGCTTTCTACATAGGCGCTCTGGGAAGCACACGAACCCA
Organism: Ensifer sp. IC4062; assembly: GCF_020193575.1. Classification (GTDB taxonomy): domain Bacteria; phylum Pseudomonadota; class Alphaproteobacteria; order Rhizobiales; family Rhizobiaceae; genus Sinorhizobium. The sequence continues at coordinate 75,161 of NZ_JADYVD010000038.1, forward strand.
CGGCAAGCGGGTTCTAAGGCTGCGAGCCAACGGCTGGGCAAGTGGAGACATCGATCGCATCAAAGCACCTATCGGACTGTTCGGGCCGCAAGCGCCTGGAAACAGGATGTCGTGGGATTGGGAGATTGGGGCTTTATTTTGCGGAAGATTAGTTGCCGTGGGAAGTTTGAAGCTGCTTTTTACACTTGGCTGGAATGACTGACTAGTCGTAGTTCCATAATATAGATTATCTGATGTTTTAGTGTAGCCGGGTGGGTTCAAGGATGAAGTGCGACTTGCGATAGATACCAATGGGTTATCACGCGCAAGGAATGGCTCATGAGACGCACCTACTCCCAGATCGATATGGATGAACGTCGCAGGATCGCTCGCTGGCGAGCGGCCGGCCTCAGCGCCACCGTCATCGCCGAAAAGCTCGGACGGCATCGTTCGACGATTTTCCGCGAGCTCAGGCGCAATGCTTTTGAGGATCCGACGATGCCGGATCTGAGGGGCTACTATTGCGTCACCGCCAACGAGATGGCACGTGAGCGCAGAGCCAAGCTGCGCAAGCTCGCCCGGTTCTCGCATGTGCGCCAATCGGTCATCGAGCGGATCATGCATGGCTGGTCGCCACAGCAGATCGCCGGCCGCATGCGGCTGGAGCGCCATCCGATTTGCGTCAGCTACGAGACGATCTACAAGTTCGCCTATTCCGCAGACGGCCAGGCCATCAAGCTGTGGCGGCATCTGCCGGAGCGTCGAGCGAGACGCAGGCCGCGGCATGCCCGACGGCGTCACGGTCGCCGCTTCAGCCCGGAACTCAACATTCTTCACCGTCCTGACACTGTCGCCGAACGCAAGCAGTTCGGCCATTGGGAGTGCGATCTCATTCAGTTTCGCAAGAAGTTCGGCAAGGCCAACGTGACGTCACTGGTCGAGCGGGTCAGCCGCTTTGCGGTCTTCCTGCGCAACAACGACCGGCAATCGAAGCCGATCATGGACGGGCTGATTGAGGTGCTCCAACCCCTGCCCCACGCTGCGCGACGTTCCATCACCTTCGACCGCGGCACTGAGTTCAGCGAATGGCCATATCTGCAGGCTGGCATCGGAACACAGACGTGGTTTTGCGACCCGCAGTCGCCCTGGCAGAAAGGCACGGTCGAGAACACCAATGGCCGGGTTCGCAAATGGCTTTCGAGAGAGGTCGATCCCCTGTCGATCACCGACGGCGAGCTGAAGGACATCTGCGATCGGCTCAACTCGACACCGCGGAAGTGCCTCGGCTACCGAACGCCGGCGGAAGTCTTCCGCAAGAAACTACTCGCGCAAATGCGACATGTCGGCTAGCGTCACACGCGCAGGTCGCAGTTCGGCATGAACTTACAGGCATTTTAGAGATGCGACAGTCGTCGCCTCTTGGGATGCTGGTCAAACGTCAACGTTTGGAAGGAAGACTGACGACGTGAAGCGTGGTTGAGACCATGAGCGTTCGGAGTCGTCATGTCTTGTTTGATCACCATGTCGCAGAAGGAATTGCATCGTCTTGAACTGATCCATCGGATTCGTGGCCGCAGCCTGACCGTCGTCGAGGCGGCCGCGTTGCTTCGTCTTAGCCGCAGTCAGGTGCACCGGCTGTTGCAGGCCTATGACCTGGACGGCGCCGACGGTCTCGTCTCGAAGAAGCGCGGCCGTCCGAGCAACCGGCGCCACAGCGAGGATTTCCGCAACCTGGTGCTCGACCTGGTGCGGGAGCATTACGTGGATTTCGGACCAACCTTGGCCGCCGAGAAGCTGCTCGAACGCCACCGGCTTGCCGTCAGCAAGGAGACGCTGCGTCAATGGATGATGGAAGCCGGCATCTGGGTGTCGCGACGCGAGCGCAAGAAGCGGGTCTTCCAGCCGCGCGGCCGGCGCGATTGTTTCGGCGAACTGGTCCAGATCGATGGCTCGCTTCATTGGTGGTTCGAGAGCCGCGGTCCCAAATGCGCCCTGCTGGTCTACATCGACGACGCTACCGGCAAGCTGTTGCATCTGCGCTTTGCGACTTCAGAGAACACCTTCGACTATCTCCACGCGACGAAGGCCTACTTGCAGCAATGGGGCAAGCCGATCGCTTTCTACAGCGACAAGCATGGCATCTTCCGCACCACCCATGCTTCCAAGAAGGACAGAACCAGCGGCCTGACGCAGTTCGGCCGGGCCCTTTATGAGCTCAACATCGACATCATCTGCGCCAATACCCCGCAGGCCAAGGGGCGCGTCGAGCGCGCCAACCAGACGCTGCAGGATCGGCTCGTCAAGGAACTGCGGCTGCGCGGCATCGATACGATCGCGGCCGCCAATGCCTATGCGCCGGAGTTCATGGCGGACTTCAATCGTCGCTTCGGCAAGGAGCCGCGCAATCCGAAGGACATGCACCGACCGTTTGCCGAGCATGAGAACCTCGATGGCGCCATGTGCCGCAAGGAGGTCCGCACGCTGTCGCAGGCGCTGACGTTGCGCTACGACAAGGTGCTGTTCATCCTCGATCCGACCGATCTCGCCAAGAGGCTGGCCGGCAAGAAGATCATCGTCTGCGACTATCCCGATGGGCGCCTCGAGATCACCCATGAGGCGACCTCCCTGCCCTACAGAACCTTCGACACGCTGCGTTCGGTGCACCGCTGTGAGGTGGTTGAGAACAAGCGCCTCGATGACATGCTGGCGCTGGTCGCCGAGATGCAGGCCGGACGAAAGCAACAGCGCAGCAAAGGCGGGCCGCGCCGCACCGGCCAGACGGACCATATGTTCGGCATTCGCGACGGCAGTCAAAGCAATGGCTACCAAAAGCGCGGCACGAAGCCTGGCCGAAAGACGGATTTTACCAAGGATCCGGTGGTCATCGCCCGGCGCCAGCAAGCCCTTGCGCAGCTGAAAGCGGCGGAGTGATCGGGGTGTCAAAGCTAAAGTTTATCTTGCAGCTAGAGCCATCCGCCGCCGACCGGGCTACGCAACCCTGACCAGCTCCACCCGGCCGGCGGCTTGCGTCTTCGTACTGTACAAATATAGCAACTTGCAAACGAAGTAATAATGAATAGGATGGTGTCGCATTTCTAAGTTGACTACTTTGTCTCATCTTTAAATAGCTGTGACATCTGTTGTAGCGGGGGTACATTCTATTTCCAAGTGCGACATGCCAATAAAAACAAAGGCTTCGCCTTGGAGATTTTTGGATGTCGCTCTGCTATTCGCAGCTCACCCTTTCGGACCGCCGACGTTTGCATCAGCTCGTGGAACGCAAAGTTCCTGTCGGTGACATCGCCCGCCAACTCGGTCGGCATCGATCGACGATCTATCGTGAACTGAAGCGCAACACCTTTTATGATGCCGAGTTTCCGGAATACAGCGGCTATTACAGCGGCATCGCCAACGACATCTCCAAGGAGCGTCGGCGACGGCTGCGCAAGCTCAGCCGCCACCCTCAATTACGCGAACTGGTCATTGAGCAGCTGAAGGCACTTTGGTCGCCGGAGCAGATCGCCGGCCGTCTGCTTGCCGACGGTGTGAGCGTCCTGCGTGTCTGCACGGAAACGATCTACCGCTTCATTTATTGCAAGGAAGATTATCCGCTGCAGCTCTATCAGCATCTGCCGGAAGGCCGCCGCAAGCGCCGCCCGCGCCGCTCCCGCAAGCCCCGGGATGGCTTGATCCCGTTTGACTGCAGGATCGACCAACGTCCTGATTTTATTGCCGATCGCTCGCAGTTCGGCCATTGGGAGGGCGATCTGCTGATCTTCCGGCGCGACCTCGGTGAAGCCAATGTCACCTCGCTGGTCGAGCGCAAGAGCCGCTACACGGTGATGATCAAGAATGGCAGCCGCCACTCTCGGCCGCTTATCGACAAGATCGTCGATGCCTTCTCGCCGCTGCCCGCCTTTGCCCGGCAGAGCTTCACCTTCGACCGCGGTACCGAGTTTCGCGGTTTCAGGGCTTTGGAAGATGGGCTCGGCGCCAGGAGCTGGTTCTGCGATCCAAATTCACCGTGGCAGAAAGGCGCGGTCGAGAACACCAATAAGCGCATCCGCCGCTTTGTGCCAAGCGATACGGACCTATCCGCCGTCAGCCAGCAGCAGCTGGTCGCCCTTGCCCATCACATGAACTCGCTGCCGCGCAAGTGCCTGGGCTACCGCACGCCGGCCGAGGTCTTCCTGGCACATTTGCGCGAAAGTAGCTGATGCCCTACCCTTCACACGGCATTGTTGCACTTGGATTAGATTCTCCACGGCATTTTAGAGATGCGACATATGAGCCAGTTAGAGATGCGACACTCTCGCCTCTCGACGCGCTGGTCAACGTCAACGTTGGGAGCAAGGATGACGACCTTCAGCCTGGTGGAGACCATGAGCGTTCGGAGTCGTGATGTCCTGTTTGATCACCATGTCGCAGAAGGAATTGCATCGCTCGAAGTCATTCAGAAGATCAATGATCGGCGCCTAAGCGTTGTCCAGGCAGCGGAGCTGCTCGACCTCAGTCGAAGCCAGGTGCACAGGCTTCTGCAAGCTTATGACCGGGCCGGTGCGGCCGGTCTGGTTTCAAAGAAGAGATCGCGGCCAAGCAATCGGCGCCACAGCGAAGAGTTTCGCAATGCGGCGCTGGATCTGATCCGCGAACGCTATCTGGATTTTGGTCCGACGCTGGCTCGCGAGAAGCTGATTGAACTGCATCACATTTCGGTCGCTGCGCCAATGGATGACCGAGGCCGGCATCTGGGTGTCGCGACGCGAGCGCAAGAAGCGGGTTTTCCAGCCGCGCGGCCGGCGCGATTGTTTCGGCGAACTCGTTCAGATCGACGGCTCGCTGCATTGGTGGTTCGAAGGCCGCGGCCCCAAATGCGCCCGCTCGTCTATATCGACGATGCCACCGGCAAGCTGTTGCATCTGCGCTTCGCTGGATCGGAGAACACCTTCGACTATCTGCACGCGACGAAGGCCTACCTGCAGCACTGGGGCAAGCCGATCGCCTTCTACAGCGACATTTGCGTGAATGCGGGTAATCCCCTACCCTTCACTCGTTATTGTTGCACTTGGATTAGATTCTCCACGGCATTTTAGAGATGCGACACATGAGCCAGTTAGAGATGCGATAGTCGTCGCCTCTTGGGATGCTGGTCAAACGTCAACGTTTGGAAGGAAGACTGGCGACGTGAAGCGTTGCACAGGCTACGAGTGGCTAGATTTCCGGAGTAAAAAACGCTAAGTATAGCCAAGTTAGCTAATTGAGGTCCCAATGCAGGTTACAATCCATAACGCCAAAACGAACCTGTCCAAACTTATCGAGGCGGCGAAGGCTGGCGAAGAAGTTGTCATCGCCAAGGGCAAGACGCCTGTTGCCCGGATTGTTGCCATCCCGCAAAACAAGTTCACGATCGGACTGCTGAAAGGCAAGATTACAGGAGACGGGCCGGATTTCTTCGAGCCCATGAGTGAGGATGAACTGGCCCTTTGGGAAGGCAAAGCGTGACGGCTGTACTTCTCGACACCCATACATGGGCATGGTCGCTGACCGGCGATGCGCGCCTATCTGCCAAGGCAACCGCTCTCATCACGGAGGCCGACAACGTTTTCGTCAGCCCGATCAGTTTGTTCGAGATCGGGCAGAAGGTACGCATCGGCAAGTGGCCGGAGATGGAGCCATTTGTCGGTAATTTGCCCAGTTTGCTGGAACAGCAGGGCGGCAGAGTTGCCGCCCTAGCGCCGGAAATTTGTTTGAAGGGGGCAATTCTTGCGTGGGAGCATCGCGATCCGTTCGACCGTCTGTTGGCAGCGAGTGCGCTGGATCTCGGGATGCCGCTGATTTCAGCGGACGAGGTTTTCGACACGCTTCCTGCCGTTCGCCGCTTGTGGTGAACTTCAGCCACGGCGAGCTCCTCGCGTTTCATACATCTCATCTTTGCTCGCATGTACATGTCCCCGCAAACGGCAGGGTGCGAAGCGAATCTCTCCGGCGCCAATGCCGCCACGCCTCATGCAGCTGCTAACCAATATCACGCAGCTTCGTCGCCTGCTGGCCGGAAGACGGATTTTACCAAAGATCCGGTGGTCATCGCCAAGCGCCAGCAAGCCCTTGCGCACCTGAAAGCGGGATAGTGCGGCATCGATCCGCCACAGAGCGATCGGCCGACCGTCGAACAACCGGATCAGAGACGGCGTGCGCGCTGACCTTGCCCCGTTGAAATAATCCATTTTGAAGTAAGCTCTGGCCCATTGAGAGGACCAGGGAATGAAGCGCAACCGTTTCACGGACGAACAGATTATCGGCATTCTGAAGGAGCACGAGGCGGGCACGCCGGTGTCGGAGCTTTGCCGCAAACACGGTGTCAGCGACGCCAGCATCTACAAGTGGAAGGCCAAGTTCGGCGGCATGGACGTATCCGAGGCCAAGCGGCTGAAGGCGCTGGAGGACGAGAACACAAAGCTGAAACGGCTCCTGGCAGACGCGATGCTCGACAATGCCGCTTTGAAAGACCTTTTGGGAAAGAATGTATGGTCCGCCCCGTCCGTGCAAGGTGTCGTGAGGTCGTGGGTGACGATTTCAGTTGCATAAATGTATCCGGCCTCTCGCGAGTGGACTGCTTTTGCAGCCAGGCCATGATGAGATCTGCACACGCCGTTCCCAATAAATGGTTCGGGCACGTAGCCGCTTTTTTGCGCAGGGTTTACGGCATGCTGATCCACTGTTTCGTCATCACTCGTCCCGAGCCTTGCAATCGAGCCCAGAGCCTCAAGGCCGTCGAGCCAGCTTCCCAAGCGATCCCGCGTCCGGTCGAGATGTCGGAAACACGAGCGTGCGCCATGAACGAGCAGCTTCCGCACGTACAGATTGCCGCGCTTGCTGATGCCCAG
>NZ_JADYVD010000039.1 GCF_020193575.1 Ensifer sp. IC4062
CATAGGAGGCGATGTAGCCGCCGATCATGGCGAAGGCGCCATGCGCGAGATTGACCACCCGCATAAGCCCCATGGTGACGGAAAGACCGATCGAAATCACAAACAGCACCATGCCGTAAGCGAGCGCGTCGACCGCTATGCTGAAGACGGTTTGCATGTGCCCATCCTGTTTCCCGATGATGCGGGGGCGATTCGCCAACCCGCATCCAAGTCGCTGGCCGTTGCTATTTCAGCGCCGCAAGGCCGGGATCGCCCTGCTTCTCGAAAGTCTGGATCTCCTTGTTGTAATAGGATCCGTCCTCGGCTTTGGCGACCTCGCGCAGATAGATGTTTTGGGTGATGTGGCGCGATTCCGGGTCGATCGACACCGGCCCGCGTGGGCTTGTCCAGGAAAGCCCCTTGACTGCATCGACGGCTTTTTGCGCGTCCTGCTCGCCGCCCGTCGCCTCGATCATCTTGTAGATGACATGCATGCCGTCATAGGCACCGACGGAAGGGAACGAGAGCTCGGCGGGATTGCCGATCGCCTTGCCGGCCGCCTCGACGAAGGCCTTGTTTTCGGGCGAGTCGTGCGAGACGGCATAGTGGAAGGTCGTCTGAAGGCCGAGCGCGGCTTCACCGAGCGCCGGAAGATCGGACTCCTGCGTCAGGTCGCCCGGTGCAAAAAGCCTGATACCTGCATCCTTAAGCCTGTTTTCGTTGTAGGCCTTGACGAAACCGAGCGTCGTCGGGCCGGACGGCAGGAAGGCGAAGACGCCCTCCGCGCCCGAATCCTTGATGCGCTGCATGATCGGCGAGAAATCGTTGGTGGCGAGCGGCATGCGGACCGCCTCGACGATCTGGCCGCCTACCGCTTCATAGGCTTTCTTGAAGGCGTTCTCTGCATCGACGCCCGGTCCATAATCGCTGACGACCGAAATGACCTTCGAGACGCCGGCATCCTTCGCGACCTTGGCGATCGGTGTGGAGGTCTGCCAGAGCGTGAACGAGGTGCGCACGACCAGCGGGCTTTTGGTGACGATCGCCGAGGTCGCCGCATTCATGATCACCAGCGGCACATTCCCCTGCTCGAGCAGCGGCGTCACCGCCATCGCGTCGGGGGTGAAATAGAAGCCGGCGAGATACTGTACGCCCTCCTTGACGACGAGCTCCTGCGCCAATGCCTTGGACTGGGCGGGATCCGCCTGCGGAACGTCCCGGTAGATGACCTCGACGTCGTCGTCGCCGACCTTGCTGCCGTTCAGCGCCATATAGGCGTCGATGCCGGCCTTGAAGTTCTTGCCCTGCAGCGCGAAGGGGCCCGAGAAGGGTCCGATGACGCCGACCTTGATCGTGTCGGCCTCGGCTGCCCCGCTCATTGCCAATGCCGCCAGCGCGGCGAGAATGGTCCGTTTCATTTTTCCTCCCCGCGACACCCGGCTCATTCCCGTCCGGCATCGCCTAGATATCAGCGACAAACTACATCAGTCTGTCATGTCCAACAGCGATAAATAATGAAATGTCAGCGTTCCTCCCATAACTGGTGGGTTATGTTACCACGACGACGCTTGCGTCTAGGTCCTCCTGCCAAATGCAACGCGTCGCCATGTCGAAGTCGTGGTCAAAACGGCAGACCCACATAGTTTTCCGCGAGCGCCGTGGCGGCCGCTCGCGAATGGGTGAGATAATCGAGCTCTGCCTCCTGGATCTTCTGGTCGAAGTCGCTGGTGTCCGGAAAACGGTGCATCATCGTCGTCATCCACCAGGAGAAACGGACCGCTTTCCAGACGCGCGAAAGTGCTCGGGCCGAATAGGCGTCGAGGCCAGCATTCGAACGATCCTCGTAATGTTCGAGCAGCCCCTCGTAGAGATAATGCACGTCGCTTGCCGCGAGGTTCAGCCCCTTGGCCCCGGTCGGTGGCACGATATGGGCCGCATCTCCGACAAGGAACAGTCGGTGAAACCGCATCGGTTCGGCGACGAAGGATCGAAGCGGTGCGATCGATTTCTCGAAAGACGGCCCGGTCACCACCCGTTCGGCATGGTGGGCGGGAAGGCGGCGGCGCAGTTCGTCCCAGAAGCGTTGGTCGTCCCAATCCTCGATCTTTTCGTCGTGCGTGCACTGGATGTAATAGCGGCTGCGGGTCATTGATCGCATCGAACAGAGCGCGAAACCGCGCGGGTGGTTGGCGTAGACCAGTTCGGGACTGACCGGCGGCACGTCGGCGAGGATACCGAGCCAGCCGAAGGGATAGACCTTTTCGAAGGTGCGGATGGCCTTTTCCGGTACCGACCTGCGGCTGACCCCGTGCGACCCGTCGCAACCGGCGATGAAATCGCAGCCTATGCGGTGGGTGGTACCGTCCTTCTCGTAGGTGACGTAGGGTGCATCGCCGTCGAAATCATACGGCGTTACATTCGCAGCCTCGTAGACCGTCAATGCTCCGGTTGCCTCCCGACGATCCATGAGATCGCGGGTGAGCTCCGTCTGGCCGTAGATCAGCACGCGCTTACCCTCGGTCAAGCCGAACAGGTCGACGCGATGATCGCGGCCGTCAAAGGCGAGCGAGAACCCATCATGCGGCAACCCTTCGGCATGCATGCGTGTGCCGGACCGCGCCTCGTCCATCAGCCGCACGGTCCCCTCTTCCAACACGCCGGCCCGCACCCGGTCGAGGATGTGATCCTTGCTGGCACGATCGAGGATGACATTGTCGATCCCCGCACGGGTCAGCAATTGCCCCAGCAGCAGACCGGACGGTCCCGAACCGATAATGACGACCTGGGTTCGCATGGCCCTCCTCCCATCGAGCGCATCGCGCCCGCACCAAAATTGTCTTTTGTCAGGAAGTTTGCGCGACGCCTGCCCCTGTCTCAATGGACATTTCAGCCAAGAAATTGCACTTATCGAACATTGCGGCTGGGTGAGAAAGATGAAGCGGACGGTCCCGACATATGAGCTTTATGGTGAGGAGTCCGGAGAACGTCCGGATTTCTGGCTGCATTGCGAGACGATCCCCTCGCGCAGCAGCCTGCATCATTGGGAGATCGGCCTCCACCGCCATCAGAGCTTTTTTCAGATCCTGTACATCGCCGAGGGCTCGGGCGACGCCCTATTCGGCGAGACGTCACAGGCGATCTCTCCCCCGGCCGTGATCACCATCCCGCCCGGCGTCAGCCATGGCTTCCGCTTTTCCCGCGACATCGACGGTTTCGTTTTCACGGTCCTCGCATCGCACCTGCCGGCTGCCCCAGGCGGCCGCAGCAGGCTGGGCAAATGGCTGTCCACCGCTTGCCTGACACCGCTCAGCGAAAGTGAAGACGGCCGCTATATTGCCGAGACCCTGCAGCGCCTCGCAGAGGAATGGGCAACGCGGCGCAGCCACCGCACCGGCCTGCTCGACGCCTATCTCTCGACGGTATTGACGCTGACGGCGGGGCTCGCGGAAGCACCGCGCCAAGACGCAACTGCCGCGGAAAGCGAGAACGAGCGCCGGATGGAGCGCTTCGACGCGCTGCTTCGACAGTACGTTCTTACGCATCGGCCCGCCGCGTTCTATGCCCGAGAGCTCGGTCTGTCGCAGACCCATTTGAACCGCGTAGTACGGACAATGACGGGGCAGAGCGTGCATGAGGTCATCGCTGAAAGACTCCTGAACGCGGCACGGCGCGAGCTCGTCTTCACGCGTGCAAGCGTCCAGGAGATCAGCTTCCGCCTCGGCTTTTCAGACGCAGCCTATTTCTCACGCTTCTTCGTGCGTCACGTCGGGACCACGCCGCGGGCGTGGCGCATGGCGGAGCGGCAAAAGCTTGGCGTGTGACGGTGCGCTCGTCGCGGTGGATGAACGGGCAGCCTAAGACGCCGGCAATTCCTCGATCGAATCCACCCGATCCGGATAGAACGCCATGTGGTCCTTGATTTCACGCACGGCCGCATGCGGGTCTTCGTAGGTCCAGATGGCGTTCTTCGAGCGCTCGCCACCTGGTGTGATGCTGTAATAGGAAGCGTCGCCCTTGTAGGGGCAATGCGTCGAATGCTCGGTGCGTGCAAGCAGCGACATGTCGACGTCCTTGCGGGGAATATACTGGACCGGCGGATACGACGCCTCGCGCAGGGTCAGTGCATCGCGCGTATCGGCAACGACGCGGCCGTCGAGCCTGACGACGATGCGCGCTGGATTGTGGTCGATGGTGATCGGATGATCGGGTCCGGGAATCTTGATCGACTTGTCTGGCATGGGCGAACACCTCCGGATTTTGATCCTTCTTACATAGGGTCAGGCCTCCCGCTTCCCAAGGGCGGAGTTGCCCACGCGCGCCGCACTCGGCCAGACGCCGAAAAAACAGGGTTGACGCAGCGGCGATATCGGTGACTATTTGCACTCATTCACCAGGGGGGTCCCGGCAAGGGGCTGAGATACTGCTACAGCGCGCAGTGACCCGTTGAACCTGATCCAGTTCATACTGGCGTAGGGACGGTGCAGACGTGCGAAGGCCAGGATTCCGATTCTCCGTGATCCATCGGCGTAGCGTCTTTTCATCCTTCCGGCTTCAGAACTGGGTCTCCAACGCGAAAACTTTGGAGCCTCAAGATGAATGTTTTCAAGCCTCTCGCAGCGCCGTCGGTCACGCAGGGCCCGCTTCCGGCCTCACAGAAAATCTACAAGCCCGGCGAGATCCATCGCGATATCCGCGTGCCGATGCGCGAGATCGCGCTGCATCCGACCTCCGGCGAGCCCCCGGTTACGGTCTACGACTCCTCCGGTCCCTATACGGCCGAGGGCACGGACATTCGTATCGAGGCCGGCCTGCCACAGCTTCGCCGCGACTGGATCCTTCGGCGTGGTGACGTCGAGGCCTATCGGGGCCGCAGCGTCAAGGCAGAAGACAACGGCTTTGCGACCGGCGAGAAGCTGACACCCGAATTCCCCGTCCGTCATGAGCCGCTGCGGGCGAAGCCGGGCCAAGCCGTCACCCAGCTTGCCTATGCCCGCGCCGGTATCATCACGCCGGAGATGGAATTCATCGCCATCCGCGAAAATCTCGGCCGCAAAGCCCCGAAAGAAGCGCTTCAGCGCGATGGCGAAAGCTTCGGCGCATCGGTGCCTGATTTCGTCACGCCGGAATTCGTCCGCCAGGAAGTCGCTGCTGGCCGGGCGATCATTCCGGCCAACATCAACCATCCGGAATCGGAGCCGATGATCATCGGCCGCAATTTCCTGGTGAAGATCAACGCCAATATCGGCAACTCCGCCGTCACCTCGTCAATGGCCGAGGAAGTCGAGAAGATGGTTTGGGCCACGCGCTGGGGCGCCGACACGGTGATGGATCTTTCGACCGGCCGCAACATCCACAATATCCGCGAATGGATCATCCGCAATTCGCCGGTGCCGATCGGCACCGTTCCGCTCTATCAGGCGCTCGAGAAGGTGAATGGCGTTGCCGAGGATCTCACCTGGGAGGTGTATCGCGACACGCTGATCGAGCAGGCCGAGCAGGGTGTCGACTATTTCACCATCCATGCCGGCGTGCGGCTTCATTACATCCCCCTCACTGTCGACCGCGTCACCGGCATCGTCTCGCGCGGCGGCTCCATCATGGCGAAATGGTGCCTGCATCACCACCGCGAGAGCTTCCTCTACGAGCATTTCGAGGAGATCTGCGACATCTGCCGCACCTATGACGTCTCCTTCTCGCTCGGCGACGGCCTGCGTCCGGGCTCGATCGCCGACGCCAACGACGCCGCGCAGTTCGCCGAGCTCAAAACGCTCGGGGAACTCACGAAGATCGCCTGGGCGAAGGACTGCCAGGTGATGATCGAAGGCCCCGGCCACGTGCCGATGCACAAGATCAAGGAGAACATGGACAAGCAGCTTGAAGTCTGCGGCGAAGCGCCCTTCTACACACTCGGGCCACTGACGACCGACATCGCGCCCGGTTACGACCACATCACGTCGGGCATCGGCGCGGCGATGATCGGCTGGTTCGGCACCGCCATGCTCTGCTACGTGACGCCGAAGGAGCATCTGGGGTTGCCCGACCGCGACGACGTCAAGACCGGCGTCATCACCTACAAGATCGCGGCCCACGCCGCCGATCTCGCCAAGGGACATCCGGCCGCCCGCATTCGCGACGATGCACTCTCCCGCGCACGCTTCGAGTTCCGCTGGGAGGACCAGTTCAACCTCTCGCTCGATCCGGAAACCGCCCGCGATTTCCACGACGAGACGCTGCCGAAGGAGGCGCACAAGATCGCGCATTTCTGCTCCATGTGCGGCCCGAAATTCTGTTCGATGCGGATTTCCCACGACATCCGTGCCGAGGCGCAGAAGGAGGGGTTGGCGGCAATGGCCGAGAAATATCGCGAAGGCGGCGACCTCTACATGCCGCTCGACGAGGCGGAGCGGCTGGCCCGGCAGGCACCGAGCGAATGACCATGCGGGTGCTCGTCAAGGGGGCCGGCGTTGCCGGCCTCGCCGTCGCGCGCGAACTCGTCTCGCGCGGTGCTGACGTCACGGTCGCGGAGCCAGAGCCGGGCTTCGCGGCGGCCGCATCCTGGTACGCCGGCGGCATGCTCGCGCCTTGGTGCGAGCGGGAAAGCGCCGACGAATCCGTGCTCACACGCGGCCGCGGCGCTGTCGACTGGTGGGACCGCGCACTTCCCGGCGAAGTCCGCCGCAACGGAACCTTGGTCGTCGCCTTACCGCGCGACGCCGGCGAGCTGAAGCGCTTCGCGTCCAGGACCTCCGGCTTCCAGTGGCTCGATACCGACGGCGTTGCTGCGCTGGAACCGGCGCTCGCTGGGCGCTTCCGGCAGGCGCTGTTCTTCCCCGAGGAAGCCCATCTCGACCCGCGCCGCGCGCTGTCGCTTCTCGGCGAAAGACTGGCGGCGCAAGGCGTCGCTTTCGTTCGCGACGAAGACGACGGCCGCTTCGACCTCGTCGTCGAATGCACCGGTGCGTCGAAGATCGGCAGTCTCGAGGGCTTGCGCGGCGTTCGCGGCGAAATGCTTTATCTCGAGACAGACGAGCTCGAACTGTCGCGGCCGGTACGCCTCCTGCATCCGCGCATTCCGCTCTACATCGTGCCGCGCGGCGATGGACTCTTCATGTGCGGTGCGACGATGATCGAGCGCGACGATGCCGGCCCGATCACCGCCCGGTCGCTCATGGAGTTCCTGAACGCGGCTTACGCACTTCATCCGGCCTTCGCCGAGGCGTGCGTCGTGGAGACTGGAACAGGCGTCCGCCCAGCCTTTCCCGACAACCTGCCGCGCGTCCTCCGCGCGGGAAACACCATCATCGTCAATGGCCTTTACCGCCACGGCTTCCTCCTTTCTCCGGCGCTGGCGAGCGAAGCGGCTGGACTGGTCCTTGGGGAACAAGACCGAAGGGAGATTTTCTGATGAGACTGATCGTCAATGGCGAAGAACAGGACCTCTCCGCCGCCACACTTTCCGAGCTCCTGGCTCAGCTCGAATACGAGGGCGACTGGCTCGCAACCGCCGTCAACGGCGAACTCGTTCATCGGGCCGACAGGGCAAATCGTCGGCTCAGTGATCGCGACCGGATCGAAATTCTTTCACCGATGAAGGGAGGCTGAAGATGCTGACACTATACGGACAGGAACTCCGCTCGCGCATGCTGCTCGGCACGGCGCGATACCCCTCCCCATCTATCCTCGCCGATGCCGTCCGGCAGGCGGGCACCGAGGTCGTCACGGTATCGCTCCGCCGCGAGACGGCCGGCGGCCGGCAGGGCGGCGCCTTCTTCGAACTCATCCGCGAACTCGGCGTGCGCGTTCTGCCGAACACCGCCGGCTGCTACACGGTATCGGAAGCGGTGCTGACCGCGAAGATGGCGCGCGAGGTCTTCGGCACGAACTGGATCAAGCTCGAGGTCATCGGCCATCACGATACGCTTCAGCCGGACGTCTTCGGGCTTGTCGAGGCCGCGCGCATCCTTGCCAGCGAAGGTTTCGAGGTCTTCCCCTATACGACAGATGATCTAGTGGTCGCTGAACGGCTGGTCGAGGCGGGCTGCAAGGTGCTGATGCCCTGGTGCGCGCCGATCGGCAGCGCCATGGGGCCGCAGAACATCGCGGCGCTTCGAACCATGCGCGCACATTTTCCCGATGTGCCGCTGATCGTCGATGCCGGCATCGGCCGTCCCTCGCACGCGACGACCGTGATGGAGCTCGGCTATGACGCGGTGCTGCTCAACACCGCCGTTGCCGGCGCCGGCAACCCGGCGCTGATGGCCGCAGCCTTCGCCCAGGCGATCGACGCCGGCCATGCCGCCTTCGAGGCGGGCATGCTCGAACCGCGCGACATGGCCGTCCCCTCCACCCCTGTCATCGGAAAGGCAGTCTTCTCGTGAAGCTCGACCCGTTCTACCTCATCGTCGACAGCGCCGACTGGATCGAGCGCCTCGTGCCGCTCGGCGTGAAACTGGTGCAACTTCGGATCAAGGACCGGAGCGACGACGACATCCGGGCCAAAATCCGTGTCGCGAAGGCGATCTGCGCCGATCATGGCTGCCAGTTGATCGTCAATGACTATTGGCAGATCGCAATCGAGGAAGGCTGCGACTTCGTCCATCTCGGTCAGGAGGACCTTGCGGAGGCCGATATCGCGGCGATCCGCGCGGCCGGGCTGAAGCTCGGCCTCAGCACCCATGACGAGACGGAGCTCGAAACCGCGCTCGCCGCCAAGCCCGACTACGTGGCGCTCGGTCCGATCTACCCGACGATTCTCAAGAAGATGAAATGGGAGCCGCAGGGGCTTTCTCGTATTTCCGCCTGGCGCGAGCGCGTGCGGTCCCTGCCATTGGTCGCAATCGGCGGATTGAACACCGACCGGCTTGAAGGTGTCTTCGCCCACGGAGCAGACAGTGCGGCCGTCGTCACGGACATCACGCTGAATGCCGACCCGGAAGGCCGGACGCGGGAATGGGTCGAAAAGACTGCGCGCTGGCGCTGAATCCGACCACTGCATGATCCCTAAATCGGAATCGATTTAAGGACAAAATCACGCGGCGATTCAAAGCCTCACAGCGACGTTTGCGCGTCCGTTGGACGCGCGGCGCTGTATGGGGAGGTCAAGCTGCGCGATGAGCAGGCCTATTGGAGGCGAGCGTCGGATCCTGGGCGTAAACCAGTCCAGGCTGGACGATCCATTCCCCAGTCTGGAGCGACTGGACATCGAACCTCCCTCGCTGGTCGCGCGGTGCAACACCGACAAACCGATACCGAAGCCCGTCACCGTCGACGACGGTCTCGCGGATCGGACGGCCGGCGAGATGCCCGATCACTCTTCCTTCGAAGTGCACATTCGCCAGGATGAAATACTCAATCGGCAGATTTCGGCTGGTCTTCCAGGTGATCCTGAAGCCATTCTTGATATTCATCGTCTCTTGCTCACTTGCGAGTATCGGCGGTACGCCGCCGATACTCGTCTTCAGGTCCGGCCCGCTTGACGCGACAACTATGGAATTCTGAAGGCACGGCCTTACTCGGTGTCCCGTTCCACGCCACTGTGACCGGAAGTCGCATGGGAAATCGATACGGAACTCATCCTTAAAGAAAAAACGAACACATAAGTTCCGGGCAGGCCCGTTCAGCCGCCTTGCTTTCGCTTGCCTCTTCGGTATCGCCGACCGTCAGTCCGGATCCTCGCCCGCGGCCACGCCGCTACGCACCTTTCCGGCGCGTGACGGTCTCCCGCAAGCCATGGCTTCACCGAGATTATTCTCGTTTGGAATCAGCGCGATTTAAGGTGCTGCTGTCGACTCCGGCGACATGGAATTGCCGGAAAAAGCAAAGACGTCGATCGGTTCGTCGAGACCCCTCACAGGATAGGAGCCGAGATTTTCCAACTCGCCCTTGCATTTCGCCATTTCGACGAAGGCCCTGGAGAGCAGAACCGGCCGTTTGATTTCCTTCGTCAGGCTCTCGAGACGGGAAGCGATATTGACGGCCGGTCCGATCACCGTGAAATCGAGGCGCCTGCGCGAGCCGATGTTGCCGTACATCACATCGCCGACATGGACGCCGATCCCGTAGCCGAGCGGATCGTGTCCCTTTTTCACATTCTCTTCGTTGAGTCGGGCAAGGGCCGCCTGTGCTTCGCCGATCGCGCTCAGAAGATTGCTGCAGGCCATCGGGTTGCTCAGCGGGAAAATCGCCAAAAGGCCATCGCCCATGAACTTGAGTATCTCGCCGCCATGCCGCTCGATCGGCTCACACATCGCGTCGAAATAACCGTTCAGCAGCTCGATAACGTCGTCCCGCGGCCAGAGGTCGGACAGTTTCGTGAAGTCGCGAAGATCGCAGATCAGGATCGCGGCACCGACCGTCACCCCGCTGCCGCGCGTCGTCGCACCGGCCAGGATCTGTTCGCTCGCATGTGGCCCGACATAGGTCTCCAGCAGCGTCCGGGCAAAGCGGTTCTTCAGCCTGATCTCGCTGACGAGCGCCAGCACCGGCAGGAGATCGGCAAAGACCGCCATGTCGTCCTCGCTGAAACCGCCCGGCCTATCGCTCGCGAAGGTCACCGCGTGCCGCTTGCCGAGCGTATGCTCGAGCGGCCAGATGAAATAGTCGGTGAGGCCGCTGGCGCGCAGCTCATCGTAGAGAGGGTACTGCGGGCCGTCCGCCGCCGGGTCATCGAGGTGCGCCCGCACCTCCGGCGCGCCGTTATTGAACTCGTGCAGCGGACTGTTCAGATATTGTTCCGTGTCCTCGATGCCGTATTCGTAGGTCTGGAGTTCCGCCTCAGACAGCCCTTTGCGCCAGAGGATGCGCGCGCCGATCCATTGCGGATGGTGAATGCGAAAATGAAGCGTCGCCCGCGCGACCGGCACGCCGGCCGCCACCAATCGCTCGCACATTTCGACGAAGATGTTGTCGATGAAACGCTCGTCGCGCGTCTCGTTGATCAACCAGTCGACGATTTTCCGCCTCCGCATCGGCCGGTTTCCGTCGTCCTGGCGTGCCTCGGCGAGGTTTGGATTCAATAGCGACTGCATTGCGACACTCCGTCATCGCCGACAGCGCCCTTGCATATTCTCGCACGCATACAGCCGCTGTGGCACTTCCAATCGCTGCATGTATCCTCCAATCGACACCGATTTGAGCAAACATGCAGGATATACTTTGGGTAATGTGGCGCACCGCGGCACGATTTTTAAGAGGCCGGTTGTGGAAAAGCCCCGGAACGATTGTCCCGGGGCTTTCTTGCCGCCTGACCGGGAGAAAAAATCAGGCGGCCTGAACCTTTTTCGAAACACGCGCCCATTCGGGGATCCAGTCGCGATGCGCCGCGAGCAGATCATCGACGAGCGACCAGATCTGGTCGAGGTCGAGTTCGGCCGCCGTGTGCGGGTCCATCATCGCCGCGTGATAGAGGTGCTCGCGGTTCTCGGTGACGAGCGCCTGAACCGTCAGCTCCTGGACGTTGATGTTGGTGCGGATCAGCGCGGTGAGTTGCGGCGGCAGCGCGCCGATATAGGTCGGCTGGATACCGGAAGCATCGACCAGGCACGGCACTTCCGCGGCGCAGTTTTCCGGCAGCGAGGTGATGCAGCCATTGTTCCTGAGATTGCCGTAGATGACCGAAGGCTCGCCGGTCCAGACCGAGTTCATGATCGAGGAGGCGTATTCATGGCTTTCCGCGACTTCGATCGTCTCGGCCTCCTTGAAGGCAGCTGCTTGGCCCTTCCAGCGTTCGATCTGCTCGATGCAGCGTTTCGGATATTCGTCGAGCGGTATGCCGAATTTCTCGATCAGATCCGGGCGCCCGTCCTTGATGAAGTAGGGCGTGTATTCCGCGAAATGCTCGGAGCTCTCGGTGACGAAATAGCCGAGCCGCGTCAGCATCTCGTAGCGCACCTTGTTCGGGCAGCGCGGGTTCCAGTGGCTGGGCTTCGGGAACCGCCCCTCGCGATAGCCGCGGATCAGATCCGGGTACAGATCGCGATAGCTGCCGTCCTTCTGCCGGTGCTCGAACCTTAGATAAAAGGCCATGTGATTGATGCCGGCGGCGCGATAGCGGATTTCCTCAAGTGGAATCTCGAGATCGCGGGCAAGCTCGAAGGCGGTGCCCTGAACCGAATGGCAGAGGCCGACCTGCCGGATCGTCGGGAATTTCTCCGCGATTGCCCAGGTGTTGATCGCCATCGGGTTCACGTACTGCAGCAGGATCGCCTCCGGGCAGACCCGCAGCATATCCTCGCAGATCTTCCAGAGATGCGGCACGGTGCGTAAGCCCCGCATGATGCCGCCGACGCCGAGCGTGTCGGCGATCGTCTGGCGCAGACCGTATTTCTTCGGCACTTCGAAATCCGTGACGGTGCACGGCTCGTAACCGCCGATCTGGAAGGCGACGACGACGAAATCGGCCCCTTCGAGTGCCTTCAGCTGGTTCGAGTGAGTCTCGATTTTTGCGGTTACGCCGAGCGTGCGCACGAGCTTGCCGGCGACGATCTCGCTTTCTGCGAGACGTTCGGGGTTGACGTCCATTAGCGCGATGGTGGCGGCGGAGAGCGCCGGGCGCTGGAGCACGTCGCCGATGATGTTCTTCATGAAGACGGTGGAGCCGGCGCCGATGAAGGTGATCTTGGGTTGCCTGGTCATTTGATACCTCTGTTTGAAGGTCATGCGGCTACATCGAAGGCGGCCCTGACGAGCCGCTCGGTATAGGCGGTCTTGGGATTGGAAAGTATTTCGCTCACCGGCCCCTCTTCGACGATCTTGCCGTGCTGCATCACCACCACGCGGTGGCAGAGCGCACGCACGACCTTGAGGTCGTGGGAGATGAAGAGGTAGCTCAGGCCCCGCTCGTCCTGCAGCCTGCGCAGGAGGTCGATGATCTGCGCCTGTACCGAAAGGTCGAGCGCCGAGGTCGGCTCGTCGAGCAGGATGAACTCCGGCTCAAGCGCGATCGCCCGCGCGATTGCAATGCGCTGCCGCTGGCCGCCGGAAAACTCGTGCGGGAAGCGCGACAGGATGTTGGCCGGCATGCCGGCGCTGACAAGCGCGTCCTGGACGCGCGCCAATCGGTCCTGGCGGCTCTCGCCAATTCGGTTGACGATCAGACCTTCCTCAATGATTTGTCCGACCGACATGCGTGGATTCAGCGAGGCGAACGGGTCCTGGAAGACGACCTGTATCCGCGAGCGAAGCGGCCGCATCGCCTTGCGGTCCTTGCCATGGATCGGCTGCCCGTCGAAGTAGATCTCGCCGGCATCGGTGTTGATGAGCCGGATCAGCGCCTGGCCAAAAGTGGTCTTGCCCGAGCCGGACTCCCCGACAAGGCCGAGCGTTTCGTGCCGTCGCAGGTGAAGGTTCAGGCTATCGACGGCGACGAGCTCCTTCAGCTCCGGCTTGAAGAAACCGCCCTTCTTCAGCATGAAGGAAACCCTGACATCCCGGCCCTCGAGCACGATCGGCGCATTGTCCGGCAGCGGATTGGCCGCGCCTGAGGGTTCGGACGCGAGCAGCCGGCGTGTGTAGGCGTGGAGCGGGTTGGCAAAGAGGGCGGCCGTCGTGTTGTGTTCCTTCACCTCGCCATATTGCATGACATAGACGTAGTCCGAGAACTGCCGGACGACCGTCAGGTCGTGGGTGATCAGGATCACGGCCATGCCGAGTTCCTTCTGCAGCTTGCGGATCAGGTTCAAGATCTGCGCCTGCACGGTGACGTCGAGCGCCGTCGTTGGCTCGTCGGCGATCAGCACGTCCGGATCGTTGGCGAGTGCCATGGCGATCATCACCCGCTGCCGCTGGCCGCCGGAAAGCTGGTGCGGATACTGGTTGAGCCGCGCTTCGGGGTCCGGGATCTGCACGTGACGCAGGAGTTCCAGTGCCCGTTCGTTCGCCGCGCGACGGCTCATGCGGCGATGGGCGCGGATCGCCTCGACGATCTGGCTGCCGATCGTGTAGACAGGATTGAGCGAGCTCATCGGCTCCTGGAAGATCATCGAGATCCGGTCGCCGCGGAGCGCCCGGCGCTGCTTTTTCGAAAACTTCAGGACGTCGCGGCCGTCATATTCTATGCGCGCCTGCGGAGCGATCGTCGCACGTTTAGACAAAAGCCCCATGACAGTCCGTGCCGTCACCGACTTTCCGGAGCCGGACTCGCCGACGATCGCCACCGTCTCGCCGCGATAGAGCTGGAAGGAGACGTCCTTCACAGCCTCGACGGTGCCATGCTCGACCTTGAAGGTGACCGCCACCTTGCGGGCGTCGATCACCGGTCGCGTATCCTTGGTGTGGCGGTCGCGCCTTTCTTCAGGAGCCGGGGCAATGGTTTCTGTGGTCGCCATCGGCGTGCTCCTCAATAGGGATCGATTGCGTCGCGCAGGCCGTCACCAAGCGCGTTGAAGGCGAAGACGGTGACGAGCACGAAGGCGACGGGCGAGAGAATCCAGGGATAGGAACCGATCGCTGAGTAATTCGCCGTGTCCTGCAACATCAGCCCCCAGGAAATCAGCGGCGGTTTCACCGCAAATCCGAGGAAGCCGAGGAAGGATTCGAGCAGCACGACCTGCGGGATCGACAGCGTCACCGCGACGATGACGTGGCTCATCACATTCGGGAAGATGTGCTGGAAGATGATGCGCCGGTCCGTCGCGCCGATCGCGATCGCCGCCCGCACATAGTCGATCCGAGCAAGCGCCAGCGTCTTGCCGCGGACCTCGCGCGACATCTGCGCCCAGCCGAGCGCCGACATCACGATGATGACGAAGGCGAGAAACACGCTGGTCGGCGCCGTCACCGGGATCAGCGAGGCGAGCGCCAGATAAAGCGGCAATTGCGGAAAGGCGAGGACGAGCTCGACAAAGCGCTGTACCCAGGCATCGAAACGGCCACCGAAATAGCCTGATACCATGCCGACAGTCGTGCCGACCACGGTGACGATGAAGACGACGATGAGCGCGATCATCAGCGAAATGCGCGAGCCGTGGAGGATGCGCGAGAGTACGTCGCGGCCAAACTTGTCGGTGCCGAGGAAATGGACTGCCGTCCCGTCAACCGCGCCGAAGAGGTGGCGTTCCGCCGGAATGAGGCCCAGAAGGCGGTAGGGCGCTCCCTTGACGAAGAAGCCCAGGATCTGCGGGTTGTCGTAGTCCGGGCCGACCACCGGCTGGAAGGTGATCGGATCGAGTTCCTCCGTCTCGCGCACCGGATAGCTGCGCGGCGGGAAGACGAAATTGCCGTCCTTGTCGTGGATGCTGATCGCCTGCGGCGGAGCGAAGGCGATGCCGGTTGCCTTAGGGTCGACGGGCGACAGGAAATCGGCGAAGAGTGCCATGACGACCAGCAAGCTGACGAGGATCAGGCCAAGGACACCCGTCCAGGACCGTTTGAGGCGCCGCCAGACGAGAGCGGTATAGCTTTCGTTGTGGTGCTTTTCATGCGGCTGCATGGCGATCGGAATGGTGCTGTGTGTTTCGACGCTCATGCGTAAGCCCCCCCTCCCATGCGGACCCGCGGATCGAGGGCCGCAAGCAGTAGGTCGGCTATGATGTTGCCGACGATCAGTGTTGCCGACAGGACGAGCATGAAGGTCGCGGTCACATAGACGTCGCCCACCCACATGGAGCCGACAATTGCCGGCCCGACTGTCGGCAGCGCGAAGATGATCGCCGTCTCGATCTCGCCAGTCAGCATGTAGGGAAGTACGACGCCCTGATACATGATCAGCGGATGAAGGGCGTTCGGAACGGCGTGGCGCATGACGACCGCGCCTTCGCTTAAGCCCTTCGCACGCGCCGTCTCGACGTATTGCGCGTTAAGCGTGTCGAGCAGATTGCCGCGCATGACGCGCATATTGTAGGCGAGGCCGCCAAAGGTTGCGATCGCGACGACCGGCCAGACATGCTTCACCAGATCGACGAACTTGTCCCAGGACCAGGGCGCCCCGCCGTAGCGAGCGGAGTGGAAGCTGTTGATCTCGCTGACATTGAAGTGGAAAACGAGGATATAGACGATGATCAACGCCATCAGGAAGCGCGGCACCGTCATTCCGAGGAACGAGATGGTCGAAAGCAGGCTATCGACCCAGGAATATTGGCGGGTCGCGGCGATGATGCCAAAGGATATGCCGAGAAGCGACGCCAGAAGATGACACACCAGCGCCAGCGCCAGGGTTCGCGGCAGGCGCTCGCCGACGACGTCGGCAACCGGCTTGTTGTAATAGAGGCTGTGGCCAAAATCGCCCCGCGTGAGAATCCCGGTCATCCAGTTGATGTATTGGATCGGCAGCGGCTGATCGAGGCCGTGCTCCTTGCGATAAGCCTGCGCCTGCGCGTCGGCTTCCTCGAAGGAGGCTCCGCCCTGATTGATGAGCTGCGAGCGGATGTAGTCGCTGTAGTCGCCGGGTGGCGCCTGAATGATGGCAAAGGTCGCCACGCTCAGGACAAGCAATACCGGAATGGCAGAGGCGATGCGGACAAGCAGAAATCTGAACATGCCGTTTCCTTCTGTCGTTCGCCGCGCGGGCACCGGTCTTCCCGGCCTCCCGGGCGCATTGAAAGGGCGCGCCCATACTTCCGGCCCCCGCGATGGAAGCCGGAAGTATGGCTCGAGGCTTAGTTACTCGGCCCGCTCTCGCCGGGCTTGCCGGGAAGCTGTTCCGGGTAGAGCTCGTAGTCGCCCTGCTTGTCGGCTGCGACGAAGACCCGCTCGCGGATGATCGTATCTTCGGCCCAGTTGAACATGAAGATCGGAGCGCCGGTCGGAATGTTCGAGAAGCGCTTGTTGATGATCAGCGCGCCCGGATACTCCGTCAGGCCGACCGTATCGACGTTGGTCGTCGCCGTCTTCTGATACTGCTTCATCAACGCCGCCCGCTCGTCATTGTCGTTGCTGGCGATGAACTTGTTGACGAGATCGACGAGCTCCTGCTCGTACGGCATCAGGTCGACGGTACCGCTTTCAGGGGCACGGTGGTGCCAGCTTGTGCGGGGACCGGTCGGCGCAAGCTGCGTCGTATTCTGCACCACCGACGTCAGTTCCTGATCGTTACGGCGGATAAGCCAGTCGAATTTGCCGGCATATTGCGTCGCGTCGCGCTTTGTGCCGTCAACCGCGTTGATAACGAGCTTGAGACCGAGCTGCTCCATCTGGCCGATCAGGCCCTCGGCAAGGTTGCGGTCGGTTCCGTAGTCGGAATTGACGAGCAGCACGATCTGGACGTCCGCGCCGCCGGCGGTTCCTTCCGGGAAGTTGACGAAGCCGTTGCCGTCCGTGTCCTTGAGCCCGGCCTTTTCGAGCAGCGCCTTGGCGCCTTCGAGGTCAAAGGGATAGTAGATCGTCGACTGGCGGTCGTAGAAGCTCGTGCCGGAGGAAAGCCCGCCCGGATAGATGGCCGTGAACGGTCCCTTGACCAGCGCTTCGCCGAGCTTCTTGCGGTCGATCGCCATGGTGACGGCCTTGCGGAAGTCGAGATTGCGGTTGAGCTCGCGCACCGCCTGAGCCCGCGCATCCGGTTCGCCCCAACCATTTGCCGAGAAGTTCAGGCGCAGATTGTAGCCGATGACGCGGGGACCGAAGGCAAGCCGCGCAGGCGCCGCCTCATCGGCCGCACGTTTCAGCGACTCGACGAAATTTTCCGGCTGTTCCAGGTTCGAGAAGTCGCCCGAACCGGCAATCGCCTGCACGTCGCGGTCGGCCCAGGTCGACAGCTTGTAGTGCAATTCGTTGAGGTAAGGCAGCTGGTTGCCGGCTTCGTCCACTTTCCAGTAGTACGGATTGCGGCGCAGCACGATGATGTCATCCGGCCGATAAGCGACAGGCACCCATGCGCCCATGACAGGAATGTTCAGGTATTCCGCCGGAAAGCCGTTCTTGTACTGGTCATAGGTCGTGCCGGCATATTTCGGATGCTTTGTCTTCAGGATATGCGACGGACCGGGGCAGAAGGTGCCGTAGGCCATGGCATAGAGATGCTGGCGCGGAAACGCCTCCTTGAAGGTCCATTCGACCGTGTATTTGTCGATCTGCTTCAGCGTGGTTCCGACGCCGAAGGTCTCGGGGGTTGCACCGTTCAGCGGGGAAACGTTCGGATCGACGACGTTGTCCTCCCAGTAGAACATGACGTCCTCGGCGTCGAAGGGATCGCCATCCGACCATTTAGCGCCCTCGATGAGGTGCATGGTCAGCTTGTGGCCGTCTTCGGACCACTCCCAGCTTTTCGCAAGGTTCGGCAGCGGCTCCACGTCGGCAGCTTCCACCTGGAAGAGGGGTGCGGTGCGCGTCAGGCATTCGGACATGCCGATGTCGATGCCGCCCCAGCCCTGGGTCTGTCCGGCGCTGTAGTTCCAGCCTTCCGGCCGGCCGCCTATGACGTGGCGGAGCACGTCGCCGTAAACGCCGACGCCGTCGGGCATGTTGCCGGTCTTGAAAACCATCGGCTCCTTCGGCAGCCGCTCGGCAACCGGCGGCAGCTTGCCGGCCTTGACGAATTTCTCCGTGACCCAATCCGGCTCGTGATATTCCGGCAGGGCCTTGAACTCCAGAAGCGCGTCGCGCGGCACGTAGGTGATCTTGCCCTGCGCCGGGAACGGCGGCTGCTCGGGCACGACGGTCGGTTCCGACGCCCAGGCCTCGACGGCGAAGGCGGAAATACCAACCAGCAGGGCGGCCGTTATCTTCAATCGGTGCGTTTTCATTGCCTCAGGTTCTCCCTCCTGTCATCGCCACGCCGGGGCGGGTGGCGCTCCTCCTAACTGTCGCCGGCATCGAGCAGCCGGGGCAGCCGCGTCTCCTCACGCGGATGCCGTAAAGCACGGCCGCCGGTCAGCCGGCGGCGCGTTTTTCCTGACGGATTTCCTCGATCGAGCGCACCTCGCGGCGCGCCGCGCCCTTCCAGTCGCGGGTCTTGACCGTCGCGCGGGCCAGCCGCTCCTTCGCGGCGTCGATCGCGTGGGCGTATTGCGGCAGCCATTCGGCCTCAGCGACGACCATCTCGTCGACCATCTGCCACACCTCTTCCGGCGTGCAGATGGCGCCGACCAGCGGGTCGTGCAGCACCGCGAGCTTCAGAAGCTCGATGTCGCCCGAAATCGCCGCATGGACCGACATGCGCTGGACATTGATCGACGAAATGCAGGTGGCCGCACAGGCCTCCGGCAGCGTGATACCCGACACCATGTTGATGCCAAAGCGATCGACGAAGCCGGGCGATTCGATAATCGCATCCGCCGGCAGGTTGGTGATGACGCCGTTGTTCTTGACGTTGAAGTGGCCGCGATAGACCCGCCCCGTCTCGAGCGCCTCGAGAATATGGCTCGCATGCTCGTTCGAACGCTTCGCCGGATCGATCGGCTTGCCGGCGGAAGCCAAGAGCTGCGGATATTCCGTTTCGAACCAGTTGCGGGTTTCGGTCGAGTAACGCAGATAACCGCCGGTCTCGCCATGAATCCAGTCCGACATATCGATCCATTTGGTGATCTCTTCCGGACGCTTGCGGTACCAGGGCAGGTATTCCGAAAGATGGCCGTTGCTTTCCGTCGAATAGACGCCGAAGCGCTTCAGGACGTCGATCCTGAGCTTTTCCTGTTTGGAGAAGACCGGATGGGCCTCAAAGGCGGCAACAAGCTCGTCCTTGCCGACCTTGCGGCCGTTGACGCGCACGTCGATGAACCAGGTCTGGTGGTTGATGCCAGAGCAGATGTAGTCGAGCTCGCCGTCCGTGGCGCCGAGGATTTCCGCAATCTGCTCGGCCCCGTGCTGGACGCCATGGCAGAGACCGACCGTGTCGACCTTGCCGTATTCGATCGCGGCCCAGGTGTTCATCGCCATCGGGTTCGCATAGTTCAGGAATTTGGCGCCGGGTTCGGCGACCTCGCGGATGTCCTTGCAGAAGTCGAGGATGACCGGAATGTTGCGCTGGCCGTAGAGAATACCGCCAGCGCAGATCGTATCGCCGACGCACTGGTCGACGCCGTATTTCAGCGGAATGCGGATATCGTCGGCATAGGCGCCGAGCCCGCCCACCCGAACGCAGCTGATGATATAGCGCGCGCCTTCGAGCGCTTGGCGACGATCGGTGGTGGCCGTCACCCGCGTCGGCAGCCTGTTCGCCTCGACGATCCGGTCGAGGATCGTCTTGATCATGCTGAGGTTGTGCTCGCTCAGATCGGTTAGCGCGAATTCGACGTCCTGGAGCTCCGGCACGGAAAGAATGTCGGTGAAAAGCTTCTTGGTGAAGCCGATGCTGCCGGCCCCGATAATGGCGATCTTGAAGCGGCTCATAGTCGTCTCGTCCCTCCTCGTCCTGCAGAATTCGCGCAATAAGGGTAAAATCAAGTCATCGGATTGACCTTGATCGCAGAGTGCGATCTCTTCCTCCCGAGCCCTTCATCCTTGCGGAAAGGCATTCGTCTTGCGTGATCTGTCGCCATTATGTGTATAATCGACCGTGCGACTAGAGAGGTATTGTGCTTTCATGGGTAATTCTGTGCTGCAGGATTTGATCGACCATGGCCCGGTGATGCGGACCGTTTCCCTGCCCCGGGGAAGGCAGAGCCTGCACACCATGCCGACCAGCACCGGTTATGAAATAAGGACCGACGCGACCTACAACTGGGACGGACGGAAGCGCGGTCAGACGCCGTTCACCGTGCTGCAGCACACGATCGGCGGCGCTGGCAACCTGCGCTACGAGAACCGCACCTATCGCCTGCGCGAAGGCGACACGTTGCTCCTGCTTGTGCCGCACAATCATCGCTACTGGCTGGAGGACGGCGGCCGCTGGGAGTTCTTCTGGATATCGATGAACGGCGAGGAGGCTCTGCGCATCCATCGCGCGATCCTGGCAGTCACGGGCCCGGTGCTGCAGCTGCAGCCTGAAACGATCGAGCATCTCGCCGATTGCAGCCTGCGGCTCATCACCGGCGGCGAGACGCCGGGTCGCGCCTCGGCGATCGCCTACGAGGCGGCGATGGCGCTCTATGACGACGTCTTCGGCTCGCACCCGGTTTTCAGCCAGGAATACCGGACGATGCAACACGTCATCGATTACATCATGGCGAACCTCGAAAAGCCGCTGCCGGTCGAGGAACTGGCAAGGGTCTCGGGCCTCAGCCGTGCGCATTTCTCGCGCGTCTTCGCCGCCAGCGAAGGCATGCCGCCCGCTGAATTCGTCCTGCAAAAGCGGCTGCAGCGGGCGGTGAAGCTGCTTACCAAGGCCGCGGACCTGCCGGTCAAGGAAGTCGCCATCATGTCCGGCTTTGACGACCCGAACTACTTCGCCAAGGTCTTTCGCCGCGTCTTCGGCGCAAGCCCCACCGAGTTCCGCACCACGGGGATGTATGCGAGCGTACCCGCCAAAACTTCGAAGGCGACCGAATCCGTGACTGCGCTGGCTGCTGCTCGCGATTGAAGCGGTGAGTTGCCGCTTGAGCAGGCGAGCGGGATCGCTCGCTCGCCGCGCGGGGGTCGGCCGCCCGAGGAACAAAGCATGGGCTTCCCTGTTGGATGCAAAGGTCCGGCTCACGGCATGGACTGATGACACCCGCGAGGAACAGACATGCCCGAAGCACCGGATTCAAGCAGCTATTGGAACGCCACCTGCGACGCTCCGAACTTTCCCAGTCTGCAGCAGGATACCACCACCGATATCGTCATTGTCGGCGGCGGCATCGTCGGTGTCACGACGGCGCGCCTCCTCAAGGACCAAGGCTTGCGTGTCGTCCTGCTGGAGGCGCACAGGATAGGCCGGCAGGTGACGGGCAGGTCAACCGCCAAGGTGACCTCCCAGCACGGGCTCATCTATCAGACGCTCGAGCAGAAGTTCGATGCGGACCGCGCCCGCCTATATGGCGAGGCGCAGCAGAGCGCGATCGGAAAGATCCGCAGTCTCGCCCGCGAGCATTCGATCGATTGCGACATCGAGGAGAAGTCGGCCTTCGTCTATACCCGCGAGCAAAAATCGGTCGCTCGAATAGAGAAGGAAGCGGAAGTGGCGCGGCGCCTCGGACTGCCGGCCGCCCTCACCCGCGACACAGGACTGCCCTTCGAAGTATCGAGCGCGATACGCTTCGATGGCCAGGCGCAATTCCACCCCACCAAATATGTGGCGGGACTGGCGCAGACGATCCCCGGCGATGACAGCCATGTTTTCGAGAACAGCGCGGTCACGGATTGGGAGCCGACGCGTGTGGTCACGCGGATGGGCAGCGTCAGCGCACGCCAGGTCGTCATGGCAACCCATCTTCCGCTCGGCCAGATCGGCGGCTTCTACGCCGCGGCTCACCCCTATGCGGAGCCCGTTGCCGCCGCTCGTATCCAGAGCCCGCCGCCGGGCATGTATATCAGTGTCGATCATCCCGGTCACTCGATCCGCACCCATAGGCGGGAAAACGGAGAGGTTTACGCGATCGTCGCGGGCGAAAGCTTCAAGCCGGGCCATACCGATGATGAGCGCCAATACATGGTGGATCTGCAGCGCTGGCTGCGGGAAAACTTCGATGCGGGACCCATCGAGTACCGGTGGGTCAACGAGGATTACTCGTCCGTCGACAAGCTGCCCTTCGTCGGCTGGTCCGCGAGCAAGGACGGCTACCTTGTCGCAACCGGGTTCGCCGCCTGGGGAATTTCAAACGGGACCGCCGCCGCGATGATTCTTGCGGAGCTTGCGGCTGGCAATGACCACCGCTGGCTGTCGCTGTTCGACGCCAACCGTACGACGGTCATCGGCGGAGCCGCGCAGTACGTAAAGGAGAATGCGATGGTCGGCGCCCACCTGGTGGGCGGCTATCTCTCTCGCAAACTGCATTCCTTTGACGAGCTTCCGCCGGGGCAGGCGGCGATCATGCGGATCGACGGCAAACATGTTGCCGCCTACAAGGACGATGAGGGCCGCGTGCACAGCGTGTCGGCCGTATGCTCGCACATGGGCTGCATCGTGGGCTGGAACGAGACCGATCGCACTTGGGACTGTCCCTGCCACGGATCGCGTTTCCGGCTCGATGGAGAGGTTCTACACGGGCCGGCAATCAAGCCGCTCGGCTCCGGCATCGCCCGGTGAACGGCCGCTGCAGTACGCGCACCCGCTCCGATTTCGACAGCTTTAGCTTCTCTCGAGGCGAGTTTCCAAAAACTGCCGCTTGCAAATGAAGCGGCGTTAGTAAAAATTTACCGATGCACTCGCGCCAAGATCGTGTTCCCACGCTTGCCGCGTGGCATCGACCAATGATTCCTGATAATCGGCGGGCGGCTGAGACGAGGACAAGTGCAACATGGTTACGATAAAGGAAATCGCTTCGGCGGTCGGCGTTTCATCGGCGACCGTTTCGCGGGTCTTGAACTACGATCCGACGTTGTCGATTTCCACCAGGAAGCGCCAGGCAATCATCGAGACGGCGGAGGCGCTCAACTATGCAACGCCGCGCAACCGCAGCCGGGCCGCAGCACAGGGCGTCGGCGCCGGGCTGAAGATCGCACTCGTCCATTTCCTCGATCCGGCCCAGGAACTTGCAGATCCCTATTATGTCGGCGTCAGGCTCGGCATCGAAAGCCGCTGCCAGGCGCTGAAGAGCGAGGTCGTCAAGGTCTTCCTGACCGGGAGCGCACCCGAAGCGGCAATGCTGGAGGGAGCCTCGGGCGTGGTGGCCGTTGGCCACTACTATGGCGATGAGCTCGAGTGGCTGCGCCGCCATAGCCGGCATCTGGTGTTCGCCGATTATGCGCCTGCCGGAGACGTGGACGACGCCGTGCTGAGCGACGTTTCCCTCGCCATGAGCCGGCTCTTGGCAGCCATTCACGGCATGGGCTATCGCCGCATCGGCTTCATCGGCTGGATCGACGCCTTCTACGGCCCCGACAACATCCATGCGGAACGTCGCTGCCGCACCTACATCGACTGGATGAGCAAAGCCGGGCTCTATGATCCGGAATTGTGCATGGTCGAGCGAATGACACCAGACAGCGGCTATACGCTCGCCAAGGCGATGCTGACGAAGCCCAATCCACCGACAGTCCTGATCACCTGCAACGACAACATGGCCCTTGGCGCCTACAGGGCGATCCACGAGATGGGCCTCCGGATCCCGCAGGACGTCGCGGTCGCGAGTTTCAACGACATTCCCGTCGCCCAGTTTCTGGGTCCTCCGCTGTCCACAGTGAAGATCCCAGCGGAATTGATCGGCGAGACGGCGGTCGACCTGCTTCTTGAGCGCCTTTCCGGGCGCGAGATCGCCAAAAAGGTGGTTCTCGGAACCGAGATCATCTGGCGCGGCAGCACGCCCGCACCTGCCGCCGCCGCGGCTGAGTGAAAACCGAAGTAAAAATTTACTGAAAATATTGCCTCCTTCCCGATTTTGAGAAATACTCCGCGCCGAGACAGGGAGGACTGTCTCGGGGAACACGAGATTCCGGGAGGAAACAATGGACAATCTGGCCCGTGCCTATCTGCCACGGATTGCCGGCCTTGCGCTGGCGAGCGTGAGCTTCCTAGCGGTGAGCGCCGCGGAGGCAAAGGAAATCACCATCTGGTGCTGGGATCCGAACTTCAATGTCGCGATCATGAAGGAGGCCGGCGCCCGCTACACGAAGACTCATCCCGACGTCACCTTCAACGTCGTCGATTTCGCCAAGACTGACGTCGAGCAGAAGCTTCAGACGGGTCTTGCCTCCGGCACCGCCGAGGCGCTGCCCGACATTGTTCTGATCGAGGACTACGGCGCGCAGAAATATCTCCAATCCTTCCCCGGCGCCTTTGCGCCCCTCTCCGGCACGGTCGATTATTCCGGCTTCGCCCCCTACAAGGTCGAGGTGATGACCATTGACGGCCAGGTCTATGGCATGCCGTTCGATTCGGGCGTTACCGGCCTCTATTACCGCAAGGATTACCTCGAACAGGCCGGCTTCAAGCCGGAGGACATGCAGAACCTCACCTGGGACCGTTTCATCGAGATCGGCCAGCAGGTCGAGGAAAAAACCGGCAAGAAGATGATGGGGCTCGATCCCAATGATGCCGGCCTCGTCCGCATCATCATGCAGTCGGCGGGACAGTGGTATTTCGACAAGGAGGGCAAGACCAACGTCACCGGCAACCCGGCGCTGAAGGCGGCGCTCGAGACCGTCGGCAAGATCATGTCGACCAATATCTACAAGCCGGCGGCTGGCTGGTCCGACTGGGTCGGAACCTTCACCTCCGGCGATGTGGCGGCAGTCGTCACCGGTGTCTGGATCACCGGCACTGTCAAGGCGCAGCCGGATCAGGCCGGCAAATGGGGCGTCGCACCCATTCCGAAGCTTTCGATCGATGGCGCGACGCATGCCTCGAACCTCGGCGGGTCGAGCTGGTATGTGCTTGAAAGCTCGGCGGAGAAAGCCGAGGCGATCGATTTCCTGAACGAGATCTACGGCAAGGACATCGACTTCTACCAGAAGATCCTGCAGGAGCGCGGCGCCGTCGGCTCGCTGCTCGCCGCGCGCGGCGGAGCGGCTTACGAGCAGGCCGATCCCTTCTTCGGCGGCGAGAAGGTCTGGCAGAACTTCTCTGATTGGCTGGCGAAGGTGCCCTCGGTGAACTACGGCATCTTCACCAATGAGGCGGATACCGCCGTCACGGCACAGCTCCCGGCGCTAACGCAGGGAACGCCGGTCGACGACATCCTCAAGGCGATCGACGCCGAGGTCAGTGCGCAGATCCAGTGACCCGACGAGGAAGATGGGCGGACAACCGCCCACCTTCCGGCCGCAATTCGATGGGCGGCCGATAGGTTTCCGTTCCTTCCCACGAGGATGACGATGGTTCACGCGCGCCGCGGCAGCATCGGCCGCTACTACGACATCAATGGCTGGCTCTTCGTCGCCCCGGTACTGGGGCTGATCGGCCTTTTCATGATCTATCCGATCGTCTGGTCGCTCTGGATGTCCTTCCAGTCCGGCCGCGGCATGATGATGAAGTTCGCCGGCTTCGCGAACATCGTCCGCCTCTGGAACGACCCGGTTTTCATCAAGGCGCTCACCAACACGATGACCTATTTCGTCGTGCAGGTGCCAATCATGATCGTTTTGGCGCTGATTCTGGCGTCGATCCTCAACAATCCACGGATCTTCGGGCGCGGGCTGTTTCGCACCGCGATCTTCCTGCCCTGCGTCACCTCACTGGTCGCCTATTCGGTGCTGTTCAAGGGCATGTTCGCCCCCGACGGCGTCGTCAATTCGACGCTCGCAGCGATCGGGGTGATTTCGTCGCCCATTCCGTGGCTGACCCATCCCTTCTGGGCGAAGGTGCTCGTCATCATCGCCATCACCTGGCGCTGGACCGGCTACAATATGATCTTCTATCTCGCGGCGCTCCAAAACATCGACAGGTCGATATACGAGGTGGCGCGCATCGACGGCGTCCCTGCCTGGGCACGCTTCACCCACATCACCATCCCGCTCCTGAAACCGGTCATCCTCTTCACGACAGTGATCTCGACGATCGGCACGCTGCAGCTCTTCGACGAGGTCTACAATCTCACCGAAGGCCGGGGCGGACCGTCCAATGCGACGCTGACGCTGTCGCTCTACATCTACAATCTCACCTTCCGGTTCATGCCGAATTTCGGCTACGCGGCGACCGTCTCCTATGTCATCGTCGTGCTCGTCGCGCTTCTCGCCTTCCTGCAATTCTTTGCAGCACGGGAGCGCGACAAATGACGAACGGCATCGGACGCGCCGCTGGCGGACTTCTCACCTACGGTTTCCTGGGGCTGATGGCCTTTCTCTCCGTCTTCCCCTTCTTCTGGATGGCACTCGGCGCCACCAATTCGTCGATCGATATCATCAAAGGCAGAGTGCTGCCGGGCGCAGCACTGGCAACCAATGTCAGCACCTTCTTCACCCAGGTGAACGCGCCGCTGGTCTTCTGGAATTCCGCAAAGATCGCGATCCTGTCGACAGTGCTGACGCTCGCCGTCTCGTCGCTCGCCGGCTATGGTTTCGAGATATTCCGCTCGCGCCACCGCGAGCGTCTCTATCGCGCCATGCTCTTGACGCTGATGATCCCGTTCGCGGCGCTGATGATCCCGCTCTTCATCATGATGGGCAAGGCAGGCCTCATCAACACGCACATCGCGGTCGTGCTGCCGACTATCGGCTCGGCCTTCGTCGTCTTCTATTTCCGCCAATGCACCAAGGCGTTTCCGTCGGAACTGCGCGACGCCGCGAAGGTCGACGGCCTCAAGGAATGGCAGATTTTTCTTTTTATCTACGTGCCGGTGATGCGCTCCACCTATGCGGCGGCCTTCATCATCGTCTTCATGACGGCGTGGAACAACTATCTATGGCCGCTGATCGTGCTGCAGTCGAACGACACGAAGACGATCACGCTGGTCATCTCCTCGCTCGCCTCCGCCTATTACCCGGATTACGGCGTCGTCATGGTCGGAACCATTCTGGCAACGCTTCCGACCCTTGCCGTGTTCTTCTTCATGCAACGTCAGTTCGTCCAGGGCATGCTGGGCTCAGTCAAATAGGAATGATGATGCGCTCTGTTACTTCCTTCAACGATTCATGGACCTTTTCCGCGGGCTTCGCGGCTGCCGAAGCCGGCAAACCACTGGCTGGAAGGACCGTCAGCCTGCCGCACAATGCCGTCGAGCTGCCGTTCAACTATTTCGACGAGACATCCTATCAGCGCGCCTTCACCTATCAGAAGGTGCTGCCCTGGCGCGCGGACTTCGCGGGGCGCGAAGTCTCGCTCGTCTTCGATGCCGCCATGGCGGATGCCGTCGTATATCTCAACGGCGAGGAGATCATCGCCCACAAGGACGGCTACACGCCGTTCGAGGCGCGGCTGACGGGCAAGCTCCGGCAGGGCGACAACCTGATAACCGTCAAGATCGACGGCAGCGAGAATCCTGAGATCCCGCCCTTCGGCGGCCGGATCGACTATCTCACCTATGCCGGCATCTATCGCGATGTCTGGCTGAAGATCACCGACGCGGTGTCGATCGCCAATATCAAGATCGAGACCCATGACGTGCTCGCCGAGACGAAATCGGTCACCGCCCGCTGCGATCTTTCCAATCCGCAAGGGCTCGGCTTCTCCGGAACGGTGACGGCACTCTTGAAAGACGCGGAAGGCGAACTCCTGGCTGAGGCGGTCGGCGAGACCCGCGGAGAAAGCGTCACCCTCGAAATGACCGGCCTCAGGGGTCTTTCGCTCTGGGATATCGACAATCCGGTGCTCCACCAGATCGAGGTGCAGCTCAGGACAGATCACGGCCGCGACTTGCTTTCCTCGCATTTCGGCTTCCGCACGGCGGAGTTCACGACCGACGGCTTCCGGCTGAATGGCCGCTCGCTCAAGATCCGTGGTCTCAACCGCCACCAGTCCTTCCCCTATGTCGGCTATGCCATGGGCCGCAGCGCCCAGGAACGCGACGCGGAGATCCTCAAGCACACGCTCCATTGCAACCTCGTCCGCACCTCGCATTACCCGCAGTCGAAATGGTTCCTCGACCATTGCGACCGGATCGGCCTCTTGGTCTTCGAGGAGATTCCGGGCTGGCAGCACATCGGCGGCGAGGCGTGGAAACAGGAGGCGATCCAGAACGTTCGCCGGATGATCGAGCGCGACTGGAACCACCCGTCGATCGTCATCTGGGGCGTACGCATCAACGAGTCGCAGGATTCACACGACTTCTACGTCGAGACCAATCGGCTGGCGCGCGAACTCGACCCGACGCGGCAGACCGGCGGCGTGCGCTACATCACCGACAGCGAAT
Organism: Ensifer sp. IC4062; assembly: GCF_020193575.1. Lineage (GTDB taxonomy): Bacteria > Pseudomonadota > Alphaproteobacteria > Rhizobiales > Rhizobiaceae > Sinorhizobium. Next base: position 28,713 of record NZ_JADYVD010000039.1, read on the forward strand.
TCTTGGAAGACGTCTACACGATGAACGACTTCATCCTCGGCAACGAGGAACTGCCGGGGGCGAACCGGCCGCGCACGGCGCTTCGGCCGCAACAGGAATGCACCGGCCTCGATCGCAAGGTGCCCTATCTCATCACCGAGTTCGGCGGCCACATGTACCCGACGAAGATCTACGATCAGGAGCAGCGGCAGGCCGAGCATGTGCGGCGGCACCTCGAAGTGTTGAACGCCGCCCACAGCGACCCGGGCATTTCCGGGGCGATAGGCTGGTGCATGTTCGATTACAACACCCACAAGGACTTCGGCTCCGGCGACCGCATCTGCTATCACGGCGTCTTGGACATGTTCCGCGAGCCCAAGTTCGCGGCTTACGTCTATGCCAGCCAATGCGATCCGTCGGAGGAAGTGGTGATGAAGCCCGTCACCTTTTGGGCGCGCGGCGAGCGCAACATCGGCGGCGTGCTGCCCTTGATCGTGCTCACAAATTGCGACGAGATCGAACTGAGATACGGCTCGCTCACAAAACGCGTCGGACCCGACCGCCAGAACTTCCCCCATCTGCCGCACGCCCCTGTTATCATCGACCATCGCCACTTCACCAAGGACGAGCTCGGTGTCTGGGGCATGAAATGGGAGGATGCAGCGTTTACTGGTTTCATCGCCGGCAAGCCCGTCGTCACTCTGCACATGGTTGCCGATCCTGTTCCCACGACGCTGGAGGTCAGGGCCGATAGCAGGACACTCCATGCCGAGGGCCGCGACAGTGTGCGGGTGACCGTCCGCGCGCTGGATCAGGTCGGCAACATCTTGCCCTTCCTCAACGACGCGGTCGACATTGCTGTTGACGGGCCGGCGCGGCTCATCGGCCCGGGCCGGATTGTCTTCCAGGGAGGTTCGACCGGCTTCTGGCTGGAATCGACGGGGGCCACGGGCGACGTTGTCGTGACCGTCACTTCGTCACGGCTCGGCTCGGCAAAGGTGGAGCTCTCCGTCGAGGGAGCCGCGAGCGCATGAGCGACCTGCAACTGAGCCGCATCTGCAAATCCTACGGCAGTCTGGAGGTCATCAAAGGCGTCGATCTCGACATAAAATCCGGCGAGTTCGTCGTCTTCGTCGGACCGTCCGGCTGCGGCAAGTCGACCCTTCTGCGCATGATCGCCGGTCTCGAGGAGATCACTTCCGGCGATCTCACCATCGACGGCGAGCGAATGAACGATGTCGATCCGTCTAAGCGCGGCATCGCCATGGTTTTCCAGTCCTATGCGCTCTATCCGCATATGACCGTGCGCGAGAACATGGGCTTTGCGCTGCGCTTCGCCGGCGTCGCCAAGGCGGAGATCGAACGTCGCGTCGGCGAGGCGGCAAAAATCCTCGAACTGGACCCGTTGCTCGACCGGAAGCCGAAGCAGCTTTCCGGCGGCCAGCGCCAGCGCGTGGCGATCGGTCGGGCGATCGTCAGGCACCCGAAGATCTTCCTTTTCGACGAACCGCTTTCCAATCTCGATGCGGAGCTCCGCGTGCATATGCGCATCGAGATCGCGCGGCTCCACAAGACGCTCGCCGCCACGATCGTCTACGTCACCCACGATCAGGTCGAGGCGATGACGCTTGCTGACAAGATCGTGGTCATGCGCGGCGGGGTTGTCGAGCAGGTCGGCTCGCCGCTCGAACTTTACGACGATCCGGCCAATCTCTTCGTCGCCGGCTTCATCGGCTCGCCGAAGATGAACTTCCTCAAGGGTGTGGTCGAGCCCGGCGAGGGAGGGCAGCCTTGTGTGTGCTTGCCGGACCACGCAGACGCGAAAATCCCGGTGCAACTGAAGGCGGCGGCGCCCGGAACTCCGGTAATCATCGGCATCCGCCCGGAGCACTTCAACGAGACTGGGGCGGCGACCCTCGATGTCGCGATCGACATGCTCGAACATCTCGGCGGCGAGACCTTCGCCTATGCCCGCCATGGCAAGGGCGACCTCGTCGTCATCGAAACGAAAAGCGGCCGCGGGCTGAAGTCCGGCGACCGCATCGCCGCCCGCTTCGACCCCGCCTCAGCGCTCGTCTTCGACGTCAATGGCAGGCGGCTACGATGAGGATAGCTGCCCGCGTTGCGTAACCGAGGAGCTATCCAACAAAATCGGCCATGCTTCTGATCAGGAAATAGCCGACGGTTGCTCCCGCATCCTGCAGGCCGATCGTTTTTTCCTGGAAAGCAGCAGCCTTACCGTGTTGCGCGAGCATCGACTTGGTTGATTGAAGCGCCTGCGCGGCCGCGGCGGAGGTAGCAGCCAGCGCTTCGGCGAGCGACGCGCCGCGTTCGGCCTGCGCCTCGAGCGTTACGGCAATCGGGTCCAGCACGTCCAGCAGCGTTTTGTCGCCGAGCTTGGCCTTGCCTCGCTCCGCGACGCCGTCGCGGAACGCCCGCCAAAAACCGGCAACCTCGGCCGTCCCCAACACCTCCGCGCCTTCGGTCGCTTTGCTCGCGCGCAGGAAGCCGGTCGCAGTCAGTGTTCCCATCGTGGAGGGCGCGGTGCGGGCCATCGTCGCTCCGGCGGTGCGCAACAACTTGGAAATTCCTGCCGCCTCGCCCTCGGCCGCAACCGCCTCGGCGGCCGCGGCGAACGATTTGCTCATGGTGATGCCGAGGTCGCTGTCGCCCACCTTGCCATCGAGCGAGATGAGGAAGTCACGCTGTTCTACGAAAAGCGCCTTCCAGGTTTCGAAAAGCCGGATCAGGTCGGAAGCCTTTATCGCGTCCATGGTGTGGCCTCAGGATTAAACGTGCTTGAAGAACGGGGTATTGGCGGGCGCCGCGACGAGCCGGTCGAGCTCTTCGTCAAGATGCAGCACCGAAACCGAAGCACCGGCCATCTCCATGGAGGTGGCAAACTCGCCGACCCAAACATGCTTCGCCTTGACGCCACGCTCCCCGAGAAGCTGAGAGACGCGACGGAACAGGATGTAGAGCTCCTCCATCGGCGTGCCGCCGAGGCCGTTGACAAGCACGGCGACGTCGTCGCCCCGCTTGTAGTCCTGCTCGGCGAATATGCGCTCCATCATCTCGTCAATGACCCGGTCGGCGGGCGCCAGCTTCTTGCGGCTGATGCCGGGCTCGCCATGGATGCCCATGCCGATTTCCATCTCGTCCTCTCCGATCGAGAACGTGGCATGCCCGATCTCCGGCACGACGCAACTCGAGAGCGCGACGCCCATGGTCCGGGTTCTCGAGCGCGCCTTGTCGGCAATCCGGATCACGTCGTCGAGCGACAGGCCCTCGGCCGCGGCCGCGCCCGCCGCCTTGTAAACGAAGAAGATGCCGGCGACGCCGCGGCGCTTGTGCTCCTCGCCCACGATCGAAGAGGCCACGTCGTCATTGCCGACCACCTGCTTCACCTGAATGCCATCGAGATCGGCAAGTTCGGCAGCCATGTCGAAATTGATGATGTCGCCGCTGTAATTGCCGTAGATGTAAAGGACGCCGGCGCCCTGGTCGATGTGCTTGGTGACCTGATACATCTGCTCGGCACTCGGCGACTGGAAGACGCCACCGACCGCCGCACCGTCGAGCATGCCATCGCCGACATAGCCGAGAAAGAGCGGAAGATGGCCGGAGCCGCCGCCGGTCGCGATCCCGACCTTGCCGGCCCGCGGCTTCGCCGTCACCATGCAGCGCTTGTCATCGGCGACATAGGTCAGCTCCTTGTGCGCGCCGTAGATGCCCTCCAGCATCTCGTCGACGAAATTGACCGGATCGTTCAGAAACTTCTTCATGGATTCCTCTCTGGGTAGGGGCTTATTTCTTGCGCTGGCGGGTGACGAAGAAGGCCGCGGCGAGCAGGATGAAAATGCCCACGACGAGCCGCTGCCACGTGCTCGGAATTCCCACCATCACGAGCACGCTGTTGATGACGACGATCAGAAGCACGCCGAGAAGCGTGCCAAGCACGGTGCCCGTGCCGCCGGTGATCCGCGCACCGCCAAGAACGACGGCTGCGATCACGTTGATTTCGGTGCCAACCAGATCGAAGGGGTTTGCCTGCCGGTTGGCACAGACATGGATGATGCCAGCGAGCCCTGCCAGCGCTCCGGCATAGCCGAACAGGAAGATCTGGACGGTGCGCAGATTGTAGCCGAGGCGGCTGGCGACGTTGGCGTTTCCGCCGACGGCGAAAATCGCGCGACCCATCAGTGTCCGGTTCAGGATCCACCATGTGACCAAGGCCGCAAGGGGAAGGACCAGAAAGTAGAATGGGAGCGTGACTACGGCGCCATTCGCGGATTCGAACTGGAAGAGCGGCATGCGGCCGAACGCACCCATCTGCGGCGGCAGCGACATGATCCAGACCGTGCCGATGAAGGAGAGCAGAAAACCGCGGAACAGATATTGCGTGCCGATCGTCACGATCAGCGACGGTACCTTCAGATGATGCACCAGGAGGCCGTTGACGATGCCGAGAAGCATGCCGCCCAGGATAGCGACGAGCAGGATGAGGACAATCGGCATGGCGGGGAAGTAGTTCAGCACTAGCACCGTCAGCGAATACATGGTGAAGGCTGCGATCGCCGTGAACGACACGTCGATGCCGCCTGCCGCCAGGATGATGAACACGCCGAGGGCGAAGAGACCCATCACCACGCTCGCGCGGCCGATGTCGATCAGCGTCGAAGGCTGAAGGAAAGCGGGATTGATTACCGCAACGATCACGCAAATCGCCACCAAAAGCGCAAAGGTGATCGATTCCGGCCGCCTGCGGATCAGGTCTCTTAGGCTGAAGGACCGGGTCTCAGAGGCGCTCTCCTGAAGCTCCTCGATCCGTGAAGCACTCATTGAACAGTCTCCATCTTCGAAGTCAGCATTGCCCGGTAGAGCTGGTCCTCGCTCCCCTGCTCCGCGTCGAACTCGGCGACGACGCGTCCGCTGTTCATGACTAGGATGCGATCCGCGTTCTGGATGAGCTCCGGCAGATCGTCGCTGACGATGATCAGGCCCATCCCGGCTTCGGCGAGCGATTGGATGGCGCGATAGATCGTGTCCTTCGACCCAACGTCCACACCGACCGTCGGCCCATGCAGGACGAGCAGCTTGGGTGCGATGCTGAGCCAGCGGCCGATCAGAACGCGCTGCTGGTTGCCGCCGGAGAGCGCACCCACCGGAAGGTCGAGGTTTTTGGTGTTGAGGCGCATTTCCTCGGAAAGACGGGCAGCGATCGCGCGGCCCTCGTCTTTGTCGACGATGCCGAGCGCATTGCTGAGCCTGGTGATGATCAGCGCGATCTCGTTCTCGAAGATCGACTTGTCGAGAAACAGGCCTTCGGCAAGGCGGTCCTCGGGCACATAACCGATCCCATGCTGAATCGCGTCAGCGGGACGACGGATGGAGACGGCCCGCCCGTCCAGCGTGATCGTGCCCGAATCCGCGGGCTCGACGCCGGCGATCGCCATGGCAAGTTCGTTGCGTCCCGAGTCCGCGAGGCCGGTGATGCCGAGAATTTCACCGTGCCGGACATCGAAGCTGACCTCCTGCACGCCTGGGGCAGTTAGTCGGCTGACCTTCAGAAGCTCCGTCGCCTTAGGCTTGCCCGTCCGGTAGCGCTCGGAGTCGATGACACGCCCCGTCATCAGCTCCGCAAGCTGCCTCTTGCTATAATCTTTGATCGGCCCCTGCGCGACACATTGGCCGTCGCGGAACACGATGGCATGGCCGCCGATGCGATAGCACTCGTCCAGCTTGTGGGTGACGAACAGCACCGCGACGTTCTCCGAACGCAGCCGTTCGACGACGCGGATCAGGTTGTCGACCTCGCGCCGGGTGAGCGAGGTGGTCGGCTCGTCCATGATCACCAGCTTGGCGCGGGTGGCGATGGCGCGGGCGATCGCCACGAGCTGGCGAGCCGCCAGCGGCAGATCGGCAACGGTGGTGTTGAGGAACGTGCGGTCGGTCGGCAAACCGACGGTGGCAAGCGCCTTCTCGGCAGTCTGCCTGAGACGTGAGCGGTCGAAGAGGCGCGCCAGCCGGCCATTGGCGCCGACGAGTTGCTCATTCAGGGCCACATTCTCGGCGACGGTCAGGTTCGGCAGAAGCGAGAGATCCTGGTAGACGGTCTCGATCCCTGCGGCCAGCGACTGGATCGGGGTGAGCGCAGCGAAGGCCTGGCCGTCCAGCACGATCTCGCCCGCGCTCGGTTCGAGCGCCCCGGACATGATCTTGATGACCGTGCTCTTGCCGCAGCCGTTCTCGCCCAGGAGGTGATAGGCCTCGCCAAGCTGAAGCGTGAGGTCGATGCCGCGCAGGGCATGCACACCGCCAAACCATTTCTGGATGTTCCGGAGTTCTAGAAACCGGCCTAAGCCTTGCTCGCTCGTTGCTCTTGCCAACACGTCGCGATCCTTCGTGAATTGCCAACGACCGCGCCGGGCGCGGCGGTTAACGGCCGGGGAGCCCCTTGGTACCCCCCCGGCCGGCTTGGGAGAGCGATCAGAAAAGGTGTTCCTTGTAGGTGGCCTTGTCGGCGAGAACCATGCCGTTGCCGACGATCAGCACGCCCTCGCCCGCTCCCTTCTTCACGGTCACCTTGTTGTAACCCTCGACGCCGAGATCCATGCCGTTCGTGACTTCCTTCTTCTCGAGCAGGAGCTTGGCAACGGCGTTCATTGCCATGCCGGCCTTTTGCGGATCCCAGAAGCCGATGGCGGTGATAGCACCAGACTCGAGCAGGTCAGCGGAAGGATTGGGCAGACCGGTACCGACCAGGCATACCTTGCCTGTCAGGCCGGCTTCGTCGATGGCGCGCCCGACGCCGAGCACGTCGTTGCCGGCCGACGTCTGGAAGCCCTTGATGTCCGGGTGCTTGCGCAGGATCTCCTTGGCCTTCTCATAGGTGCCGTTCGCATCGTCGAAGGACTCGTTGTTGGGATCGACGAGTTCCATGCCCAGATATTTCTTGGCGTTCTCCTCGCCGGCGCCAACCCACTGCATGTGGGTGCGGCTGCCGAGCGAACCGACGAAGGTGGTCCACTTGCCTTCCTTGCCCATGCACTCGGCCAGGCGCTCGTTCAGCGCAGCGCCATAATCGGAATTGTCGAACGCCTCGACATCCGCGTGGGTGTTCGTCTGATTGTCGGCTTCATGGGTCACGACGACGATGCCGCGCTCCATTGCGCGCTTGAAGGTGCCTTCGAGAACGGCCGGATCCATCGGAACGACTGCCAGCGCGTTGACGCCCTTGGCGACGAGGTCCTGAATGATCTGGAGCTGCTGGGCGGAATCGGCGGTTGCCGGGCCGCTCTGGCTGGCGTCCACGTCCGGGTTAGCCTCGGCGAAAGCATCGACGCCCGTGTTCATGCGGTCGAACCACGGAATGCCACTGATCTTCACGACGGTCGCGATGACCGGCTTTTCCTGCGCCACGAGGGCGCCTGCGGAACCGGCGAGCATCGCGGCGGCGACAGCCGTGCCTGCGAGCATCTTCTTCGAAAGTGACTTCATGTTTTCCTCCACGACAAGTTTCCCTCAGTTGTCTTGCTTCGGCGCGTGAGGGCGCGGCGCCAAAGAAACCGCTTGGCGATTGCCAGGGAATAGGAAGCCGGTCAGGTCATAGCGACCGACGGCAAGGAAAGTGAGCAGCAGCAGCCCCCAGGCGAAATCACGCACGAAGTTGGACAGGCCGCCGAAGTTCAGAAGGCTCGACATAAGCTGCAGCGCCACGGCGCTCAGCACCACACAGATCACACGACCGTAGCCGCCTTCAGGCTTCACGCCGGCCATGACGGCGATCAGGATCGCGATCAGCAGGTAGGAGCTGCCGTAGTCGAACTTAACATTGACGTTGCGTGCGGCGATGATGACGCCCGCCAGACCCGACAGCGTGCCGCTGATCGCATAGGTCGCCACCAGCACGCCGTTCCTCGGAAAGCCGGCATAAACTGCTGCCTTCGGATTGGTGCCCATCAGCATCAGCCAGAGCCCATAGGGCGTGAACTTCAGCGCGGCTGCGACCAACCCCGCCACGACGACGAAGACCAGGAAGCTGATCGGGACTTCCAGGAACATGTCGTTGCCGATGCTGGACAAGAGCGCCGGGCTGCCGACCATCACGGCCTTACCGCCGGAGACGACGACCGCGAGGCCCATGAACGCCATCTGCGTGCCGAGCGTGCAAAGGATCGGCGTGATGTTGAGTTTCGAGATCAGCAGCCCGTTGATCACGCCGCCGGAAAGCCCAATCGCCAAGGCGCCGCCGATGAAGGCCAGGCTGAAAGCCAAATCGCTTTCGCCGCTCGACAGGAACGAGGAGACGATCACCGCGGAGAGGACGCCGGAGAGGTTCGCAAGCGCAATACCCGAGAGGTCGATGCCGCCATTGCCGGCGCACATGGCGAGCATGACACCGATCGCAAGAAGGCCGATTTCCGGCAGCTGGCTCGCCATCGACTGGAGATTGAACAGCGACAGGAAGGAGCCGCCAGATATGACAGCGCCAAGGACCAGCAGCACGCAATTGATGGCAACGAGCATGACCAGCTGCCCGCCAGTCTTCTGCATGGTCTCCTCCCATGTTTAGTAAACTGCCGTATGCTTTACTAAACTGGTTATCAAAGCCGATTGCCGTCTGCAAGCTGATTTCAACGAAATTTGGTTGCGGAAGCGCGTCTTTTGTCCTACGCCTCCAAATCAGGTCGGAGATCTGTTTACTAAACGCTTCGCCTTCGCAGCACAAAAATTGGGGAATCCGGACAGGCGCGCATGAAGGAAAAGAAGACTCTGACGATCCGGGACATTGCCGACGCCGCAGGCGTTTCGCCGGCCACGGTCTCCCTCGTGCTGAACGGAAAGGGGGATATTTCCGGCGTCACGCGAGCGCGCGTGCTGGAGGCGGTCGCCAACCTGAATTACGTCCCACGCGCGACCAAGAGCAGTTCCGAGCCTGGGGAAACTTTGCGGTTCCTGAAAATTGCGAAACACGGCCATACGGTCAATCGCGACCACAGTGTCTTCATCTCCGACTACATCGACGGCATGTCGGCGGAGGCGACGCGCCGGAACTACACGCTGGAGGTCGTCAGTTTCGAAGGCCAACCCATCAGCTCCGTCGCCGAATCGCTGGCCGGAGCCCCGATCAGCGGCGTCGTTGCGCTCGGCACCGAGCTTACCGAGGCGGATATACGCCTGATACAGGGCCTGGGGCTGCCGACGGTCTTCATCGATACCTTCTACGACGTGATCGACGCCAACTTCGTCGACATGAACAATGAGGACGCGGTCTATAAGGTGCTGTCGCGATTCCAGCGGCAGGGGTTCAAGCGAATCGGCTTCGTGGCGAGCCATGTCGATACCACCAACTTCAGGCTGCGGCGGGACGCCTTCTTCAAGAACATGGCGCGCCTCGGCCTGAAGCCGCGCGAGGAAGACGTCATCTCGGTAGAGTCGACCTATGACGGCGCCTATGCCGATACGCGCGCGCTCCTGCACTCCGGCATTGAGCTCGCCGAATGCTACTTCTGCACCAACGACATCATCGCCTATGGCTTCATACGGGCGCTCAAGGAATACGGCATCCGCATTCCCGACGATGTCTCCGTCATCGGCTTCGATAATCTGCCGCAGAGCGCGACGATGGAACCGTCATTGACAACCATCGAGGTTTCCAAGCGCAAGATCGGCTACCTGGCCGTGACCGTTCTGGACGACCTGATCAATGCTTCCGAGCCGCAACCGTCGGTGAAGATCCTGGTGGGCGCTGACCTTGTCTTGCGCGCGAGCGACTCGCGCGGAGAAAACCAGCCGAGGGGACGGCGGTCGGGCAAGACCTCGACGGCGAAGCTGCCCGCAGATTAAACGCCAAACTAGCTTTTTAGCCTGCCATGGGAGGAACTTGCGATGCCGTCGCTGGCCCTGATACACACGGTGCCCGATCTCGTGGCCCGGTTTCGGCCGCTGGTCACGCGTTCCTTTCCTGACTGGACGAGCTTCAACATCGTCGATGAGAGCCTGCTCGCCAACACCGTGCGTGAGGGCGTGCTTTCGCAGAAGACGATGCAGCGGCTCGGCAGTTACGTCTTCTCCGCCGCCGACGCTGGCGCGGATGCGATCGTTGTCACATGCTCGACGCTTGGCGGCGCGGTGGATCTTATTCGGCCACTCTCGTCCGTGCCGCTCTTCCGCATCGATCAAGGCATGGCCGAGGCGGCCGTGGAGCGCGCCCGACGCATCGGCGTGCTGGCGAGGGTCCCCACGACCCTGGCCCCGACAAGTGCGCTGTTGCAGCACTGCGCCGACGCCGCCGGGAAGGACTGCACGGTCGTGCCGATGCTGTGCGACGGCGCCTTCGAGCGGCTCGCCGCCGGCGACCGAGAGGTGCATGACCTGCGGGTGATGGAGGGCTACCGGTCGCTGGCGGAGTCCGTCGATCTCGTCGTTCTTGCCCAGGCGTCGATGGCCGCGGCACTTGCCGACCGCGGCGATGAAACGCCCGTGCCGTTCCTGACCAGCCCGGAGCTTGGCGTGGCCCATGTCGCCAAGCAGTTGACATCTTCTAAGGGCGCCTCGGCGTCCTCGGCTTGCATTCATTGACGGGAGTGAACAATGGAATACAGGACACTCGGCCGGTCCGGCCTCAAGGTTTCAGCCATCACCATGGGAACCTTCTCCTTCGGCGGCGTGGGCGCCTTCGCTAAGGTCGCAAACCAGGACGTGAAGGATGCCCGGCGGCTCATCGATGTCTGCATCGATAGCGGCGTGAACCTCTTTGACACGGCCAACATGTATTCGCTCGGCCGCTCCGAGGAGATCCTTGGCGAGGCACTCGAGAGCAAACGAGACCGCGTGCTGATCTCCTCAAAGGCGCGCATGCGGATCGGCGATGGTCCGAACGACGAGGGCGTTTCCCGCTACCACCTCATCCGCGAATGCGAGAAGAGCCTCAAACGCCTCAGGACAGACCACATCGATGTCTATTTCATGCACGAATGGGACGGCCTGACGCCGGTCGAGGAGATGCTCTCCGCCCTCGACATGCTGATGCGGCAGGGCAAGATCCGATACATCGGCTGCTCCAATTATTCGGGCTGGCACATTATGAAGGCGCTCGGCGTCGCCGAAATGAAAAATCTGCCGCGCTTCGTTACGCAGCAGATCCACTACACGCTCGAGGCGCGCGAAGCCGAATACGAGCTGTTGCCGATCTCCGTCGACCAGGGCCTCGGCGTAATGGTCTGGAGCCCGCTCGCCGCCGGCCTGCTCTCGGGTGCCTTCGGCCGCGACAAGGCGCCGGCGGATTCGCGGCAGGCGGCCGGCTGGACGGAACCGCCAATCCGCGATCAGGAGCGCCTGTGGAACATCATTGACGTGCTTGAAGAAATCGCCACGGAGCGCGGCGTGAGCGTCGCCCAAGTCAATCTTGCCTGGACACTGACCCGGCCAGGCATCGCAACGCTCGTCGTTGGCGGACTGAGCGAGCAGCAGTTCAGGGACAATATCGGCGCAGTCGATCTCAAGCTTTCGCGAGAAGAACTGGAACGACTGAACCGGGTCAGCCGCCCGCCCTACATCTATCCCTATTGGCACCAGCACAATTTCGCCAAGGACCGCTTCTGCTCCGCCGACTGGGCCCTGCACGCGAGCTACGAGGATCTCGGGCTGGTCTGATCACACCTCGCAAGAGAGGGTGGTTCGTTCATCATCCGTGACCACCGATAGGAACGCTTTTTATGTCGACGTAGCTTCGATGCCCTGATTCCCACCTTCGCAGCCGGGGGCCAAAATGAGAATGAGGCCTTCACACATAGAAGCTCAGGCAGAGAATCGAGGCAGCTAACATCGGCAGCCTCTGGCTCTTCCCGCGAAAGCTCGCGGCGACGGCGAGTGCCGCAAGGGAAGCAAGCGCGGCAGCAAAAGTGGCACCGGCAGAGAGGTACAGGCCCAAGGCTCCGACAAAAACCGAAGTTCCGACCGTCGTTTCGACGGCGGATTTCCAATCATTGACTCCATCTGCAAAAGCCGTGAGAAACGCCGGGCCGCTCAGTCCCAGAGCAAGCCAAATCAGCGCGGAGGAAAAGTCGAAGAAGTCCAAGCTGCACCCATACCGACTGTTGTCGACTAGGGAAGTGCAATTTTCGTGCCAATTTCCATGCTCAGGAGAACGCCCGAAATCATCGCGCTTCCCTCATCACACCCGGTCATGGCCAGAAAATTTCCGAAATGGCGACCGCGCGACATAGAATTCCGTTCACGCTATTGCCTCGCCCTTTTTATAGGCACATAAGCCTCGAAAAATAAGCAACTGCATTTTGACGCTCTGAATGATTGTCCCGCCTCCGCCCCACCAGAAATCAGGCTATGTGCCCAAGTTTAAGCTGTTCTCGCCGATCCTGGCGGGTGCAACGCTAAAAGAGCGCTTGATCGGCTGCCTTGGGGCATTGATCGGGATTTGTCTCACCGGTCTGGTCTGCGGTTTTGTGTTCGGCGACGATCCCCAGCTGCCGTTGATCGTTGCCCCCATCGGCGCCTCGGCGGTCTTGCTCTTTGCCGTTCCGGCCAGTCCGCTTGCGCAGCCCTGGTCTATCATCGGCGGGAACACGATTTCCGCCCTGATCGGCGTCACCGTGAGCTATTTTGTGAAGGACCAAATGCTTGCCATCGGCCTTGCAGTCGCTCTGGCGATCCTTGCGATGTCGCTCACGCGGTCACTTCATCCGCCGGGAGGCGCCTCCGCGCTGACGGCCGTAATCGGTGGAGCTGCGGTCGCACGCGCAGGTTTTTGGTTCCCATTCATACCGGTGGCTATCAACTCCTTGATCCTCGTCGCATTGGGCGTGGTGTTTCATCGGTTGGCTCGCCGCCAATATCCTCACCGACCGGCAGCTGCGCCGGCGAATACGCATAAGACGGCGGATCCTCCACCTGCGCTTCGTGTCGGTTTCAATTCCGAGGACATAGATGAGGCAATCGCGCGCTTGAACGAGACACTTGATATCAGCCGGGATGACATCGACGCCCTTCTGAGGGAAGTCGAACTGCAAGCGCTTGTCAGGCAGAGGGGAGAGCTGACTTGTGCCGACATCATGTCCCGCGACGTGGTTACGGTCCCAAGCAACGCGACGCCCGACCATGCACGATACCTCTTGTTGAAGCACGACATCCGTACACTTCCAGTGCTCGACGAGAATGAGAAGCTGGAGGGCACAGTGGGCCTAAGAGAACTCGCCGGCGAAGACCTCGACAGCAAACTGCCGATAACCGCGGCAGCTACCGCCAAGCCATCCGACCCTGCGATTGGCCTGCTTCCGCGGCTGACGGACGGCAAAACACACGCCGTCGTCATACTTGATGGCGACGGCAAGGTCGTGGGCATCATATCCCAAACCGACCTGCTCGCGACTTTAGCCAAGAGTCTCTCGCAAAATGGTTTGTCCGAAATCATGCACGGCAACGGGCAAGGCATCTGAGGGCAGGCCAGGGACGACGTCTCTTCTGTCGCCCCGACCGGGAAGCAGGACAAGACCGCCAGGGCAAGCGAGGGCGTTAGGTTTTTATTCGTACGCTGCCGTCCCGACGCAGCAGCCACCGCACAAGCGGGTGACGCAGGCAGGCTAAGGTCGAGCGCAGGGACGAGCAGCAAGGCTGCTCATCTAACCGTTCTAACGGCTCAGCCAGTTAGCCCTTCTTGGTGCGAGATTTGGAAGCGGTGCTCCTCTTCGGCCTTGCATCGTCTTTCTGCTTCGTCGCTGCGGATTTCCTCGGTTTCCTCCCTTCGGAAGCGTCTGCAGATACAACAGCGTCGCCAGGAAGCGCGGCCTTCCCGGGCTCACCACCCCGATTGGTCCTTGCGGACTTCATCTCTTCCGCCGCCTCGAACCAGTGCTTCAGGCCGTCACCCTCCGGCCGTCCCGCTTTCTCCCACAGTTCATAGGCCCGCTTCCTGATCAGTTCTTCGCCGTCCGTCTTCATGGCAAACGCTCCTTATCAGCTGAGGTGGAAAATGGCCGGTGGGTGGCCGTGAGCCCGATGATATCGTCCCGATGACGAGTTTAGGCAGAATGCTCGATGCTCGCAATCGCAACACGTCTGCACTTGGTCACTTGTTGCAACTCATGAGACGTGTGGCGCTCGCCGCGCGCAGCGCGCAATTGCGATGACGGTGCGGTTCGTTGTAAACATACCGCACGCTTGATCTGAGAGAACCGTTTGAAAACGGGGTGGCGGTTTGAGGCGGTCCATGATTCAAGCTTATGATGTGGACAACAGCGAATCGGGCTCGGATGGCCATCGGTATTGGGGGCACCTCAAGCGTCCGTTGTTAGACTAGGCGCCACCTAGGAGATTGGAAACATGGCGCTCAAGCGGATGGACAACGTAGGAATCGTCGTCGAAGACCTCGGAGGCACGATTGATTTCTTTCGCGAACTCGGCCTCGAGCTCGAAGGGCGGGCCATGATCGAAGGAGAATGGGCCGGACGTGTCACTGGACTGGGCGATCAGCGTGTCGAGATTGCCATGATGCGTACACCCGACGGCCACAGCCGGCTCGAGCTCTCCCGCTTCCTCACGCCGCCTGTCGTCGCAGATCACCGGAACGCCCCGGTCAATGCTCTAGGCTACCTCCGCGTCATGTTTGCCGTGGACGACCTCGACGAGACGCTTGAAAGGCTCCACACGCGCGGCGCGCAGCTCGTAGGCGAAGTAGTCGAGTATAAGGACGCGTATCGGCTCTGCTACATCCGTGGGCCTGAAGGGCTTCTCATCGGACTCGCCCAGGAACTCAGCTGAGCGCAATACGAAGACAATGGCGAAGAGTGACCAATGTCAGCGAGCTCGTCCGAGGCCGACCCGCCTGTAGCATTTTGAATTGCTGCATGTTTCTATTCTTAAATCGGCTAAAATTTAAGAGACATGCAGTAGAGGAGACGCAGCATGGACCGATTCACGGGCGGTTGCCTGTGTGGCAAAGTCCGAATTGTGGCGTCGGGACGCCCATACCGGGTCGGCCTTTGTCACTGTCTCGACTGCCGCAAGCATCATGGGGCCCTTTTTCACGCTTCCGCGATATTCCCTCAGGACGCGGTGACGGTCGAGGGCGAAACACGCGACTACGCCGGGCGGTTTTTCTGTCCCCGCTGCGGCTCGTCCGTTTTCGGGCGCACCGCAGACGAAATCGAAGTGAACCTGGGTTCCCTGGACACCCCTGACCAATTGACGCCAACCTATGAACTCTGGACTGTCCGTCGCGAGTCCTGGTTGCCGCCGTTTCCGCTTGCGAGACGGTACGAGCGCGATCGTGACTCTACGAGTCGCTTCGAGGAGTAGGTCGCACGAGTGGTGCAAAGGCGCCGTTACGAGGTCTCGTCAATCCGGAAGGCCGGCCTTGCGGAAGCCGTCGACGAAATGCCCAAGCGTCGCCATGTTGCGGAATGGCTCCGTCGCCGCCCAGCGGCGGGTTGAGAAGTGCGGGTTGGCGACGAGGAACAATTCGACCTCTGCGCGCGCCTCGTCAAGTCTCCCCAGCTGGGCAAGGCTTGCCGCCAGGAAACGGCGTGAGCTTGTGCGATAAGTCTCGTCCCTGCGCAGTGTCTCGACGGCCGCTTCGTATTCGCGCGCCGCATATTGCGCCTGGCCGAGCGTCAGATAGTACCAGCTTGCCGGAAACGGATTCAGCCGGAGCGCTTTGCGAATGTGCTCAAGGCCCTCCTCGACCCGGCCGGCCAGGACTGCGATGTCGGACAATGTCGCCCAGGTGTCGGCCTCGTTCGGGTCGAGCTCGATCGCCCTGGCGAATTCCGCATCCGCCTCGGCGAAGCTGCGCTCATAGGCAAGCAGGTTGGCCAGAACCCAGCGGCAGCCAGCATCGTGGGCATCGATCGCTACGGCTTTGCGCGCCAATTCCAAGGCAATGCTGCGGTGAGTTTCAATCGGTTCGCCCCAATGCACCCATCTCGTCCAGTGGTTCATGGCGAGCCAGCGATAGGCTTCGGCATATTCCGGATCGAGCGAAACCGCGCGTGTCAGCATTAGATGCGCTTCCCGCGCCGTCTGCGGCGAATCATCGATCAGCTTGCGCGCCCGCACGCAGAGATCATAAGCCTCGAGATTCTTAGGCCGATTGCGCGGCGGCGGTGCGCGCAGCCGGCCGAGTAGCGCCTCCACGATCTTGCCGGTGACCTCATCCTGAACGGCAAAGATGTCTTCCAGGCTGCGATCGAAGCGCTCCGCCCATAGATGTTCGCCACTTGCCGCGTCGACCAGCTGGGCGTTGATGCGCACGCGCCCCGCGGCACGTCTCGCGCTGCCCTCCAGCAGATAGCGCACGCCAAGCTCCTCAGCGATCGCGCGCACGTCCATTGCCTTTCCTTTGTAGGCAAAGGCCGAGTTGCGTGCGATCACGAACAGGCCGGAGATCCTGGACAGATCGGTGATCAGGTCTTCGGTCAAACCATCCGCGAAGGATTCCTGCTCGGGATCGTTGCTGACATTCACGAAAGGCAGCACGGCTATCGATGGTTTGCCGGGCAGCGGCAAAGGTTTTCGTTTCGCGCTGTCGAGCTGTTCAATGGGCCCCGTGAAGCGGTAGCCGACGCGCGGAACCGTGGAGATCCATTCACCGCCGTCGGCCGCAGGACCAAGCAGCTTGCGCAGTTGCGCAATCTGAACGGTTAGATTGCCTTCCTCGACCGCCATGCCCGGCCACGCCGCGTCCATCAGCTCGGCCTTGCCCAGGATTTCGCCGGGCCGTCCGACGAGCGCCGAAAGAAGCTTCAGCCCGCGATAGCCAACGGCAACGGGATCGTCGTTCCGGAGGAGCGTTCCCGCACCCGGATCAAGCACGAACGGACCAAAGGCAAAGCGCGATCCCTGCATGCGGCGCATGTATAGTCCGTTTGGAAGTTTTTGAGAACTATTTGGAAGGGTTTAAGTACGTCGCTGTTCATATTCTGCAGACTCCAACCTCCAACCAAATGGAGGTTGCTATGAAGGATACCCTCACCCTTGCTTCGGCCCCGCACCAGCCAGCACGGCCAGGAAGGCCTGCGGAGTTGGCAGACGTGTGCCGCCGCCACTACAGCCTGGCGACCCTGCGAAGCATTCTCGTGACCTGGGACGAGCGAATACGCTTCCGCTGGGACCTTGCGCAAAAGGCGAAGGACAATCCCCATTTGATCGACGATATCGGTCTGACGAGACATGAGGTCGAGGCGGAGGTCGCCAAGCCCTTCTGGCGCCGGTAGGCTGCAATGACACGGGATCGCCAGTTCCCGCGTGCCGCATTGGTTCGCTGGCACTTTCGCTTCATGCCTCTCTCATGGGTGCGCCTAACGCGCACCCATCCGCAGCGCGCCGTCGAGGCGGATGACCTCGCCGTTCAGCATGTCGTTCTCGCAGATATGCCGAACAAGCGCGGCATATTCTGCCGGCCGGCCGAGGCGCGGCGGGAAGGGCACGCTTTTGCCAAGCGAATCCTGCACCTCCTGCGGCATGCCGGCCATCATCGGCGTCTCGAAGATGCCCGGTGCGATCGAGACGACGCGGATGCCGAAGCGCGCGAGCTCGCGAGCGATCGGCAGCGTCATCGCGACGACCCCGCCCTTCGAGGCCGAATAGGCTGCCTGGCCGATCTGCCCATCGAAGGCGGCAACCGAGGCTGTGTTGATAATGACGCCGCGGGCGCCGCCGTCATCCGGTTCTTCCTTCGCGATCGCCGCCGCGGCAAGGCGGATCATGTTGAATGTGCCGACGAGATTGATGCCGATCGCCCGCGTGAAGCTTTCGAGACGATGCGGCCCGTCGCGCCCGAGCACTTTCTCGCCTGGCGCAACGCCGGCGCAGTTCACCAGCCCATGGAGATGTCCGAAGCTCTCGAGCGCGACGGCGACCGCCGCCTCGCCTTCCGCCTCGCTAGCGACATCGGTCGGCGCGAAACGCGCCTTCGCACCAAGCTCGGAGGCGATCGTCGAGCCCGCGTCGGTATTGATATCGGCGATGACGACGGAGGCGCCGTCGGCGACGAGTGCACGTGCGACGGCGGCTCCGAGCCCTGACCCGCCGCCGGTCACCAGAAAGACCTTGTCTCGGATCAGCATGGGAATGCTCCCTGAGCCCGGTTGGCTGTGTTCCTCTGCATCCTATTTTCCTCCCGTCCGTATCTGGGATCACGTATGTCCCGCGCATCTGACAAGACGCGCAGCGCGATAGGCGCGGACTATAGCCAGACGTTCCGTCCGAGGCGATACCGAAAGGGCGCTGGATCCGTTACGCGCGCGTGCGCGCGACGGCCGGAACATAGGTTTCGAGCTCCGGCGCCGGAAACGTGAGCGTCGCGCCGATCTCGGCCGACCGATAAAGCCCCATCAAAATCTCGACCACGGCGAGGCCGTCCTCGAAGGTTTCGAGCGGCTTCACGCCCTTGCGGAAACACTCGACCATGTGCCGGTTTTCGTCCGTGTAGCCATAGACGCCGGCCTCGTCCTCGAGGATCGGCATCAGCCCCTGCTCGGCATTCTGCTTTTCGACGAGATCCTCGCCCTCGGCGCCCGCAACGGCGCGCGACATGAAGATCTTCAAGCCAGTACCGAGCGAATTGTATTCCAGGGCATATTCGGGACCGAGGAGTTCGAGTTGGATGCGCAAGCCTGCGCCGACATAGGCCCAGGATGTGGTCGCCTCGATCATCAGCTCGTTGCCGTTTTCGTCCTCGAGTGTCACCGTCGCGCGCGCAAAATCCTCGGACGGTCGGTTGCGATAGTCGACTTCCCTTCCGAACCGCTCGCGCAGCTGGTCCGCATAAATCGGCCGGGTCCATTTCAGGTTCGCGACCGTACCGTTCACCGCTTTCACCTTGAGTGAGTTGCGCGGTGCACCGGGCGCCGTCAGGAGATGACGTGCCACCTCGACGCTGTGGCACATCATGTCGGAGAGCACCCCGCCGCCCTGTTTGTCTCCCTGCCAGAACCATGGCTCATGCGGACCGGAATGTTCTTCCGCGGCGCGTGCGAGATAGGGACGGCCGGTAGTCGACGCTGCGCGGCGCCAGATGATCTCCTTCCCGCGCAATACCGGCGTGCAGAACACCTGGTTTTCGAGATAGCCATGGTTGAGCCCAGCGCCCTCGGCGAGCCGCAGCATTTCGCGGGCCTCGGCGACCGTACGCGCAAGCGGCTTTTCACAGGCAACGGCGAAGACTCTGCTGCGTCCCGCCTTCACCGCTGCGTGGAGCGCCCGCATCACGTCGAGCCGCGTGTAGTTCGGTGATAGAATCCAGATTGCGTCGACGTCGTCGGCACAGAGGAGCGCGTCTAGGCTTTCATGCATGCGGCATCTGCCGATCCCCAGCGCCTCGACATCCTTTGCCAGGCGCGCTCGGTTTTCCGCCTTGCGGCTGTAGACGCCCGTCACCTCGACATTGCGCACGCCGATCATCGATCTTAAGTGAAAATGGGCGATGAAGCCTGTTCCTACGAATCCCACCCGCAGCGTCTGCTTTGGCAGTTCAGTCATTCTCTCCTCCGACTGTACGTGACGGGACTGGAGTCCCGCGCATTTGTCATCCCCGTGGCGGAGCCGTGCTGCCTCGGATGTGCAAAACCGTCGGCAGGATGATCGGTTCGTCGCAATCGATCTCCGCGCCGGACAGGATATCCAGAAGCAGGCCCATGGCGGCATGTCCGATCTCCGCCCGCGGCTGGCCGACGGTCGTCAATGGCGGATAGAAGGCCTTGCTCAGGTAGAGATCGTCGAAACCGACCACCGACACGTCGCCAGGCACATCGCGTCCCATGCGGCGCAATTCGTATGCGGCACCATAGGCCATTTCGTCGTTGGCAACGAAAAGCGCGGTCGGCGGCTCCCGCAGGGAGAAAAGTTTGCGGCAGCACTCCTGCCCGCTTTCGAGCAGAAAGTCGCCGCGGACCTCGTAAGTGTCGGGCACGTCGAGCCCGGCATCGCGCATGGCCTGGCGGTAGCCCTCGCGGCGATGAAGGCTCATCAGCTCCGGCAGCGGTCCGCTGATATGGGCGATGCGCCGATGTCCGAGGGAGATGAGATGCTCGACCGCTTCCCGCGCCGCGTCCGCATTGTCCACCTGCACATGCGGCAAGCCCGCACCTTCGATGATCTCCAGCGCGACCACGACGGGCAGGCGGGCTAGGCCGCCGGTCCAGCCGCCGCCGGCCGGCGGCAGCTTGCCGGTCATCAGGATCATGCCGTCGGCATGGCCGTCGCGCAGCATGTTGAAGTACTCGGTTTCGCGCGCCGGATCGTTCTCGGTATTGCCCATCAGCACCGAATAGCCGGCCTCCCGCGCCGTCGCCTCCACCCCTTTCAGGATGTCGAGGTAGAAGGGATTGCCGACGTCGCGCACCACCAGCAACACCGACATCGCCCTGCGCGTCCTCAAACTGCGGGCGCTGACATTCGGGCGGTAATTGAGCTCACGTGCGAGATCATGAATGCGCTGGCGCGTCTCGGTCGTCACCAGCGGCGAGTCGCTGAGCGCCCGCGATACCGTCGCAACCGATACGCCCGCCCGCTCGGCGATATCCTTGATCTTCGGCCGCTCTCTCATGCGCGCATCGCCCGCCCCCGGCCATAGAACATCATGAGCAGGAGCAGCGTCGCCCCGAATACCATCTGGCGCCCGGATTCATCGATGTTCACCGTCGTCAGGATGCTCTGGAGAATGACGAGCAGGATCGCACCGGCCATGGTGCCGGTATAGCCGCCCTTGCCGCCGGCAAGCGACGTGCCGCCGAAGACGACCGCGATGATGGATGCGAGCGTGTACTGCTCACCGACATTGGCGAATGACGACCCGGAATAGCCGAGCAGGCAAAGGCCGGCGATCGCAGCAAACATGCCGGAGATCATGAAAAGGGCGATGCGCATCAACCTGACCGGAACACCTGCCATGTAGGCCGCATGCTCGTTCGAGCCGATGGCATAGATGCGATGGCCGAAGACCGTGCGGTGGAGCATGAAAGCCATGAGCACGCCGATCATGATCCACAGCCAGATGATGCCGGGAATGCCGGCGGCGAGCGGTTGCGTGACGAAACCCGAAAGGCCCGGCGCCGTACGGCCGGATGGAATGCCCATGCGGATGACGACAAGCAGGCCCTGGAGGACGCCGAGCATGCCAAGCGTCATGACGAGCGGTGGGATCCGCAGGAGCGTCACGCCCAATCCGTTGAGCAGGCCGAAGAAGGCGCCGGCGGCGAGGCAGGCAAGGATCGCCGGCACAATACCGCTGTCTGCGCCATTCATGACGTTGCCGGCGATGATCGCCGACAGTGAAACCACGCCGCCGACCGAAAGATCGATGCCCTCGCGCCCGCCGAGAATGACGACGTTCTGGCCCGCCGCGACGATGCCGAGCAGCGAGGCAACGATCAAGAGCCGCAGAACCTGTCCGCCGGAGGCAAAGCCCGGCGATAGCGTTTGGCCGAGGTGAAGCAACAGCGCGATCAGCACGAGCGCGACGACGAGCGGTTGACGCATGAGAGAGACGATCCGGCTCATGCGCGCGCCCTCCTGCCCGCCAGCACGCCTGCCATCAGCACGACCAGAATGGCGAGGCCCTGGACGAAATTCTGCCATTCCGACGGCGTGCCCATGAAGAAGACGACCGAGTTGATGAGACCGATCGTCAACGCTCCGAGCAACGAGCCAACCACCGTTCCCCAGCCGCCTGAAAGCGCGCTGCCGCCGAGCACCACGGCGGCGACGCTGTAGAGCGTCATCTTGCCGCCGACCAGGGGGTCGCCGCTCGCCGTGTCACCAGTGATGCAGAAGGCGGCGAGCGCGGAGAAAAACCCGCAGAGAAGATAGCCCTTGATCCGTATGGGCACGACCGGGAGCCCGCTCTGGAAGGCCGCCTGCTGGTCGTCGCCGACGGCAAGCAGTTGCGTGACGAGGCGTGTGCGGCTGAGCACCAGGAGCAGGATGACGAGCCCCGCCAGGATATAAAAGACGAAGGGTACGCCGAGCAGCCGGCCGCCATAGGTTCGCCAGAAGAGCGCCGGCGCCGGCGTGCCGGCAACGGGAAGGATGTAGAGGGCGAGCCCGGTGAAGAAAATGCTTGTTGCGAAAGTCGCAACGATCGCCTGCAGCCGCAGTGCGGCGACGACGATGCCGTTCAAGAGCCCGCAGGCAAGGCCCAGCAGAAGGCCGAGGGCAAGGGCGAGCAGCACGGCGCCGGCCCCGCCGCCCCATCGCTCCATCAAGACGACGATCGCGACATTGACGAGCGACAGGATCGATCCGGCGGACAGATCGATGTCCCCGGCATAGACGACATAGGTCTGGGCAATCGCGAGCAGAACCAACGCCATGTAAGTGCTAAGCAGCCCCGTCAGCGACCGATAACTGAGACTGTTCGGCGAGAAGAAGCCATTGAGCAACAGCAGCGCCACGACGATCGCGAGCGCCGGCAGAAAGGGGTAGCGCTCCAGAAGCCTGCGCATGCCGCCCGCGCGCCCCCTCGGAGTGATTGTGATCTCTGCCATCACGCTGCCTCGTAAGCGGCTTGATAAAGATTGTAGCGCGTGCGGTCGGCGCCCGTCAGTTCACGGCTGACCGAACCGCCGTTGAAGACAAGAATGCGGTTGGCGTTCCCGAGCAGTTCGGCGTCCTCGGATGAATAGAGCAGAATGCCGAGGCCCTCGGCCGCCAACTGGCGGATCAGCGCGAAGAGGTCGGCCTTCGCCGAAAGGTCGATGCCCTTGGTCGGGTCGTCGAGCAGCAGCACATCGGGGCGGTCGATCAGCCAGCGGGCAATGATCACCTTCTGCTGGTTGCCGCCGGAAAGCGAATTGATCGGATGGAACAGGCTCTGAAACTTGGTGTGCATGCTTTGAAGCGCCGGCACGACCTTGTCGCGCAGCTTGGAGGGCCGCGCGATCATCAGGCGATCGCGCAGGTAATGGATCGGCGTGACGTTCTCAATGATCGGCCTGCCGCTGATCACTCCGTCGCGGCCGCGATCGCCGGAAACATAGGCGCAGCCCCGCCGGATGGCGTCGCGAGGGCTCGACGCGTCAAAGCGGCTGTCGCCGATCAACACTTCGCCGGACGAGATGGAGCTAGCGCCGAAGATCGCCCGGAGCAGCGCCGACTGGCCCTGGCCGTGAAGGCCGCCGAAGCCGAGGATTTCGCCCTTGGCGACTTCGAAACTGACATCACGGAAACCGCGACCGGAGAGATTGCGGACGGTCATCGCCGCGCCATCCTTGCCTTCGACGACGGCGGGGGCCGACGATTGCGATGCGGGCATGTCGCCGGACCGGCCGACCATCAGCCGGATAACCGAGGCTGCGTCCGTTTCGGCGAGATTGAGCGTCGTGATCGTCTCGCCGTCGCGAATGATCGTTACCCGGTCGCCGATCGCCTTGATCTCGTCCATGCGATGGGAAATGAAGATGATACCCCGGTCCTGCCACGTCAAATCACGCAGGATCTCGAAGAAACAATCGACCTGCGCTCGGTCAAGTGCCGAGGTCGGCTCGTCGAAGATCAGAATCGGGGCCTCGCTCGCGAGCGCCTTCATGATCTCCACCAATTGCCGCTGGTCGGGACGCAAGTTGCCGACGAGAGCATCGGCGGAAAATCCTTCTCCGGCTACCTCCTCGAACAGCCTGATGTAGCGGGCAGCGCGCTGCTTCAGCAAAGCCCGGTCGACGAACAGGCGAGACTTGGTCGGCAACGCCGCAAGACAGATGTTTTCCTCGACCGAGCGATGAGCGGCAAGGCTGAGCTCCTGATAGAAAATGCCGATCCCCTGCGCGCGCGCCGAACGCGGCCCCGTGATCGTGACCGGCCTGTTGTCGATGAGAATTCTCCCGGCGTCCGGCCGCACGCTGCCGGCGATGATCTTGCAAAGCGTGCTTTTGCCCGATCCGTTCGAGCCCATGAGCACATGGACTTCGCCGGCCAGCACTTCCAGATCGCCGCGACGTAATGCCAAAGTGGCGCCGTAAGCCTTGCTTACGCCACTCAGTTTCAGTTTCGACATGGAACTTCGTCCGTTGCGGTGCGAAGGGAAGCGCGGGCCGAGACTCGGACCGCGCAACCAGTGGAAACACTCACTTGAAAAGAGCTTCCGCGTCTCGATCGAAAGCGAGCTGGTATACGAATAGTAGCCGGGTTTGCCTTCGAGCTGCTTTGCCGCATCGCCGACGTTCTTGCTGTCGATGAACGGGATCGGCAGGTAGAGAGCGTTACCGTATTGGCCGGCCTTGGCGGGCTCCTTCAGCTCCTTGCCCTGCAGCATCAGCACCGCGACATTCAGCGCGCTCGCCATCACGCCCGGCGGGTTGACGGTTGCGCCGGAGTTCAGCTTGTCCTTGACCCAGAGGTCGATGAAATCCTTGCGTATCTCGCCCGTTGCGGCGATCTGGCCCGTCTTGCCGGCGTCCATGATCGATTTCCAGGCGCCGGCGGCCATGCCGTCCTGCACCACCACGCCGTTCACGTCCGGATAGGTGGCAAGAATGTTCTGCATCGCCTGCTGGCCCTGCGCCTGATCCCAGTTGGCATTGACTTCGTTGACGATCTGGATGTCCGGGTAGTCCTTGAAGACCTGCTTGTAGCCCGCCACGCGCATCTCGTTGGCCGGGTGACCGGCAACGCCGTTGATCGCGACGACCTTGCCCTTGCCGCCGAGCGTCTCGGCGAGCCATTTCGCACCGGCGGCACCCCAAGCGGTCTGGTCGATGCCGACATAGAGCGCATCCGGAGACGAGACTTCCGCATCCGTCGCGATGACCAGGATGCCGGCTTCCTTCGCCTGGGCGAAGATCGGGTCGAACGCCGTCGGGCTGTTCGGGTTGACGATGATGGCGTTCACGCCTTCGGCGATGAAGTTGCGGATATGGGCGATCTGCCCGGGAACGTCGACATTCGCGCTCTGGACCGAGACTTCGACGTCGACGCCCTTTTCCTTCCACTTCTCCGCGGCGGCCTTGGCCTCGTCGATCATCTGGGTGCGCCACTCGCTGCCGACCCAACCGTTCGAGAGACCAATCTTGAAGGTCTCCGCGTTGACTGCCGATGCCGAGATGACAATGGATGCAACTGTGCTGAGCGCTACTGCGATGAGTTTTTTCATAAGATCCTCCCAAATCTTAAGGAGGACATGAAGCCAGAAAATGTAATCGATTTCAATGACGCTGACGGCTGCACTGTCGCGGTCGGGCCGAAATGGCGGCAAAGACGTCCAGAGGCGGCCGACGCAGCGCCGGCGGACCATTCGAAGCGTGACTTGCCGCGGCCGGGCGCTGTCTCAACACATGCCGCGAGCGTCAGACCACGACGTTTCCGACGAGGTCGCTTTCACAGAGAACGAGGTTCGGCGAATAGCCTTGCGAGAGGAACTGCTGGCGATCGTTTTCGGCAACGACGAAGACGGCCGTGCGCGCGATCTCCGTCGGCTCGAGCTCAGGCGCGGGGGAGACGACGGCGATGTCCTGGCGCAGGCCTAATTCGCGCAGCAGACCTTCAAGTGACGAGGGACTGTCGACGCCATGTAGGATCACGCGGTCGACCTCGGCAGCCGCATTGACCTGCCAGGCAAGCGTTTGCACTGCCACCATCAGCGGCAGAGAATCCTTCAGTTGCCGCGCCGTCGGATGGTGCTCGAATCCGGCGAGCGCCATGCGGGTATAGATTTCATAGGCCCTGACGTAATCTTTCTTGGCCGCCCACATCCGCATGGCGACGGCCATGCGGATCGAGGTGAAGTGCCTGATCTGCGCGTCCCGCGCGGTACGACGGTCGGGTGTCGTGCGCAAGGCTCCACGCTTGGCTCCGACGTGGAGGAAATATTCCAGGCCGCCCCGGTAGCGGTCCCAAGAGGTCAACAGTTCGTCGTGGCCTGCCTGGGGGCGATCTCGTCCCAACTTCGATTGGATGACCTGCCTGTAAAAGGGCCTCTTCAGAAACGCGACGCCGCCGCCTTCGAGAAAATGCGCGAGATTTGAGAACGCCCAGTAGGCGAAATGACGCGGCAGCCACGAAGTGCGAAGCGCCGCGGTCCGGTAGATTCCGATTTCGGGAAAGATGTGCCGCTCGACGATGAAGGCGAAAAGCCGCTCGAATTCGTCCTTGTCGAACTTGGTGTTGGCATCGATCTCGTAGAAAAGTTCGGTGTCCCGGCCTTCGACCTCGTTGTGGACATACCACGGCGCATAACAGGCGGAAAGCGCGGGGTTCCTGTCGAGGTAGGCAATGGCTTCGACAAGACCATCGACTGCCAGCATGTCGTCGTCGGCGAGATAAATCGCATAGGCTCCCGCCGCATGGCGGAAGGCGCTGCCGAGATTCGCGTCGACGCCGCGATTTTCCGGCTGGCGGAAATAGCGGATCGGCAACCCTTTGCCGGCGAACGTCTCGACAATTTCACGGGTGTTGTCCGTGGAAGCGTTGTCGGAGATGACGATCTCGAAGCTGAACGGGATCTGGTAGCTTTCGATAAAGCGGCCGAGCGCATTCTCCAGGAAGCGTGCGCGGTTGTAGGTCGGGATGCAGATGCTGAGCTTGACGGGATCCACCCAAGTGTTCCTGATAAAAAGCAATTCCAGGGAAAGCGTGCAACGGTTTTCCGTCCGGAACTGCGTGTTTCAAAGGGTTAAATCATCTCGAATGGCGCTTGCTCGCCCCCGAGTGAGGTCGCTCTCCCAAAGCCTACGCAACCTGCGCAAGGCAGAGAACCGATAAGAACACTTATTCCGGTGCGATCTTGTGTGAGGCTTGCTGCTGCATGTTTCCCCACAGCGCCGCGCGTCTAATTAGACGCGCAAAGGACGCTGGAGCACTTTGAATTGTCGTAGCCGATTTAAGGGACCATGCAGCCGGCTTCACGCGTAGGATTTGACCGTCGCGGCAGCGCCTTCCGACATCAACCCGGCGAGGGTACGGACGAGCGTGTCGCGGAACGCTTCGTCCGACGACAGATCATCGCCGAACACCTCCGTGATGCGGAGAAGCGCGGCCACGATCTCTTCGGGCCGTTGCAGCGGCTGCGCGACGCCGGCGATCCGGCCGGCAAGCGGGTCGCGGACATCGATGGCGTTGCCGTTTTCATCTATGCCGCGCGCGTAGCGCATCCAGGCGGCGACGCCGAGCGCAAGGCGGTCATAGGACGATTTCGCAGCGATGCGGTCCCGGATGGTCCCGAGCAGTCGCTGCGGCAGCTTCTGGGAGCCGTCCATGGCGATCTGCCATGTCCGGTGGCGCAGCGCCGGATTGCGGAACCGCTGAAGCAGCGCCCGGCGATAGGCGGCAAGATCGAAGCCCGGGAGCGCCGGCAAGGTGGGCGAGACCTCCTCGACCATCAATCCTTCGATCAGCGCCTCCATGCCCGGCAGCGCCATGGCTTCGGCGACCGTTTCCGCTCCCGCGAGGTAGCCGAGATAGGCGAGCGTCGAATGGCTGCCGTTGAGCAACCGCAGTTTCATCATCTCGAAGACTGCGACGTCGTCGACGAAAACGGCCCCCGCCCTCTCCCAGGCTGGACGGCCAAGCGGAAAATCGTCCTCCACCACCCACTGCCGGAACGGTTCGGTGACGATCGGCCAGGCATCGATGACGCCGATCGCCGTGGAAATGTCCGCCCGGTCCTTTTCCGTCGTCGCTGGGACGATCCGGTCCACCATCGTCGACGGCGAGGCAACCTGCTGAACGATACGCCCAAGGGCCGGATCGCGCAGTTCCGCGAAGCGCGTGACCACGTTTTTCAGCACGTGGCCGTTGGATGGAAGATTGTCGCAGGAGAGCAGCGTGAACAGAGGCGCGCCTGCGCTCGCCCGCCGCGCGAGCGCTTCCACGATGAAGCCGACCGCAGACTTCGGTCGCGCCGGGTTCTCAAGATCATGGACGACGTCGGGATGAGCTTCATCGAGCTTTCCCGTCGCCGGGTTGTGGCAATAGCCCTTCTCGGTGATCGTCAGCGACACGATCCGCGTCGCCGGGTCGGCCATGCGGGCAAGCACGGCTTCCGGGTCCTCCGGCGCGCAGAGAAGCTCGACGACGCTCGCGATCACCTGCAGTTCCTCGCCTTCGCCATCCTGGACGTTGAGCGTATAGAGCCCGTCCTGCGGCGCCAGCGCATCGCGCGTCTCGGGGCTGCGCAGCGAGACGCCGCAAATTCCCCAGGAAGGATCCTCCGCGAGCACCGCGTCGGTGAAGACGGCCTGGTGCGCCCGGTGGAACGCGCCGATGCCGAGGTGGACGATGCCGACGGCAAGCCGGGCGGGATCGTACTCCGGCTGTTTGATGGTAGCCGGCAACCGGTCAAGTGTCTGTCGTGAGAGTCGCATCATGAAGCCTGCTGTTGTTTGGCCCGCGCGACGATCTGCGTCGGGCTGACGAATCGTAGCGCAAGGACCTTGAATTGACTCACAAGCGGTACGCCCGCTTGGCGAGCCCGTAGGCGAGTTCACGCGCAAGGTCGTGCGCCTCCTCTTCATCGAGGCGGTGGTCGGCGACGAGGCGGGCGAGATAGGCGCAATCCACCCGGCGTGCCATGTCGTGCCGCGCCGGAATCGACAGATAGGCGCGGGTATCGTCGTTGAAGCCGACAGTGTTGTAGAAGCCGCAGGTCTCCGTGGTCGTCTCGCGGAAGCGGCGCATGCCTTCCGGGCTGTCGAAGAACCACCAGGCGGGCCCGAGCCGCAGTGCCGGATAGTGGCCGGCGAGCGGCGCGAGCTCGCGCGAATAGGCGGTCTCGTCGAGCGTGAAGAGAATGATCGTCAGCGAAGGGTCGTTCCCCACCGCATCGAGCAACGGCTTCAGCGCATGCACATAGTCGGTCGCCTTCGGGATATCGGCGCCCTTGTCCGGTCCGAACTTGGCAAACAGCGACGGATTGTGATTGCGGTAAGAGCCGGGATGGATCTGCATGACGAGGCCGTCCTCCTGGCTCATCCGCGCCATTTCCGTCAGCATCTGGCCGCGGAAGGCGTCGGCCTCCGCTGGTCCCGCCTTGCCGGATAGGACCTTCTCGAACAGGCTTGCAGCGTCGGCGGACGAAAGGTTCTCCGTCCGGGCAGTCGCGTGGCCGTGGTCGGTCGCCGTCGCGTCGCGCGCCTTGAAGAAGGCGCGGCGGGCCCGATGCGCGTTGAGATAGCCGGTCCAGGTCGCGGGTTCCCCGGTCAGTGCAAGCAGTTTTCCGACATTCTCTACAAAACCCAGCGCCTCGGCATCCACGACCGCGTCCGGGCGATAGGTCGGCACGACCCGGCCATGCCATCCCGAGCTGCGGACTGCATCGTGATGCGCGAGGTCATCCAGCGCGCCATCGGTCGTCGCAATCACCTCGATGCCGAATTTGTCGTAGAGGGCGCGCGGCCGAAGCTGAGGTGTCGCAATCGCTTCCGCAATGCGATCGTAGAGGGCGTCGGCATTGGCCGCCCCCAGCCGTTCGGTAATCCCGAAGACGGCATCCAGCGAATGCTCGAACCAGAGCCTCGTCGGCGTGCCGGCAAAGAGATGGAAATGTTCGGCGAAAAGCCGCCAGATCGCGCGGCCTTCCGGGGCAGTGCCCGACCCGTCGCGCCTCCTGACCCCGAGGTCCTCCAGCCTGACGCCCTGCGAATAGAGCATGCGCGTCGCATAATGGTCCGGCGTGATGAAGAGTGCCGCGGGGTCGGGGAAGGCCCGATCTTCGGCATACCAGGCCGGTTCCGTATGGCCGTGCGGGGAAATGATCTTCAAGCCGGCGACAGCATCGTAAAGGCGCCGGGCGATGACCCTCGCCTCCGGCTCGACTGGAAGCAACCGATCGGGATGCAATGCCATGTCCGGGCCTCCCTTCCCTGTCCATATTGGCAATCTGAGCGGATTGATATACTAGTATCCAAAACCGAGTCAACCGATGGAATTCGCCTCCATGTCGA
Source organism: Ensifer sp. IC4062 (assembly GCF_020193575.1). GTDB lineage: Bacteria > Pseudomonadota > Alphaproteobacteria > Rhizobiales > Rhizobiaceae > Sinorhizobium. Next base: position 58,580 of record NZ_JADYVD010000039.1, read on the forward strand.
AACGCCAACGTTCGGATGTGTCGTCGCCGACCTTCGCAAGCGGCGCCAAGATTCGCCGGGTCACGACGGCATCGGCGATCTATGAGCAGCTCCATGCGGCAATCCTCTCGCTGCAGATGAAGCCGGGCGTCGCCTTGCAGGAGAAGCGCATTGCCGAGGAGTTCGGCGTCAGCCGCACACCAGTACGCGAAGCGCTTCTGAGGCTCGCGGAAGCCGGGCTCGTCGAAATCTTCCCGCAATCGGGGACCTTCGTGTCGCCCATTCCGGTATCCGCCATTCCCGAGGCGGTCGTCATCCGCAAATCGCTGGAGCGCACGACGGTCGAACACGCCGCGGAGATCGCGACTGCCGGCGATATCGCCAGGCTCGACGCGATCATCGCGCGCCAGCGCGTTCACGCCGCGCTCAACGAGCCATCGCAATTCCACGAAGAGGACGAGGCCTTCCACGAGGCCATCTCGGCGATCGCCGGCTATCCCGGCATCTGGAGCATCCTGAAATCCGTGAAGCTGCAGATCGACCGCGCCCGCCGTCTGACGCTGCCGGTGCGCGGCCGCATGGATAGCGTTATCGAGGAACATATGACGATCCGCGACGCCATCGCCGCGCATGATGTGGACCATGCGCGCGGCGCGATGATGCGTCATCTGAGCGCCGTCATTCCCGACATCGACGAGCTGCGACTTCTCTATCCGGGCTATTTCAGCTGAACGGCGCCTCGGACCACGCTCAAGAAAAGAATCACGACTGACAGGAGGAACATCAATATGCGGCAAGGCTGGAGATGGTTTGGACCGGATGCGCCGGTCACGCTGGACGATGTGCGTCAGGCGGGCGCGACCAATGTCGTCTCGGCGCTGCATCAGGTGCCGATCGGCGAAGCCTGGACCGAAAATGCCGTGCGCGAGCGCCAGTCGCTCATCGAGACCACGCCCGCCGGCCGCAGGGCGCTCAAGTGGTCGGTCGTCGAGAGCATACCGATTCCCGATCTGGTGAAGCGCAAGGGCGGCAAAGCAAAGGCCGAGATCGAAGCGTGGATTGCCAGTCTCGAGGCTGTCGCTTCCTGCGGCATCAAGATCATCTGCTACAACTTCATGCCGGTCGTCGACTGGACCCGCACCGAGCTCGACTTCGTCACGCCAACGGGCGCGACCGCGATGCGCTTCGACCACGAGCGGTTCGCGGCCTTCGAGCTTTTCGTCCTGAAACGGCCCGGCGCGGAAAACGAATACTCGCAGGAGGATCGCGAACGGGCCGAGGCGGTTTTCCGCTCGATGCCGGAGGAGGAGATCGCCGAAATCACCCGCATCATCACCTCCGCCCTCCCCGGCTCCACCACGGAACCACTGACGATCCCCGCCTTCCGCGAGCGCCTTGCGGCATATCAGGGCATAGACGCCGCACGTCTGCGCCAGCATCTGATCGAATTTCTCGAGGCAGTAACACCGGCAGCGGAAGCACGGGGCGTCAAGCTGACGCTCCACCCGGACGATCCGCCGCGCCCCCTCTTCGGCCTGCCACGCATCGCCTCGACCGAGGCCGATTATGCGGCGCTGTTCGACGCCGTGCCCTCGGAAGCGAACGGCATGTGCTACTGCACCGGAAGCCTCGGCGTCAGGGCCGACAATGACCTGCCGGAGATCGCCCGGCGCTTTGCTTCGCGCATTCATTTCGCCCATCTTCGCGCCACCACCCGCGAAGGCGATGGCCGAAGCTTCCATGAAAGCGCGCATCTCGAAGGCGACGTCTCGATGGTCGATGTCCTGAAGGAGCTGGTCGTCGAGGACCAACGCCGCGGGCCCGAGGACACCATCGTGTTCCGCTCGGACCATGGCCACCGGATGCTCGACGATTTGCAGAAGACGGTCACGCCGGGCTATCCGGCGATCGGCCGCCTGCGCGGCCTCGCGGAACTGCGCGGCATCCTTCACGCACTAGGCTCGCCGCCGACCTGATCGGTCGCGGCGACTATTTCCGGATTTCGAGCGATGGCGGAAGAGAGTGGGAGTCGAACCCACCAAAGGCCGTCTCTCGACCCCTCCCGGATTTGAAGTCCGGACGCCCCACCGGGGACGAATCTCCTCCTGAAACATCTGCCTTGTCACCGACACCATTCGACAAATTGCCGAAAAGGTCCAGACGGTTGCGATTGAGGCGGCGCATGTCGCCGCGCCTGAGCGTGACGCTGTGACGATCGAAGAAGTCGAGGATCTGGATCGCAACCTTGCGGCCGTTTTCGAGCCGATCGCGGAACTGCATCGCCGTGAACCACCCCTTGTCGGCGGCCGCGCTGATCTCGGCGATCACAGCGACCATCTCCGCCACCACCTCGCGCAAGAAGAAATGATCGTGCGCCACCTCATGCACCTTGCCCATGCGGCTGCCGAGCTTCATGAGGCGGCGGACCTGCGCTTCGGGCACCGCCAGCAATGCGGCAATGTCGCGCACGCGCGGCGGGCGGAACCGCTCGGCTCCATCAAGCATGGGTGCGATATCATGCCAGAGCCGTTCGTCGGCCAAGGTCATCGTCACCCGGTGGTCGGCAAGCCGGACCCAGGCTCCATCGAGCGCGATCGCTCCCGACCGAGCGAGTACCTGCAGGGCCGCCCGAAAAGCCGGCACCGGCAAGCGAAGCTCCGCCTGCGTGCGCAGCCGCTCGACACCCATTCCCAAGAGGTCCGGATTGTCGGCATGGAAGGCCTTGAGCCGGGCAAGGATATCGTTGCGGAAACTCTCCCAACTCGTCTGAGACACAACGAGCGTCGTCGCCTCCAGCGACAGTTGCACGACGCCCAAGGCTTGCGCCAACGCGGGCGCTTCCGTCGCAGCGATAGCCCGGTCGCGGGCGAAGGCGCCGAGGTCGAGATAAAACGGCGGCGCGGCAAGCAACGCCTCGATCGCCCGCTTCGGCTCGGTCAGCGCGTGGCCTTCGAGCTGCGCCATCCGCTCCGGTGTGCGGCGCTTGCGCGCCGGCGCGCGCAGATCCAGGAAGCGACCGCCGCCGATCGTGCGGCGCGCGGAGGTGTCGCGAACAACAAAACGGTCGCCGGCCGCGGCCGCGATCGGCCGCTCCAGCACGAGTTGGACCAGCGTTCGCGCACCGGGCGCGACCGGCTCTTCAGCCAAAAGGACGATGCGGGCTCCGACCTCCACGGATGCATGATGAAGCCGCACGGGAAACCAGTGTCCGATCGGCTTGGGTTCCGAGCCAAGCACGCGCAGCGTCGCGTCGATTCGGCCCGTCGGTGCATGCAGGCCCGGGTCGCAGACTATGTCGCCGCGGCCGACTGCCGTTTTTGTGATGCCGGGACCGGCGAGATTGAGGGCGCAACGGTCGCCCGCACTGCCGGTTTCGCTTGGTCTGTTCTGCGCATGGATCGAACGTATCCGGGCGTTGAGGCCGGACGGGCTGATGGTGACATGGTCCTCCACCGACACCTGCCCCGAAAGCACGGTTCCGGTGACGACAGTGCCGACGCCTTGAATGGTGAAGGAGCGATCGACCGCAAGCCGGAAGCGCCCGCTCGTCTGCCGCCGCGCAAAGCGGCGTGCCGCACCGACTACTTCGTCACGAAGTAGCGCCACGCCCCTGCCCGACACTGTCGAGACCGGAATCATCGAAATATCGGCAAGCGTCGTGCCGGCGAGCTCGTAGCGCATCTGCCGTTCGACTTCGTGAAGGCGATCCTCCGCAACGAGATCGGCCTTGGTGATGGCGACGATGCCATGCTCGATGCCGAGAAGATCGACGATTGCCAGATGTTCGCGCGTCTGCGGCATGACGCCATCGTCGGCTGCGACCACCAGGAGCACGAAGTCGATGCCGCCGGCGCCCGCCAGCATGGTGTGGATGAATTTCTCGTGGCCCGGGACGTCGACGAAGCCCAGGATCTCCGCGCCCTCGACCGGCATATAGGCAAAGCCGAGATCGATCGAGATGCCGCGGTCCTTCTCCTCCTTCAGCCGGTCGGTGTCGACACCCGTCAGCGCGCCGATGAGCGACGTCTTGCCATGATCGATATGACCGGCTGTGCCGACGATCACGTTTCTTTCCTCTCGCTTGCCGGCTGGGACGGATCCGCCGTCTCGGACAGCGGCATCGCGGCGCGGCGCTCGGCCTCCGTCAGTTCCTCCGCGTCGAGCGCGTCGCGCACGGCGTCAAAAAACGGCGTAGCGAGCGCGCTACCGCCGTCACGTGCCCGCAAAAGCCAGGCGAAGGCTTCGACGGGATCGCGGGAGATGCCACGTCCCAGATGATAGGCGGCGCCAAGCATCGCCTGCCCGTCAGCGTCGCCGGCGCGCGCGCCAAGTCCCCACCAGTAGACCGCCTCGATCGGATCGCGCGCGACGCCGATGGCATTGTGGTAGAGCATCCCGAGCCGTGTCATCGAGGCAGCCGAACCGTTCTTTGCGGCAGCGAGTGCCCAGCGATGCGCTTCCGCAAAGTCGGGCTCGACGAGTTCGCCCTCCAAAAGCATCCAGCTCAGCATGTCCTGGGCCTCGGCGTCATCCTGTTCGGCGGCCTTACGGTAGAGCGTGGCCGCCCTTTGATAGTCCGGTGTGATCCCCTCACCCTTGAAGAGCAGCGAGGCGAGGTTGCGCTGGCCGACCGGATCGCCTGCCTCGGCGGCGAGACTGAGCCAGCGATAGGCAAGATCGGCGTCGCGGGCGACGCCCAGTCCACCGGCAAAACATGCGCCGATATTGTTCTGCGCCCGCGGATTCCCCGCCCGCGCCAAGGGCATCCAGATCGCAAGCGCAGTGTCGTAGTCGCCGCTGCGGGCGGCGGCGAGCGCCTTCTCCATCGGTGCTTCGCCGGATTGATCGCTCCCGGTCGTTCTTCGCAAAAGGCGGCTGAAGAGGCTCACAACAACGATCCTTCGCTCGGGGGATCGAGATGGGCGAGATTGGCGACGAAACCGTCCTCGTCCTCAAGGCAGCGCAAATCGAGGATGAGCGACCCGCGTTCGACGCGGCCGATGACCGGCATCGGCAGACGTCTCATCGCCGCGGCCAGCTCGGCAAGCGTGCCGCCGCTGCCCGAACGCGGCGTCAGGGCGAGCCCCGCGCTTGGCACCGCGGAGAGCGGCAAGGCGCCGGAGCCGATCTGACTTTCGCAATCCACGACCGAAACGCGGAATGCGCCCTTCACCGCGCGCTCCACCAAGGCTGCCAGCCGCGCCGCCTGATCACCGATGTCCGTCTTCGGACGGGAAAGCAGCCGCATCGTCGGAAGCCGCTCGCCGAGCCGATCCGGATCGCGATAGAGCCTGAGCGTCGCTTCCAGCGCCGCAAGGCGGATCTTGTCGACCCGCAGCGCGCGCTTCATCGGGTTGCTGTTGATCTTTTCGATGAAGGCGCTGCGCCCGACGATGAAGCCGGCCTGCGGTCCACCGAGCAGCTTGTCGCCGGAAAAGGTGACGATATCGGCGCCATCGGCGATCGCTTCGCTGACGGTCGGCTCATGCGCAAGCCCGAAGCGCACGAGATCGGCAAGCGTGCCCGACCCGAGATCGTTGACGAGCGGCAATCCGCGCTCGTGGGCAATACCGGCAAGCTCGCGAGCCCCAACTTCCTTGGTAAAACCTTCGATGCGATAGTTGGAAGTGTGGACCTTCATGATCAGGCCCGTCTCGGCTCCTATGGCGTCGCGGTAGTCGCTCGCATGGGTACGGTTCGTGGTGCCGACCTCGACCAGGCGGACGCCAGAGCGCAGCATGATATCAGGCATGCGAAACGAGCCGCCGATCTCGATCAGTTCGCCGCGCGAGACTATCGCTTCCCTTTCAGCCGCGAGACTGTTCAGGACCAGAAGCACGGCCGCCGCGTTGTTGTTGACGACGGTCGCGTCCTCCGCCCCGGTCAACTCGCAAACAAGCGTCCGCAGATGGTCGTCTCTTTCGCCGCGTCTGCCGCTCTCGAGGTCGAACTCGAGCGCCACCGCCTCGCGCATCGCCGCCGTCGCGGCATCGATCGCCGCCTCCGCCAGCAAGGCACGGCCGAGATTGGTATGGAGCACCGTTCCCGTCAGATTGAACAGGGGGCGGAGCGTCGACCGATCGCTCTCCTCGAGCGCGGCGACGGCGGTAGCGATGATGGCGCCTGCCGGAGGAACCTCTCCACCTTTGCGCACCTCGTCGCGGTTCGTGGCGAGGACGTTCCGCAGGGCTTCGGTAACGGCCGGTCGCCCGAAGCATTCGATCGCTTCAAGGAGGGTGGCCGACCTCAGAAGCTCGTCCACCGACGGGATGTCACGCAGCCTGACATTGGCATCCATTCCAGTCCTCCCCCGGCACATCAGAACCCGGCCAGAAGCGGCGCAAATCCGCCCCGGTGATAGGGGCCCTCGCGCATCAGCAGATCGAGGCCGAGGCTTGCGACATCGTCGGCAACCGGATCTGTCGCCGGCTCCTTGTCCTGGTAGAAAATCTTCGTCCAGCCATGGCATTCGTCGCAGGTCTCGGCCTTGACCGTTCCGCCATGGTGCTCGATCTCGCGGTAGGAGATCCCCTTGGTCGAGCCGCAGAGCACGCATTTGATCCGGACATGGTGCCAGTAGGTGCAGCAAAGCGAACAGGAACAGAACCGCGCGCCGTGCGAGCCCAGCCAGCCGACGACCACGGACGAGACCGGCCTGCCGCCGCAGGAAGGGCAGACGCCATCGGCGACCGGCGTGAGCTTCTTCGCGTCGAGAAGCGAGGCAAGGCGGGCGAAATGCACCTGAAGTGCGGCCCAGACGAAAATGTGTTCCGCGATCGCGTCGGCGGGCAACGAGCCGGAAAGCACGGCATCGGCCATCAGAAGACGCGCTTGCCTATCGGCGGCGGTGACACGTGCCAGCGCGGACGCCGCCGGCGCGGGTTTCTCGATTGCGTCAGCTGCGGCGAACAGACGGTCGAATATCCTCTCGAGCGCCTCGCCCTCCATCCCGTGACGATGGAGCGGCGGCATTTCGAACTCACGGGCGCGCATGAGGGCCGCGGCATCTGGGCCTTCGGCAGGCGGAAGGCGGGCCTGGATATCGTGCTGAGCCGCCGAAAGCCGGGCTATAAAATTGAGATAGGGCGCAAGGTCGCTCACTTCGGCCAGTTGACGAAGGCGCTGCGATCGGGCGGAGAAAAGCGAAGCGGGATCAGGCAGGCGCGCAAACGGCGGCGACGAGACATCTCCAATGGCGGTGGGATCTGGCGCTGCGGCGTCTTTGCGTTTCATCACACTCCCTCACGAACCCGACGGGCCACGTGATATAACCCTGAAACTTGGTTTCGAGCGGGATGCGGGCGGCAACCACCCACTCTCTTCCTCGACCCGCCCTATTCGGCTGCCGTCCTCTTCTCGTCTTCCGCAGGGGGCTTGGCGACCAGTTCGCGCAGCCATTTGCGGTGGTACCGCCATGCCCAGCCGCCGGTGACGGAACCGCGTACCATCCCGCGTATCGTACCCTTTACCCAGATCGCTGCATAGACATGGGTGATCCAGACGCTGATCGCGAGAATGGCGGCGATCGAGTGTATGAGAACAGCCCATCGCTTTTGCTCGATGGTCGTATAAGCCGCGAAATATTCATCCCATATGACGATGCCGGACGTGATCAGTACAATGATCAGGACCGACATCGACCAGAAGACGAGCTTCTGCCCGGCATTGTACTTGCCGATTTCAGGCAAGCGCTCGTCGTGAGCGGTCAGAACGTCACGCACGCGCGCAAGCCAGGTGCCGTCTTCGCGCTTCCAGAGGTTGAGCTTCCAGAAGCGAAGGAACAGGCCGAGGAAGCTGAAGAACAGGACGACGCCGATCCACGGATGGATGGCGCGTACCAGTTGGCCCCCGCCGAACAGCGCCGAGAGGAAGAAAAGCCGCGGGTGGAACAGAGAGAGGCCCGAAAGCGCGAGCAGCACCAGGCTGCCGGCCGTGATCCAATGATTGATCCGCGCACCTCCGGTGTAACGATCCACCATAACCGGCTTGCCAGCGTGCACTCTGTTGCCCTTGCCGGCATCAGATTCCGTGTTGGTACTCATGAGGAACGATCTCCCGTGAGCCGCTCAGCGGCCTCCTCATCCTCTTCGGTAACGCGGTTGGGGCCGTTGACCATGTAATGCAGGAAGCCGGTGACCGCCGCGACGCCCATGACGGCGAGGCCGGCATATTTGGTCATCCCCTTCCAGGCCTCGACGATCGGGCTGATCGTCGGGTTGTTGGGAAGACCGGCGTAAATCTCCGGCTTGTCGGCATGGTGCAGCACGTACATGACATGCGTGCCGCCGACGCCCGGTGGATCGTAAAGACCGGCATTGGCAAAGCCGCGGGACTTCAGGTCGGTGATGCGGCCTTCCGCATGCTTCTTCATCTCCTCCTTGGTGCCGTAGACGATTGCCTGCGTCGGGCAGGCCTTGGCGCAGGCCGGTCCCTGGCCGACGGCGATGCGGTCGGAGCAGAGCGTGCATTTGTAGGCGGTGTGATCGACCTGGGAGATCCGCGGAATGTTGAACGGGCATCCCTTGACGCAGTAACCACAGCCGATGCAGTTCTCATGGACGAAGTCCACGATGCCGTTCGAATATTGCACGATCGCGCCGGGTGCGGGGCACGCCTTGAGACAGCCCGGGTCCTCGCAATGCATGCAGCCGTCCTTGCGGATCAGCCATTCGAGATTGTTCGTCTCCGGATTTTCCCATTCGGTGAACCGCATCAGCGTGAACATGTCCGGCGTCAGGTCGTGCGGGTTTTCGAAGACGCCCACATTCTCCTCAATCTCGGGATGAGTGTCGTTCCACTCGATGCAGGCCGCCTGGCAAGCCTTGCAGCCGATACATTTCGAGACGTCGATAAGCTTGGCGACTTCGGTCTGGCGTTGGGCGGGAGGCGTCACGTTCGACGCCGAGCGCCGCATCAGGTCCTGTTCGCCGAACTTCGGGCTTTGAGGGGCGGTGCTGGGATTTGGGACGGGCGGGAACATGGCTCTGGCCTCCTCACGCCACCGGCCCGGCGATGGGCTCGATATTGACCAGGAACGCCTTGTATTCCGGCGTTTCGATGTTGGCGTCCCCGACGAACGGCGTCAGCGAGTTCGGGCCGAAGCCCTTTCTGGCCGCGCCCGTAAAGCCCCAATGCAACGGGATGCCAATGACATGGACTGGCTTGCCGTCGCAGATCAGAGGCTTGATCCGCTTGGTAACGACAGCCTTGGCCTCGATCGAACCCCGCTTGGACCAGACATGCACCCAGCCGCCCCTGGTAATCCCTTTCTCCGCCGCCAGTTCCTCCGAGATCTCGACGAAGAATTCCGGCTGCAGCACGGCGTTCACATGGACGTGCTTGGTCCAGTAGTGGAAGTGCTCGGTCAGGCGGTACGACGTCGCCGCGTAGGGGAACTCTTCCGAGGCGGGTTCGGCAAACTGCTCGAAATCGCCCTTGAATACCCGTGCCGCGGGATTGCCGCGCACATTCGGAGCGACAAGATTGCCGAGGGGGGATTCAAACGGCTCGTAATGCGCCGGGAACGGACCGTCGCGCATCAGGCCCCTTGTGAAGAGGCGCGAGACCCCTTCCGGGTTCATGATGAACGGACCGACCTCGCCAGGCTTCGCCGTCGGCAGGATATCGGGCACGTCGTAGCCAGACCACTTCGCGCCGTCCCATTCTATTATCTTGCGGCTCGGATCCCACGGCTTGCCGTTAAGGTCCGCCGAGGCCCTGTTGTAGAGGATGCGGCGGTTGGCCGGCCAGGAGAAGGTCCATTTCGAATAGGCGCCCGTCTCGTCCGGGTCCGACGTGTCGCGCCGGGCCATGTTGTTGCCGTTCTCGTTGAAGCAGCCGGAATAAACCCAGCAGCCGCACGTGGTTGAGCCGTCGTCGCGCAGCGCCGCGAAGCCGGGCAGGAGCTTGCCGGCCTCCGCCAGCACCTTCGTCGGGTCGGCGGTATCGTAGACGGTGGTGAGCGCCTTGCCGTTGATCTCCTTGGCGAGCTCCTCGGCGGTCGGCTCGTTCGGGTCTGCATAGGCCCAGTCGAGATTGACGATCGGATCCGGGAACTTTCCGCCCTCCTTGCGGTAGAGGTCCTTCAGCCGCACATGGATCTGCGCCATGATCCAGTTGTCGGTCATCGCCTCGCCGGGAGGCGTGCCGCCCGGCCAATGCCACTGCAGCCAGCGGCTGGAGTTGGTGAGCGACCCCTCGTCTTCTGCAAAACAGGTGGAGGGCAACTGAATGACCTCCGTCTGGATCTGCGAAGGATCGACATCGTTGAACTCGCCGTGGTTCTCCCAGAAACGCGACGTCTCGGTATCGAGCGGATCCATGGTGACGAGGAATTTGAGCTTGGACAGCGAATCCGTGAGCTTCTTGCGGTTCGGCGCGGCAAGTAGCGGATTAAAGCCCTGGCAGATATAGCCCGTCATCTTGCCCTGGTTCATGAGCTCGAAGGCACGCAACAGGTCGTAGCCGGCGACATCGAGCTTCGGCAGCCAGTCGTAGGCGAAGTTGTTTTGCGGCGTTGCCGCCGTGCCCCACATCGCCTTCTGGAAGCTGACGAAGAACTTCCGGTAGTTCTGCCAATAGCTCATCTGGTTGGGCCGGAGCGGCTTGAAGCCGCGCGTCGACATATAGGTCTCGAGGTCGACCTCCTTATCCGTCGGCAGTGTCAGGTAGCCCGGCAGCAGGTTCGACATCAGCCCGACGTCGGTCAAGCCCTGGATGTTCGAATGGCCGCGCAGCGCATTCATGCCGCCGCCGCGCATGCCGATATTGCCGAGGATCAACTGCAGCATCGCCATGGCGCGGATATTCTGCGAGCCCTTCGAATGCTGCGTCCAGCCGAGCGCGTACATCGAGGTCATCACCTTGGTCGGCGACGAGCATTCGGAGACCATTTCGGCAACCTTCAGGAACTTGTCCTTCGGCGTGCCGCATATGCGCTCAACCATTTCGGGGGTGTAGATGGAAACGTGCTCCTTCAAGAGGTTCCATACGCAGCGCGGGTTCGCCAGCGTGTCGTCCACCACCGCATAACCGTCGGGGCCGATGACATAGTCCCAGGTCGATTTGTCGTAATCGCGCTTAACCTCATCATAGCCGGTGAACAGCCCGTCCTTGTAGGCGAAGCCGTCCTTGACGATATAGCTGGCATTGGTGAACGCCTTGACATAGTCCCAATGCACTTTGTCGTTCTGCATGCAGTAGTTGATCATGCCGAGCAGGAAGGCGATGTCCGTGCCCTGGCGGATTGGCGCATAGAAATCCGCGACAGACGCGGAGCGGGTGAAGCGCGGATCGACGACGATCAGCTTCGCGCCGCGATTGGCCTTCGCCTCGGTCACCCATTTGAAGCCGCACGGATGCGCTTCTGCGGCATTGCCGCCCATGATGATCACGAGGTCGGTGTTCTTGATGTCCGTCCAGGAGTTGGTCATTGCGCCGCGGCCGAATGTTGGAGCCAAACTGGCTACCGTGGGGCCGTGTCAGACACGCGCTTGGTTGTCGAAGACCAGCATCCCGGCACTGCGGACGACCTTGTAGGTCTCCCACGCCGTTTCGTTCGTTGTCGCCGAGGCTGCGAGGAAGCCGGTCGTTATCCACCGGTTCACCGGCACGGCGGCCTCGTTCCTCTCGATGAAATTGGCGTCGCGGTCGTCCTTCATCAGCCGGACGATCCGGTCAAGGGCTTCATCCCAGCTGACCCGTTCGAACTTGTCCGATCCCGGCTTCCGGATCATCGGATATTTCAGCCGCGTTTCGGACTTGACGAAATCGAGCAGCGCCGCGCCCTTCGGACAGAGCGTACCGCGATTGGTCGGATGATCGGTGTCACCCTCGATATGGATGATTTCCGCCTTCTCGCCCTTTGTCCGGTCGCCCCTCGAATACATGATGATGCCACAGGCGACGGAACAGTAAGGACAGGTGTTGCGGGTTTCGGTCGTGCTCACGAGCTTGAAGGCGCGGATCGCTTCGGCATGCGCGGCTTCGATTTCACCGAAGCCCAGAGATCCGAGCGCCGTAGCCGCCGCCCCGGCACCGACGGCACCCAGGAATTGGCGCCGCGAGAGTTCCATGTTCATAGCATGACACCTCCCTGAGACCGGCCTTGCCGACGAGGGCATGCCGGAAAATTTGGGGTCCCGCCTCTGACAAGAAAGACGTAAAATCGGCCCTGCAAGTTGAAATCTTAATCCTCCCTATCCTGTTGTCAAATCGATAAGAACTACAAATCGCGAACATCATATTCCACTTACATCTAAATTGACGCGCGCGTGTATTAAGGGCCGCGAACACAATCCGATCGCATCGATGTTTTAGCGTTTGCTCTCACATCTTCGTGAACCCCACTTGACCGTTGCTGGCGAGTGCTCCCCCGCAAATTGACGCTCTCACCCGGATCAACCATAATAACACTATGGGCTTGCACGCCGCTCCCGAGGCTCGGGGCATTGCGCAATTGGCTGTCGTTTTCGCCGCCCCCCGAGGAGCGTGGACCGTTTCGACCTGCGCCCAACTCATTTCCTGCAGCACTGATAACGCACCGTGTGTCCGACGAAGCGGTCGCACGACCATATGCAGTATCCGCATTTCGCAGCCGGTACGCGCCACGCGCCGCCTGATTAGACGCGCGGCGCCGTAGCAGAACCATTCGGACAATCGGGAGGATGATTATGAACCGTCGCGAACTTCTGAAGCTGGGCGCCGCGCTTTCGGCAACAGCCATCTTCCCGAAGATTTCCTTCGCCGATTCCGCCTTCGCGCCTGAGCCCGGCGCATGGCGGATGTTCGAGATCACGACGCGCATCGAACTTTCCGGCGGCGAAAGCGACGCGCGGGCCTGGATCCCGCTGCCGGCGCTCGCTGCCAGTGGCTGGAACCGCCCTGGCACCAGCGCCTGGACGACCAACGCTACCGAGGCAAGGATCGTTTCAGGGAAAGCCGGTAAAGGCGATATGCTGCTCGTTGTCTGGAATGCCGGCTTTTCGGCGCCTGCGGTCGAGATCGTCAGCCATGTCGCCACACGCGACCGCGCCGTCGACCTGACGAAACCGACGCACGCCGAGCCACTTACTCCCACCGAGCGCGCCCGATATCTCGCCGGAACGCCATTAGTCCCAACCGACGGCATCGTGAAGGAAACATCAGACCGGATCGTCGGATCGGCCACCGACGACGTCGCAAAGGCGCGGCGGATCTACGATTGGGTGGTCGCCAACACCTATCGCCGCGCCGCCACCCGCGGCTGCGGCACCGGCGATGTCGTGGCCATGCTGAAGAGCGGTGATCTTGGTGGCAAATGCGCCGACATCAACCCGCTCTACGTTGGACTGGCGCGGGCTGCGGGTCTGCCCGCACGCGACCTTTACGGTCTGCGCGTGGCGCCGTCGAAATTCGGCTACAGGAGTCTCGGGGCGAAAAACGAGATCGTCACCAAGGCCCAGCACTGCCGCGCCGAAGTCTATCTTTCCGGTTTCGGGTGGGTGCCTGTCGATCCCGCCGACGTCAGGAAGGTCATGCTCGAGGAAGCAGAGGGCGGGCTCACCGCCGGCGATCCGAATGTGGTGGCGGCGCGCGAAACCTTATTCGGCGCCTGGGAAGGCAACTGGATCGCCTATAACGATCTCCGTGACGTGGCGCTGCCCGGCTCGGCCGGACCGGATATCGGTTTTCTGATGTATCCGCAGGCGGAAGTGGCAGCCGCGAGAGTCGATTGCCTTGAACCCGACGCGTTCAAATATTCGATTCGCTCCCGCGAAATTTTTGCCTAGCCGAGTACCGGTCCTTTTGAAGCATTGGGAGGCCTCTATGGACAGTTCGAGCACGACACCGCCCCGCCTTACGGCGCTTGCCCATGGCGGCGGCTGCGGCTGCAAGCTGGCGCCGTCGGTCCTGCAGCAACTGCTTGCCGATCAGCCGGCGGGCGGGCCTTTTGCCCGGCTCCTCGTCGGCACCGAGACAGGGGACGACGCCGCCGTCTGGCAGCTCGACGACGGGACCTGCGTGATCGCCACTACCGATTTCTTCATGCCGATGGTGGACGATCCCTTCGATTTCGGCCGGATCGCCGCGACCAACGCGATCTCCGACGTCTATGCCATGGGTGGAAGACCCATCATGGCGCTCGCCATTCTCGGCATGCCGATCGACAAGATGCCGGCCGAAATGGTGCGGGAGATCCTGAAGGGCGGCAGTGCCATCTGCGCCGAGGCCGGCATTCCAGTCGCCGGCGGCCACTCGATCGATTCGCCGGAGCCTATCTACGGCCTGGCGGTGATCGGCACGGGTTCGACCGCCAATATCAGACGCAACAGCGGCGCGCGCGCCGGGGATGCGCTGATCCTGACGAAGGCGCTTGGCGTCGGGATCTATTCAGCCGCCTTCAAGAAGGCCGCGCTGCCGGCAGACGCCTATGCCGAACTCATTCAGTCGACGACGCTCCTCAATCGCGTCGGCGCCGAGCTCGCAAAACATTCTCACGTGCACGCCGTCACCGATGTCACCGGCTTCGGCATTCTCGGCCACGCGCTCGAGATGGCGCGCGGATCGAACAAGCGGATAGCGATCGACGCGAACGCAATTGCCCTCTTTGCCCGTTGCACCGAACTCGCGGAGCAAGGCTTCGTCACCGGCGCATCGCACCGGAACTGGGCAAGCTACGGTATGGACGTGGTGTTGCCAGACAATCTCCCGGCATGGCGGCGCCACATCCTCACCGATCCCCAGACCTCCGGCGGTCTTCTCGTATCATGCCGCGCCGATCAGGCGGACGCCTTGCTCGAGGAGATCGTGACCGCCGGCTATCCCGCAGCGCGGATCATCGGCGCGGTCGAGGAAGGCGAGCTGGGCGTGCGCATCGCGGCCTAACCGCGGCTTGTCGAGGAGCCGCGCTGGCGAAGACGCACGCTACCAGGTGCCGGTGGCGAGCGCGAAGGGTGACCATTCGGCAAAATCGTAGCGGATCGGCAGCGCCTCCGGCCGCCAGACGATGCGCCGGGGACGGAAACGCCAGTAGCGCTCCGCCCCTTCGAGAGGCTTGCCGTCCGGGTGATCGAACAGGAGCTCGGCCGCGCCGGTCATCTGCAGCAGGCCGCCCGTCGAAAAATCCGGAAAGACGAGCCCGGCGCGCGGATTAAGCTCGATATTGCCGAGCGTGTTGAAGAAGCGGTTGCCGACGAAATCCGGGATCGTCAGCCAGCCGTCTTCGCCGACATCAACGAATCCCGCGCGGCCGCCGCGATGGGAAACGTCCACCTGCCGGCCGGCGGGAAGGTCCGCATAGGTGGCGACGAAGAAGGTGTCCGCTTGCCGGATCAGGGCGCGGGCGGGTGCGTCGAGCTCTGAGCTCCAGGTGGGAAGCACCGCTGGCGGCTCCGACGGATCGCGGACGAACCGCACCTGGCGGAGCTGGATGTATTTCGGGCAGTTGCCGAAGCTCTGGCCGACGCTCAAATCGAACCCTCGCGGGTGCCGGCTGAGGATGCCGTTCAGCCGGTTGCGGCGACGGGTGGCGAGATCGATGCCGAGGAGGGCGAGCGAGGCGCCATCCTCCATGCCCGCCTCGGCCGGGTCCGCCGGCTCTCTAGCGAGCTCGGCGGTGAGCCGGTGAGCGTCCGGTGCATGGAGGAAACCAGGGCGCCCCGCCCGGAGCGTCGCCCACACGTCGCCGTCCTGGTCAACCGCCCCCAGCACCACCATCGAGAGGAGGGGATAAAATTCGCGGTGCTGGTCGATCAGATGATCGCGCAGAACCCGGCGACCGATCTCGTCCATGCGCGCTTCCACACCGGACCGCGTCTGCAGCGCAAGCTCGCCCGCATGCCAGGGTGAAGGATCGAGGGGACGGCTGTCCATGATTTGGCCTCCTCAGGCTGCCAGACCGACGGGCGTCTTCTGGAAATCGACAAATCCCGGCAGCGCCTCGATGCGGCTGAGCCAGGCGCGGATGTTGGCATAGGGCTGAAGATCCACGTCGCCTTCCGGCGCGCTCGCCACGTAGCTGTAAAGCGCGACATCGGCGATGGTCGGCCGGTCGGCAGCAATCCAGCTCCGGCCCGCAAGCGCCGCCTCGATCAGCGTCAGGATCGCATGGGCGCGGGGAATGACCTCTTCCGGCCGATAGGGCGCCTTGAACACGTTGATGAGGCGGGCCTGCGCCGGGCCATGGGCGATCTGGCCGGCGGCGACCGAAAGCCAGCGCTGCACGGCGGCCGCGCCCTCGGGGTCTTCGGGCAGCCAGTCCGTGCGTCCCGTCTTCTTGGCGAGATAGACGAGGATGGCGTTGGAATCCGCGATGATCGTTCCGCCGTCATCGAGCACCGGAACCTGGCCGAACGGGTTGAGGGCGAGGAACTGCGGGTCCTTGTGCTCTTTCTTGGCGAGATCCACGAGCACGAGCTCGTGCTCAATTCCGATCAGCGAGAGAAAGAGCCGGGCACGATGTGCATGGCCGGACAGCGGGTGATGATAAAGCTTCATGTCTGCCTCCTGAGGAATAGAACGGCAGCAAGATGATTGTTAAACGCGAAGTTGATAAGCGCCCGGAGAAGCATTAGTCCATTTCACTGAGCGCAATAATGGGCGCGGAGCGAGAAGGCGATGGATCGCTGGCGCATCGTCAAGCGGAGGGCGCATGGATTCCGCCCGGGTGCGTGCCTTTGTGGATTTCGCGGCCGAGCGCCATCGGCACTGCTCGGGGTTGAATGCTGGCCCTTGAGGAGGAGCAGAGGCGGGCGGGGCAAGCCGTCACTCTGGCCTGCAGTTCATCTCACGCTTTTTCGTAGCCGCCGCCGGTCGGCGTCACGACGGTGAAGGCCTCGCCGGCTTCCAGAACCGTGTGGGCGCAACCCGGCAGTTCCTCGATACGGCCGTCATTACGCCGAACGCTGTTGCGGCCGAGCTCGCCCGGCTCTCCGCCCTTCAGCCCGAAGGGCGCGACGCGGCGGTGGCCGGAGAGGATGGCGAAGTCGAGCCGTTCGCGGGCGCGAATGGTGCGCATGGTGCCATTGCCCGCCGACCATTTTCCGCGGCCGCCGGAATCTTTGCGAATATGGAAATCCTCCAGCACCACCGGGAACCGCGTCTCGAGAATTTCCGGATCGGTGAGCCGCGAATTGGTCATGTGGGTGTGGACCGCGTCGGCGCCGTTGTAGCCGGGACCCGCCGGAGCGCCCGAGCAGATCGTTTCATAATACTGGTAGTTCGCATTGCCGAAGGTCAGGTTGTTCATCGTCCCTTGCGCCGCGGCCTGCGCCTCGACGGCGCCGAAGAGGCAATTGGTCACCGCCTGGCTGACCTCGACATTGCCGGCGACGACGGCCGCCGGATAGCGTGGCGTCAGCATCGTGCCTTCCGGGATTATGATGCGGATCGGGCGCAAGCAGCCGGCATTCATCGGGATATCGGCCTCGACCAGCACCCTGAAGACATAAAGCACGGCGGCACGGGTCACCGGCGCCGGCGCGTTGAAATTATCGGAGCGCTGCGCGGAAGTGCCGGTGAAATCGACCGTCGCCTCACGCTTGTCGCGATCGACGGAGATCTTCACGACGATCCGGCAACCCTGGTCCATCTCGTAGGAGAACTCCCCGTCGCGCAGTTGATCGAGCACGCGCCGCACGCTTTCCGCCGCATTGTCCTGAACGTGGCCCATATAGGCCTCGACCACGTCCTCGCCGAACTGGGCGATCATCTTCCTCAGTTCCGCGACGCCCTTCTCGTTGGCAGCGACCTGAGCCTTCAGGTCGTTGACGTTCTGGAGGATATTGCGCACCGGATAGCGCGCGCCCTTGAGAAGCTTTTCCAGTTCCTCCTCTGAGAAGCGGCCGCGGTCGATGAGCTTGAAGTTGTCGATATAGACGCCTTCCTCCTCGATATTGGTCGCAAGCGGCGACATCGACCCCGGCGAGATGCCGCCGATATCCGCGTGGTGGCCGCGGCTTGCGACCCAGAAGCGGATTTCACGGCCGGCATCGTCGAAGACCGGCGTGCAGACCGTCAGGTCCGGCAGGTGTGTGCCGCCGTTATAGGGCGCGTTGATCAGGAACACGTCGCCCGGATGGATGACGGGGTTTTCGCGGATCGCGGTCGCGACGGACGCATCCATCGATCCCAGATGCACCGGCATGTGCGGCGCATTGGCGACGAGATTGCCGTTGTTGTCGAAGACCGCGCAGGAAAAGTCGAGCCGCTCCTTGATGTTAACCGAATAGGCCGTGTTCTGCAGCGTGACGCCCATCTGCTCGGCGATCGACATGAAGAGATTGTTGAAGATCTCCAGCATCACCGGATCGGCCTTGGTGCCGATGGCCGTGCGTTCGGGCAGCGGCTTGATGCGCGTCAGCACGATGTGGTCCTTTGGCGTGAGCTCGGCCTGCCAGCCGTCCTCCACGACGATCGTCTGGTTCGGTTCGATGACGATCGCCGGCCCCAAGAGCTTCTGCCCGGGTTTGATCTCGGAGCGAAGCGCCACCGGCGCCTCATGAAACTCACCCTGCGAATAGAAGCGGGTTCGCCGCGTGAGATTGGGTGTGCCCGAAGCAACTGCAAGGCCGTCCGCCTCCATCTGCGCCGCACCACCCCCGACGGTTTCGACTTCGACCGCGTCGATCACCAGCGCCTTGTTTTCGGCGATGAAGCCGAAGCGGCGCTTGTGCATGAGTTCGAATTCGCCGCGTAATCGCGCGGCATCGTCATGCTCCGGAAAACGCGCCTCGACCGCGAGCGCCGTGTCCGTACCGGCGTAGCGGATATGGGCGCGCAGATGGGTGCTGACGAGATGCGGCGCGATGCCCTGCGCCTCGAGCTCGGCAAGGCACTCGCCCCGCAGCTCATTGCCGAGATCTGCGAGCGCTGGCGGCGCGTCACCATCGAGCGCCACACCAAGCGCCTTCTGGCGGGTGGCGCGGATGTCCGCGAGCCCCATGCCATAGGCCGAGAGGAGGCCAGACATCGGATGGACGAGAATGTTCTTCATGCCGAGCGCATCTGCCACCAGGCAGGCGTGCTGGCCGCCGGCGCCGCCGAAGCAGCTCAGCGCATAACGCGTCACGTCATAGCCGCGCTGGACGGAAATTTTCTTGATCGCTTCAACCATGTTGGCGACCGCGATGCGAATGAAGCCGTCGGCGACCTCTTCCGCGCGCCGCCCGTCGCCGATCTCCTTTGCCAGCGCCGCGAAACGCGTGCGCACGGTCTCGACATCGAGGCGCTCGTTCTGCCGAGGTCCGAACAGCGCCGGAAAGAATTCGGGCATCAGCTTGCCGAGCATGACATTGGCGTCGGTGACGGCGAGCGGACCGCCATTGCGGTAGCAGGCCGGTCCCGGATTGGCGCCGGCCGAATCCGGCCCGACGCGAAAGCGCTCACCGTCGAAATGCAGGATCGAGCCGCCTCCGGCGGCGACCGTATGGATCAGCATCATCGGCGCGCGCACGCGCACGCCGGCGACCTCGGTCTCGAAGGCACGCTCGTATTCGCCGTCGAAATGGGCGACGTCGGTCGAGGTTCCGCCCATGTCGAAACCGATGATGCGATCGAACCCCGCCGCCTCCCCGGTCTTCGCAAGGCCGACGACGCCGCCGGCCGGTCCGGAAAGGATCGCATCCTTGCCCTGGAACATGTCCGCCGCCGTCAGGCCGCCGGACGACATCATGAACATGATGCGCGCCCCCGAACGGGCGACATCGAGTTCGTTTGAGACCTGCGCCACGTAACGGCCGAGCACCGGCGAGAGATAGGCGTCGATGACGGTGGTATCGCCGCGACCGACATATTTGACAAGCGGCGAGACCTCATGGCTGACGGAGACCTGCTCGAAACCCATCGCGCGCGCGAGCCGTGCCACCAGCGCCTCGTGCTCGGGATATTTGTAGGCATGCATGAAGACGATGGCGATCGCCCGATAGCCCCTCGCCTTCAGGTCCTCGAGCGCACGGAGCGCTTCGTCCTCGCTCAAGGGTCGCTCGATCGTGCCGTCCGCAAGCACGCGCTCGTCGAGTTCGACGATATCCTGGTAAAGCGCCTCCGGCTTGATGATTTCGGTCGCAAAAATCTTCTTGCGCTCCTGGTAGCCGATCCTGAGCGCATCGCGGAAGCCACGCGTGGTGATCAGCGCCAGCCGCTCGCCCTTGCGCTCGAGAAGCGCGTTGGTGGCTACGGTCGTTCCCATCCGCACCTCGCCGATCAGACCGGCGGGTATCGCCTCGCCCGCTGGAAGCCTGAGAAGCTGCCGGATGCCGTGCACCGCCGCATCGCGGTATGCGTCCGGATTTTCGGAGAGAACCTTCAGCGCATGGAGCGCGCCCTTAGGGTCGCGGCCGATGACGTCAGTGAAGGTGCCGCCGCGATCCACCCAGAAATCCCAGGTCCCGGTTCCGCTCATTCGTCATCCCCTTCACTTGCCGCATCCGCCTCTACAGCGCGGCGCGTCCAATCAGTCGTGCAAGGACGCTGTAGCACCTGCTGCATGTTTCCCTGAATCGGCGACGATTTATGAAAACATGCAGTGGTTCACTGAAAGCGGATAAGCTGCGCAAGATCAATCCGAAAGTCGCGGCCAATTCGCGGCGTGACTGGGCGCTGTGCTGTGCACACGTCATTCGGCGGCGACGAAACGGTAGGCGCCGTTCTTGCGCTCGGCATAGCCGAGGCCGGGATAGGCCCAATGGTAGCCGAGAAGCTTGGCCCTGTCGGTAGCGGCGCGATCGATCAGTGCCTTGCGGTTCGCCAGGGCGACTTCAGGTTCGGTATCGAAGCCGAAGTGCCAATCGGGATGCTCGAAGAAGACGACGTTGCTCGTCGCCGCGTCGCCGGTGATGATCAGCGGATCGGATCCGGCAAGCTCCAGCGAGATGTGGCCGGGCGTGTGTCCCCTGGTGTCCAGCACGCGCATGCCGGTGACGATTTCGTCTCCGGGCTTCACCAGTCTCACGCGTTCCTGGACGGCGGACAGATCACGCCGGGCACCGCGGGCGAAATCATGGAGGGCCGGGGGCATATTGGCTTCGTACTTGGGGTCCATCCAGAAATTCCACTCGGCCGAGCTGACGAAATAGTCGGCATTCGGATAGAGGAGCCGACGCTCGGGCGTGACGGTTGCGCCGGAGTGGTCCGGATGCGCATGAGTGAAAACCACCTTGGTGATCCACGCCGGATCGACGCCCGCGGCCATGAGATTACCGGCGAGCCTGCCGGCGCTCGCTTGGAAATGATCGCCGGAGCCAGTGTCGATGAGAATAAGGTCGTTTCCGGCACGGATCAGCGGAATATTGGCTTGAAAGGGCGCACTCTTCGCGTCGCCGCCGAGCCGCTTCATGATGTCGGCGCGTTGATCCTCGGCAGCGTCCGGCAGAATGATCTCGACTGGCAGAGTGATGAACCCGTCGCTCAGCACCGAGATATCATAGCCACCGTGGGTGAAGCGGTGCGTCGCGGCGAAGGCCGGCTTCGGCAGAAAGGGAACCGCGGCCATCGCGGCGCCGCCCGCGAGAAAGGCACGCCGGGCGAGTGAAAGCGGCGTCGAAACAGTTGTCATGATCGTCGTCCTTCGCGCTTAGAATTGAAAAGGTGGTCCGGCGCGGCCGCTAAGCAATTCCAGGAAAAGCGTGTAACGGTTTTCCGTCCGAAATTGCCGCATTTCCAAGCTGCGCCGGACGCCCTGGTCAGGAGCCTTGTCAGGACCTCGCGAATTCGAGCAGGTCCTGGTTGAGCTGGTCCTTGTGGGTGTCGGTGATGCCGTGCGGAGCGCCGGGATAGACCTTCAGCACCGCATGCGGGATGAGCTTCTTCGAGGCCCGCGCCGCCG
>NZ_JADYVD010000003.1 GCF_020193575.1 Ensifer sp. IC4062
AGGGTGCATTGGTCGCGCTTGCGGCGAAGGCCGGATTTCATCCGGAGACCGAACGCGAAAGGTGGAGCCGCCTGGATGAGATTCCGTTTGACGCGCTGCATCGGTTCATGGCGACGCTGCACGACGATCCGAGCGGCGTACGCCACGTCTTCGTCAAGGGAGCGCCCGAGCGCGTTCTGGCAATGTGCGCGAATCAGGTGGATACGGCCGCCACCAATGCCGTCGATCACGTTTACTGGCGGCGGCGCATAGACGCAGCGGCCGCTGGCGGTGTGCGCGTGCTCGGTTTTGCAAAGAGGACCGTCGGCGCAGACGTTGAAAGGCTGACGTTCCAGACGGTCGAGGCCGAGCTGACGTTTCTGGGAGTGGCGGGCTTTATCGATCCGCCACGGGAGGAGGCGATCGAGGCGGTGGCGCAGTGCCGCTCGGCCGGGATCGCCGTCAAGATGATCACTGGTGACCACAACGGAACCGCCTTGGCGATCGCCCGCCAGCTTGCGATCGCCGATGATCCGAGGGCCGTCGAGGGCGCAGCGCTCGACGCCATGTCGGACGAGCAGCTCAGGACAATTGCGGAGGACGTCAGCGTCTTCTCGCGCACCACGCCGGAGCACAAGCTCAGGATCGTGCGTGCGCTTCAGGCGAACGGCCACATCGTCGCCATGACGGGCGATGGCGTCAACGACGCTCCGGCGGTCAAGCAGGCCGATGTCGGCGTCGCGATGGGCCGCAAAGGCACGGAAGCGGCAAAGGAGGCAGCGCAGATGGTGCTCCTCGACGACAATTTCGCCTCGATCGTCGCTGCCGTCCACGAAGGTCGCACCGTCTATGACAACATCCGCAAGGTCATCGGCTGGACGCTCCCCACCAACGGCGGCGAAAGCTTGTGCGTGGTGTTGGCGATCGTACTGGGTCTCACATTGCCGCTGACGGCCGTGCAGATACTCTGGATCAACATGATCCTGACAGTCACGCTCGGTCTGGTGCTCGCATTCGAGCCCCCCGAGCCGAATGTGATGCGCCGCCCGCCGCGCAAGCGGAGTGCGCCGATCCTGTCCCGTTTCCTGGTCTGGCGGATGGTGTTTGTGTCGTTTCTGTTCATGCTGGGTGTGTTCGGCGTCTTCGAGTACGCGATGCGTCAGGGCTATGGCGAGGCGGCGGCCCGCACCATGGTTGTCAACACGCTGGTGGTGATGGAGATTTTCTATCTCTTCAACATCCGCTACCTGCACATGACGTCATTCAGTCTGGTCGGCGCCGTGGGAACGCCCGCCGTTCTCGCGGCGGTAGCCGGCGTCGTCGCGGCGCAATTCGCCTTCACCTATGCGCCCTTCATGCACGACTTGTTCGAGAGCGCACCGATTGCCTTTATGGACGGCGTCCTGATCGTATCGATCGGATTCGTCCTGATGGTCGTACTTGAAATCGAAAAGGTGATCATGCGCAGATTGACGCCGGCGACGGCATATGCGGCCTGATCGAGAGGACCGCATCGGCTGTATTCACCGGGAGTGGGACTTGCTCAAGGCTCGCGGATTGCGTCGTTGAGCCCTCGCAGCAGCGGATAGAGAAAGTAGGAAATAACAGTTCGACGGCCGACCTTGATTTCTGCAGAGACCGTCATGCCGGGCAAAAGGCGCACGGTCCCGGGCGGCGCACGGAGCTCGCTGTCGCCGAGCGAAACGCGCGCCTTGAAGAACGGAGCCGATGCCTGGCCCGCTGACGCGTCCTGTTGATTTGGCGTGAAGGCGTCGCGGCTGATCGTGCGGATCGAGCCCGACGCGGTGCCGTATTTCTGGAATGGATAGGCGTCGAATTTGATGCGGACCTCCTCGTCGGCCGTAACGCGGCCGATATCGCGGGCATTGATCTCGACCTCTGCCTCCAAGGGCACGTTGAGAGGTACCAGCGTGACGATCGGCTCCGCCTCGCGCACGACCGATCCGACCGAGCGTTGGGCAAGATCGAGCACGACGGCATCGGCGGGCGCGGTCAGCGCCACCATCTCGCGGCGCAACTCCATCTTCTTCAATTCCGTACTCGCCGTATCGCGCTGGCCGCGCAACTCTACGAGCTGCTCCGTCGTTGTGCGGCGGAAGTCCTCGATGAACGCCTGTCGGTCCGCCCTGAGCCTTGCCAGCGCATGTTCGGCTTCGGCTGACTTGCCGCGCAGTTGCGAGAGATTGGCGTCGACATCGAGGCGCGCATCGCGCGAACTGAGAAAATTGATGAGCGAACCCTTCTCTTTCTTGTAGAGCGTCTCGCGCGCGTTCTCGATGCGGGTGAGGCTCTCCCGCCGGTCGAGCAGGATAACCTCCTGGCTCTCGCCGGCCTCGATTGCGGCACGCTGCCCTGCGATCTGCTGATCGAAATTCTGGAGTTGAGCGACATAAAATGCGCGTCGTTGACCAAAGAGCTGCACCTGCAGCCGCTCCTCAGGCGAATTGCCCGCGATCAGGGAATAATCGGCGTTGTCGAGTTCCGCTTCGATGCGCTTTATCTGCGCATCGAACGCCGCAAGCTTTACCCGTTGCTGGTCGAAATCCGACTGGCTGAACGTTGCATCAAGCATCACGAGCGCCTGGCCCGCACGCACCACCTCTCCGGTCGTCACATCGATCGAACGAACGATGGAGGTTTCGAGCGGCTGCAGGATAATGGTCGGCCGCGTTGTTACCAGCTTGCCGGGCGCAACGACGACTTCGTCGATTAATGAGATCGAGGCCCACACAACCGCGGCGGCGATGAGGCTTGCCACGCCGTAGAGCGTCAGCCGCGCGATCCTCGGCGGTACGCGTTCCTCCAGTTCCACCGCGTCGGATTGAAACTCCGCAATGATCGGCGGCAGCGGCCGCCTCCCGATCAGGTCGCCGTCTTGGATGGTATTTGCGGGTTGCCGGCCGTGTGCGCTCATGCAGACTGCCTTGTCTGCTGCGACCACAGGTGGCGATAGGTCATGCAGCGTGAAACAAGCTGGTCGTGGCGACCGATGTCGGCGATCTTGCCGCGCTCGATGACGAGGATTGCATCGGCATCGACGAGTGTCGACAGGCGGTGCGAGACGATGATGACAGTGCGTCCCTCGGCGATCTTGGACAGGTTCTGTCTGACGATCGCCTCACTGTCGGGGTCAAGAGCACTTGTCGCCTCGTCGAGAATGAGCAATCTGGGATCGGTGATCAGCGCGCGGGCGATGGCAAGACGCTGCTTCTGGCCGCCGGAGAGATTGGAGGCATTTTCCTCGAGCAGGGTTTCGAAGCCGCGAGGCAGCCGCTCGATGAACTCCTCGGCGCCGGCGATGCGTGCGGCCGCGGCGATCTCCTCGATGCTCGCGTCCGTCCTTGCCGCCGCGATGTTTTCGCGAACCGTTCCTCGGAAGAGGAAATTGTCCTGCAGCACGACGCCGATGCTCTTTCTCAAGTGAACGAGATCGATCTCGCGGCTGTCATGGCCGTCGATGCGCACGAGTCCCTGCTGGTTCTGATAGAGGCCCTGGATAAGCCGGGTGACGGTTGTCTTTCCCGAGCCGCTCTTGCCGACGATGCCGAAGACGGAGCCCGCGGGAACAGTGAAAGAGACATCGTCGAGTGCAGGGGGACCGTCGGGCCCGTAGCGGAAAGTCACTCTGTCGAACTCGATCAGCCCCTTGAGATCCGGCCTGAGCCCGCGTCCACGCCCGAATTGCTCCGGGCGTTGGTTCATGATCTCGCCGAGCATGCGCACGGAAAGCGCCACTTCCTGATATTCGTGGATCATGGTGACGATCTGGACAAGCGGCCCGGAAACCCGGCCGGCCAGCATGTTGAATGCGACGAGCGCACCGATTGTCATTGAACCGCTGAACACATCGAGCGCGCCCAACCCGACGATCGCGACGCTCATCAGCTTTTCCAGGAGTCCCGTTATCGCCTGCGCGAAGGTCGAAATCTTCTCCACGCGAAAGCGCACGGAAATCGAGCGCGCCGAATGGTCGTCCCACACCCGGCGCTGGCGCGGCTCAAGCGCCAGCGACTTGACCGTACGCATGCCGTGGACAGTTTCCACGAGCATGGCCTGTCGATCGCCTTCAACCTGGTAGAGGGCTTGAAGCCGTTGCTGGAACGGTCCTACCAGCGTCATTATGACGAGACCTACCAGCGTGGCAAAGCCGAGCACCACGAAGGTGAGTTTGACGCTGTAGAGGGCGAGGATCGGCACGAACACGAGGAGCGAAAGCCCGTCGAGCAGGGTGAGGAAGAGCCTGCCGGTCAGAAATTCGCGAATGCGGCCGGTCTGCTGCATATGTTTGACGAGGACACCGGCGGACGCCTGTTCGAAGAGCGCGATCGGCAGGTTTAGGAGATGCCCGAAGGTGCGTGTCGCTATCCGGATGTCGATCTTGTTGGTCGCATAGAGGAGGAGATAGCGCCGTAGGAAGGAGAAGGCGGCATCGAAGACCAGGGCGACCGCGATACCGATGGTCAGAACCGTCAGCGTCGCGTAGCTCTGATGCACCAGCACCTTGTCGATGACGAGCTGGAAAAAGATCGGCGTGGTGAGGCCGAGTCCGTAAAGGGCGATGGCCGCCAGCGCCACGTCTCGGAAGAGCCCGCGTTGGCGTATGATCTCCGGCAAGAACCAGCGAAAGCCGAAGGGCTGGTCATCGTCGCCGAGACGGTAGTTGCGCTTCAGGAGGACCGCCGAGCCGCGCCAGGCCTTGGAGAACTGGCTCTCGTTCAGGACAATGAATTCGGCGCGCGCCGCGAGGGGATCGAGAATCCGGATCGCCTCTTCCTCACTGTCGGTCGCAACGCCGGCGATCACGACCCAATTGCCGTTATCGAGTTCGGCAAGCACGGGATAGGCGCCACCCATTTGAAAGAGCGAACGCCAGGTGAGATGTACGTGCCGGGCGCGCAACCCGGCATCTTTCGCCATGCGGAGGAGCTGCCGGGTCGCGACCGGCTGGTCCCCCAATGCGTAGTCATGCAGCAGCCGTTCGGGCGAAAGGTCGATGCCATGGTGACGGGCGACAAGGACCAGACACTGAAGACTGGTATGCGGATTGGTACTCATCACCCGCCCCAGAAATCGCTGCGCTTCGGATCAATTGAAGTTCGGTGAGGCGTTGGCTGTCATCTGCCCCTGTGGGGTGTCGCCCGTCGGAAGTTTCTGGATGTCGCCAATCCGTCGAACCGCGCCTGCTTCGACGAGGCCGGCAAGCGCTTTCTGCATGAGGTCTACGGCGTTGGCGAACGCATCCACCGGCATGATGATCCGCTGCCGGAACGCCGGCTTCGGGTTGTTTTTCTCGTCCCGATCGGTGGCGGAAAGCGACATCAGGTCGATCCTGACGATGGTTCCAGTGACAGTAATCTCGCCGATGCCGTCTGAATAAAGTTCCGTGCTCATTTTCTACTCCCTACCTTTGAGCTGATCATGCGGCAGGCGCGTGCTGCCATGCTGGAAACGGATCACGCAGGCCGCGCGCAAGCTGCGGATCGAAGCGGGTCTCCTCACCGATGAGGCACTCGTCGAGCGCGGCCCGGATCGCCGCCTCGGCAAGTCCCGCTCCGATGAAGACGAGTTCCTGCCGGCGATCGCCCCAGACGGCGCTCCAATGTCGGTCGAGCAACTCGCGGAATTGCGGATAACGGGGCCAGTGCGCCTTCGGCACCGTCGCCCACCAAAGGCCCTTTACCTCGGTGCGGCGCTGCGTCCCGGCGATCGAAAGCTGGCCGATCCAGTCGGGGCGCGTCGCCAGCCAGAAATGCCCCTTGGCGCGAATAAGGCCGGTCCATTCTTTTGCAAGGAAACCCTCAAACTTCTCGGGATCGAAGGGACGTCGCGCCCGGTAGACGAAACTCGTGATCCCGTATTCCTCGGTTTCGGGGACATGGTCGCCCCAGCCATAGAGTTCCTTGTGCCACAGCGGATGTCGCGCCGACTTCGCCTCGCTGAACAGGCCGGTATCGAGGACCGTGGCGAGTGGCAGGCGACCGAAATCGGTTTCTATGACACGTGCATCGGGATTAAGCGCCGCGAGGATCCGGCGCAGCGTCGTTCGCGTTTCGATGCTCACGTCCGAGATCTTGTTGATTACCACGACATCAGCGAATTCGATCTGCTCGACGAGAAGATCGATGAGGGTGCGCTTGTCGTCCTCGTCACGGGCCTCGCCGCGGTCGGCGAGAAAATCCGTGCTCGAGTAATCGGCGAGCAGGTTCACCGCATCGACCACCGAGACCATGGTATCGAGCCGGGCGACGTCACAAAGCGCTGCACCGGTTTCATCCCTGAAGGAGAAGGTCGCTGCGATCGGCAAAGGCTCGGCAATCCCCGTGCCCTCGATCAGCAGATAGTCGAAGCGTCCTTCTGCCGCCAGGCGGCGCACCTCGGCAAGCAGGTCCGCCCGAAGCGTGCAGCATATGCATCCGTTGGTCAGTTCCACCAGCGTTTCGTCGGTGCGCGAAAGGTCGGCGCCCCCGTCGCGAACGAGGTCTGCATCGATGCTGATCTCGCTCATGTCGTTGACGATCACTGCGACGCGATATCCCTCGCGGTTGCGCAGAATGTGGTTCAGGAGCGTCGTCTTGCCTGCGCCGAGAAAGCCCGCCAGCACCGTCACCGGCAGTCGATCGTCACGTGTCGTTCCTCTCTCCATGCCTGCCCCTACGCCACGAGTTGCGGCCTGAACGCCACATCCACGTAATAGTTGGTGCTGTTGAAGCTGCTGGTCGGGAACAGCCCGCTCGCGCCATATCCATAGACACCGTTGCCTCCGCTCTGGGCCGACGACAGCGCCCGCAGGTTATTGTTCGCGACTTCGGACGCGAAGAAGTTACTCGTCGCCGAATAGAACCCGTTGGTGCTGTAGGAGACGACGTAGGTCGTGTCCGGCTGGATCGCGACCTGCTCGGCGAGATTGACCGACTGCCAGCCGCTGGCGGTTTCATTCGTGAACGTCGCGCTTGAGAGCAGAGTGCCGGTCGATGTCCACAGATAGCCGGTATGCGGGCCCGTGTTGTCGGCCCCCTTGTAGAAGCGGAATCCGGTGATCCAGCCGGCCACGTCCGCCTGGAACTTCATGCCGAGATTGACCGCACTTGGATCGTTGACCGAAGCGATCGCGGGCGCACTGTTCGCCGCGAATACGTTCTGTTCGGCACCTTGCTGAATGACGTCCACCGAAGCCTGGGCGGAGCCGGTGCCGCCGACCCCGTCGGAGATGGAGTAGGTGAAGCTTGCCGGCCCGGAATAGCCGTTTGTCGGCGTGAAAGTGACGACGTTCGACTGGCTGTTGAATGTGACGGAGCCGTTCACTGCATTGCTGACGCCCGTGATCGTTATCGTGTCTCCATCCGGATCATTGTCATTGGCAAGCAGAGCGGAGGCCTGGATCGAGAGCGGCGCATTGGTGCTAGTGGAGAAGCCGGAAT
This sequence comes from Ensifer sp. IC4062, assembly GCF_020193575.1. Classification (GTDB taxonomy): domain Bacteria; phylum Pseudomonadota; class Alphaproteobacteria; order Rhizobiales; family Rhizobiaceae; genus Sinorhizobium. The sequence goes on from NZ_JADYVD010000003.1 coordinate 7,419, forward strand.
CGTTGTTGGCCACGGGAGCCGTGTTCTGCGTGGCCTGTTCGTAGAGAACGTCGACCCAATAGTTTGTCGCATTGTAGCTCGTCGTGGGGAAGATGCTGCCCGTGCCGTAAGCGTAGACTCCGTTTCCGCCGCTTGTCGCGCTCGATGGCGCGGTAAGCGCTCCGCTCGAATGGCTGGTGCCGAAATAGTTCGGAGTTATCGCGTAGCGGCCGTTGGAATGATAGCTCGCTACATATGTAGTGCCTGCCGAAACTGTGACCGGCTGCGAGAAGGTTACGGTCTGCCAGCCGCTCGCGGTTTCGTTGGTGAAGGTGGCGGAGGCAAGCAATGTCCCCGTGCTGGTCCAGAGCGAACCGGTGTGAGTGCCGGTGTCCTGGGCGCTCTTGTAATAGCGCAACCCAATGATCGTGCCGCGCGCGGAAGCAACGAACTTGACCCCGAGTTCCACGGAGCTGGTATCGCTCGTGGCAGCGACGCTCGGTGTATCGGACGCGGCAAAAAGGCTCGTCGTTCTGCTGACGGTTAGGCTTACGCTCGCCGAGGACGTTCCGCCGCGGCCGTCGGATATGGTGTAGGAGAAGCTGGCCGGCCCGGTGTAGCCGGTGGTCGGCGTGAAAATGATCCGGTTGGCCTGGCTGTCGAAGGTGACCGCGCCGTTCGTCGCGCCGTTCACGCCGGTAATCGAGAGCGTGTCGCCGTCGACATCGATGTCGTTGCCAAGGACGGCAGACGCGGCGATCGACAGGGGCGTATTGTAGTAGGCCAGCAAACCGTTGTCATTGGCGGCGGTCGGGGCGGTATTCGTCGTCGACTGGTTGAAGACGACGTCCACCCAGTAGTTTGCGGCCTGGTAGTTCGACGTGGGGAAGACGGTGCCTACTCCATAGGAATAGACGCCGTTGCCGCTGCTCGTCGTGGAGGCCGGGGCCGTCAGCGGTCCATTGGTGCGCGCAGTCGTGAAGTAGTTCCCGGTAGCATGGTAGGTGCCCGACGTGTGGTAGGAGGCAACATAGGTTGTTCCGGCGGCAATCTGAATCGGACTGGAAAATTTCGCCGTCTGCCATCCGCTGAGCGATTCATTGGTAAAGGTCACAGTGCCCAGCAGTGTGCCGGTGGAGGTCCAGATGGAGCCAGTGTGGGATCCCGTATCGTTGGCAGCCTTGTAAAAGCGGATGCCGGTAATCGTGCCGCTGGTGGAAGCCACGAATTTCATGCCCAGTTCGAGAGCACGGTTGTCGTTAAAGCTGCTGCGGCTCGGTCCGTCGGTCGGTTGGAACAGCGATACGCCGACGGGCCCCTCTTCCACCGTAAGGCTGACACTGCCCTGATCCGATCCGCCGCGGCCGTCGGAAACCGTGTAGCTGAAGCTCGCCGGCCCGATATAGCCGGCCGTCGGCTTGAAGATGACGTGGCCCGTCTGAGTATCCAGCGTTACCGTGCCGTTCACGGCATTGCTGACTGCGGTGATCGTCAGCGCGTCGTTGTTGCCGTCGGTGTCGTTCGCGACGAGAGCGGAGATCGGTATCGTCATGGTTCCGTCGCGAAATACGGTGAGCCCGCTGTCGTCGACGGCCACCGGAACAATATTCGGGCCTGCGTTGAAAACCACGTCCACCCAATAGTTGGCGCCGTTGTAGCTGTTGCCAGGGAACGTTCCGGCATTGTTGCTGTAAGCATACACGCCGCCATTTTGAGCCACGCGAAGCGCACCGTTGGAATACGCAGAGTTGAAGTAGCCATCGCTCACCGAATAGTAGCCACCGGTGTGATACGAGGCGACATAGGTTGTTCCCGCGGTAATCTGGACCGGGCTGGAGAAGGTAACGGTCTGCCATCCCGAGATAGGCTCTCCCGTCGAGACGCCTGTGGCAAGGCGCGTCCCATCGGCCGTCCATAGGCTGACGACGTGTTGCCCGACATTGTAGAAGCCCTTGTAGAAGCGAATCCCCTCGACAAGACCGTTCGTGGTCGTTTGGAAACGGACACCGACTTCCACGCCGTTGCGGTCCAGCACGGTCTCAACCGCAGGCTTGGTGGCCAGCGTCCACAGACTCGATGTCTCGGGCAGGGATACGGTGACCTGCTTGCCGGCCGACGGTGTTTCGAGATTGAGGCTGTCGTCGACCGCGCGCGACATGATCGTGTATGTGCCACTTGCCTGCACGACCCAGTTGTAGGTCCAGTTCTGCCTGCCGGTCGCCTTGAACCAGTGCTGGCCGCCGTCCGTGGAAACCTCGATGCCGGCGATGATGCCGCCGCCGAAATCCTGCGCCGTGCCCGTGATTGTGACCCGCTGCCCCTCCACGAAGGTCGCGCCGACACTGGGAGACGTAATAGTCGAGGTCGGCTTGGACGTATCCGTCGATTGTGACGCGAGGATCAGGCTCGCATCCAGCGTCTGGGGTTGGATGCCCATGTCGGCAAACATGTTGACCATTGCCTGCTGGACATTCGGATCGGTCGGAGTCTGGGCGCCTTCGTGATTGGCGTCCAGGCCCCAGGACCAGAAAACTGTCCCCGCTCCGAAGACGAGGGCGCCGCTCTCGGCCCGGTACATCGTCAGGCTATGGCTCACATCGGCGCTGCCGATGGAAGTCCCATAGTCGCGCAGATAGGTGTCCACCGAGACCGTCGAGAGCGACAGGTTCACCAATCCGGCAGGCCTGAAGCCGTTCTCGACATCCGAATCCCATTCGTATCCGAGCAGGTTCTGCACCAGGGAATAGGTCTCTCCGGGCTGAAGGTTCGCGACATCCGTGTTGCGCCAGAAACGCAGGTTGGAATAGTCGTAAGGAATGGTGATCGTGTCCTGGCGGTAACTGTCCACCGTGAACATGGTGCCCGTCAGCGAGTTTTCCGGCTCCTGTCCCGGGTCGGCAAAACGTGGGTCGCGCCATGTGCCGGTGCCGATATTGCTCGGATCGGTGCTGGTGCCCCAGGTCTCCTTGTAACAGACCATCGTCCGGTACGGTGTGCCGTTGCCGTCGATGCTCGTTTCCCACCGAACCTTCCAGTAGCATTCGTTACCACTCCAGAAGGCGAGATTAACACCCGCGTCGCGCGCCGCTTCGACGTTGGCTCGCTGTTCGGCCGACCAGTACTCGTCATGCCCCACCGAAAGGAAAGCGTCGTGATTGAGCAGCAGGGTGCCGTTGCGCGTCGCATCGACGCCGGAAATGTAGGAAACATCGTAGCCGTTCTGCTCGAGCCAACGGATCGCTGAATGCTCCGCGCCGAATATGAAGTCATGGGTTCCGCCCATCACACTTGTGTTGGTCACAAACGGGCGGTTGTAGCTCACAGCGCTGGCACGGCCGATCGCGTTTACCCCGCAGCCGCAATTGGGCGGTATATAGCCGACCATATCAGCGGGATCGACCGGCACGTTGCCGAAATAGAGGCTCGCTCCGCCCCATTCATTATAGGCCTGCCAGGTCGTATCGGACGTCTGGAAGACGATATCGCTCGTGGAGGTGTCGTCCCGGACGATGAACGGGATGTGGCTTGAGCCCGCCGTTCCATCCTCGCGGACGAGCTTGGCGATGTAAACGCCCGACGCCATGTCGTCGGGGATCGTCCAGCTTGCCGAGACCGACCAATTGCCGCAGTCGATCAGCCCGCGCGTCATGTCCACGATCGGATGCGGCTGCACCTGCGCCTGTGCAAGATTCACGTCGATCGTCGCGACTCTGCGGGCGCCGTCGCCGCCGTAATAGCCGAGCCGATAGATTTCGATCCGGTAATCGGTCGAGTCGGTTGCGATCTTGAAATCGACCGTCTGACCGATATTGGTGCTGATCTGCGTGGCAAAGCCTTGGATGTTGCCGTCGCCATCGCCGTCGATACCCCATTCGCTGATGGGATTTCCCTGCTTCATATTTTCAAGGACGATCTTGTTCGGCGTCGCGGCGAGAGCGGTCACCGCGGCTGTCGTCGCCGCGGCTTGCTGGGAAGTCGCACTCAACAAAGCACTTGGCGAGAGGCTGGATCCGCCTCCGACCAGCCACGTTCCCGCTGGGAGATTGGATGCGGCTCCCACCGTCCATGATGGGTAGAGGGCCCTGGATGTTTGCGTGCCGCCCTCAGTGTCGGAAACCGACTTCTCCACTGAAGTGCCGGCGATACTGTCGCCAAGCAACCTGCCGAGTCCGCCCGTATCTTCAGGAGCCCTATCGAGGCCGGTTTCGCGTCGGTCTCTGCGGAGCCTGTCGCCGTCGTGGTGAGATTCGTTCGGATCTTGGTCTTCCCTCGGGAAATCGCCCAGTCCGCCAGTGTCCCGCGGGAACTCGCTCGCTCCGCCAGTATCCTGCGGGGCCTCCTCTCCCTCATGGTCCTCATGAGGCCTGTCGGGCCCGGTGTCCTGCAGCGCATTGATTTCTGCACGCAGAGGGTGGATGTCGATCCCGCCTGCGTCCTGTTCGGATTCCGTATCGCGCCGTTTCCGTCTGGGCAATGGGCCGTCGCGCTCGATATCGACCGCGGTGCCGGGCATCACAGTGACGGAGATTTCGGGCGCAACATCCAGGTTCGCATGATAGGCGGCGGGGGTCGTGTAGACCCTGCTCGCACCACTGAAAACGCTCAAGTATTCATGGTTCTTGAGATGCATCCTGAGCATAGCGCGCCCTTCGCGATCGAATGGACCCAAGTGTTTGCAAAAGCTGATCCTGACAGCTTTTGGCCTTCAGTGAACGACAGCAATCGGTGTATGGCCTGCTGCAAAAATTGGTAGCCGCGGGGCATCCCCCTCCACCGATGTGATTACCACCTCTGCGGCGGCAGGGTCCGACAGTCGGCCCGATTGGCCATCCGCCGGCGCCGGTCGCCAGATGCGTCTCGTCATCGTGGGCACTCTCCCCGATTTGCCGTCCGGTGACCTCATGATATGAGCGCAGCGCGCAAGGCAGCACGGTGTCCGTGCCCCCACGCTGCCCGCCGCGCTTCGCCGACAATGATGCCAAGGCGAAACAGTGCGCTGGCCACCGGCCCGTGGCACCGCCGATAGTAGCGGATGCGATTGCGGGTCATCAGAGCGGACAGGAAGGGGTCACGCAGATAGTCGCCGCCGATGTGCACGGCGCGCGCCGTCGTATCGTAGAGTACCGAAAGGCCCGACCGGCGGACCCTTGCCAGGTAATCGACTTCTTCGCTGTAGAGGAAGAATGTCTCGTCCCAATCTCCGACGACGCGACGCGCCCGTGCCGAAATCGCGAGGATCGCGCCGGTGACCCATTCCACCTTCCCACCGGTGCTGTACAGGGTGGAATTATCGATGATCTCGCCGATCCCCAATTTAGCTGCCCTTTTGCCGCCGAGCAGCGCTTCCGACCACGCGGTGACGATCGTCGGCTCGCGGCGCAGGGACTTTGCAATGGTGTTGTCTTCGTGGAGTATCTGTGGCGCGACCACGCCGACCGATGCTTCGGCGAGCCGATCGACTAAATGGCGCGCCGCGCCGGGGTGAAGCCGCACGTCCGGATTGAGGACCAAAAGATCGGCGTGAGGCGCGACCGTGGCAGTGGCGGCGTTGATACCTGCCGAATAGCCGGCATTTCGGCCCATTCTGATGACCTTGGCGCCGATCGGGTGGGTGAGCGCGAGGTCGGCCGAGCCGTCGCGCGAGGCGTTGTCGACGACGATCACCTGGCAATTCGCGATCCCCTCAAGTCCCGCGGGCAGGGAATCGAGCAAGCCCGGCAACACGGACGCACTGTTATATGTGACGATCACCACTGCGAGGCTGACCGTCCTGTTTCGTCCCGGCACGGCGGCGTGCTGTCGATCTTCGGCTTGCGGTCTGTCCATATTGTGCCCTCATCTGCCCCCGAGCACGGAGGCTTATGTGATCTTTGCAGGAAGATCGCCGGCGTCAAAAGACTGTCGAGAGAGGTAGGGTGTCGGCCTAGCGCAGGCGCTGCGTCATCCAGAAAGTCAGGTGGACGGTGGCATGCGTCATCCTCTCGGAGTACGTCAGCACCATTGTCGACAGGCCGCGGTTGCGCTCGTAAGCCTTTGAGTGCACTGGATTATTCTGCCTGATTTTCTACGATATTCGAGATTTTGACGGCCATCGACCCGTAATCGCCGAGCCTTTGGCCGCCCTTACCGTTTCCGTCGGGACAGCGACGCTTGGGAAAACCTCATGTCGATCGAGTTTCAGCATTCGTTGCCTCCAAGAGTGGAGAGCGTACCGGGAGACAGTAAGCTGACGAGACATTTCGCGAGCCGGATCGCGGCTGGCCCGCTGGAACGACTGCGGGCCCTCGAAGAGATTTCGGCCGACGCCTGTATCCGGGTTGACGCGCTGATCCCTCTGGCGACACGCGGCCTGCCACGGATGCGCAAGAAGGTCTTGTTCGCCCATACCGCGCGCGCCGTCAAAACCAGCTCGGGATGGTCGGAGCAGCCTGAAGGCGAAAGCCTTCGTTATACTGCCATGGTCGCGCTCGGATTGTCCAAGTTGGACGAGACGGCTCAACGGCAGGTTCTCGATGGCGACACCGCGGCTGATCTGGCACGAACGGCCGAAGCCCACGCCGAAACGACGGACGATACAGGGGCGATCGCGCTTGCCGCGTGGGCCGCCGCGGAGGCTGGACGTTTTCATGCTTCCCGGCTTTTCCGCCGGCTTGCGGCGCTGCTTGCCTCACAGTCGTCCGTCCATACCGTGAACTGCGCGTGGGCGCTCATTGCGGCGCTTGCCGGGCGGCATTTCGGGGAGACCCGAGATTTGGCGACCTTTGCCGCAAGCCGCTTGCTTGGCGGTCAGTCCGAGTCAGGACTCTTTCCGCATATGCTACCCGCCTCGATCAATGGCCGCCTTCGCGCACATATCGGCTGCTTCGCCGATCAGGTCTATCCGATCCAGGCCCTCTCGCGGCTTCACTCCGCGCAGGGCCATCCCGTCGCCATCGCGGCGGCCGAGGCATGCGCCGCGCGAATCTGCGCGCTGCAAGGACCCGCCGGACAATGGTGGTGGCATTACGACAGCCGCGACGGAAGCGTGGTCGAGGGTTATCCGGTCTACAGCGTGCATCAGCACGCCATGGCGCCGATGGCATTGCTCGATCTTCGCGAGGCCGGGGGGAGCGATCATCGACTGGCAATCGTCAGAGGCTTGGACTGGCTCGATCGCCATCCTGAGGTTCTGGCGCCCCTCATTGCCTATGACAAGAATGTCATCTGGCGCAAGGTCGCGCGCCGCGAGCCCAATAAGGCCGTGAGGGCGATCTCCGCCTTCACCACAGCGCTGAAGCCCGGCATGCGTCTTCCCTGGCTGGACGCGGTCTTCCCCCCGAGCCGGGCCGACTATGAATGCCGCCCCTATGAGCTGGGATGGCTTCTCTATGCATGGCTTTCTGAAGAGGGCGCGCGATGAGCCGGGCCCCTGTCGAGGTGGATGGCAATGCCTGACATGTTGCAGAGATCCGATATGGGCTCCAACCGCCAACTGTTGTTCGGCATGTACCTGGATGCCGTACGAATGGATGATGTGATCGAGGCCTGCCGCAGAGCGCTCATCACGCGCAGCCCGATCCTGCTCGGGGTATTGAACGCCGCCAAGATCGTCAAACTGCGCCGGGATACGCTGTTGCGTAATTCGCTCATGGAATGCGATCTTCTGTTGGCCGATGGCCAATCGATCGTGTGGGCCAGCAAGCTGCTCGGACGGCCACTACCAGAGCGCATCGCCGGCATCGACATTTTCGAGCGGCTACTGGTACTGGCCCACAACGAAAACCGGTCTATCGCGCTTCTCGGCGCCCGGCCTGAAGTGTTGCAGAAGCTACAGGAGCGGCTTCGCGAGCGCTTTCCCGGGCTGCGCATCGCGTGCAGCTATCACGGCTATTTTCAGCCGAGCGATGCCGGGCGGATAGCAGCGGGGATCCGGGACTCCGGAGCGGACATGCTGTTCCTCGGAATGACGTCTCCGAAGAAGGAGATCTTTCTCGGCAAATATGGTCCGTCGCTCAACGTTCCCGTCCTGCACGGTGTCGGCGGCTCGTTCGATGTGCTGGCGGGCATCACGAAGCGGGCGCCGCTTGCCTGGCAGCGCGTCGGAATGGAGTGGGCATATCGCTTGCTTCAGGAGCCGCGTCGGCTGGCGTGGCGCTACGTGACGACCAACGCGACCTTTATCCAGCTCTCGCTCAGGGAATTCGTCCGTCCCGCCCCTGCGTTTGGACCCGAGAGGGTCACGGGCAAATGACGGGAAACCCACACCAATCTACCCGACGGATGCGGAGCATGTTTAATGAGTGAAGCGTTCAGAGGCCGGCTGGCGATACTCGGCATGGGTTACATAGGGCTGCCGACGGCGGTCGCGATTGCGACCCGAGGCGTCGACGTCATCGGCGTCGACATAAATCCCGCGACGGTCGCGGCCGTATCGCGCGGCGAGGTACCCTTCGTCGAGCCCGATCTCGCCGTCGCCGTCAGCGGCGCGGTCGCCATGGGCCGGCTTACCGCGACGTCGGAAGTGCCGGAGGCCGATGCGTTCATCATCGCGGTCCCGACGCCGTTCAACGAAGACAGGACCGCGGATCTGTCTTATGTCGAGGCCGCGGCCAAGCAGATCGCTCCGAGGCTCAGACCCGGCAATATCGTGGTGCTGGAGTCGACATCGCCCCCTGGCACGACTGAAAAGGTGGGGGGCTGGATCGGCAATCTACGGCCTGACCTGAGGATGCCTCGCGACGGCGAGACCGGTGCGGACATATTCGTTGCCCACTGCCCCGAAAGGGTGCTGCCGGGCCGCATCATGATCGAGATCGTCACGAACGACCGCGTCGTCGGCGGCCTCACGCCAAGATGCGGGGAGAAGGCCGCATCCATCTACCGCCTGTTCGCGCAAGGCGAAATTCTGCTGACCGACGCGGCAAGCGCGGAAATGGCAAAGCTCGTCGAAAACGCCTACCGCGACGTCAACATCGCCTTCGCCAACGAACTCTCGCTGATCAGCGAGTCGCTTCACATCGACGTTTGGGAGGTGATCCGGCTCGCGAACCGGCATCCGCGGGTCAGCATCCTCAATCCCGGTCCAGGCGTGGGCGGGCATTGCATACCGGTCGACCCCTGGTTCATCGTTTCGGCGGCCCCGCAATTGTCGCGGCTGATCCGTACGGCACGCGAGGTCAATGACCGTCGGCCGCACGACGTGGCCGAGCGTGTGGTGGCGAAGGCGCAACGGTTCAGAGCACCTACGATCGCCTGCCTGGGGCTCACCTTTAAGGCGAATGTCGACGACGTGCGGGAAAGTCCAGCCGTCGAAGTCGTTGGCCTCATTGCCAACGCTCTGCCGGAGGTCGAGATCTTCGTTTCGGATCCTTATGTCAGCACGCTGCCGGCCCCACTGTCAGGGTACGCCAACCTGCGCCTCGAGGGCGCTTACCAGGCCGTGGAACGCGCCGATATCGTCGTGCTGCTGGTCGAACACGAGCCGTTCAAGGCGATGCGACACACGCGCCTAGGCGGCAAAGTCGTTTACGACACGCGCGGGGCGTGGCGCTGACTGCGCTTCGGCTAAATCGAGGCGCGCGTCGAATTCCACCGGCAGACTTCCGACGCCGAAAAAGTGCTCGATCGCCCGGGTCGAGCGCATCGCGGCCTGCCCGTCTCCATAGGGGTTCACCGCGTGCGCCATGGCCTGATAGGCCGCCCCATCGGTCAGCAATGTCGCCACTTCGCACACGATGCGATCCTCGTCCGTACCGACGAGCCGAACGGTGCCGGCGGCAACGGCTTCCGGGCGTTCGGTCGTCTCCCGCAGGACAAGCACCGGCTTGCCGAGGGTAGGCGCCTCTTCCTGGACGCCGCCGCTATCCGTCAAAACCACGGAACAGTCGCGCATCGCCTGGACGAAATCGCTATAGTCGAGCGGGCGCGTCACCAGGACATTGTCGAGGCCGACGAGCGGCGGAATGAGCACATCCCGTACGACTGGATTGAGGTGCGCGGGCAACAGGAACACGACTTCGGGAAACGCGCCTGCCAGCCGGGCAATGGCACGGGCCGTTCGCGCCATCGGTTCTCCCCAGGACTCGCGTCGATGCGCCGTGATCAGAACGCTCCTCTTGCCGGAAATCCTCTCCATGTCCGGGTTGTCGGGGCGCGCGTTGCGCGATGCGACATGGAGCAGTGCGTCGATGACCGTGTTGCCGGTGACGACGATGGCGCGCTCGTCCACTCCATCGTAGAGGAGATTGGCCTTCGATGTCCGCGTCGGCGCCAGATGCAGGGAGGCGAGTTGCGTCGTCAGACGGCGGTTCAGTTCTTCCGGAAATGGATTGTAGCGGTCGCCCGTTCTCAGCCCCGCTTCGAGATGGATCAACGGGACCCTTCGATAGAAGGCCGCCAGTGCGGCCGCAAAGCAACTGGTTGTATCACCCTGGACCAGCACGGCATCGGGTTCCTCCGCCTCTATCACGGCGGAGACGCCGCCTAACACGCGATTGGTGATATCCTCCAGCCTTTGCCCCTGCGTGATGATGTTGAGATCATGGCTGGGGCGAATGTCAAACAGCCTGTTGACCTGGTCGAGCATTTCGCGGTGTTGGCCCGTCACGGCGACGATGGGCGTACAATGGGGCGAGCGACCGAGTTCGGCAATCAATGGCGCCAATTTGACGGCCTCGGGGCGCGTCCCATAAACAATCAACACCTTGCGCATGCCGGCCTCTCTTTCTGACCATGCTGGCTGAGATCGCGACAGCCTCGGTACCAACCCTCGGTCGGGCGCGATCGATCTCCCCTGGGACTCCGGGGGAACGCCTGCTCCCTTAATGCCCCATGCGGCTCCCCACGCCGCTCGGAATCCGTGCGTGCAGCACCTCAGTAACCGCGATGATAGCGGCAGTTGTTCAGCACGACACCAAGGACGTTGCTCTTCTCCGACAGGTACTGCTCGCAGGAGTCGACTTCACTGAGCGTGGTTTGTTCGGCCGCCGCGACCAGGATCACGCAGTCGACGTTCGGCAGAAACGCTATGACGTCGTCGGTGGAAAGCATGGACGACATATCGAACAGGATGACATCCGGACTCATCTTTTGTCGCAGCTCCCGCAAGACCCTTGTCGTCTCCGGGCTTTGCAGCGTTTCCGCCGAGAATTGCACGGGCTGGCCGTTGACGCCGACAGCCAGATTGCTGTCGTAGCGCAGGAAAACCTCGCTGATTTCACGCTGGCCATTGAGGAAACTCTCGAATGGGGGCAAGCCTGTTACCCCGAGCCTCTCGCCGATCTGCGGCCGCCTCAAATCCACGTCGACGAGCAAGGTGCGGCAATCCTTCTGATCCGCCAGGCTGAATGCCAGGTTCAATGCGAGGAAGGTTTTTCCACACGCCGGCGTGGGAGACGTGATCGCAACGGACGTCCAGTTGTTCTGTCGCAGCGTTTGCAGGATCTTCGTGCGCAGCATGTCGAATGGAGTGCGCGTTGGATTCGACCGGTTGGCAGTAACAACGCGATTTTGGGCGAGGATCGCAGAATCAACGCGAAGCGGCGGCAGGCTGTCCCAAAGTACTTCACTCTCGATCCGCGAGCAGGCGTGAATTGTCTGTTCCGACGCTCGATCAATGGCGCGGACCTGGACGATTCCCTGAAGCGATGTGGAAATACTTTCCATGATTTATTGCCGGTCCTTTATCGTATAGTTGAAATTATTACTTCTTTGTCATGGCATATCACGTTTTGCGTGAACTTAGTTCGAGGTAAAATTATTAAAAACAAGTTCCAGCGGCGAATAATAGTAATGAATGGTGGCCAATGTGCCTGGAATGCCCGCAGCGACGAGCACCGCTGCCATGGCTCGCGCCATCCCTCGCTTGCGACTGGCGGCGCGTAACTCGGCTGGCGTCGGGACATGTGGGATAGTTGCGAGCGGCTGGTATTGAAGCAGTTGCGCCAGTTCCGACGGCCTGCGCACCGTTCTGTTCAGGATTTCAAGCAGTGCCACGAGCGCGAGACTGAGCCCGATTCCCGCTGCGCCGCCCATGGCGACGATACGCCGCCGGTGGGGGCTTATCGGCGACTGGGGCGGCGCAGCGGGCTCCAGCAGCGAAAGACGCCCGCCATCGGAACGTAGCTCGATCTGCTCGCCTATCAGGGCCTCGGCGCGCCGCGCGATTGCAGCGTTATATTGTGTCTGAACGTTCAGCCTGTTCCGTTCGAGCGAATTAAGGGCCGTTTCGCTGGCCGGCGTCGCCACGATCGACCGCGTCAGTTCGGCAATGTTTTGCGTGATGGAGGCCTTTTCCCGGCTTATGGTCTCCAGGCGCTGATCGGCGTCCGAAAGTTGAAGGTCAAGCCCGGACAGGGCCTTCTGGCCGCCTGAGGTATCTGTTGCCTGACTGGATCTCAGACCACGCTGCAGCGACGCAATTCGAGCACGGAGCGCTATGATATTGGGACTCTTTTCCGAAAAGATGGCGAGTTGCTCGGCCAAGGCGCGGTTCAGGTCCTGAAGCATCTGCTGCTCAGGCGTGACCGGGCCGCTCTCGACAGACGGAGTGCCTGTGGCATAGGCGTCCATGAGACTGCTGCGTCTGCTGCGAAGGGCGGATTCCTCGCGCTCAAGCAAAATCAGCCGCTCTTGCTGGCTGATTTGCTGGCGGCGGCGAAAATCGAGACTTTCGGGAAGCGTGTCCTTGTTCTCGCTTTTGAATTTGAGGATGTCGGTCTCAAGGCGGTTCAGGTCGGAGCCAAGCCTCGCAACCTCCCGGTCGAAAAACCGCAGCGTGTCACCGGCGCGGTCGGTGCGCTGGCGCTGGTTGCTGCGCAGTATCATCGCCACGAGCTCGTTGACGGTCTTCGCCGCCAGGACGGGCTCCCCAGCTTCGAAACTCACGTCGAAGATACTCGCTCCCGTATTGGCGCCAAGCCTTTCCGACTGCTCGAAGGTGATACGCGACCGCATGTCCTTGACGACATCCTCGCTGGAGAACTCCTTGCTGCCCGAAAGCTTGTCGCCCGGCAGATTGTTGCCGTAGAGATCGAGCTTGTCCGCGAGCGCCAGAAGATACTCGCGTGTGGTGATCTGCTGCTGGATGATCTGGAACTGGTCCACCGCATTTGTGGGGACCGTCGAACGCGCTAGATCCGCCGGAATCTGCGGCGCCTCGACGAGGATCTTGGCACTGGCACGGTAGACCGGCGGCAAGATGCGCGCAACCAGAACGGCAATCGCCAGCGCCGAGGTGGTAATCGCCAGGATATACGGTATCCTTCGCCACAGGATCGAAATGTAGAAGCGTACATCCACATCGCGCATCACAAAGTCACCCGAACTTGGACCTGAGCGGCACAGTGCCAAGTGTTCATCTTCAAGCGGTTACGGGGCAGGCGATAGATGATCAATGGGGGGTGACTGAGTGCGCCTCTGCGTCTGGCACTAGTTCCTTTGAGTAGGCTCTTTCAACCTATGCCTTACGCGCGGATTCTCGTCCGGCGACGACTGTGCCGATATAGGGACTTTCAGCGGCGGTTGCGTTTGTCGCTGCCGCACCGGGGCAGCAGATACGCGCCAACAGCGCGCGCCTTTCCAGACGCGCAAGCCCGCTGCGGCTTGAATTGCCGCACGGTTCATGAAATCGGCTCCGATCTGGGCTTTCCTGCGACGGTCTGCGGGTGTCAGCACGCGGCGGAGCATCCCTCTGCTTTCAAGTGAACCATTGAAAGCAGAGGGATGCTCCGGGCAATCGGTGAGGCGAGTGGTCTTCGCGCCGTCGCCTCCATCGAAAGAAGGTAGGCCATAACCTCGACGGCTGCGCTGCAAACCGGCATTAGCCTGACCTCTCTCACCCAATCTGCTGCTGCCGTTCGCGCTTCAGGCAACTTCCAAAGACCGGCTCGTGCGGCCATGCTGTCGTTGGGTCGGCGGCTCACCCCTTGTCGGGAGGGCACGTTGACCGTTCCGTTTTTGTTCAACGCGTAGGGTCACCAATGCACGCTGCTCCGCGTCTAAGCGTGGTCATCCCGCATCTCAACGAGCCCGACAATCTGCGTCGTTGCCTGCTGTCTCTCGACGCTGAGCGCGCGGACGGCATTCCATTCGAAATCATCGTCGTCGATAACGGTTCGGCCGAACGGCCTGATGCCGTCTGCTCGAGTTTCGCGGGGGTACGCCTGGAGTACGAGTTGGTTCCCGGTCCCGGCCCTGCCCGGAATCGGGGTGCGAATGCGGCCCGATCCGAGCTCCTAGCCTTCATCGATGCGGATTGCGTGGCGCAGCGCGGTTGGGTCCGCGCGATCGTCGAGTTCCTAGCAGGAAATCCTGATGTCGATGTGGTTGGTGGCGACATTGGAATTCTAATGGCCGACCCGGAACGACCGACATCGATCGAGCTCTATGAAAGCATCTACAGCTATCGCGCGCGCCTTTACGTCGAAAGTCACGGTTTTGCAGCCACCGGCAACATGGCGGTTCGAACGCGGGTCTTCCGCTCGGTCGGTCCCTTTGGTGGCATTTCCACGATGGAGGACACGGAATGGGGGAAGCGCGCGACCGCGCTGGGTCATCGGCTGGCCTATCTGTCGCAAGCGAAAGTTCTCACGCCTTCGTGCAGGTCTTTTGCGGAACTGGCGCGGCGATGGGACCGGCACGTCGCTCATGAGTTCCGGAAGATTGGCGATCGTCCGGCGGCGATGCTGCGATGGCTTGCCGGCGGGGTCATGATCGGCGTCTCGCCTCTGGTCGAGGTGTTCAGGATCCTGCTTTCGGAGCGTGTCTCGGGCACCCGCGACAGATTGTTCGCTTGGGCATGTCTGATCCGAGTCCGGCTTTATCGCGCCAGGTTGATGTTCGACCTGGCGCTCCGCCGAAACGCAGCCTCACTGGTCGAGAACTGGAACAGAGAAAAGAGTTGACATCAATCGACGTATTGCTGAGCGCCAGGCCAGTTCAAGGAGAACATGCTGGAGCGTTTCGCTCGATGATATAGCAATATAGTTGTGTAATAATAGCCGCTTTAAAACTAGCTCGAATTATCTAACAAAGGTCTATTGAGGTTGATGCTCGCGTAGTTATTAATCATATGTACCACAAGCAGAAATTATTAGTATTTTGAACGTAGGAAAATCATTAAAGGTATCTCCTGGCTCGAATTTATATTTGAGATAGGGCGGAGAGATCTGCGCTTGCGGTGAGTCCCACTATCAATCGTAGAGAGCGCAATGCCGAAAAATCCCAGGTTATATCCGAACTGGCTCATCGCACCGCCCGCATCGCACGACGCGACAATCGGTCCTAGGCGATCCTATCTCGCCACCAAGCGTGCTTTCGACATTGTGTTCACGCTAATGATCGCACCGTTTGCCCTGGCGATTGTCGGTGTCCTGGCGCTGCTCATTCGCCTAGATGGGGAGAAGGCTTTCTTTCGCCAGCCGCGGCTCGGCAAAGAGGGGCGCGTTTTCCATCTCTGGAAGCTTCGAACCATGGTTCCTGACGCAGAACGACGGCTGCAGGAATATCTGGACGCCAATCCGGTGGCTCGCCTCGAATGGGATCGCACGCAGAAGCTCCAGAATGACCCGCGCGTGACGACGCTCGGGAAATATCTGCGTAAATACTCCGCCGATGAGCTGCCGCAGCTCTTGAATGTTTTTCTCGGCGACATGAGCCTTGTCGGCCCACGGCCGATGCTGCCGGAACAGCGCCCTCATTATCCGGGCAGTGCCTACTTCGCCTTACGCCCGGGGATCACCGGGCTCTGGCAGATCAGCGAGCGCAACATGTCGACGTTCGCCCAGCGTGCAATATACGACACACGCTATGCTGGCATCATGTCCATTGGGACAGACCTGTCGATTCTGTCGAGGACCATCTTCGTTGTCTTGCGCGGAACGGGCTTTTGACAGCCATGTTCTCGCGTTCGCCAAGTGCTATTGAAGGAGGCGAGGCCAAGTATCGCGGCCGGCCTTATTGCCATCTGGTTCGGCTCACTGATCAGGCCAGTTCGTTCCGTCTGTTGAAGGATCACTGGGAAACAGATCGTTGATCTTATAGGCAACTTCCGTCCTGTTCGTCGCCTTGACCTTCTTCATGATGTTGCGGATGTGAACCTTGACGGTGCTTTCCCGCAGGTTGAGCTCGTAGGCAATGATCTTGTTCGCCTTTCCGCGCCGCAGAGCCTCCACCACTTCGGCCTGACGCGCGGTGAACATACCCGCCAGAGGGCGCGTGACCGTATTGCCCGACTCGAGCAGCCGACGCATGGCGAAAACGCTGCTTGCCGGAACGAAGATCCCACCGGCCACCGCGAGGTCGATTGCCTCGATACAGACATCGATGCTGACCGAGGAAGGAATGTAGCCCTTGGCGCCATACTCGAGCGCCTTCATTATCTGGGCGAGTTCGTCGGTATCGGCAAGCACAACGACCGGCACCGGTTCGAATTCGGATGCGAGCCTTCGAATCTCCTCGGCAACGGCCGGATCAACGATCTTTCTACCACCGACATTCAGCAGGATCGAGGACAGTGGAGGGAAGAGGTGTCGCTGTTGCCTCCATTCTTCGATCGATCCGAAGGCCAGGACGCGCATGCCGGCCTTGTGGGACACTATGCTTTGCGCCAGACATTGGCGATCGAGCGCCCGACTGTCGATAATCACAAGCAAGCGTTCCGGAAGGGAGGGTTGTTCTGCGCTTGCGTCAACATAGTTGTCAATTTGTGTGGGAGGTTCATTATGGATATCTTTTCCGTTGCTTATCAATTTCATAGCTATATCTCCCCGATAGCAATCTCGTTCGCGATATTTTTAAATGACAGATATTGTTGCTTACGCGAGATTCTATGTCGCAGATTTCAACTGAAAACCGGCAAGTATACGCTGCCCTTTAAAACGAAATTCACTACAAAAACATTGCTTGAGCTTATAACTTCGAGTGGCCTAAGGCCCGCGGCCGCCGCCCCCAGGCAGTTCTAAACCGTCACTTCCAGTCTGCCCTATTCCAATGTAGGTTAAAGACCCCCAAAATCTTATAGTAGACGTACCTCTTTCGACGTACGGATGCATCATCCCCCAATGCGCAACCGGGACAGGGAAATGGTTGCCCGTTCTTCGGTCCCGTTGAGCTCATGGCTGTTAATGTTCCCTTGGCGCGCGGTTAACGTCATTCGATACGTTCGATCGATTGCCCTGCGCGCCGACTTCATCATCAAAATTCAGTGAGTAAATATTTAAGTAAAATCTAATAAAAAATAGACTACTATAATGATCCTGAGGGCGAAACGACCAAATTGGGGTGCTATGCGTGAAAAAAGGAGTATATGGTCTCCTGCGGCGATGCCCCATGTCTAATTTAATGATACATCTGCAGTATATGGGTGCTGCAACGGATACCACCTTTGAGCGGGTTCGGCCGCAAAACTTTTCAGCGGGCAATCCCATTCGATAGCAGCATCTTCTAGACCCAAAATCATTGAGAGAGAACCAGTCATCCTCCGGCAAGGCTTTGTCATGGCCTTCTTTCGGCGCCGTCGGGTTCAGACGACCGACCCTCCAAGTCGTCAGCCTTGAATATCGGCGGGAGTGAAAATGAAATGATCTCTTATCGGGTACGAGGGTAAGCATGTACCGCAATAGGAATGTATTATTCCGTGCGTACACTATCCTGTTCCGGCGATCCGAATTATCTCAGATGACCCCAGGGGCCCCACCTCACGGAATAGCTCTTGGCAACGATAATTCTCTCAACATAGATTTCGCAGCCCGGAAATAGTGCTTTGACCTCGCCGTAGGAAAGCAGGTTTATTCGATCCACATGATAACGCCTGCTCTTGATATCCGACGATCCGTAGTCTCTCGATGCTCTCAGCAAAGCGCGCCGAACTGGTGGGGCAAACCAGTGCAACAGCGGAAGGCGGAAGTGCGGCTCGATGGGAAATTCCCAGGCGGGAGTCTGAACCCACCCGGAACGTCCGACGCGCAACAACTCTGAAGCCATGGCACTGATGTCGGGCCACGGACCAACATGCTCGATGACCGAATTCGAGTGGACGAGATCGACCGACTTGTCGGCGTAATTTTTCAAATGACGAGCATCCCCGATTTCGCTGACGAACAGGTCGGACATTCGCTTGCGATCGAGTTCGTCCTCGTCAATGTTCAGAAGGCGAATTTCGCCGATGTTGTCGTATCCGACATTGTCCCAGTAATCGGGGCGCCCGCCCACGTCGAGGATAGCCACCGGTCGCCCGAGATGGCGAGCGAGGCGCTCGATCTGCCCATGCAAAATTTTGCCGCGCGCGGTTCGAAAGCGATTGATTGTCAAATCTCTCATCGCGGTTCACTCCATTAGGGTCGCTTTGAAGCGGCGTTTCGGTGACGGACGAATCCCGCGCCGTATTGGCGTTTCATATCGGCGTCGGGGTTGGATCATCCGGTGATCCACTCTCTCTCCTGAGCGGCGAGAGTCGCGAGGGGAGGTCGCTTGCGCCTCATCGTCGAACATCCACGATGCACTCCCTAGGAGAAACATGAACAAGAGATAGGGGGCATTCCAGAAATGCACGGTCCAGCCTACCGTGAAGAGTCCCGCCATCGTAATCAGATATGCCGCGCGGTACGTCTCGCGCTTGTCGTCAAGCCCTTTCTTGAGCGCGAGGCTTAGGATGACGGACCCGAATGCAAGCAGCATCAACACGCCGGCGGGGATGCCGAAGCGGACGAAATTGATAAGCCAGAACATGTCAATGCTTGGCTCCATCCACTCCGGCCGCTCGTATTCATGATAGCCGATGCCGAATAGCGGATGCTTGAAGATCGACGCCCAGCCATACTGCCATATGTGAAGCCGGTCCCAGCCGGTGTCTTGGCTGAACGCGAAATAATGGACGTAAAACTCAAAGAACGTTTGGTTCGAGACCAGCGAGACTGCGATATACATCAAGGCGAGGAGCGCGAGGAGAATGGACCACCGAGAGGGGATGTTACGGAAGAGCCAGTTCCACAATATCAGCAGGCTCTGGACCGCCAACGCGCTTAACGGACCCGAGGACAGCGAGCAGAACGTAGCTGCTGCCACGATCGCTGTTCGCGACCAACGTCGAAACCATGATTGCGTGCTCCCCAGGACCATGTGGGCGAGGGCAAAAACGCCGCTGCAAAACACGCCGTACAGGATCGGGTGGTCAAAGACGGATTGGACGCGTCGTAACTCCCATCGGGGTTTCATAAAATAATCGTGGCGTGCGGGCAGTATTGAGTTGAATGTCTCAAGAAGAATGTTGCGTCCCGCGATCGCTTCGAACAGCGCGAACGGCAGAAGAAAGAGCACTGCGAAAAAAAGAAGAAGAACCATACCACGGAAATGGGACGCCTTCCTGATGCATACTCTGGACAGTAGGTAGGCCCCCATCGTTTCCAGGAACAATATTCCGGCGGGCTGCATCGCCTCCGCGCCATAAACAACGAGCAAGCTGACAAAGCACCAGAGGCAGTAAACTACGAGAAACAGGTCGGTGGCACGGACCTGCCCGGCTCGGCCCGTGAGCCACATCAGCAGACATGGCACGATCGTCATCACCAGGACAATGCGGTCAATTGACATCCGCAGAGGACCCAGATCGATGATCCAGGGGATAAGCAGCGCAAGCAAAAACAAACGGGCTGGCCACGGCAGACCTTCGCGGGTCGCGAGCGAGGTGAACGCGCCCGCCAGCGATCGCGGCGAGGTGCCTGCGCCGGGCGCTGCGCGCTTGCCGCTTTGATAGCCCGTCAACCGAGCACTAGCCGGTCGTGCCATCAAAGCACTCGCTTGGCCCACTGTCGCGCCGGCGAAGGTACAAAAAACTTTGCCGAAAACTCGAACATCACCCAACCACCGTCGAAAGCCCCACCCGATACGGCGGATGCGAGCAGAGTTGCTGCGCATTCTCACATTCCGCTCATGTTAGATTGTTGAAATCTTTGAGATCGGTGAACCCGAATTTTCGCGCCGAAGGATCGTCGCTTAGGGGGAAGGCATACCGCTTTAGGAGGCGAATAGTCGACATCGGCTGCCGGATGGTGGTACGGTCAAGGAAGCCGCGGGAAATTCATGCGGATGGTGCCACCGCAATACAGAGAGGTTTGGCTTAGAACGCGCGGGATATAATCTTTCTCGAGAGCGAGGAGAGCGTGGGCCAATAGCCTTTGACTGTGAACTATAGCGCTCCTGCGTGATGCCGATGAATTCGGCTTTGCAGCAGTTTCAATCTTTGACCCTTCAGAGAAGATACTTTTTACGCTGCGGTCAAGAGAAAGTCCGCCACCTCTATCTGGCGCAATAGGAGATTATCCGCGGCACATAGCCTTGATATGGTCAGCCGCGACGAAAAAGCTTCGCAATCGCTTCCGCGCGGCTTCGTGGTGCTCGTGATTGTCAAAGCGCCTGCTTGATCAGGCCATGGCAGCCTCGCTCTTTTGCAGTCCTTAACCGCCGAGCTTTGGCGGCCACTTGCCCGAATGAACGGTGGAAAGGATGCGCTGCTCCCGAGATTTCCTCTCGCGCTTCCGGAATGGGTCGTGGTTTGCGATTTCGAGCATAAGAGCACGACGGGCTGAGCGCAGCGCTTCGATGAGCCGATGTTTTGGCGGTTGGGCGAGGACCTGTCGATAAATGTCGAGTTGGATGTTTGCCGCTCGCTGCAGGCCGAAGCGCTTGCTGACCATTTCACGGCCGAACCGGCCGAGGGCGGTCCGCCGCGCGGGATCCTTGATCAGCCTCTCCATCTGCGCCGCAAGCCGGCCAGCGCCGACGGCTCCATCGGCCAGGCCGTAAAAGCCTTGTCTCAGGAACAGTTCGAATGTGGATGGCTCGAAGACTTCGGAAAACGCCTGTTCGCCTTGTACGATGATCGGCCGACCGATGGCAAGCGCGCGCAGCGCCGAACTCCCCATCCCGATGACTAGATCGGCCGCCGCATAGGCACTGCGCGGGTCGAGGTCGGCGCCAGGAAGCGCCACGACCTCACGCCCGTGCCGACGGTTCACGACGGCCGCCCTCGTGGTCAGCGCTTCTCGCGCGGGACCGTCGCCGACAAGGATGAGCCTCAACGGATATGATCCTGCCAGCATGTCCGCGGCATCGACCGCGCGCACGAGGGCATCGAGCTTGAGGTCGATCGCGAGGCGGGACACGCTGACGACGAGAAATTCATTGTCGGTGACGCCGTACTTGTTGCGGAATGCTCTCCCGTCGATGAGGGGCGTATCACGATCGACATCAATTGGCGGTTCGATGACCCAGACCTGGCCGTGATGCGTCTTGCGCGCCTCTATGGCAAGATCGGACGTGCCCATGATCAAAGGTACCGAGGCTGGCACGTGCGGCATCACTTGCATGCTGAGAACAGTACAGAGCAAGGGAACATTCAGGACAAGGCCGGCTCCATAATAGGCGTCGAGGCAGGTCGGCCACTCGTACGCGTGGATCAGATCTATGCGTTCGCTCTGCGCAAGGGCCGCGATCTGGACGATTCGCGAGGGGGCGGGTCGATATCTCAGAGGCCGCGCCGGCACGTAACGAAGGCCACGCTCCTCGACATAGGAGACGAGCGGGCCGGGGATGCCATAAACAATCACCTCATGGCCTGCCTCCGCTACGGCCGCCGCGAGATCAATGGCATTAATCTGACTGCCGCCGATCGAAAGGTCATGTGGGTATACGAGCACGCGCAACGCCTTGGTTCCCGTATCTGCCTGCTTCCGGCCAAGCCGTCCTGGATCTCTTCGAGACAGCAGAGGAAATGTAGCGCCAGCGTAATGTCGGTCGTCCCACTCACTTCAACCTCTCACTTTGGCCGAAGAAGAATGCCGACTTCTCTGATGGCAAACGACATGCGTTGAGCGAAATCATCAATGCTCTGTACGTTACTACGCCTTTCGACGCACTCAGTACTGCATTTTGTTTCCTTTACTGTTGGTCGGAAAAGAATTCTTCTGATCGGCAGAATTTATTGATTTACCTGACGAATTGGGAACCCGACGAACACGCCGCATCACGGCCGCCGGTTTTAATCAACACGATGAGAAAACAGGGATATTGGCAGCATGATCGCGTCCGATGTCACGCTGCATGATGAAGTTGTCATCCATCATCCGGATCTCGTCAATCTCTATGGTTGTGCTGTCGGCGCGGGCACGCGGATCGGCACGTTCGTGGAAATTCAAAAGAATGCGGCGATTGGCCGGAACTGCAAGATTTCCAGCCATTCCTTCATCTGCGAAGGGGTGACGCTAGAGGATGGCGTCTTCGTCGGCCATGGCGTCATGTTCACCAACGACATCTATCCACGAGCCGTCAATGCCGATGGCCGGCTTCAGTCGGAGGCCGACTGGACGGTCGTGCCGACACGGGTCAAGCGCCGCGCCTCCATCGGCAGCAATGCCACCATTCTGGCCGGCGTCACGATCGGGGAGGCCGCCCAGGTGGGTGCCGGCGCCGTTGTAACCAGGGATGTACCAAGCTTCGCGATCGTTGCCGGTGTGCCCGCCCGGATCATCGGGCGCGTCAAGGATGCCACGATCGAGACTGCGGAGGCGTGAGATGATCGGCGTTGCTGTCGTCGGATATGGTTATTGGGGACCAAACCTCGTGCGCAACTTCTGGGAAACGCCCGGTGCGCGCCTCATCTCCGTGTGCGATCTGCGCAAGGATCGATTGGCGACGGTTCAGACCCGTTACCCAGCCGTCGATATCACAGACGATTTTGAAGAGGTCCTTCGAGACCCGCGCGTCGATGCCGTTGCGATCGCCACCCCGGCTGCCGCGCATTTCAAGCTCGCCATGAAGGCGCTGATGGCCGGCAAGCACGTGCTCGTCGAAAAGCCGATGGCGGCGACATCGGACGAGGCACGCCGCATGGTCGAGGAGGCGGCGCGCCGCCGCCTCGTGCTTGCCGTCGACCACACCTTCGTGCACACGGGCGCCGTCCGCAAGATGCGGGAACTCGTCGAAGACGGCCTCGGCGAGGTCTATTATTACGACTCTGTGAGGGTCAATCTCGGCCTCTTCCAGCACGATGTCAGCGTTCTCTGGGATCTTGCCGTGCATGATCTGTCGATCATGGACTACGTGTTGCCGGAACGGCCTGTGGCGGTATCGGCCACGGGCATGAGCCATGTGGCCGGCGAGCCGGCAAATATCGCTTATCTCAATCTCTTCTTCGAAAGCAAGCTGATCGCGCACATCCACGTCAACTGGCTTGCCCCGGTCAAGGTGCGCCGGACGCTGATTGGCGGCAGCAGCAAGATGATCCTCTACGACGACCTGGAGCCCAGCGAGAAGATCAAGGTTTACGATAAGGGTATAACGCTCAACGGCAACCCGCAGAAGAACGGCGAGAAAGTCTACCAGATGTTGGTGGGCTATCGCACCGGCGATATGTACGCCCCCCACCTCGACGTTGCCGAGGCGCTCGGCGTTGAATTGCGCCAGTTCATCGACTGCATCGAGCGGAATGAAAAACCGATCGCCGACGGAAATGCCGGGCTGCGCGTGGTGAGAATCCTCGAGGCTGCCACACAGTCGCTCGCTGAGCGCGGCCGGGTCGTCGAACTGGAGCACATGAGGCGCATCGCATGATCCCGTTCCTTGATCTCAGGGCGCAGTATGCATCGATCAAGGACGAGATCGATGCGGCGGCACTGCGCGTGCTCGCCTCGGCGCAATATGTGCTGGGCGACGAGGTCGCGCAGCTCGAACACGAATTCGCGGCCTTTTGTGGCACACGGCACGCAATCGCCGTCAACACCGGCACGAGCGCCCTCCATCTTGCGCTGCTTGCGCTTGGCGTGGGTCCCGGCGACGAAGTCATCACCGTCCCCTTCACCTTCGTCGCCACGGTCTCGGCGATCTGCTACACCGGCGCACTGCCGGTCTTCGTCGATGTTGAGCCGGTGACGCTGACTATGGACGTGACGAAGCTCGAGGCTGCAATCACGCCTCGAACCAGGGCAATCGTGCCGGTCCACCTTTACGGACAAATGGCCGACATGGACGCCATCAAGGCCATCGCCGACCGGCATGGCGTGCCCGTCATCGAGGATGCCTGCCAGGCCCACGGCGCCGAATACAAGGGCCGCCGCGCCGGGAGCATCGGGGTATCGGGCTGCTTCAGCTTCTACCCGGGGAAGAATCTTGGTGCCTGCGGCGAAGGCGGCATCGTGGTTACCAGCAATGACAGCCAGGCGCGCACGATGCGCATGCTGAGGGATTGGGGCCAGGAAAGCCGTTATCACCACGTGCTCAAGGGCTTCAATTACAGGATGGACGGTATCCAGGGGGCTATCCTGCGCGTGAAGCTCAGGTATCTCGAGGCTTGGACGCAGGCGCGCCGTGCCCATGCGGCGCGCTACTCTGCGCTGCTCGCGGGGTCCGATCATGTGAAGGCGCCTCTCGAGGTCGCCGACCGACGGCATGTCTACCACATCTATGCCGTCGGGTGCCGGGATCGCGAGGCGCTGCAGCATGCCCTCGGTGCCGAGGGCATACAGTTCGGCCTGCACTATCCCATTCCAGTGCATCTGCAGAAGGCCCATGCCGATCTCGGCTATGCGCCGGGCGATTTTCCGAGATCGGAGGCGGCCGCCCGGTCGGTTCTGTCGCTCCCCATCTATCCGGAAATGACGGCTCGCCAGGTCGAGCAGGTGGTGTCTGTGGTGGAGCAGGAGGCCCATGTCCACTGAGCGCTCTGCGGACATCCGAATTGTACAGGCGGTGCATGGCCGCAGTGAAGCCGTTGCCGATCCGAGCTATCAGACGGCGCTGGCCGAAGAGCTGAAACAAGCCTACGGCATGGCAGGGCTGGTCGAGCTCTACGGCCGCTTCACGGCTGGCGACGGGTTCGTCGACCTGCTGATGCGCAAGGCGATCTGGCACAGCGTTGCGAAGAGTTGCGGCTGCGGCTTGCAGGTCGGTAGCGGCGCCGGCTTCAGGCATCCCGAAACGTTCGAGATAGGCAACAGCGTCTTCATCGGCGCACAGGCCTACATCCAAGGCCGCCACGATGGCAGGTGCGTGATCGGCGACAGTGTCTGGATCGGCCCGCAAGCATTTCTCGACGCACGCGATCTCGTCATCGAGGAGTTCGTCGGATGGGGGCCCGGGGCCAAGATTCTCGGATCGAGCCACACCGGCATTCCGGTCGACGTGCCGATCATTCGCACCGACCTCGAAATCAAGCCGGTTCGCATCGGCGCCTGGGCCGATATCGGGACCAACGCGACCATCCTGCCCGGCGTGACGATCGGCAAAGGTGCGCTGGTCGGCGCGGGCGCCGTGGTCGTCTCCGACGTCGAGCCCTTTGCAGTCGTTGCGGGAGTACCCGCGAAATTCCTGCGCTGGCGAACGGATTGCTCACCGGCGCCGGCGAAACCTTGAAGGATGAGGCAGGCGATGAAAGACAAGCGGATTCTGATCACGGGCGGCGCCGGTCTCATAGGCTCGCACCTTGCCGATCTCGTCGCGCGCGAGGGGCCACGGGAAATCCTGATCCTCGATAATTTCGTGCGCGGCCGCCGCGAAAATCTCCGTGAGGTGGCGAGCACCGGTCCACTCAGGATCATCGAAGGCGACATCAGGGATCGTGCGCTCCTGGCGAGCTCGCTCGATGGAGTCGACATCGTCTTTCATCAGGCGGCCATTCGTATCACCCAATGCGCCGAGGAGCCGAGGCTCGCCTTTGATGTCCTAGCGCGCGGCACGTTCGATGTGCTTGAGGCAGCGGTTGCAGCCGGTGTGTCGAAGGTGATCGCAGCCTCATCAGCCTCGGTGCTCGGTCTCGCCGAAAGCTTCCCGACCACCGAGGATCACCATCCCTACAACAACCGCACGATCTACGGCGCGGCCAAGGCATTCAACGAGGGGCTCCTGCGTAGTTTCGCCGAGATGTACGGGCTTAACTATGTCGCGCTCCGATACTTCAATGTCTACGGCCCGCGCATGGATGTCTACGGCGCCTATACGGAGGTGCTGATCCGCTGGATGGAGCGCATTGCGACGGGACGACCGCCGATCATCTTCGGCGACGGCACGCAGACGATGGATTTCGTGCATGTGCGCGATATCGCGCGGGCTAATCTCCTGGCCGCAAAGTCGGATGTAACGGACGAGGTGTTCAACGTCGCAAGCGGTGTGGAAACAAGTCTGCGGGAGCTCGCGCAACTGCTCGCCCGTGTCATGGGCTCCTCGCTCGAACCGCAGCTCGAGCCGGCGCGCAAAGTGAACGCAGTCACGCGCCGGCTTGCGGATACAAGCAAGGCCGATCAGTTGCTGGGGTTCAAGGCAGAGATCTCGCTCGAGGAGGGACTGCGTGATCTCGTCGCCTGGTGGCGGCGCGAGCGGGTGTCGACAGGGGGAGAAGCGGCATGAGCGAGGCCCCTCGCCAGATCCCGGTCGCCAGACCCGTTCTCGATGAACGGGAGGTCGAGGCGGTTCGCCGGGTCATACTTTCGGGATGGGTGACGCAAGGCCCGGAGGTTGCAGCCTTCGAACGCGAATTCGCCGCCTTCGTTGGGGCGGCCCACGCCTGCGCCGTCTCGAATTGCACGACAGCGCTTCATCTGGCCCTGCGTTGCGTCGGCGTCGGTGCCGGCGATGAAGTGATCACGGTCAGCCACTCGTTCATCGCGACCGCGAACGCCATCCGGTATTGCGGGGCGCTACCGGTCTTCGTCGATATTGAGGCCGGCGGCTACAACATGGATCCCGACCTGGTCGAGGCCGCGATCACGCCGCGCACAAGGGCGATCCTCTGCGTGCACCAGCTCGGCATGCCCTGCGATCTTCGGCGCATCGTAGATATCGCCAAACGATACGCCATTCCGGTTATCGAGGATGCCGCCTGTGCTGCCGGAAGCGAGATGCTGTGGGATGGGCAATGGCAAAGAATTGGCAAGCCGCATGGGGATATCGCTTGCTTCTCCTTCCATCCGCGCAAGGTCGTTACCACCGGCGATGGCGGAATGCTGACCACGGCAAATGACGAATACGACCGCAAATTCCGGCTGTGGCGCCAGCACAGCATGAGTGTCCCGGATACCGTTCGCCATGGGGCGAAGCAGGTGATCTCAGAGGACTATCCGGAAATCGGTTACAACTACCGCATGACCGACGTCCAGGCGGCAATCGGCCGGGAACAGCTGAAGCGGCTTCCCGCACTCGTCAAGCGGCGAAGGGCACTTGCCGGGCAATATACCAGATGCCTTTCCGAAGTTGCCGGCCTGCAGACGCCGGTTGAGCCCCACTGGGCGCGGAGCAATTGGCAGAGCTATTGCGTGACACTGCCTAACTGGATCGACCAGCGGCAGACGATGCAGACTCTGCTCAACCGCGGCATCTCGACCCGCCGCGGCGTCATGAACATCCATCTGGAGGAAGCCTACGCCGGAAGCGACACGCACAGGGCCGCCACGAGCCTGGCGCGAAGCATCGCCGCGCAAGAGCGATCGGTGATCTTGCCGTTCTTCGCGCAGATGACCGACGACGATGTGGCCCTGGTCGTCGAGGAGCTTCTTTCCATTCCGGCGATCGCCGAACCCGCAGCGCTGCGGGCGGTTTGACGTGCTCGTGTTTTCCCTTCTTTTGGCGAGGTCAAGCGGATCTCGAGCGCCAGGCTCGCATTGCCGCGGGCAATGATGCGAGCGGCACGAGTTCCATGAGTATCCGCAGGGAATAGGCTCCGCTGATCATCGTTGTCACGAGGCCGAGAACGGCCGCCGGCCAGGGCGGTAGCACGAAGACGGCGGCGAAGACGAGCCCCGACGCAGGCAGGAAGATCAGGGCGAGTTTGCGGTTGGCGGCGGACCAGCGGAAGCCCGAAAGGTGCCGAACGATCGCGTAGATCAGCAGGCCGTGCCAAACATAGAGGCCGAAAAACGCTGCACCTGCACCGACTGAACCGAACGAGCCCACCAGCACCCATGCGAGACCGACATGGACCAGGGTCGCTGCGACTTCAGTCCAGAAAAAGGCTTTTTTCACGCCCTTGGCGAGGACGATGAACCCCATAGGCCATGCAACGATCCGCAGCATCATCCCGAGGCAGATCCAGCGAAGCAGGTCCACTGCTGCGTAGAACTCGGGCGAATAAAGCAGCCTTATCACCAGTGGGGCGGCGGTCAGCGTGGCGATGAGGCCCGGGCCCGCGAGAAGCATGCTGATCTGCGCCTGCTCGTTGACCAGGCGGTTGCATTCGGCATCGTCGTCCCCGACCGCCGTCAGGCGCGGATAGAAGTCGGTGCCCATCGCCTGCAGGACGAAGCTGGCATAGAAGCCGCCGAGCGTCCAGGCTGCCTGGTACAG
The DNA here is from genome assembly GCF_020193575.1 of Ensifer sp. IC4062. Lineage (GTDB taxonomy): Bacteria > Pseudomonadota > Alphaproteobacteria > Rhizobiales > Rhizobiaceae > Sinorhizobium. The sequence goes on from NZ_JADYVD010000003.1 coordinate 35,700, forward strand.
CCCCGCTGCCGCGATCCCTTCCGCCCTCAGCACGATGAGACGGATCGCATAGGCCGCGCCGAGTGTCAGGAACCCACTGGCCATGAAGACGACGCCGAGTTTCAGGAGGACGGCGGTTTCCTCGGAGATCTTCCGGGTGGATACTGGCCGTGGGCCGGTAGGTATCTGCCTGCGGTACCACCAGCAGGTCGCGAGCGTCGCCGCAGCGGCGGCGACGAGCGAAGGCACGATCCCCGACGTGCCGAACAGATAGATCAGCGGGATGCTGATCGCGGTGCTGAAGAACGCCGCAAGGATGTTGATCCGGGCGAGGCTGGCAATGTCTCGCATGCCTTGGATCAAGGCGGTCTGGCCGTCGGCAAGCAGTCGGAAGAGGATTGCTGCGGAAAGCAGCGCAACGCCACCGGCGTAGCCGGGACCGCCGAAGGTGAAATCTGCGACCGGATAGGCGAGTGCTGCGAGCAGAAGGGCGCCGAGAAGCCCCAGCACCAACGATGTCCGCTTGAGCACGCTCGCCGTTCGGGCAATCCTGTCGGTATCGCCGCTACCGGCCGCTTCCGCGATTTGGCGTACTCCGCTTGCCTGGATACCGAGCCCGGCGAGCGCGTAGGCGATATCGGCGATGGAACTGTAGAGGCCGATCAAGCCTACGCCTGCCGGGCCGAGGAGCAGAGCCATCGCTTTGTTGCGGATGATGGAAAACAGCACGGTAACGACGGCTGAGCCGCCGATCAGGGCGGTCGACTTGAGGATCTGGCTGTAGCTCGGTCCACGGTCGGGGCTCGCGCGCGCTTCCATTGAAGTCACTCGCTTCTCACGGTCGGTCGGCTCTCCGGAACTTTCGGCCATTGGCCAGCATAGAGGAGCCGCCGGACGACTGTTTCCGCGCTCGTTTGCCAGGCGGGCAAGCGCCGGCCGAACGTTTTCTCGAACCTGTCGGTGCAAAGGCGCGAGTCCTGGGGGCGCCGAGCCCTTGTCGGGTAGTCCGCGCTGGCAATGTCCCGCACGGTGGCGGACGGGCCGCCATTTGCGCGGCTCACGGCAAGAATATGCCTCGCGAAGCCCGACCAGTTGGTCTCGCCTGTTCCCGCAAGGTGATAGAGGCCGAAGCGATCACTCTGCGGATGCGTTGCAATCTCCAGTATAGCGGTCGCCAAATCCAGTGCCGACGTCGGGTTGCCATATTGGTCGGAGACGACCGTCAGGGTGTCCCGGCTTTCGGCAAGCCTCAGCATCGTTTTGACGAAGTTGTTGCCGAAGGGACTGTAGACCCAGCTTGTCCGCAGAATGATGTGACGGGGCGTTATGCTTGCCACCGCCCGTTCGCCTTCGAGCTTGGTGGCGCCGTAGAAAGTGCGGGGTCTTGTCTCGTCGTCTTCCCTGCGCAGACCGCGGTCATCGCCGGAAAAGACGTAGTCGGTCGACAGATGGATGATGGGCACGCCGAGCTTTGCCGCTGCCTCGGCAACGCACGCGGCGCCCACTACGTTGACGGCATGAGCGAGCCCAGGCTCGTCCTCTGCTCGGTCGACGGCCGTGTAGGCAGCGGCCGAGATGACGACGTCAGGTCTTGCTGCAATGATCGCCTCTCGCATCGGGATCGGCTGCGTGAGATCGAATTCGGGGCGGCCGATGGCGATCAGCTCGACGTCGCGCAGTGGTGCCGCACGCTCGATCAGGCTGCTTACGAGCTGGCCGGTCGTACCAGTGACAAGCACTTTCATCGCGCCACCACTGACTTGCCGAGGCGTTCGCCCCGATAGCTGCGCTCGCGGATCGGCTGCCACCACCAGCCGTTATCCAGATACCAATCGACCGTCCGAGCCAGTCCCGTTTCGAAGCTCTCTTCTGGTCGCCAGCCGAGTTCACGTTCGATCTTGGCCGTGTCCATTGCGTAACGGCGGTCGTGTCCTGGCCGATCGTCCACGAATGTGATGAGGTCGCGATAGCTCTTCCGGTTTCGGCGTGGTCTCTTGCGGTCGAGGATATCGCATATCGTCTCTACGACCGCGAGATTGGTGCGTTCGGAGCCTCCACCGATATTGTAGCTGTCGCCGGTCGCGCCCTTCCCAGCAACGAGCTCAAGCGCTCGTGCGTGGTCGTCGACATACAACCAATCGCGGACATTCGCGCCGGTGCCGTAGACCGGCAGGGGCTTTTCTTCCAATGCGTTGAGGATCATCAGGGGCACCAGCTTCTCCGGGAAATGAAACGGACCATAGTTGTTCGAGCAGTTGGTGATCACCACCGGCAGGCCAAAGGTGTGGTGCCAGGCGCGGACAAGATGATCGGATGCTGCCTTCGAGGCAGAATAGGGTGAGGATGGAGCATAGGGCGTATCTTCGTCAAAGGCGCTGTCATCAAATGGAAGATCGCCGAATACCTCGTCCGTGGACACATGGTGAAAGCGGAACCGTTCGGCCGCCGTTTCGGGAAGGCTGCGCCAGAATTTCAGCGCGGCCTGCAGCAGCCTATAGGTACCGAGGATATTGGTCTCGATGAATGATCCAGGTCCGTCAATCGAACGGTCGACATGTGTCTCTGCTGCAAGGTGCATGATGCGGTCGATCTTTTCGGCACGCAGGACGTCCGCCACGGTCGCTTCGTTGCAGATGTCGTCTTGAATGAAACGGTAGTTGGAGAGGTTCTCGATTTGCCGGAGCGAAGCCGGATTGCCGGCATAAGTGAGCTTGTCGAGGTTGATCACGCGGTTGTTTGGATCCCCCACAAGATGCCGGCAGAGCGCGGAACCGATGAATCCGGCGCCGCCGGTGACAAGGATGTTCATGGACGCTCGTCCCCCGCAGCGAAGTCGAACACCTCGGCCTGTCGCAGCTTCGGGGCCGTTCGATCCTTCTCGGACAGTTGAAGATCCGCGACGGGCAGCGGCCAGGCTATTGCGATGTCGGAGTCGTCGAAACGGATCGCGCGATCATGCGCGGGCGAATAGGGATTTGTGACCTTGTAGATCACCTCCGTATCCGGCTCGAGTGTCAGAAAGCCGTGCGCGAAGCCCTTCGGAACCAGGAGCTGATTCCATCGGCGGGCGGAAATCTCGATGGCGACCCATTTCGCGAAGGTGGGGGAGCCCCGACGGATATCGACCGCGACGTCGAAAACGGCACCCTTCACCACCCTTACCAGCTTGTCCTGCGCGTAGGGAGGAAGCTGGTAGTGAAGACCCCGCAACACGCCTCGCGAGGCGGAATAGGAGTGGTTGTCCTGGACAAAGTTCAGCGTGATACCGTATTCGGCAAATTGCCGGGCATTCCAGGTTTCGGAAAAGAAGCCGCGTTCGTCTCCTATCCTGCGTGGCAGGACTTCCAGGACCCCGTCAAGGTCGAGCGGTCTGACCTCCAGGCTCATGCAGCGTGTTCCTCCACGAGCCGGCGGAGATAGGAGGCGTAAGCAGTCCTGCCGAGCACGCCGGCGCGCCTCAGCACGTCCTCGGGTCCGAGCCAGCCCATATCGAGGGCGATCTCTTCCGGACAGGCTATCTGGACGCCCTGTCGGCGTTCGACCGTTCGCACAAAGGATGATGCATCATGCAGGCTGTCATAGGTGCCGGTGTCGAGCCAGGCATAGCCGCGTCCGAGCTGACAGACGTGCAATTGCTCCCGTGCGAGATAGATGTTGTTGACCGTGGTGATCTCGAGTTCGCCTCGCGCCGAGGGCTCGATCGAGGCGGCGATGTCCACGACGTCGTTGTCGTAGAAATAGAGACCGGTCACTGCCCAGTTGGATTTCGGCCGGGCCGGCTTCTCTTCGATCGTCCTGGCCTTGCCGGTCTTCGGGTCGAAGGTGACGACGCCGTAACGCTCCGGATCATCGACGCGATAGGCAAAGACGGAGGCGCCCGTTTCACGGGATGCGGCCTGCCGGCAGACATCAGGCAGGCCGTTACCGAAGAAGATATTGTCGCCGAGGATCATCGCGACATTGCCGTTGCCGATGAACTCGCGGCCGATGATGAAAGCCTCGGCCAACCCATTGGGATGCGGCTGCTCGGCATAAGAGAGGCTGAGCCCGAAGGCGGAACCGTCGCCAAGGAGCGCCTCGAAGCAGGGCAGGTCGCGCGGCGTGGAGATGATGAGAATTTCCTGGATCCCGGTGAGCATCAACACGCTCAGCGGATAGTAAACCATTGGCTTGTCGTAGATCGGCAGGATCTGCTTGGACACCGCAATGGTGAGCGGATAGAGGCGGGTTCCGCTTCCTCCCGCCAAGATGATCCCCTTCATTTTGCCTCCCCCTTGAATCTGCACCCATTGCGCGGAACTGCCGCCGGCCGTAACCGAAGCGAGATCTCGTCGACGCGGGTCATTGGCTGGCCTGACCGGGCTGCGGATCTTTCGAACGGCCCGCGGGCGGCTCGGACATTGTGGGCATCGGTCGAACGACGACCTTGATGACGTCTCCGGGCATTAGTGCCGTCGTCTCGGTCGCTGAAAACTCGCCGATCCTGCCGTCGTCCCGGCGGATAATGACGAAGCTGGTCGCCGGTTCACCGCGCTGCACTGAATCCTCGGTGCCCGAGAGCTTGTCGAGCAACAGCCTTTCCGTTGTGGCACGCTTCAGCTTCAGTTGTTCGAGTGCCGCTTGTTCCGATTGCAGTTCGCTGGCGACTTCCGCTTGACGGTTATCGTAAAGCCCCTCGAGGTTCCGTGTCGTTTCGCTGATATTCTGCCGCGCCCGCATGATGGCGGTCACGAAATCTAGGCGATCGGCGCGCTCGTTGGTAAGTTCACGCTCCAGGTCCGACTGTCGCGATGCGACGGCGACGCCTCGTTCGACGAGGGTTCTCACGCCTTTGAGCTCCCGCTCGGCTGCTTCTATGCTGGCTTCGGCACCTTTCACCTTTTCTTCGAGGACCCGGATTTCCTGGTTGAGGAGCTCGCGCAGTTCCGAGAGGGACTTCGATTGCCGGGCGAGTACGTTTGCACGTGTCGAAAAGATGATCCGCTCCTGGTCCTGGATCGCCGCGACGAGCGCGGCGTCGGCGTCCGATGGCGGGGCGAAGATAATTTCCTTGGCGCCCGACATTTCCGCTTGCAGCCGTGCTATCCGCGCGTTGCTGCGCAGCTGTGCGTTGTCTATCCCCCGCAGTTCGCCAACGAGCGTTATATTGTCCTGCGACGGTCCGGAGCTGGTCTCGCGCAGCTCGCCGCCACTCATTGCCAGGGCCTGTAGAGCGGTCAGCCCGGGGCGGAATTTATACTCTCCGGGTGTCGTCACGTGTCCGACGACATAGACCGGTGGGTATTCGACGATCTCGACGGTCGTCTCCGGCGCTTCCACCAGGCCGATCTTGGTTTGCAGGCGCTTGGCGATCTCGGCAGCAAGCTGAGCCTTGTCGAGATTGCCGACAGTGACGGTTCCAATGACGGGGACCGAGATGGCACCCGTCTCGGAAACGACGAACTCGCCGCCGAGAGCCCATGGCACATATTCGCCCTTGGTAGGCATCCATTGCATGATCGTCAGGCGAATTTTCGTTCGAGGCGCAAGCTCGGGTGCATCGGCCCAGGCTGGTGTCGATACGGCGCTGACCACGAGCGCAGCCGCAAAGGAGAGGTTTCGGAGGAAAGTGCGGCACGTCCGGCAGGATGCACTCATGGATTTCTCCAATCTGCAAAGCAGTGTCTCCGGCGTACCGTCAATCGGAGAAGAACAGTTCTTGATAGACAAGCTTATTGCCACCTGAATTGCGTAACGCGCATGTCTGCATGATTTAGACGCCGCAGTAGCAAGTGTGCAAAATTTCAAAACATTTGAAAGAGGAAGCCTCATGGTTCGGCTTCATCAATATTGGTGAAGCAGTGCGGTGGCCGATTCACCTAAAACCAAGGGACGTTGCTGTTGAGCGCTTTTGTCCGACATTTGGATAATGCAAGCAAAGTAAAGGCAGAAGGGTATCGTTGACCCTATCAATAGATGGAGGGTGATCGTCACATTGAACTAGTTCCTTTGGATGGGGCAGGCGGAACGACATTTATTGCGGAACGACCTTCTAGGCATGTCTCAATCCTTTTGCGCCGTCGCGACCGGGCCCGGTGTGGGCTAAGGTTGCCGTGCAGCAGACGTGTGGGTTGCTTCTTGGCAAGGACTTTGCCGATCACGCAATTCTGCGGAGAGGGACACGCTTCGATGAGCAGGGGTAGTCATAACGGTGTCGGCACGGGGAGATACACGGAGGCCGAGCGCCGGCGAGAGCCACAACGCGTCATCCTGATCATAGGCAATGCCGGGACAATCTCGGAGAGCCTGATCCATGCTCTCGAAAGAGAGTTTCCATGGGTCGTTGTCGAACAGGTCGAGCACGTCCGCGCGGCTTTCAATGTCTTTTCCCATCCCGTGTCGCTTATTCTCGTCGACCTCGCGCTGATAGACGAAGCCGAAGAGAAGTCGGCCGAACTGCTCCATGCCCACCCTCAGGCTCTTGCGGCCGTCATCGAGCCGCATGACCGAAGCTTGGACGCGACCCTTGTCAGGGTCCCTGAATCGTCCTTGGTCCGCAGTGTCCTTCCGATGAACCTTAGACTCGATGTATGGCTGTCGGTGATCAGGCTGATGCTCTCGGGCGGCGAATATCTTCCACCCGGCCTGATCCTGCGCGCGAAGAGGAATGGGCATAGCACGGCCTTGCCATCCGGGTCTCGGAGCGATGAGGCGCGCTTCGCTGAGCTGACCGCTCGCGAAATGCAGATACTTGAAATGGTCTCCCGCGGTCTGCAGAACAAACTCATTGCCGCGGAGTTTCGCCTTTCCGAACACACGGTGAAGATTCATTTGCACAACATCATAACAAAATTGGGCGCGCACAACAGAACGGAAGCGGCTGCGCGGTTCCGGAGTTTGAAAGAGCGCCACTGATCGCTGTCCGTCCGCTGACCGGCAGTGATGCGGCCGACGCGACGGCGCCGCCAACCCTTACCGGCTTGCAGGATGAGGATCACTGTGACAGGTCTGGGCTTGTGACCGCAGGCGTCTGCGGTTTCAGGCCAGTTTCGTTTGCGCGCCCATCGGTCGGCGATACCGTTCGCTGACGGATCAAGACAGACAGTTCAACCTTGACCGTGATCGCCACCATCTGTTTTCTATGTTCTGCGCGTCCTTATTCATGAGTGCCAGATCGGCCCTGAGGATCAGCTTCCGTCTGGCGTCCGCGAGCGGGCAATTCGATGCGCCTTCAACGCCCAGCCTCGTATGACGAAGCGTCGAGCGCCGTCCCACTGCGCTGGAAAAATTGAAAGTCTTTCGCCTGTAGCGTCGGAATGGGTGGCTAGCGATCATTCGCGCGAAGACGCACAATCATCTCGCTCCGAATGAGGCAAGCCCTGCGCTTATCCGGTGCGGGCCGAAGGGCCGAGATGACCGCCCGATGTCTTGAATTCTGGGACTGGTCGAAAAGCAAAATGGTCGGGAAGTTGGAGGAGCATCTGCCCGGTCTCTGTCGTTCGGCTGCGTCGTGACGGCGTTGCCAAGGGAGGAAAAATGTTTGAACGACTTTTCAAACTGAAAGAGCATGGGACGACTGCCCGCACCGAGGTGGTTGCCGGCCTCACGACATTCCTGACGATGTCGTACATTATCTTCGTGAACCCGGACATTCTGTCGACGACCGGAATGGATCGCGACGCGATCTTTGTCGCGACCTGTCTTGCCGCCGCACTCGGCTCTGTCGTCATGGCCCTCGTTGCCAACTGGCCGATCGGCATGGCGCCGGGCATGGGGCTCAACGCCTTCTTCGCCTTCACCGTCGTCGCCGCCCTCGGCTTCACCTGGCAGCAGGCACTCGGCGCGGTGTTTATCTCCGGTCTCATCTTCCTGCTGCTGACCGTCACGGGTGTGCGAAGCTGGCTGATCGCCGGCATCCCACATTCGTTGCGCAGCGCCATTGCCGCCGGCATCGGCCTGTTCCTCGGCATCATCGCGCTCAAGAACGCCGGCATCGTGGTTGACAATCCGGCAACGCTCGTCGGTCTCGGCGACCTCAAGCAGACTGGGCCACTGCTCGCGATCCTCGGCTTCTTCGTCATCGCCGTACTGGATTCACTGAGGATCCGCGGCGCAATCCTGATCGGCATCCTGGTCGTCACGATCCTTTCGATGATGCTCGGCGTCAGCGAGTTCAAGGGTATCGTTTCGGCGCCGCCGAGCATCGCCCCCACCTTCCTGCAACTCGACATCATGGGCGCGCTGCACGGCGGCCTGCTCCATGTCATCCTCGTCTTCGTGCTCGTCGAAGTGTTCGACGCGACCGGCACGCTGATCGGCGTGGCCAAGCGCGCGAAGCTGGTCGAAGAGGGCAAGCCCAGCCGGCTTGGCCGCGCTCTGCTTGCCGACAGCTCGGCGATCATTGCCGGCTCGCTGATGGGCACGAGCAGCACCACGGCCTATGTGGAGAGCGCTTCCGGTGTCCAGGCGGGCGGCCGCACCGGTCTCACCGCCCTGACCATTGCGGTGCTTTTCCTGGCGGCGCTTTTCATCTCGCCGCTCGCCGCCGCGGTTCCGTCCTATGCAACGGCGCCGGCGCTGCTCTATGTGGCTGGCCTGATGATGCGCGAGCTCACCGAAATCGAGTGGGACGACCTGACCGAAGCGGCGCCGGCGGCGCTCACCGCGATCGCCATGCCCTTCACCTATTCGATTGCCAACGGCCTTGCCTTCGGTTTCGTGAGCTACGTCGTGCTCAAAGTATTCACCGGCAAGTGGAGCGTCATCCACCCGGCGACACAAATCGTGGCGGCGCTGTTCGTCGTTCGCTTCGCGTTCTTCGGCAACTGATCGGTTGACGTCGCGGAGGCTTGCGCCCCCGACATTGCGAACATTGGTAAAAGCCGGATCTGCTTCCTGCAGGTCCGGCTTTTCCTTTGTTCGACGACGCGGTGCCAAGCTGGTCATGGGTGATATCGCTTGGCGCTCTCCTGGGTCCCAATCTAGGTTCGCGAGATGTGACGGCAGGAGAAGTTTCGACTTGTCCGATAGTTGTAAAAAAATGTTGCCTTCGCTGCAGGTTCTGCGATGATTTGAAAGGAAAAATCGACGCGATTCCGCGCTCATCTTTCGATAATTTGTAAAATTGGACGCCCGCATGGATGTTGCGCAGAACAGACTCCTGATCGTCGCCGATGATCTCACCGGCGCGCTCGATACGGCGGCGCCTTTCGCGCTCCATGGCTTTTCGGTCCACGTTGTCGCAGACCAGAGCGCGCTCGGCGAAGCGATCGAGGGCGGCTCCGACGTGATCGCCGTGACGACGCAGAGCCGCGAAATCGAGCCGGCGGAGGCGGCGCGACGCGTCCTCCTTGCGCAACAGGCGATGACGCCAGGCATGCGGCTTTTCAAGAAGGTCGACTCGCGCTTGAAAGGGAACGTTGAGGCGGAGCTTTCCGTCCTGGATTTTGCGAGAGCGGTGGTCTTGCCGGCGATCCCGGAATTTGGCCGGATTGTCCGTGGTGGTCAGATTCGCGGCTTCGGGGTCGATCAACCGATCTCCATTGCCGGGCGGCTGGGTTCCGTCGCCGACCGCGCCGCCATTCCGGACACGGAGACGGTCGGCGAGATGCGGGCCGCCGTCGATGCCATTTCGCCTCGCGACCTTCTTGTCGGAGCCCTGTCGCTCGCCAACGCGTTGGCGAGCAGGACGGGCAGGCCGCGTGTCGAGTCCTTTGCTGCGCGGGAAGGGCGGCTGCTGATGGCAATCGGCTCCCGGGATCCGATAACGGTATCGCAGGTCGAGGCACTTCGACGCGCCGTTCCGGATCTCCTCTATCTCGCAGCGCCTGCAGGACGGGTGGAGCAGGCTCCTCACGGATCCGAACGCGCTGACGATGTGACTTTGATACAGGCGGTAGAAGGCGCATCGCCAGCCCGGGCGTCGGACGTGGCCGCGGCGCTCGCGGAATCCGCCGCCGCGTTTGCCGGCGAATGCCGGACGATGCTGCTCTCGGGTGGAGCGACGGCGGAGGCCCTTTTCGACCGCCGGGGCATTCGAATACTTCGCTTGGTCGGAGAGGTGCTGCCGGGCCTGCCCGTTGCCGAGCACGGCGGCCAATTCTACATTACCAAATCGGGCGGCTTTGGGGATTCCGATACGCTTTGCAGGGTCGTCCGCGCCATGACGAGGAAAGAGGTGTTGGCCTGATGCGCGCCGGAGAGCAGCTTTCGCACCGCAAGAGCCTGAGCGAGGTCGTCTTCGAACGGCTGCAGCACGCGATCAAATCGGGGGCCTATCAGAGCGACGAGCGTCTGCCGACCGAGCACGAGTTGGCGGCGGAGTTCCAGGTTTCCCGTCCGGTCGTTCGTGACGCCTTGAAAAGGCTTCGCGATCAAGGACTTGTCTATTCGCGGCAAGGCGCCGGCAGTTTCGTTCGAATTCAGGGAGTGCGGCAGCCGCTTGGCTTTGGGCCGCTCGAAAACATTGCCGACCTGCAGAACTGTTACGAGTTCCGCATGACGATGGAACCCGAGGCGGCGGCACTGGCGGCCGAGCGGCACAGCGAAACGCAGATCCGGGTGATCAGGCTTGCGCTTGAAACGTTGCAGGATGCGACCAATCGGCAACGCCACCGGGAAGATGCCGATTTCATGTTCCATCTCGCGATCGCGCAGGCGTCTGGAAACACTTACTTCTCGACCGCCATGGAAGCGCTCAAGGAACACATCGCCATCGGCATGCAGTTCCATGGCCTGTCGCTGAAAAACTCCGTCGCGGGCCTGCGCCATGTCTATGACGAGCACGCGGCGATCTACGAAGCCATTCGCGGCCGAAAACCAAACCAAGCACGCGAGCTCATGCGTGAGCATCTCCGCGGCTCCCGCGATCGGCTTTTCGAGGGGCGGCGGCCAGAACTCACTTAGCCGGTTAACTTCCACCCCTCGCAATATGCGGATGTCGGGAGCTCCCGCGGCCCTGACGCGAACTCAAGTCGCCTTCGCGACGAGCCGTGAGGGCAGATGTCCAGATAGTCAGAGACCGCTTGCCCGCCTGCCGGCCTCTGTCACCGGCAAGCGGTTGAGAATAAGTGCGCCATCACACTATTTTTAGCGCCAATTCACTTAGCCGGAGTGCAAGCCGGCGACCCTTCAGAGCGTCGCCCGATAGATGCCGAGCACATCGCTGGCCGACATGTCGCGCGGATTGTTGTCCATCAATCTGCGAATGGCGTGGGCTTCGCCTGCCCAACCCTCCAAAGCGGCAGGATCGGCACCGTGCGCTGACAGCCGCATTTCGACGCCGAGATCCTTGCAGAAACGGTAGGCAGCGCTCAGAACCTGGGCCTCGTCGTCGAAGACCGGAAGCCCGAGCGCTTTTAGGATTTCCGCCGTCTTCTCCCTACGCACCGGCGCGTTATAGGCGAGCACATGCGGGAAGATGATGGCATTCGCCAGTCCGTGCGGCAGTCCAAGCCGCGTGCCGAGCGGGTAGGCGAGTGCGTGACCGGCTGCCGTGTTGACCGGGCCGAGGCAAATGCCGCCGTAGTAGGAGGCGAGCATCATGCCAGCGCGCGCTTCCGTGTCGCGCCCGTTCTCCACGGCCCGCGCGAGATATTTGCCGACGAGGCGAATGCCCATGCGGGCATAGCCGTCGATGAGGTCGTGGGCGCGGATATTGGTGAAGGCCTCCACGCAGTGCGCCATTGCGTCGATGCCGGTGGCAGCCGTCACCGCCGGCGGCACAGACCAGGTCAGTTCCGGATCCAGGATGGCGACATCCGCAAGCAGGTGCGGGCTTTCCACCGCCTTCTTGGAATGCGTGGCACTGTCGGTGATCAGCGCCCGGATGCCAGCTTCGGATCCCGTGCCAGCCGTTGTCGGCACCTGCGCCAGCCGGGTGCGGCGGCCTTCGACCTTGTCCGGTCCGACGGCGTCGTCGAGCGATTGGGAGCCATCCCACAAGGCGGCCACGAGCTTGGCGACGTCCAGCACCGAGCCGCCGCCAAGCCCGACGACAAGGTCCGGCCGTAAGGTACGGGCCGCCTCCAGGGCGGCCGTGAGCGCCCTGTCGTCCGGTTCGGCGGGAACGTCGGCAAAGATCGCAGCCCTGTTGCCGAGACCGAGCCTTTCCGCAAAGCTGATCGTGTGTTCCGATGCGATGATCAGTACGCGCTGCGCGCCGTCGGCCAAGGCGCCGAGCCTCGCCGAGGCGCCCGCGCCGATCTCGAGGCGTTTCGGTTGGTGGAGCGTAATCGGTCTCGCCATTCCGTCCATGATCGCCTCCTCACGCCTCTTCCAGCTGTGCCATGCGCGCCCAGACCGCTTCGCGTTCCCCGTCGGACAGCTCGACGAGGGGCGGATTGACACGAAACCAGCCATTGTCGCCGCGCCGGCGCGCAACCATGGCCTTGACGGTCGGAAGCTGGACATAGGCATTGGTGAGTTCACGCCAGGCGACGATCTTCTCCTGCGCGGCCTTAACCTCCGTCTCCTTGCCGGCGACGTTCCAGTTGTCGAAGACGAGGCGGAGGTCGCCAGCGACCAGGTTCGAGCTCGCTGTGATGCAACCGGCGCCGCCCGCTTGGAGCAACGGCAGCAGCAGCGGGTCGGCACCAGCCAGAACACCGAATTCCGGGAAGGCCTTGACCATGGCCTTCATGTTTTCGAGATCGCCCGAACTGTCCTTGATGCCGACGACGATGCCCGGGAAATTCTCGCGAAGACGGCCGATGACTTCATGCGGGATCGCCACGCCGGAAACCTGGGGGATGTGATAGAGCACGATCCTCAGCCGATCGTCAGCGACGCCTTCGATGATGCGCGCGTAGGCGCGATAGAGGCCCTCCGCGCTAACGCCCTTGTAGTAAAAGGGCGGCAGCATCACGACGCCGCGTACGCCGGCCCGGACGGCGTGACGGGTTAGTTCGATCGTGTCGGCGACTGCCGATTGGGCGGTTCCCGGCAGGAGCTGATCCGGACGGATGCCGCCAGCTATTGCCCGGTCGAGAATATCCATACGGTCCTTCAATCCAAAGGAATTGGCTTCTCCTGTGGTGCCCAGGAGGGCGATGCCGTGGCAGCCCTCGTCCAGCAGCTTCCGGCAATGGTCTATGAACAGGCGGAAGTCCGGCCTGCCATCGGCCGTTACGGCTGTAGTTGCGGCGCAGAATACGCCGCCAATCTCGAAATCAGACATTTTCGTTCTTCCCAGCGATAAGCCTGCGCGCATAGGCGATAGCGGCGTTCATGTTGACATGCTTGGCTTTGCCCGTACCGGCGATGTCGAAGGCGGTCCCGTGATCGACCGAAGTCCGATCGATCGGCAAACCCACCGACACGTTGACCGCCGTATCGAAGGCGACCAGCTTGATCGGGATGTGACCCTGATCGTGATATTGCGCGATCACGAGATCGAAGCCGCCCTGGTAGGCGCGATGGAATACCGTGTCTGCCGAGATCGGGCCCTGCACGTCGATGCCTTCCGCGCGCGCTTCGGCCAGGGCCGGCGCAATGTGTTCATCGTCTTCCGTCCCGAAGAGGCCGTTTTCGCCGCAGTGAGGGTTGATGCCGGCGACCGCGATTCTCGGGTTCTCGTAGCCGATGCGTTTCAAATGCTCGTTGCCCGCCCGGATCGTCGCCAGAATGCGCTCCGGCTTGGCACGCCCGATTGCGTCCTTCAGCGAAACATGGGTCGAAACATGTATGACCTTGAGCCGCTCTGACGCCAGCAACATGAACGCGGATTTCGCGCCGGTCAGCGCGGTCAGCATGCCGGTGTGGCCGTCATAATGGTGCCCTGCCGAGTTCAACGCTTCCTTGTTGATGGGCGCTGTGACAATGCAGCCGATCTTCCCGGCCATCGCTGACTTGACGGCGAGGTCGATGAAACGGAAGGACGCATCGCCGGAGACCGCGCTAAGCTTGCCCCACGGTAGCGGCGCCCCTTCGACCGGAACGTCCTCGACGATGTGTCGGAGGTCGAGTTCGATGCCGAGGACGGCTTTCGCCGCCTCGAGCTGCGGCAGGTTCCCGAACACGCGCGTTGCGGCCCGATCGGCGGCGCTCATCTCGGCTAGAGACTTGACGATGATTTCGGGCCCGACGCCCGCCGGGTCGCCCATGGTTATGCCGACGATATTGCTCATTCCGGGTCTCCGTCGATCCAGCCCTTGGCGAGGCGGACGTATTTGATCGCGCGTCGATGGAAGGTGAAGGCGATGTGAAGGTTGCCTTCGCCGTCTTCGAGAAGCGCCGGATAGGAAAGCTCGTGATTCCGCCCATCAAGCGAATTATTCGACAGGCAGGTACCCGGGCCATCTTCGACCACGCGCCGAAGCGGGAACGTCCTGCCGTCCGTCGAAACGCAAAGCGTCAGCGGCGCCCGGGGAACGCCCCAGATCGGTTTTATACCGCCTTCGGCGTTCGGACGATGATCCTCCTCACCGAGTTCGTCGTAGAGCGAATCGCGCCGGTCGCTCGATATTGCCGACGAGACGGGATTGCAGAGCAGCGCCACTCGTCCGTCGGCGAGACGGACGGCCGCGATCGAAGAATTGTTATTGGGCACGTCCGTCGCCTCCGGGGCTGTCCAGCTCCGTCCGCCATCGCTGCTCGTCGAACGGTAGACGAAGTCCGCCTGGCGACGCCGGAAAAACGCGACCATCTCTTTGCCGTCGAGCGGGACGATCGTCATGTGGACGCAGCCATAGGAATCTGGGACGTCGATGACCGACCAGCTCGCGCCCTCATCGTTGCTGACCGCCACGGCCGCGGTGTCGTGTGTGCCCGTCCAGCGCGCGCCGGGGCGAGGGTTGCACAGAAACAAAGGCAGCATCCAGGCGCCATCGTCGCGCCGGACGATCGTCGCGCGGATGAACGTTCCGGCCGCCAGTCCAAGATCACGCGCCGGTCCGGAAACGGGCATACCATCGTGAAGGGTCAACGACCTCTCACGCACGCGGCTTTCGTCCTGGTTTCCCGAAGGTTGCGCCGTGTGAAACAGGCGCATGCCGCCGTTGGGGCGAACAAAGATCATCGGATTTTGTTCGGAGCGCTCCGGATCATCGCTAACCTGGACTGTCTCGGACCAAGTGCTGCCCCCGGGCGCGAGGGTGGAGAGGTGTATGGAAATGTCCGATTTACCCTCGAGCGTCCCGGCAAACCAGGCGCAGGCGAGCGAGCCATCCGGCAGGAATGCCAGGAACGACGCGTGATTGTGAATCCTGGGGGAGGGCAGAAAGGCCTCTTCGCGGTCTGCTTCAGTGCGGACCAGGCGTCCGTCCATACGTCTTCCGATCTCTTCCGGCGTCAATGCCTCTCCTCCTTTTCCCGTCGATGTGCAAAAGAATTCAAACAAATCACATGTTGTCAAGTTGAATATGATCAAGTTAGGTATTTACGTTTTTGCCATAGATCAAAAAACATCATAAAATCCAATGCAATATCTCTGTGTAGGGATGCGTTAACGAAATCGAGGTTCAACATGAGTTGACAAATTATTGGCATTGCTCCAGTCTTGCTTCGTGAACGAGAGGAGCGTCGCGGAGAGGCATGGCCGCAATCGTCAATCATCACAGTGAGCGTCCGACGGCCAAGGCACTGTGCTGCGTTGCAGCGGCTGCCGCGCTTGCTGCGGCGGATGCGGCCGTTGTGCGTCTCCTTGCGGGTGAAGTGCATGCGTTCGTCATCGGCTTCTTTCGCAGCCTCTTCGGCCTTGCGACCATCGTCCCATTGATTGTGGCGCGCCCTCGCGTCCTGAAATCGGGCTATCGGCTCCAGCATGTCACGCGCGCGGCACTGAAGCTTGCCGCGCTCGTTTGTTTTTTTATGGCCTTTGCCGCTGCGCCGCTCGCCGATGCGATGGCGATCATGTTCACGACGCCGATCTTCCTGATGCTGGGCGCCTGGCTGTGGCTTGGAGAAAAGCTGACGCCGGGCCTCGTTTTCGCGCTCGTTGCAGGCTTCGCCGGCGCGTTGATCATCATCGATCCCGCCGGCCAGGGCGGCATGGAGGCGGCTCTCCTGCTGGCGCTAGCCGGCGCCGCACTTCAGGCACTCGTCCAGCTCATGCTGAAGCGCATGTCGGATATCGATTCGACCGAGACGCTGGTGGTCTGGAACCTCATCGTGACGGTGCCATTGGCGGCTGTGCCTGCGGTATTTTACTGGACGACGCCCGACCTGCGCGAGTTCGCGCTGCTCGCGCTGCAGGGCGCGATGGGCGCCGCCAACATGGCGCTGATGACCAGGGCGTTCAGCATCGCCGATGCATCGCAGATCGCGCCCATGGACTTTCTTCGCCTGCCGTTTGTTGCCGTCATGGCATGGATCCTGTTCGGCGAGGTCGCAGGACTCTCCACCTGGGTCGGCGCCACGATCATCTTCGCGGCGACGATGATCGTCGTCGGAGGCGGGCGCCTGAAGCGGCGGGTGACGGAAGATTGAGACAACCTGTCGCCGGTCGGCGGCTACCGATAGCGACGGCTCCGCAGCGCGGCCGGACACGGAACATTGAAAGCGCTGGCGCATCAGGGAGGAGTAGATGAAGGGTAAAAGACTGTTGTTGGGCTTGATGATGACCGCGTCGGCGGCAGCGTCGGCCTGGGCCCAGGAGGCGAAGGACATCACGGTCGTTCTCGATGAAGAGGTCGACCTTGTGGAGTCTTGCATGGCGACGCGTTCGAATATCGGGCGCATCATTCTGCAGAATGTTTCCGAGACATTGACGGAGCTCGACGTTCGCAACAACAAGGGGCTGATGCCGCGCCTGGCCGAGAAGTGGGAGGAGGCGAGCCCCGGAACCTGGCGCTTCCATCTGCGCAAGGATGCGAAGTTCTCCGACGGATCCGCCTTTGACGCCGGCGACGTCAAGCACTCGATCGAACGGGCAATGAGCGACAAGATCTCGTGCGAAAGCCCGCGCTATTTCGGTGATACCAAGCTGGAAACGAAAGTCGTCGACGACAATACCATCGATATCACCGCGACGCCGGCGCAGCCCATCCTGCCGCTGCTGATGACGCTGGTGACAATCGTGCCCGCTGAAACGCCGATCGAATTCACGCGCGAGCCGATCGGTACGGGTCCTTACAAGCTCACGGAGTGGAAGGCGGGCCAGAGCATCACGCTTACACGCCGTGACGACTATTGGGGAAGCGCGCCGGAGGTGACGAAGGCGACTTATGTGTTCCGCGCTGATCCTTCCGTGCGGGCGGCCATGGTCGCAGCCGGCGAGGCCGACATTGCGCCGCTGATCTCGGAACTCGACGCCAATGATCCGGAGATGGACTTCAGCTATCCCAACTCCGAAACCTTCTATATGCGGCTCGACCACTCGATCCCGCCGCTCAACGACAAGCGCGTGCGCCAGGCGCTCAACATGGCGCTCGATCGTGACGCCTTCATCGGCACGCTGTTGCCGAAGGGCGCGATCAAGGCGACGGCAATCGTGCCCCCGACGACACTCGGCTGGAACCCCGACGTCAAGGTAGCGCCCTACGATCCTGAAGGCGCCAAGAAGCTGCTCGCCGAGGCGAAGGCCGATGGTGTTCCCGTCGAAACGCCCATCACAATCGTCGGGCGCACCAACAACTTCCCGAATGTGGTGGAAGTGCTCGAAGCGGCCCAGCAGATGTTCGAAGAGGTAGGCTTCAAGACGAAGCTGCAGATGTACGAAGTCGCGGAATTCGAGAAGCAGTATTCGAAGCCTTATCCGGAAGGCCGCGGGCCGCTCCTTGTCGCCGCCCAACACGACAATGCGCGTGGCGATCCGGTTTTCTCGATGTACTTCAAGTACGACAGCAACGGCCGCCAATCGGGCATCGCCAATCCGGAAGTCGATAAGATGATCGCCGAAGCGACCGCGGCAACGGGCGAGGCGCGCGCGGCCGATTGGAAGAAACTCATCGCCTATCTGCATGACGACGTGGTCGCCGATGTGCTGCTGTTCCACATGGTCGGCTACGCGCGGGTCAATCCGCGTATCGACTTCACACCGACGATCGCAACGAATTCGCAGCTGCAATTGTCGGAAATCCGCTTCAAGTAAAGCGGATTTCCGAACGGGGAAAGGCGGGCGGCAACTTCCGCCTTTCTTACAGCGTCGTGTGTCTTTCCGGCGCACCAAAGCACGCTGTAGCACTTTGAATTGCCGCACGTTTTTCATTGGGTCGGCTCCGGTTCAAGACAACATGCGGTAAACAATCGGGAGTAGGACCGATGGGAAAAAAGATGATGAGGCGCATCGTGTCGAGTTTCTTCTCGCTCGTCGCGCTCGTGGTTATGGTGTTCTTCCTGTCGCGGCTGACGGGCGATCCGGCAGCCTTGTTCCTGCCGATCGATGCGACGCAGGAAATGCTCGATCAGTTCCGCGAACTGCATGGCCTCAATGATCCCCTGATCCAGCAGTTCGGACGCTATGTCTGGGACGTCCTGCACCTCGACTTCGGCGACTCGATCCGCAAGGCGCGTCCTGCGATCGACGTGGTTCTGGAGTCCTTCACCTGGACGCTGCAACTGGCGCTGATCACCATCGCGCTGGTGACCGCGCTCGCCATCACCATAGGCTCGGTCGCAGCGTTCCGCCCGGGCGGCCTGTTCGATCGTTTCGTCTCACTGGTCTCGCTGATCGGCGCATCGGCACCGGATTTCTGGATCGCGATCGTCGGCATCGTCGTCTTTTCGATCACGCTCGGCTGGGTTCCGACCTCCGGGACAGGCACGGTCTGGCACTGGATCCTGCCCGTGGCGGTGCTCTTCATCCGGCCATTCGGCTTGATCCTGCAGGTCGTGCGCGGGTCGATGCTGACGGCGTTCGGATCCGCCTATGTGAAAACGGCGCGCGCCAAGGGCGTCGGAAACCGTTCCATCATCTTCGTCCATACGCTGCGCAATGCCATGCTGCCGGTGATCACGGTCATCGGCGATCAGGCGGCCGCGATGTTGAACGGCGCGGTTGTCGTCGAGACGATCTTCGGCTTTCCCGGCGTCGGCAAGCTGATGATCGATTCCATCCTGCAGCGCGACTTCAACGTGATCCTTGCGGCGATTATGGTCACCGCTCTTGCGATCTTCGTCATGAACCTGCTGATCGACATTGCCTACACATTGCTCGATCCACGCCTCAGGACCTGAAGGCCATGTCCATGTCCAGTACTTTGCCATCCACGCAGATCTCGACCAAACGGCACGGCAAGGCGCATGTGCTCCTCGGCATGCTGTGGCGCGACAAGTTTGCGTTCTTTGCGACCGTCTTCCTCATTCTAGCGATTCTGTGTGCGCTGTTCGGACCAATGTTGCTGCGCGAGGCCGCCGTCGCCCAAAACCTGCGCGCCCGCAACCTGGCGCCGTTTACCCTCGACAGGGGCTGGCTCTTCCTGCTTGGAGCCGATGCGCTCGGTCGGCCACTGCTCGCCCGCATCGTCGTCGCTGCGCAAAACACCTTAATGATCGCCGCCGGTGCGGTCGTCTGTTCCGGCGTTGCCGGTGCGTTGCTTGGCCTCGTTGCGGGTTACTCGTCGGAGCGCGTATCGAACGTGATCATGCGGCTTGCGGACGTGATCATGTCCTTTCCGTCGCTACTCCTTGCGGTGATCGTGCTCTACATGCTGGCGCCGTCGGTCGGCAACATCGTGATCGTTCTCGCCATCACGCGGATCCCGGTCTATCTGCGCACGACCCGGGCCGAGGTTCTCGAAATCCGCCAGCGTATGTTCGTTCAGGCGGCAAAGGTCATGGGAGCGTCGTCCTTACGGATCGTCTTCCGCCATATCCTGCCCATGGTCGTCCCGACGCTTGTCACCATTGCGACGCTGGACTTTGCCTTCGTCATGCTGGCCGAGTCCTCGCTCTCCTTCCTCGGCATCGGCATACAGCCGCCAGAGGTGACCTGGGGCCTGATGGTCGCGCAGGGCAAGCAATACCTCACCAACGCCTGGTGGTTGGCCTTCTGGCCGGGGCTTGCGATCATTCTGACGACGCTGTCGCTCAACCTGTTGTCGAACTGGATGCGTGTCGCTCTCGACCCGGCGCAGCGCTGGAGACTGGAAATCGGAGGCCGCAAGAATGGCTGAGCATCTGCTTGAAGTTCGAAATCTGTCCGTTCAGTTTCATACGGCCGGCGGAACGGTGCATGCGGTGCGCAACATAAGCTGGCATCTCGATCGCGGCGAGACGCTGGCGATCCTTGGTGAAAGCGGCTCGGGCAAGTCCGTGTCCGCCTCCGCGATCATGAACCTGATCGACATGCCGCCGGGCGAGATCACCAGCGGTGAGGTCACCTTCGCCGGCAGGAACCTGCTCGCCATGTCCGATGACGAGCGCCGCGCGATCAACGGCAAGCGGATCGCAATGATCTTCCAAGACCCGCTAAGCCATTTGAACCCGGTCTTCACCGTCGGCTGGCAGATCATCGAGGTCATGCGCATTCATGGGATCGCCGCCGACGCGGCACGCGCGCGGGCGCTCGACCTTCTGAAGCGTGTCGGCATTCCGGCGCCGGAAACGGCGATGCGCAAATATCCGCATCAGTTTTCCGGCGGTCAGCGCCAGCGTCTGATGATCGCCATGGCGCTTGCGCTCAAACCCGACATCGTGATTGCCGACGAGCCGACGACCGCCCTCGATGTGACGGTGCAGGCTGAAGTGCTTGCCCTCCTTGACGAGTTGCAGAAGGAAACCGGCCTCGGACTGTTGTTGATCACCCACGACCTCGGTGTCGTGGCCGACATCGCTGACCGGGTGGTCGTGATGAATGCCGGCGAGATCGTGGAGACCGGAACGCCGGACGAGGTCTATCACAATCCCAAGCACCCCTATACGCGCAAGCTGATTTCGGCCGCGCCCGGCCGGGGCGAGATGCATGAACCGAACGCCGCTGGCGAGCCGCTCCTGAGGGTTGAAAATCTCTGCAAATCCTATGGCTCCTTCAAGGCTTTGAAGGAGGTGTCCTTCACGCTGCAGCCGGGAGAGACGATGGCGGTCGTCGGGGAAAGCGGATCGGGAAAGTCGACGCTGGCGCGCGCGCTTCTGCGCCTCGACGAAGCGGACTCGGGCCATGCCTATTGGAACGGCCGTGACCTTTTGAAAATGCCGGCCAAGGAGCTCTACCAGCTCCGGCGGCAGATGCAGATGGTGTTTCAGGATCCGACACAGTCGCTCAATCCGCGCATGACGGTCTACCAGCTGATATCCGAGGCCTGGGTCATTCATCCCGAGATCCTGCCGAAGGCGCAATGGCGCTCGCGGGTGGAGGAATTGCTGACGCAGGTGGGCCTCTCGCCCGCCCACGCGGAACGGTATCCGCACCAGTTCTCCGGCGGCCAGCGCCAGAGAATCGCGATCGCCCGTGCGCTGGCGCTCCGACCCGAACTCATCGTTTGCGACGAGGCGGTCTCCGCGCTCGACGTGTCCATCCAGGCGCAAGTGATCGCGCTGCTCGACAAGCTCCGGCGCGAACTAGGCATCGCCTTCATCTTCATCGCCCACGACCTGCCGGTTGTGCGCGATTTCGCCGATCATGTGATGGTGATGCAGGCGGGCGAATGCGTCGAAGTCGGCACGGTCAGGCAGATCTTCGAAAACCCTCAGCGCGACTATACGCGCCGTCTGCTCGACGCCGGTCTCGACCCGGACCCGCGTGTCCAGGCCGCGCGTCGCATGCCGAAGGTGCGGGCCGGACTCGAAGTGGGCTGAGGATCGTACCGCCGGCAGGTGAGGAGGGGCCTTCGCGCTCGTCCCGATTCGTTAGGACCGCAGGAGGAACGGCTCCTCGAAGAAATGCTCTTCCAGGTTGACGCCATCACCGCCGCGGTCGAGCACCGCGAAATCGGAAACACCCTCCAGCGGCGTCAGGATGCCGTGCCAGACGTTGCGGGCTATGTTGACCCCTTGGCCCGGTGCCGTCAGGAAGGCACGCGGCTCGCCGGGGCCGGCGGCAGTTTCCTCGGAAACCACGACCAGGAAGGGATTGTTGCCGAGGGGGATGAAGGCCTGGCTCCCGAGCGGGTGACGCTCAACCATGGTCAATGTCAGGGGCAGTTCGTAAGGCTCGCCGCGCACGATGCTGATCATCGGGCGTGCCTTTTCGCCCGCGGTCTCGATCCTGGCGAGGTCGTGATAGCGCATGCACTTTCCGCCATTGATCGGAAAGCTGCGGGCGTTCTCCATTTCGATGACGTCGCCGAAAGGTGCGAAGGCCTCGCGGGTCAACTGTTGAATGGTGATCTCTTTCATATACTGCTCTCCACAATCCGCCCAAGACTCGCAAACGGCTGACGCCGCCTTCCGGTCGCGTGTCCCTCAGTTTGGGAGCATGTCCTGGAGGCGGAGGAGCGCGATCCTTTCCACCTGGCGGCATGCCGTGTCGAACTCGGTTTCGCGGCCGTTGCCGACCCGGGTCTCGAATGCGGCGAGGATCTCGTCCTTGCGCCGTCCCTTGACCGCCATGATGAAGGGAAAGCCGAACTTTTCGACATAGGCACTGTTGAGCGTCGTGAACCGCTCGCGCTCACCGTCCGTCAGCGCATCGAGACCGGCCGAGGCCTGCTCGTTCGTGGAGCTCTCGGTGAGGCGCTTTGCCTGCGCGAGCTTGCCGGCGAGGTCCGGGTGCGCGTTGAGGACCGCCAGACGCTCCTCTTCCGCGGCGCTGCGAAAAACGTGGACGAGTGCGGCGTGCAGGCCGATTGCCGTATCGTTGGCGGGCGAAAGTTCGCCGGCGAAGGCGCGCTTAGCGATCCACTTCGAATGTTCGAAGACGCCCCCGAAACGGGCAACGAAGGCCTCTTCGGAAAGCCGGGAAGGGCGGCCGTCATCGGCCTCGAAGGGATAGATCTTCGCCCAGTGGCGGGCGATGTCGATGCGGCGGGCAAGCCAGACCTTCTCATGCCCCTTCACATAGTCGAGGAACCGGGCGAGCGCGGCAATCCGACCCGGCCGGCCGGCGAGGCGGCAGTGAAGCCCGATGCTCATCATTTTCGGCGAGCCAGCGGCGCCCTCTGCGTAGAGAACGTCGAAGCTGTCCTTCAGATAGCTGAAGAACTGGTCGCCGCTGTTGAAGCCTTGCGCTGTCGCAAAGCGCATGTCGTTGGCGTCGAGCGTGTAGGGAATGACGAGCTGGGGCTTGCCGTCGTGCTCATGCCAGTAGGGGAGGTCGTCGGCATAGGAGTCGGAGACATAGTCGAAGCCGCCGGCCTCGGTCACCAGATCAAGCGTATTTTCGGAGCAGCGGCCGGTATACCAGCCGCGCGGCCGCTCGCCGGTGACGATCGTGTGGAGGCGGATCGCCTCCGCGATCTCGGTCCGCTCCTTTTCGATGCTGAAATCCTTGTGCTCGATCCATTTCAGCCCATGCGAGGCGATTTCCCAACCGGCCTCCTGCATCGCCGCGACTTGGGCGGGCGATCGCTTGAGCGCCGTTGCCACGCCATAGACGGTGGCGGGCACATCGCGATCCGTGAACAGGCGGTGCAGGCGCCAGAAGCCGGCGCGCGCGCCATATTCGTAGATCGATTCCATGTTCCAATGCCGCTGACCCGGCCAGGCTTGCGCGCCGACGATCTCCGACAGAAAGGCCTCCGATGCCGCATCGCCATGCAGCACACAGTTTTCGCCCCCCTCCTCGTAATTGATCACGAATTGGACGGCGATCCGCGCTCCGTCCGGCCAGACGGCGCAGGGATTTGGGCCATGACCGTGAAGATCGCGGGGGTATCTCATAAAAGCGGCTCCTCCAGATTTGTCTCTCAGCACAATTCGTAGCGAGAAAGCCGCCCGCTCATTCCCCCGAAAAAATTTGAAAGTCTCGAAGGCTGAGGCCGCTACACAAGCGCATCTCCCCTCCGGATACTGTCCAATGGAAAGCTGAGTTCGGGAGGAGCGAAACGCATGCAATCTCAAGGTGGAAACGCCGGCCGGCTGACGACCCACGTGCTGGACACGGCAAGCGGCAAGCCCGCCAGCAACCTGCGCATTGAGCTCTACCGGTTCGATGGCGATCGGGCGGAGCATCTCGTCTCCACGAGGACCAACGACGACGGCCGCTGTGACCAGCCGCTGCTTGCCGGCGAGCGCATGGAAAGCGGGACCTACGAGTTGCGCTTTCACGCCGGCGAATATCTCGGCCCGGCTGCGGAGCGCGGCGCCAATCCCTTCCTGGATGTCATACCGATCCGCTTCGGGATCGCCGACGAGGCCGCGCACTATCACGTGCCGCTTCTGCTTTCGCCCTATGGCTACTCGACCTACCGCGGGAGCTGATCGGCCATGATGACTGAAATCCGCAACACGATCCGCTTCCTGCTGAACGATCGGCTCGCCGAGCTTGCCGACGTTTCGCCGGTCCAGACCCTGCTCGATTTCCTGCGAATCGACCGAAACTTGCGCGGAACCAAGGAGGGCTGCGCCGAGGGAGACTGCGGTGCCTGCACCGTGCTCGTCGGCCGGCTTCTTGGAGGCCAATTGAAATACGAAACGATCAACGCCTGCATCCGCTTTGTCGGTTCGCTCGATGGCTGTCATGTCGTCACCGTCGATGCACTGGCACAGCCGAATGGCCCGCTTCATCCTGTGCAGCAGGCGATGGTCGATACGCACGCCTCGCAGTGCGGCTTCTGCACGCCGGGCTTCGTAATGTCGCTTTACGGCCTCTGGATGGAAAATCCGAAGCCGAGCGTTCAGGAGATCGAAAAGGCACTCCAGGGCAATCTCTGTCGCTGCACCGGCTATGCGGCGATCATTCGTGCGGCGGAAGCGATTTCATCGATCGGCGAGGTCGGAAAAGATCCGCTCGTTGCGGAGCGCGAAACTATCGGCAGACAGCTTGCCGCGCTTCAGGATGGCCGCCGGGTCGTAATCGGCAAGGAGGCTGAACGCTTCGTGCTGCCCGCTTCGGTGGACGACTTTGCCGCCGTGCTAGAATCCGACCCGAAAGCGACGATCGTCGCGGGCTCGACCGATGTCGGTCTCTGGGTAACGAAGTTCATGCGCGACATCGCCCCCGTGGTGCACATCTCGCATCTCGAGGAACTGCGCCGGATCTCCCTCGATGCTGACGGCATCACGCTTGGGGCCGGTGTCAGCTATACCGAGGCCTGTCCGATGATCGTGGAACACTTCCCGCAAATGCGGGAACTCTGGAACCGGATCGGCGGAGAACAGGTGCGCAACATGGGTACGGTCGGCGGCAATATCGCCAATGGTTCACCGATCGGCGACACGCCGCCGGCACTGATCGCGCTCGGCGCGTCGGTGACGTTGCGCAAGGGCACACGGCGTCGAACCCTGCCGCTCGAAGCTTTCTTCATCGAATACGGAAAGCAGGATCGCGAACCCGGCGAATTTGTCGAAACCGTACGCATCCCCTTCCTCAAGGAGGCGGCCCACTTTGCCGTCTACAAGGTGACGAAGCGCCTGGACGAAGACATTTCCGCCGTTTGCGGTGCCTTTCGTGTGACGCTCGACGGACGGGGCAAGGTCGCCGAGGCGACGATCGCCTTCGGCGGGATGGCCGGCACGCCGAAGCGCGCTTCGAAGGTGGAGGCAAGGTTGAAAGGCGCGGACTGGAACGACGTAACCATTGAAGCCGCGGTGGCCGCGTTTTCCGAGGACTTCACGCCTTTGACCGATTGGCGCGCCTCGGCCGACTACCGCATGCTCGTGGCGAAGAACCTGCTCCGCCGCTTTTACCTGGAAACGCGAGAAGCCGGGCACGTCCGGCTTGATCGCGCCATCGCAGTCGCGGTTTAGGGAGATGTGAGCCATGAATGTGATGCAGCCCATCGACCGCATCCGCGGCGGCGTTCACGAGAAGGAAAAGCACGAGTCCGGCCACAAGCACGTCTCGGGCACCGCCGAATATATCGACGACATTCCCGAGCCGGCGGGGACATTGCACGCCTATCTCGGCCTGTCCGCCCGGGCGCACGCGGAAATCCTCTCTATCGATTTTGCGCAAGTCAGTGCCAGCGCCGGCGTCGTCGGCATTCTGACAGCCGACGACATTCCCGGCGAAAACGATATCAGCCCGGCGCATAAACATGACGATCCGGTTTTTGCGACCGGCAAGGTCGAGTTTCACGGCCAGCCGATCTTCGCCGTGATCGCGACGTCACGCGATGCCGCTCGGCGGGCGGCGGCAAGGGTCAAGATCGATTATCGCGACCTGCCGCACGTCACGGACGTCAAGGAAGCTACGGCGGCGAATTATCCGCTTGTAATCGATCCGCTGAAGCTCGAACGCGGCGACATCGACGCCGGTTTCGCCAAGGCAAAAAACGTCATTCAGGGCGAGATGCGGATCGGCGGTCAGGACCACTTCTACCTGGAGGGCCATATTTCCTTCGCGATCCCCGGCGAGGACGATGAAATAACCGTCTACGCTTCAACCCAACATCCCAGCGAGACGCAGCATATGGTCGCCCAGGTATTGGGCGTTCCCTCTAACGCGGTGACTGTCAATGTCCGGCGCATGGGCGGCGGTTTCGGCGGCAAGGAGACCCAGGCAAACCTCTTCGCGGCGGTTGCTGCCATGGCGGCACGAAAATACCGCCGGGCCGTCAAGATCCGCCCCGACCGCGACGACGACATGACGGCGACCGGCAAACGCCACGATTTTCATGTCGATTACAAGATCGGTTTCGACGATGAGGGTCGCATCGAGGCGGTCGATGCCGTCTTTGCCGCACGCTGCGGCTTTTCGGCGGACCTTTCCGGGCCCGTGACCGACCGCGCGCTCTTTCACGCCGACAACTGCTACTTCTATCCGAACGTCCGGCTGCGCTCGCGGCCGATGAAGACCAACACGGTGTCGAATACCGCCTTCCGTGGTTTCGGCGGACCGCAGGGCATGGTCGGCGGCGAGCGGATGATCGAGGATATCGCCTACACGCTCGGCAAGGATCCGCTTGAGATCCGCAAGCTCAATTTCTATGGCGGCGAGGGCCGCAATCTGACGCCCTACCATCAGACGGTGGAAGACAACATCATCGGGCGGATCATCGAGGAACTCGAAGCGTCGGCGGACTATGGCACGCGGCGCGAGGCGGTTCTCGCCTTCAACCGCGAGAACCATGTGATCAAGCGCGGCATCGCGCTGACGCCGGTCAAGTTCGGTATTTCCTTCACCAAGACGGAATACAATCAGGCCGGCGCTCTGGTCCATGTCTATACCGACGGCTCGATCCACCTGAACCATGGCGGAACCGAGATGGGGCAGGGGCTTTACACCAAGGTCGCCCAGGTCGTGGCCGACGAGTTCCAGGTCGACCTCGATCGGATCAAGGTGACCGCGACCTCCACCGGCAAAGTGCCGAACACATCGGCGACGGCTGCCTCCTCGGGCTCGGACCTCAACGGCATGGCGGCCGCCAATGCGGCTCAGCAGATCAAGGCGCGGCTCGTCAGCTTTGCGGCGGAACGCTATGGCGTCAGCGAAGCGGATGTCGCTTTCGAACCCAATGTGGTGCGGATCGGCAGCGAGCGTGTCTCATTCCCCGACCTCATTAAGATGGCCTATACGGCGCGTGTTCAGCTTTCCGCCGCCGGCTTCTACAAGACGCCGAAGATCCACTGGAACCGTTCCGAAGGTCGCGGCCGTCCGTTCTACTACTATGCGTACGGCGCGTCCTGCTCCGAGGTCAGCATCGACACCTTGACCGGCGAATACCAGGTCGATCGCACCGATATCATCCACGACGTCGGCAAGTCGCTCAATCCGGCGCTCGACCTTGGTCAGGTCGAGGGTGCCTTCGTCCAGGGCATGGGCTGGCTGACCACCGAAGAACTCTGGTGGGATGCGAAGGGGCGACTGCGCACACATGCTCCGTCGACGTACAAGATCCCGCTCGCTTCCGACCGGCCGCGTGTCTTCAACGTGCGCCTGGCGGAATGGTCGATCAACCGGGAAGAGACGATCCGCCGCTCCAAGGCGGTCGGGGAACCGCCCTTCATGTTGGGCATTTCCGTTCTCGAAGCTATATCCATGGCAGCGGCAAGCGTTGCGGGATATCGTATTCCGCCGCGTATCGACGCTCCGGCGACGCCCGAGCGCGTGCTGATGGCAATCGAGCGGCTGCGCGGGAATGCAGCGACGGAGACAACGCGGTAGCATTGGAATACAGCGCAGGGCCGGCCGGGCGTCGGTCATGAACGGAAACAGGAACCACGAGCGTGCTGGCGAGCAGAGAGGATATCCGGGCTTTCCTGAACCGAGAAGCGACCTCAATTCTCGTCGAGGTGGCCGTCGCGGCCGGCTCGACCCCTCGCGATACGGATGCCTGGATGCTCGTCTCGATGGATCAAACCTTCGGTACGATCGGCGGCGGCCAGCTGGAATATATGGCGATCGATCATGCGCACAAGCTTCTCCAGGGGGCGAGCGCGGATCGCGAGCTGACGATCCCGCTCGGGCCCGAGATCGGCCAATGCTGTGGCGGTCGCGTCGCGCTCGAGTTCAAACCGGTCGACAAGGAAACCCGTGCGGCGCTGATTGAGCGCAGCGATCGCGAGATCGCCCGCCGGCCGCATGTCTATGTCTTTGGCGCAGGCCACGTCGGCGATGCACTCGCAATGGCACTTTCACTGGTCCCGCTTCGAACCATCCTCGTCGACACGCGCGAGCAGGAGCTTTCGGCTGTCGAGGTGCCCGGCATCGAGACCCGCCTCACGGCGATGCCGGAGGCCTTGGTCCGTGACGCCCCGGCGGGAAGCGCTTTTGTCATTCTCACTCATGACCATGCGCTGGATTTCCTGATCGCCGCCGAGGCGCTCAGCCGCGAGGATGCCTGCTACGTCGGTATGATCGGCTCCAAGACAAAGCGCGCCACGTTCAAGAGCTGGCTTTCGCGGGAAATACAGCGTCCCGAACTCTTCGACAGGCTCGTCTGTCCGATCGGCGGGACCGCGGTCAAGGACAAGCGGCCGGCCGTCATCGCAGCGCTTGCCGCCGCCGAAATCATGACGGCAGCCCTGAACCGTGGTCGCCCGCAGGACGAAGTCGCGTCGCGAAAACGGGGAAAGCCGGTCAGGGCGTGAGGCAGGTCAACCGGGGCTCTCGCTCTTGACGCCGGATCGAGGCCTGACGACGCAATCCGCAAGGCGGTCCTGCTCGTTCAACTCAGCCGCGTGGCGCTGACCCCATTCGCAGAGCGCAAGCAATACGGGTTCGAAGCTAAGGCCGAGTGCTGTAGCCGAATATCCCACGCGCGGCGGGACCTCGCGAAAGATCTCCCGTTGAACAAGGCCATGTTCCTCCATCTCCCGGAGCTGCTGGATCAGAACCTTTTGACTGACGGCCGGAACCAGTCTCTTGAGCTCGGATAGTCGTTTTGGTGCGTCAATCGTGGCGACCGCAAGCTCCGATACGAAGCTGAAACTAGTGCGCTCTCTCGGTGCCGACATCGGCGTCGACTACTCGCAGCCAAACTGGCCAGCGGCCATTAAGGAAATGCTGAAGGGCAGAGGCATCGACATCATATACGACTTGATTGGCGGCCCGTTTACGAAAGCGGCACTCACCCTGCTTGGGCCTGGGGGCGAACTGGTTTTCGGCGCCTTGGGCCGGTTCGGTCTCGGCTCGGACGATATGGAAGCGATGTTTTCGCAAAACCAGTCCTTGCGCCGGTTCGCCCTGCTTCCTCTGCTGACGGCCGCCGGCATGAAGACCGATCTCGCCGATCTCTCCAACCAGGCCGAAGGGGGAGCGCTGAAGGTGGTCGACGGCGGGCGCTTTCCGCTCATGCAGGCCGCCGATGCCCACCGGGCGCTTCAAAGTCGGCAAACGGCCGGGAAGATAGTGCTGATCTCCTGAGCGCTCTCGCCAATCAACCCGGAACGAGAAAGGCGACGGCGAAGTTGCGGAGGACGTCCGCGATCGGAAGGTGGCGGCGCGGCTCGAAGATGTGCCCGGTCGCCAGATTCTGCAATCGCGTGAGATCGCGGCCGTCGGGCCATACCAGACACGTGTCCTCCCACAATTCGGGCAGGACAGCCAGTCTGTCGCCGACCGTATGGCCGAAGACGAGTCGCGGGACCACCGTGATCGAAAAGTCGTTATCCGTATGCCGCATGAACGCAGCGACGTGGCGCGAGCTGGGACCTTGCAGATGCAAGGGAAGATACTCGCCTCTCGCCAGGAGGTCCGAGCCCCCGTTTCGGCGATAGTTCAGGCATCTTTCGATCAGCGATTGCTTGCAGTCTTCGAAATCGCTTGCGGTTGGCGAGCGCGGGAGTTTGGAGGGTGTGGGCCGTGGTGAGAAACGCCCGCGGTTATCGGGATCGACGAGGCTGAAGTCGAAACGTTCGCTGCCTTGATAGATATCCGGGACTCCCGGTGCGGTCAGTTTCACCAGGGTTTGTGCGAGGCTGTTGATCAGGCCGGCTTGGATGAAGGGCCGTGCCGTTGTCTCGAAGCTTTCGAGAAATGTTGGGCTCCGCAAATCGAGGAGGTCAGAGAGAAACTCCACCACGGCCGTTTCGTAGCGTTCGTCCGGCGACTCCCAGGTCGTCCTCAGTTTTGCTTCCCGGAGCGCCTTGACGGCAAAGCCGCAAAGACGCTCGCGCAACGCGGAAAGATTGTCTTCATCGAGAGAGGACCTGATAGGCCAGATACCAAGCAAGCTCTGGTAGAGAAACTGCTCCACGGAGGGTTCCGGTGCATCGCCGTCTGGGAGGTGGCGGATCCGCTCCGCATTCATCTCGTGCCAGCGTGCAACCGAGGCTGCCCAGACGTCCGGGGCCTCGCTGATGGTATAGAGACGGGCGCGTGCGTCCTCACCGCGTTTTGTGTCATGCGTCGACGTTGCCGAGAGGCCGTTTGGCATATTGAGTGCCCGATCCTGCATCATCTCATGAAAGCGATCGACGCCGCCCGGTCTCCACGACGGAGCGGCTCCCACCTCATTCGCGGCGAGATAGTCGGTCGTTCTGTAGAAGAAGGTGTCCTCGACCGCCTTGGCCATGATGGCGCCGCTCAACTGTTGAAAGCGCGTTCGGAACTCGGAATGCAATTCCCGGCCCGCAAAACCGCTCTTCGACTTCAGCGCGGCAATGACCAGACCTATTTCGGCCTCGGCGGCGGGGGCAGCGGCCACTGCTTTCAATTCTATTTCGTCGAGGATCTGTTTGTCGCGCTCGGTAGCTCCGCGGTCGCTGACATAGGTCCGGTAGACGGGCAGTGCTGCCATCAGCTGACGAATGGCTTCCGCGCAACGGTCGGTGTCCTGCGATGAACCGTCGTTGCTCCCGAGGTCGGCGGCAAGCCTGGCCAGCCGCATGACTTCGGCATTGAAGTTATGATTCAACACCTGCAGCTTGCATTCCAAGACTGCTTTTTTCACTGCCGACCTGCGTGCCTCACTCGAAAGCCCGGAAGAAGGCTGCTCGTTGGTCAGGAGTTCCGCCAGGGCGGAGATGAACTCGTACCCCGTGCTCCCCTCGACCGGCCATTCCTGCGGCAGTGCTTCATTCGCCTCCAATATTTTCTCGACGACGACGTAGGTGCTGTTGCCGACGAGTTGCCGCAACCGATGAAGATAGGCTTCGGGATCGGCAAGGCCGTCGACGTGATCGACGCGTAATCCGTCAACCAGGCCGTGCTTGATCAAATCCAGCGTCAATCGATGGGTGTCCGCAAAAACCGATGGGCTCTCGACGCGCATGCCGACGAGACCGGCTACTTCGAAAAACCGGCGATAGCTCAGCTGGTCTCGCGCGCTTTTCCAGCTGGTGAGCCGCCAGGGCTGCAGCTGATGCAGCCGCAGCATCTGCTGTTTTTCGGCGGAAAGCCGTTCGAGAAGTTCGTCCAGCTCCGCGGCAACCGGGGGCATCTTCAAGACCGACGAGATCTCGGAATGAAGATCTGCGGTGCCACTGGATTCCGCTGCCCTGGCAATGGCCGCAACCCTTTGGAGAGCAGGGCTCGCACCCTTGAGTATCGCCGAGTAGGTAGCGGGACTGAGCGGATACAGGCCGTCAAAGTATTTCAGCGCCAGGCAATTGCGGTTGCGATCGAGTGCGAGCCGCACATTGCCGGCGGCGAGCTCTTCCTCAAAAGACTGCCCCAGGAAGGGCAGGATAAGAGGCTGCCGCCAGTCGATGTCGAAATGACCGGCAAAGGCGCTGGAGCGGCCCAATTCAATGACGCTGTGCCACCATTTGTTTTCGAGGCTCGCAGCCATGTGGTTCGGGACGATGTCCAGAATTATCCCGAGCCCTTGCGCTTTCAGTTGGCGGAGCAGCCGCAAAAATCCCTCTCGACCGCCCAGAGCGGGGTCGATCTCGTTGAAGTCGACAACATCGTAGCCGTGCGTTGAACCATGCACGGCGGTAAATATCGGCGAGGCGTAAAGATGGGATATGCCGAGGCGGACGAGATGAGGGATCAACTCCACGGCTCTCGCGAAGTCCATCCCGTTTCGAAACTGCAGGCGGTAGGTTGCGTTGGGCAGTTGCATCGCGGATTTGAATCCTGTGCTGGTTCAACAAGATTCATCGCCCTTTGTTCCCGAGCGCTTTGATTATCCGCGTTGGGCCGGAGCTTAGCCGAGTAACAGTGGAGCAGCGGAGAGCTGCGATCGTGGGTCGGAGGACATCCGTCTACGGCACAGGTCCTTAGATCAGAATCGATTTAAGGACAGAATTAAACAGCAATTCAAGTGCTACAGCGATCTTTGCGCGCCGATTGGACGCGCGGCGCTGTAGGTGTGCCGCGTCGCCAGAACCGGTCGGAGCTGGTGCAGATCAACCCCTCGCCGTGACGCGCTTATGCTCCTGTATCTACAATTGCAGAAAGAATTAATCCGATAGGATGATTTGGTATAAGCAATAAGTTTGTCAGGAAAATCCTTTATCCAACTTTGTAATTGCCTGTACTTGGCCTGAAGTTCTTGCGCTAACCTAACATGGCGCGACAGCGCGTGTTGGTTGTGTCGATAAAATACGCAACCATGCCTAAGAATACATAATCTGGGTCCTGAAGAGCTGGTTTTACTTTTCCTGATCCTGCCAACAATGAGAAAGGAGAACGTTATGAATAGAAACAGCGAAGATACCGTAGACAAGCTGCGGCGTGTTCTGACCATTTCCACGGCGGCTGCATTGCTGGCGACAGTCGCTTCTCCTTTCGCGACCGGTGTTGCCAAGGCGACGGAGGGTGAAGGCGGCGGCAACGGAAACGGCGAAGGCGGCGGTAACGGTGGCGGCGAAGGCGGCGGCAACGGCAACGGAAAAAACGGTGGCAATAACGGCTTCGGCAATGGCGGCAATGACGGCATCCCTGGCAACTCGAACGTCGGAACCCCCGGTATCCGTTGATTGAACTTCGTCGGGGGGCGGTCGCTGAGGCGACTCGCCCTCCAGTTCTTTCGAGTCCAGATATGCGAGCAACTATGCCGAGAGCGGCAGCCCTTGGCCAAGGTACACTTGTTCTTGTACTCCGAACGCTAAGCGGATCGCTCGTTTGAAGTGACTGGTTCAGCGAGCAATTTGCCGATCAGCCTTTGGCAGCGTTCCGCCATGAAGTCGATGATCAGGCGGACCTTCGGATCCTGGAAGCGCTTGTGCGGGTAGATCGCCGCAAGCTGCGCGCTGAGCGGCGGGGTATCCTGCAGGATCGAGACGAGCGAGCCTTCGTTGATGTACTGCTTCACCTCGAACAGCGGCTTGTTGATGATGCCGCGGCCATCGAGCGCCCATTGCGTCAGCACGTCGCCGTCGTCGGAATCGTAGGGGCCGGTCACCTCGAACTTGCGCACACCGTCGGTCGTCTGCAGCGTCCAATAATATTCCTTGGAGCCGGGGTAACGCAGCAGCAGGCAGTCGTGACGGTTGGTGATGAGTTCATCGGGAGTAGCCGGTGTGCCGCGCCGCTCGAAATAGGCGGGCGCCCCGCAAACCACCCGCTCGCAGTTCATGATGCCGCGCATGCGCAGGTTCGAATCCTCGAGAATGCCGAGCTTGAACGCGACGTCGACACCTTCGCTCAAGATGTCGACATTGTGGTCGGACAGGCGCAGGCGCACCTCGATATCCGGATATTTGTCGTGGAATTCCGGAATGCCCGAGGCAATCAGCCGGCGGCCGATGCCGAGCGGCGCGGTGATGCGAAGCGCGCCCTTGGGATTGCGGGAAAGATCGGCGATCGCGCTTTCGGCCTCGTTCACGGCCTCCAGGATTTTGACGGCACCGTCATAGAAGACGCGGCCGTGCTCCGTCGGCGTCAGCTTGCGGGTTGTGCGGTTGAAGAGGCGGACGCCCATGTGCCGCTCCAGCTCCTTGATCCGGTTGCTGGCAACCGCAGGCGTCACACGCTGGTCGCGCCCTGCCGCCGACAGCGTTCCGAGTTCCACGACACGCACGAAGACGCGTACATTATCGAGATAAGACATCCTCCCGCCTATGCTCCTCCGATGCCGGCCGGCGCGCTTCAGCGCGCAAAGGGCCGTTTTAACGCTTTGAATTTCTGCATACTTTTATTCCCAAATCGACTCCGATTTAACGCAATGCAGTAACGCATCCGCGCTTCGTCGATTTTATAGTTTTTTTTGAAAGAGTTGGTGTTCGCGCGGCGTTCTCCCCCGCCCAAGCAATGACACATAATGCGCCCAGAAAAATGGGAGAGCCGCATGTATGAATTTGCCATTGCCTGGGACTGGCTGACATTTGCCGTGAGGTGGCTGCATGTCATCACCGGCATCGCCTGGATCGGTTCGTCCTTTTACTTCGTCGCGCTCGACCTGGGCTTGAGGCAGCGGCAGGGCTTGCCGGTCGGTGCCTATGGCGAGGAATGGCAGGTCCACGGCGGCGGCTTCTATCACATCCAGAAATATCTGGTGGCGCCGGAAAACATGCCGGAGCATCTGATCTGGTTCAAATGGGAGTCCTACGTCACGTGGCTTTCGGGCTTCGGCATGCTTGCCCTTGTCTACTATGCCGGTGCCGACCTTTATCTGATCGATCCGAACGTGCTCGACGTGTCGAAACCGACCGCGATAGCCATTTCGCTTGCTTCGCTCGCCTTCGGCTGGCTCGCCTATGATACCGTCTGTCGCTCGCCGCTCGGCAACGACAATACACGGCTGATGGTATTGCTCTATTTCGTGCTTGTGGGCGTCGCCTGGGGCTACACCCAGCTCTTCACCGGCCGTGCCGCCTATCTGCATCTCGGTGCCTTCACGGCGACGATCATGTCTGCGAACGTGTTCTTCATCATCATTCCGAACCAGAAGAAGGTCGTTGCCGATCTGATCGCGGGCCGGACGCCCGATCCGGCGCTCGGCAAGCAGGCAAAGCAGCGCTCGACCCATAACAACTATTTAACGCTGCCGGTCCTGTTCCTGATGCTGTCGAACCACTATCCGCTGGCCTTCGGCACTCAGTACAACTGGATGATCGCGTCGCTCGTCTTCCTTATGGGAGTCACGATCCGCCACTGGTTCAACACCCGGCACGCCCGTAAGGGCAGCCCCACCTGGACGTGGCTCGTCACCGCTGTGCTTTTCATCGTGATCATGTGGCTTTCGACCGTGCCCAAGGTCCTTTCCGAGGGTGGCGAAGCCCGAGCTTCAACGGCCGAACAGGTCGTTTTCGCTTCGGCGGACTTCGAAAAGGTGCGCGACA
Source organism: Ensifer sp. IC4062 (assembly GCF_020193575.1). GTDB lineage: Bacteria > Pseudomonadota > Alphaproteobacteria > Rhizobiales > Rhizobiaceae > Sinorhizobium. The sequence goes on from NZ_JADYVD010000003.1 coordinate 71,247, forward strand.
CGGTTCTCGGCCGTTGCTCGATGTGCCATGCCAAGGAGCCCGGCTGGGAGGGGCTCATCGTGCCACCGAAGGGCGTCGTCCTCGAAAACGACGGCGACATCGTCGCGCATGCCCGCGAAATCTATCTGCAGGCCGGGCGCTCGCATGCCATGCCGCCCGCCAATGTCACCGGCATTACCGAAGAAGAACGCCGCCTGCTGGTCTCCTGGTATGAAACGGCGGTAAAGGAAGGAAAGCTTCAATGAGCGAGTTGCTGATCCGCGGCCGAGTGCTGACCTTCGTCAGGGAGCCCGAGGGCATCGATGATACGGCCTCCTATCGCTTTTTCGAGGATGGCGCCGTGCTTGTCCGGAACGGCAAGGTCGCCGGTGTCGGTGCCCATGCTGATGTCGCGAAACAGGCAGGCGAGGGCGTGAAGATCGCTGATCATCGTCCCCATCTCGTCCTGCCCGGCCTCATCGATACGCATCTACACTTCCCGCAGACCCAGGCGATCGCCTCCTATGGCGCTCAGCTTCTGGAGTGGCTGAACACCTATATCTTCGTCGAAGAGCAGAAGTTCAAAGCGCCTGAGCACGCCGCCTTCATCGCCGGCCGTTTCATGGACGAATTGCTTGCCAACGGCACCACGACAGCGGTCGCCTACTGCTCCGTGCATCCGGAAAGCGTCGATGCCTTCTTCAGTGCGGCCGAGGCGCGCAGCATGCTGATGGTCGGCGGCAAGGTGATGATGGACCGCAATGCACCGGAGGCACTCAGCGACACGCCCGAGAAGGGATATGACGAGACCAAGCGCCTGATCAACAAGTGGCATGGCCGCGGCCGGGCGCATTATGCGATCAGCCCGCGTTTCGCGATCACCTCGACGCCCGAGCAGATGGAGATGAGCCGGGCGCTCGTGGCGGAACACCCGGATTGTTACGTCCAGACGCATCTTTCCGAAAACAAGGACGAGATCGCCTTCGCGACCTCGCTTTATCCGGAAGCGAAGGATTACACGGATATCTACGCGCGCTATGATCTTCTCGGTCGCAAGACGCTGCTCGGCCACTGCATCCATTTGAGCGACCGCGAGATATCCGTGCTGGCCGAGACTGGAGCGGTCGGCGTGTTCTGCCCGACTTCCAATCTCTTCCTCGGCAGCGGCTTGTTCGACCGCGATCGCTTCGACAATCTCGGCGCCCGCTATTCGGTTGCGACCGATGTCGGCGCCGGAACGAGCTTCTCAATGCTGGAGACCATGGACGAGGCCTACAAAGTGCTGCATCTCCAAGGCCAGCGGCTTTCGCCGCTCAACTCGTTCTACATGATGACGCTCGGTAACGCCCGCGCGCTCGAACTCGAGCAATCCATTGGCTCGCTCCACGTCGGTGCCGACGCGGATATCGTCGTTCTCGACAGCCGCGCGAAGCCGGCAATGGAACTGCGCATGCAGGTGGCGTCTTCGCTGACCGAGGAACTTTTCATCCTGCAGACGATGGGTGACGATCGCTCTGTGGCCGAAGTCTATGTTGCCGGCAAGCCGATGAAGCACGATGCGCGCAAGATGCCCCGGTCCGCGCCTTCGGCGAGGGTGTTTGAAACGGCATGATCTCGATCATTCAAAACGACGGCGCCGACCGAGGCTTGTGCTCCGGCCGGCTATAGCTCTTCTGGCCGCCTTCCACCCATCGCGCCGGTCAACGCGTCGGCGGTTTCTCTGACCATCGGCCCGAGAATCGTGAGCTTTTCGTCGGTTATTCGAACAGAGGGGCCGGAGATCGATATGCCGGCGATCGTCTCGCCATATTCGTTGAAGATCGGTGCCGCGACGCAGCGCATGCCGAGCGTGTGTTCCTCATCGTCGATCGACCAGCCGCGCAGCCGAATTTCCCGAATGTCCCGGAGCAGGCCTGGCAGCGTATCGCGTGTCTTTTCCGTAAAGTGTGCGAGGGTTCGGCCTGACATCAATTGGCCGATCTCCTTGTCGGACCAGGTCGACAGGATCGCCTTGCCGATGCCCGAAGCGTGGACCGGGCCACGCCGTCCCGGCCGGAAGAAGGCCCGCATCGGCGCATGGCTTTCGACCTGGGAGATGAAGACCACATCGCCGCCTTCCTCAATGCCGATGTTGGCTGTCTCACCGCTGGCCTCCATCAACTGTTTCAGGAACGGACGGCTGATCGTCCCGAGCTTGCGGAAGCGCAGAAAGGCATTGCCGATTTCGAAGGCCTTGAGCCCGACGGTCCAGACGCCCGTGTCGCCGTCGCTCATGACCATGCCGTGTGAGGCGAGCGAGGTGAGCAGTCGGTGCACGGTCGAGGGTGCCATGCCGGTGCGCTCGGAAAGCGAGGTCAGCGTCGAGTCGTCGTTTTCGGCAACGATCGCCAGTAGCGCCAGGCTGCGATCGAGAACTTGCACGGACGAAGGTGCAGCGTTCTCGGCGGCCTTGCGGCCGCGCTTTCCCTTGCCCGTCAACTCCATGAACCGTTCTCCAAATCAGTTGCCTCGACATCTTCCTCTACCGCGATTGCCTTCGATTTTCTCCATTTTGTTGAAGATCTTTATTTCCACATAATGGAAATGATTTCCATTTATCAATTGAAGAGGTCAGGGAATGGATTATCATCCTACTTGAAACAGGAGGAATTCCCATGGCCAAGATGCGTGCTGTCGACGCAGCAGTTTATGTTCTGGAGAGGGAGGGGATCGATTGCGCCTTCGGCGTTCCGGGCGCTGCGATCAATCCGTTCTATTCAGCCTTGAAGGCCCGCGGGTCGATCCGCCACATTCTTGCCCGTCACGTCGAGGGCGCCTCGCATATGGCGGAGGGCTATACGCGGGCGACACACGGCAATATCGGTGTCTGCATTGGCACCTCGGGGCCGGCCGGCACGGACATGATTACCGGCCTCTATTCGGCCTCCGCCGACTCGATCCCGATCCTCTGCATCACCGGTCAGGCACCGCGCGCCCGTCTCGACAAGGAGGACTTCCAGGCCGTCGACATCGCTTCGATCGCCGGCCCGGTCACGAAATGGGCGGTCACAGTCATGGAACCGGCCCTGGTCCCGTTCGTCTTCCAGAAGGCGTTCCACCTGATGCGCTCCGGCCGTCCCGGTCCTGTGCTTATCGACCTGCCGGTCGACGTTCAGCTCGCCGAGATCGAGTTCGATCCGGAAACCTATTCGCCGCTGGAGCCCTACAAGCCGTCAGCGACCCGCGCGCAGGCCGAAAAGGCGGTTGCGATGCTGAACGAGGCGGAGCGGCCGCTGATCGTCGCGGGTGGCGGCATCATCAATGCGGACGCCTCGGATCTTCTGGTCGAATTTGCCGAGATCACCGGCGTTCCGGTCATTCCGACATTGATGGGCTGGGGCACTATCCCGGACGATCACCCGCTGATGGCCGGCATGTGCGGACTGCAGACATCGCACCGCTACGGCAATGCGACCCTGCTCGCCTCCGACTTCGTGCTCGGTGTCGGCAATCGCTGGGCCAACCGCCACACGGGCAACGTTCCGACCTATACGGAAGGACGCAAGTTCGTTCACGTCGATATCGAGCCGACACAGATCGGCCGAGTCTTCGCCCCGGATTTCGGCATCGTCTCGGACGCGGGGGCCGCGCTCAAGCTCTTCCTCGACGTTGCCACCGAATGGAAGACCGCCGGCAAGCTGCGCGACTGGTCGGACTGGGCGGAAGAGTGCCGCGAGCGCAAGCGCACGATGCTGCGCAAGACCCACTTCGACCAGACGCCGCTCAAACCCCAGCGGGTCTACGAGGAAATGAACCGGGCCTTCGGCCGCGATACTTGCTACGTCTCGACCATCGGTCTCAGCCAGATCGCCGGCGCGCAGTTCCTGCACGTCTACAAGCCGCGCAACTGGATCAATTGCGGCCAGGCTGGTCCGCTCGGCTGGACGCTGCCGGCGGCGCTCGGCGTCAGGGCAGCAGATCCGGATCGGCCGATCGTCGCGCTTTCCGGTGACTACGACTTCCAGTTCCTGATCGAGGAGTTGGCTGTCGGTGCGCAGCACAAGCTGCCCTACCTGCATGTGGTCGTGAACAATTCCTATCTCGGCCTCATTCGGCAGGCGCAGCGCGGCTTCAATATGGATTTCGAGGTGAGCCTCGCCTTCGACAACATCAACGCGGACGGCGATGCCGAGAAGGGTTACGGCGTCGACCACGTCGCCGTCGCCGAGGGTCTCGGCTGCAAGGCGATCCGTGTCCGCAGTCCCAATGAATTCGCCGAAGCCTTCGACAAGGCGCGGGCGCTGATGGACGAGCATCGGGTCCCTGTTGTCATCGAGTTCATCCTCGAGCGCGTGACCAACATCGCCATGGGTGCCGACATCAACGCCGTCGTCGAGTTCGAGGAACTTGCCGCGCGCGGAGAGGACGTGCCGACTGCCATCGCCGCGCTTCTCGACTGAAAATCATCAGAGCGGGACGAGGAAAAGTGTGTGCGGTTCTCCGCCAGCGTTCCGCTCCAACTTCCAGGAGGAACAATCGCATGCCGAGATTTGCTGCGAACCTGACCATGCTGTTCAACGAGGCGCCGTTCCTCGATCGTTTTTCGCTGGCCGCCAAGGCCGGATTCGAGGGGGTGGAGTATCTCTTCCCCTACGAATTCGAGAAGATGGCGTTGCGTGCCGCGCTCGACCGGAATGGCTTGACCCAGGTCCTGCACAACTTGCCTGCCGGCGACTGGGCGCGCGGCGAGCGCGGCATCGCCATTCTTCCGGACCGGATCGACGAATTCCGCAAGGGCGTTGCGACCGCGATCGACTACGCGACCGCGCTCGATTGCAGGCAGGTCAATTGCCTCGTTGGCATCGCGCCGGACGGCGTCTCCGACAATATCCTGCGCACGACGCTCATCGCGAACCTGAAGCTCGCCGCAACCGAACTCGGTAAGCACGGCATCCGCCTCCTGATCGAGCCGATCAATCGTTTCGATATCCCGGGCTTTTATCTCAACACCGTCGATCAGGCGGCCTCGATCATCGCCGAGGTCGGGAGCGACAATCTTTTCATCCAGTACGACCTTTATCACCAGCAGCGCACGCAGGGTGAGCTGGTGGGTACCTACAAGCGTTTCGCCGACCGCATCACTCACGTCCAGCTTGCCGATAATCCGGGTCGTAACGAACCCGGCACCGGTGAGATCAACTATCCCTTCGTCTTCGACGCGCTGGAAGCGGCCGGATACGATGGTTGGATCGGTTGCGAATACAAGCCGCTGACGACGACGGCCGAAGGGCTGGGATGGCTTGGTAGCGAGCGCGGGCGCAAGCAGTCTGCAGACATCATCAAAATCAGGAGCTAAAGCACGATGGCATCTATCGGTTTCATTGGATTGGGTATCATGGGCACGCCGATGGCGCGCCACCTGCAGGATGCCGGGCATACGATTATAACGTCTAAATTCGTCATCCCGCCGCGCCAGGAACTCGTCGATAACGGCCTCAAATTCGTCGAGACGCCGAAGGCGCTCGCCGAGACCGTCGACACGATCATCCTGATGCTGCCGGACACGCCGGAAGTGAAGGATGTACTCTTCGGTGAGAACGGCGTCTTCTACGGCCTTAGCAGGGGCAAGCTCGTTATCGACATGAGCTCGATCTCACCGCTCGAAACGAAGGAGTTCGCCAGGAAGGTTCGCGAAACGGGCGCCGAATACCTCGATGCTCCGGTTTCCGGCGGTGAAGTCGGCGCAAGGAACGCTTCGCTCAGCATCATGGCCGGCGGCTCGCAGGAATCCTTCGACCGCGCCCTGCCGCTCTTCAAGCTGATGGGCAAGAACATCACCCTCGTCGGCGATTGCGGCGACGGCCAGGTTACCAAGGTTGCCAACCAGATCATCGTTGCACTGACGATCGAGGCGGTCTCCGAAGCATTGGTTTTCGCGTCAAAGGCCGGCGCGGATCCGGCGCGGGTGCGCGAGGCGCTGATGGGCGGCTTTGCCTCCTCGCGCATTCTCGAAGTCCATGGCGACCGGATGATCAAGCGCACCTTCGATCCCGGTTTCCGCATCTCGCTGCACCAGAAGGACCTCAATCTCGCCCTGCAGGGAGCGAAGAGCCTCGGCATTTCGCTGCCGAACACGGCGGCCACGCAGGAGCTTTTCAACAACTGCGCCGCCAACGGCGACAGCGGACTCGATCATTCCGGCCTCGTCCGAGCGCTGGAGCGGATGGCCAACCACCAGGTTGCGTAGTTTCATGCGTTAGAGCGTTTCGCGGTTTTCGTAGTTATCCGTGAAATGTTCATCCGTGAGCGGCGGCGGAGAGGAGGCCGCCGCCCTCATTTTCAGGGGAGACATATACGTGGCACTGATCGCCGATCCGCGCGCCTTTCTCGAAACGCTTTTTGCCTCGGCCGTCGCCGCCGCCGATCCCGCACTCGTCATCGCCTCCAACCTGCCGGAGAGACCGAAGGGGCGGACTGTTGTGGTCGGGGCAGGGAAGGGCGCTGCGCAAATGGCGCGGGCGTTCGAGAACCTGTGGCTTGGTCCGCTGAGCGGCACCGTCGTCACCCGCTACGGTTTCGGCGTTCATTGCGAACGCATCGAGGTGCTGGAAGCCGCTCATCCCGTGCCGGACGAAAGCGGGCTACAAGCCTCGAGACGCCTTCTCACCGAGGTTCGCGGCCTCACAAAGGACGATCTCGTGGTGGCGTTGGTCTGCGGCGGCGGCTCCGCGCTCCTGCCTTCGCCGCCGCCGGCCCTGTCGCTGCAGGATGAAATCGCCGTCAATCGCGCTCTTCTCGCCTCGGGCGCGCCGATCAGCGCAATGAACTGCGTGCGCAAACATGTATCGACGATCAAGGGCGGCAGGCTGGCTGCGGCTGCCTACCCCGCAAAAGTCGTATCGCTTGTTGTCTCCGACATCCCGGGCGACGATCCGGCGCTGGTCGCTTCTGGTCCAACGATCGCGGACGAGAGCACGCGCTGGGACGCCTTGAGGATCGTCGAGCGCTACGGGCTGTCGTTGCCGGAAAAAGTCATGCAGTGGTTGGCGACAGAAACGGCTAACGCGCCAAAGCCGTCCGATCCGAAGTTTCTCCGAAACGAAGTACGGCTGATCGCCTCAGCCGCGGTGTCGCTTGAGGCCGCTGCCGCGCGCGCCCGCGAAGCCGGGATCGAGGCCATCATCCTGTCCGACGCGATCGAAGGCGAAGCGCGCGAAGTCGGGGGCGTCCATGCCGCGATCGCGCGCGAAGTTGCTCACCGCAGCCGCCCGTTCTCGAAGCCGGTCGTCGTCCTCTCGGGCGGCGAGACGACCGTGACGATCAAGGGGAAGGGCAGGGGCGGCCGCAACGGCGAATTCCTGCTGTCGCTGGCGCTCGGCATAGACGGAATTCATGGCGTCTCTGCACTTGCCGCCGACACCGATGGCATCGACGGTTCGGAAGATAATGCCGGCGCCTTCGCCGACAGCACTACGATTGCCCGGCTTCGAGGTCAGCGGCTGGACCCGACGGCACTGCTTCAATGCAACGATAGCTGGACTGCATTCGATGCACTCGGCGATATCTTCAAGCCGGGACCGACGGGCACCAACGTCAACGATTTCCGAGCGATCCTCGTGCAGTAATGGCCGCCCAAACGGCTCGGCGGCCGCTGAGCCGCCGCCGAGCTTGAGAGTGGCGGCGACTGCAGGCGCTTATTCGGTGCTGATCGCGATGCGTTTGGACTTGTCCTGGCTCTGCTCCGTTTTCGGAAGCGTGACGCTCAGTACGCCGTTCTTGAAGGTCGCTTTAACCTGGTCTTCGTTGATGTCGTATGCGAGCGGAATACGCCGTTCGAAGCGACCGTAGTAGCGTTCGGAAAACTGCTTTTCCTTGTCCTCGCTCTCGGCGCGCTTTTCACCGCGCAGCGTCAGGACGCCCTCCGAGAAGGATAGCTCGATATCCTTTTCTTCGAGCCCGGGCAGCTCCGCCGTGATCTTGATCTCGTTATCACGGTCGGTGACTTCGACATTAGGCCAACCGAAGCCGAAGCCCGGTTGGTTCGAAAACGCAAACGGCATCCGTTGATCGAAATTGCGGAAGACGTCGTCGAACAGGCGGTTCATTTCCCGGTGAAGCATCAGGAACGGATTACGGTCGGCATCGCGATAGGATGTCGGCACGTGCTCCTGGGCGCGGCCCCATCGAATGAGATCACGTACGTTCATTGTTAGCTCCTTTTTCTTTCATCGTCGTCCGCCGAAGCCCGGGGCGTGCCGGTCTTCGGCGATTTTCGGCAGAGGGTGTCGCGCGATTGCTATCAGGCCGCGTGCCTGCTGCCCTTGCGGTGCTCCTGATCCTCGATCGGGGGCAGGGCCCCGGCCTGATGAATTTCGATCCGACGTGGCTTCATCTGCTCGGGCAGTTCACGGACGAGATCGATTGCCAATAGGCCATTGGCGAGATTGGCACCTGTGACCGTCACGTGGTCAGCCAGCTGGAAGCGGCGGTCGAAATTGCGGCCAGCAATACCGCGATAGATATACTCAGCCTCGTCCTCCCCGGCTTTTTCGCCGCGAATGACAACCAGCTGCGGTTCATGCGTGACGGTTATCTCGTCCGGCGCGAAGCCGGCGACTGACATGATAATGCGATACTGGTTATCGCCGACGCGGAGAATGTCATAGGGCGGCCAATTGTCGGTTGGCGCCAGACGGCTTGCTGCATCGAGCAGGTCAAAAACGTGGTCGAATCCCACGCTTGACCGAGACAGGGGCGAAAAGTCGAGTGTTGTTCTCATAGCCATATCCTCCTTGAGCAACATGGACGATGAGGAGCAGCGTCGAAGAGGACGATGCTCCTCGACTGCGAACCCCGAAAAGGCGGTCCGCAATTGCGATTTAGTGACTTCCACAGCGGTTTCAAGGGGTTGCGCGAGCGGTAGCCCGGTGATCGGGAGACGAGGAAAGAGGGGGACGCAAGTCCTTGTTATCTCGGGGAAAATTTCGACGGGCGCTCGACTTGATTTTCCGGAAACGGGGCCAATATCTGTGTCAACGATCCATTGATGGCGCGTGAAAGGAGGAATAAATGCTTCTCAACGAGATTCCCTGGACAACTCCCCTCACCGTACGCCTTTCAAGTGGCATCAAGCACACCTTCAATTCCGTATACGAAGCCTTGGATTTCCTCGAAAACGAGTGGCCGCTACGCAATGGCCACCACTATGAGCGTGCGGTCCGCACCTGCCGCGGTGCGCTCAATCGGATGACGCCAGCCGCGATCGCCCGAGAGGCTTTTGTCGCCGCTTGCCTTGAAGCCGAAATGCCGATTGTGGCAAGCGGACATCCGTCGCATCAACAAATGGGTCAGGGCAAAGAAACCCGGCGTGCGTGAGAAGGATAAGTGCCCTCCACCGGTTCACAAGGGATGATCGGTGGATGGGGCGCGAAGGCGTCCGAGAAGCGCCGCGCTTGATGCCGGTCAGTGATCCCGAAACGGCATTATTCTACGAAAACGCGAACGCTTGCCGCCCGCCCCATGGCATCGATGACCGTGAGAGTGGAATAGCCGCCGCCGTCGGGGAGCCACTGGCTTGTGCGGCGGCGGGTGATATCGGGCAGCGGCCGACCATTGGCGAGCCATCGAAACGGGGCACGACCACCCTGCAGCTTGAGGGTCAGCGGCATCATCGCTTCACCGTTGTGCGCCCCAAGCTCGACGCGGGCGCCCTCCGGCGGAAAGACGATCTGCGGGGCGGGCTCGTGCGCCGACGCCGAAAGCAAGCCGCTCGCAGTCATCGAGAACCGCCGCTGGCTGATTGGCAGGTCAACTTGGGCAATTCGAACAGCTCCGGCCGGGGCATCCGGCAGCGGTGTGATGGCGATCCCCGATTTGGCGAAACCTTCGAACAGGATCGGGGCGGCGGCGTCGTAGCCGGTCAGTCCAGGTACCGCGCCGTTGTCCGGGCGACCGACCCACACGCCGAGAACGTAGCGGCCGTCGAAGCCGACGGACCAGGCATCACGATAGCCGTAGCTGGTACCTGTCTTGTAGGCGATGCCACGCTGCCGGCTGCCGGCGGGCGGCAAAACGGCGGAGAGGATATCAGCGACATGCCAGGCCGCAACGGTAGAGAGAAGCGCTTCACCGTCGATCACGCCCGCCTTGCCCTCGATGCCGTTGCCGAGCCGCACCGGCCAGCCGCGATTGGCCAGGCCCGCGTAAAGCTGCACGAGGTCGCGCAAGGTGATGCCGACGCCGCCGAGGCCGATCGCGAGCCCCGGTGCCTCATTCGGCGGCAGCGCAGGCCGCACCTCCGCCCGGCGGAAGCGCACCATCAGCCGGGCGGGGCCAACAGCATCGAGCAGACGGATTGCCGGCACGTTTAGGGAGAGCTGCAGTGCTTGCCGGATGCTGACATCGCCTTGATAACTCATGTCGAAGTTGCGTGGGCGATAGCCGAAGAAATCCGCCGGCCGATCCTCGATGATGGTTTCCTGGGCAACCAGGCCCTCCTCGAAGGCAAGCCCGTAGATGAAGGGTTTGAGCGTCGAACCTGGCGATCGCGTGATCCGCGTCATGTCGATCCAGCCGGCGCGACTTGCATCGAAGTAGTCTGCCGATCCGACTTCGCCGACGATCTCTCCGTTGCGCACGTCAGCCATCACCATGGCGACGGAGACCTTCGGCCCGAGCTTCGCCGCCCCCTCGCGAGCAACGGCTTCGAGCCCGCGCTGCATGTCGCGACGCAGCGTCGTATGGTGCTGCAGGGCCTTCGGCTCCTTGCGAAGGGCCACTTCGGCGAGATGTGCCGCATAGGCCGGAAGCTGAAGGCGCCGCGTCGGTATTGCCTCCAGCGCCGCCCGTTCCGCTTCGCCTTCGCCGATAACCTTGGAGACCGCTGCACGGCCGAGGACTCGTTTGCGGGCGGCTTCAGCCGCGGCGAGATTGCGGTCGGGACGACGCTTTTCCGGCAATTGCGGCAGCGCGACGAGAAGCGCCGCCTCGGCGATCGAGAGGCGGCGTGGCTCCTTGCCGAACCAGGCGAGGCTTGCTGCGCGCACGCCTTCGAGATTGCCGCCATAGGGTGCATGGGTCAGATAAAGGTCGAGGATTTGATCCTTGCTGAGGCGGCGCTCGATCTGGATGGCGCGAAAGAGCTGCAGGACTTTCGCTGGCAGCGTCCGCGCCCGGCGTGGTTCGATTAGCCTTGCCACCTGCATCGAGAGCGTCGATGCACCGGAAACGATGCGCCCGTTTGTTACAAACTGCAGCGCCGCACGGCCGAGCGCCAGGGGGTCGACACCGCGATGCTCCCGAAAACGCTGGTCCTCATAGGCGATCAGCATCTTCAGAAATCGCGGGTCGACATCGTTGACGGTCGTCCTTAGCCGCCACAGACCATCCTTGGTCGCGAAGGCGCGCAGCAAGAGCCCGTCCTTGTCCAGCACCTCGGCTGAGACAGTACCGGCTTCCCCGAGCGGCGGCGGAAAGGCCCTGTCCGCCCATTCGAGGGTGAGGGCGAGAGTAGTCAGGACCAAGGCGGCGAATGCGGCGAAGAGGCTGATCGCCCGGACGCGTGGCAGGTGGCCGGAGCGATTGAGGTTGACGGAAGGGATGTCATCCCCCTCTGCCCTGCCGGGCATCTCCCACACAAGGGGGGAAATCGGCAAGGCGTTGGCTTCCCGCTTCCTTTCCTCGACAAATTCAGCCTCACCGCCGGAAGGGGCCGCGTCGTCCCTCAGTTCTGCCGCATCGAAGACAGCCGCTTCGGCGTGCGATGCATCAGCCGCCATGTGCGATGCGGAGGTGGCGCACGCCGGTGCGTCCCCAATCTCCCCCCTTGCGGGTGAAATGCCCGGCAGGGCAGAGGGGGGTGAGGCCGGGACAGTGCCGTTGCGGTTCATCCTCAAGCCGATCAAGAGCTTTTGCAGGAGGGACATCGCGTCTCTTACTGGGCTGCCAGTACCTCCATGCGGCCGGTTGCCGTACGCGCCGAGAATTGCGGCCGGTACATGTCCTCCACGCTTGCTGCCGGATGATCGTAGGTGCCGGGGGTGACCGCGCGTACCACATAGGCAAGCGTGATCTCCCGGTTATCGCCGGTCGACCGATCGAAGGCCGCGACGAAGCGATCGCTGCGGAACTCGGTATGGGCGGCTTGAACCTCCCCGATCCATTCGAAGTTCGTGAGCTGCGCGCTGTCAACAAGGCTTGGATTGTCGATCTCGAAACCGGCCGGCAAGAGATCGGTGATCAGCACGCGCGACGGCCAGTCGTTGCTTTCGGTGACCTTGAGCACGACGACATAACGCTCGTTCTGGCGCGCTTCGCTGACATTGGCTTCGGCGCCGTCGAGCGTGTAGTAGGTGCGCTTGATCGTGAAGCCATCGCCGCCGGCCGACAACGGCTGGGCCGGTGCCGCAACCGTCGTCACCACGGCGGAGACGGCGTCGGTGCCGTTGTTGCGAATGACCACGGGGTGCTCGATGAGGGCATCCCCGGTGATGCGTGCGGCGTAGCTGCCGGTGCGCGCCGCACCGTTGATGTCGAGTTTCATATCCTCATCGCCGCCCTGGATCGCGCGTGCTGCGAGCAGCATCCAGGTCTGCTCCTGCGTGCTCGTATATTGTGCCTGCTGCCATTCCCTCGCGACGATCTTGGAGAGTTCCGGAATGATCGCCGGTACGGGGCGGCTTTCGGCCGCCAGCGCCAGCACCGCCGCATCGTCGCGGAGCGACGAGCCGTAATCGGACCGGGCGAGGCTGACTTTGACGAGACCGGAAGCGGTCGACATGTTCAAGGACGCCGCGAAGATATCCTCAGAGCGTGCGGCATCGCCGTAGAGCGCCAGCGCCGCAGCGATATGCGCCTTGGCGAGCGGCGTCGGGAAATCGTCGAGCATCGTATCGGCGTAATAGCGAAGGTCGCTGATCGCCGCCTTGCGATTGCGGGCGAGCACATAGAGCGCATAAGCGATCTCGTTGCCGCGGTCCTTGACGTTGGTTTCGTAGCTCAGAGCATTCTGGAGATTCTCGAGCGCCTGCACCATGGCCTGTTCGGGCACATCGTATTTCTCTTCGCGCGCACGCGTCAGGAAATCGCTCACATAGGCGTCGAGCCAGAGATCGCCGGAGCCGGGGCCCCAGAGGCCGAAGCTTCCGGAGGAGGACTGGTAGGCAAGCACGCTGTAGATTGCCTCCTGTACCCGCTTCGTCACCTCGCCGTCGTCGGCAAGGCCTGACTGCTTGGCGAGTTCGCTGAGATAGAGCAGAGGTAGCGCACGGCTCGTCGTCTGTTCCGCGCAGCCATATGGGTAGCGGTCGAGCGTCATCAAGAGCGCCGGAATATCGAAGGCGGCCGAGCGCGTGACGTTGAGACTGACCGAAGCGCCCTGCAGCAGACTGTCGGCAAGCAATTGGTCATCCACCGTCAGGCTGCTGCCGGCGGCGATATTGACCACCTGGCGCTCCGTGACCGGCAATGCCGCCGGGCGGACCGGAACGTTCAACGCCTGCTCGATCGAAAGGCCGGAGGCGTTGGAAAGTGCCACGGTGACGAGCCCGTTTCCGGGATACTGCCCCGTCAGCGGCAGCGTCACGGCGGCCCTGCCACCGGCTTCGAGCCGCACGGCCTCGGCGGCGCCCGTCTGTTCCACGGTTACGGCGCCGTTGGTCGTCACCTGCAATTGGTAGTCGCCGGCAGGTGCGTCCGTGTTGGCGATGTCGAGCCTCAGCTCGGCGCGGTCTGCCGGGGCAAGGAATTTCGGCAGGCTCGCGGTCACCACGACCGGATCGCGGATCACCACGTCCTTGGCCGCGTGGCCGACACCCGCTTTCGTCCAGGTGACGGCCATGACCCGCGCCGTGCCGTTGAACTGCGGAATATCGAAGGCGACCTTCGCCTCGCCGTCCGCGTCGAGCTTCACCGGCCCCGAGAAGAAGGCGACCAGCTTTTCGGTCGGCGGGCTGCCTTGCAGCGGCATTTGCCCACCGTCGCCGCCGGTGCGCAACCGGCCAGTGGCGCCGAGCGAACCGTCGATCAAGCGTCCGTAAAGGTCGCGGATTTCGAGGCCGAGCTGCCTTTGGCCGAAATACCAACCGTCGGGATCGGGTACCTCATAGCGCGTGAGGTTAAGGATGCCGACATCAACAGCGGCGATTGTGACATATGCGTCCTCGTTCGCGCCCGCGCCGCGTACCTTGAGATTGACGTTAAGGGGCTGGCGCGGCTGCATCCTCTCAGGCGCGTCGAGCGTGACCGCGAGCTTGCGTTCCGCCGGATCGACGGCGAGCCATTTGATGCCGATCGCCCGCATCGGCATGCGGCTCTCCTGGGCATCTCCGGGGCGGTAAAGCGTCGCGGTGACATAGGCTCCGCCGCCCCACTCGACGGTTACGGGCAATTCCACCTCGCCGCCCGTCTGCGCAATGGTCGCCGTCTTCGTCGTGATCAGGCTTTCCGTGCCGACCGTGACCAGCAATTCACCGGCAAAGCGCGGTGAGACCTTGAGTCTCGCAGTCTCGCCGACCGCATAGCTCTCCTTGTCGAGCGCGATCTCGAGCCCGTCCGGCGTTTCAGTGGAGCTTGCTTCAACATACCAGCCGGCGTCGAACTCGACGCTGGACGCCGGACCGTCGATCGCAGCCGTCTCGACCTCGAGGCGGTAGCGGCCCCAGCCGACCGGCACGGCGATTTCGGCACCGTCTGCCGTCACGTCGACGGTGCCGTTCGCCACCTGTTTCGTGGAGATGACTGGCTCGTATTTCCAGGCGCTCCCGTCCCGATACCATTGGTAATTGCGTTCGACGCTGATCAGCTTCCAGAGCAGCCCGGGCATCGGTATTTGAGCGCCGTCCTTCTCCACCGAAATCACGTGAAACCGCGCCACCGAGTTTTCGGCAAGATCTCCGGAGAACTCCGGCTTGATGCCGATCATCGGCCCTTCCGGCTGGACCGGCAGCGTCAGCGAGCGCTCCACGGCGCGGCCGCCGGCTTCCCGCATGCGCACGGTGACATTGGCATTGAGCAATTGCGTCGTCGAAGGAACCTCGGTCAGATCAACTTCAAAGGTGGATTTGCCATTCTCGTCCAGCGGCTCAAGTGCCTCGAGCGGCAGGCGCGTGTCTTCGCTCGCCTCCTCGTCGGCAAGCCCGAAGAAGTAGCCCTTGAAGGCGGCGCTCTCGCGCATCGGCTTGATCGAGACTTCACCCTCGAGCGTCAGTCCGGCAGCGGGTGCGCCATAGAGAAAGCGCGCTTCAACTGAGACAGGCACCGGCGTGCCAACAGTGATCTCGCTTGCCTCGCTCGTCAGGTCGAACTCGGTGCGATCCGGCACGAAGTCGTCGACGAGGAATTGCTTTTCGCCGATCGCCGACCCTTTCGGATCGGCGAAGATCTGCATGGTCCAGGTGCCGCGCATCGCGTTTTCGGGAATCGGCAGATCGAGCGTGTGGCCGCCGAGCTTGCCGCCATTGCTGACCATACGCCTGTCCTCGACGCCATCCGGGCGCAGGAAGGCGAAGGTCAGCGGCAGGTTCTCTATCGCGGCGCCGTTCACGTCGCGGGCAAGCGCTGCTGCATGCACCGTCTCGCCTGCGCGATAGATGCCGCGTTCGGTCCAGGTAAAAAGGTCGATCGCGCCGGGCGCAGCACGGCCGGTGACGCCGCGGTCGGAAAGATCGAAGCCGGCGCGAGTCATGTCGAGGAAGACGTAATCCGCATCGCCCGCTTTCGCAGTAATAACGGCGGGCGTCATGCTCGCGGTGCCGCGCATCAGACCGGCGGCGAAAGTCGCTTTGCCTTCGGCATCGCTCGTCGCGGTGCCGAGCACTTCATTGTTCTTCGCGATCAGTTGCAGCTCGACGCCATCGAGTGGCTTGGCGGTGGCGAGCGAGCGGGCAAAGACAGTGAGCCCATCCGTGCCGGCATAGGTCGAGATGCCGATGTCGGAGACCACGAACCATTGGGTGGCGCGGGCGTCCCAATCCTGGCTGAGGCCGGTGCCCGAAACTGCCGTCAGCACGTAGACGCCGGGCTTGCGTTGAGGCAACGCTTCATCCACCGGGAAGCTGGTTACCACTTCCTTGTTGAGCTCGGGTTTGATGTCGATGCTGCCCTGCCAGACGAGTTCGCCGCTCTCGTCCTTAATGCTCTCTTCGCTGTAGCCGTCAAGCTGCGTCAGGAACTGCGAGTTCGTCAGCAGGGAAGAGATGCTGCGGTCGCCGATGCGATAGAGCTTGAGGTTGGCGCTCTCGGTATTGACCGAGACGATCGGAATGCCGCGCCGTGCGGTCGACGGCAGCACGAAGCTGTCGCCGGTGAAGCGCACCATCGGCGAGCGGTCCTTGACATAAATGTCGAGGCTGACGGGCGTTTCGATGACTTCATCGACGGAGGAGGGCAAGCCCTGCCTCAGCACCAGCTTGTAGCGTTGCCCGTGCGAGAGGCCCTCGACGCAGATCTGGTTGCCCTTTGCCTCTACCGCGTTCGGAGCCTTCCCATCGAGAGTGACGAACGAGGCGTAGTCTGCTCCGTTCTTGACAAGCTGCTCGGAGAACTGGACGCAGGCGCGTGGGCTGGCGCTGTCGGCATCGATCGTATGGTCGGTGACGCGGAAACCCTGCCGCGCTCTGAGGTCGAGGTAGGCCGTTTCGACGGTCTTTGCCTGCACGAGTTCAAGGCTCGCCTTGTAGGCGTTGAGCGCGGCGCGATAGTTCTCCGTGTTTTCGAGCGATTTGGCGAGAACTGCGAGCGTGTCTGCCCGGCTCTGCGTCGTGCGGGTCAGTTGATACCCGTTGAGGGCGGCAAGGGCTGCCTGGCCGGCAATCTCAGTGTTGCCAGTGATCCGGTTGGCTGCACGCGCCGTCTCCAGCCATAATTCGCCGTCATCCGGCGTTATCGCCAGCGCACCGCGAAAGCCCTTCAGCGCATTCTCGATGTTGCCCGCTGTCAACTCGTTCCGGGCTGCTTCGATCAGGCCGTTGACGCCGAAACCCTGTTGATCATCTGCGAGCGCAAGGTTTGCCTTGACGTCACGCGCCTGCTGCAGGAGATCGTCCGAGATGAAAGAGAGGCGCGGCGGCGCGCCGATATCGGGCTCGTCGCTGCCCGTCTCGACGACCTTGCCGGCGATCGCCCCTGTGAACGTGTTCAACTGATTGAAGTCGGATTTCAGGAAGCACCACTTCACCTTGGGATTGTAGGTGAAGGCGCGGCAGGCCTGGTCGGCGATGCAGGCGGTCTCGCACTGCTGGAGCGAGACGTTCTGCTCTGTGCGGAGATCGAAGCCGAAATAGTCTCCGTCCTGCGTGATCTCGACTGCGCGGTTTGTTTCAGCCGCCGCTGCAGGCGAGCCGAGGGAGACGAGCGTGAGAAGAAGGGTGGAAAGGCCGACAAGCGCGCGCATAGACATAAGTCCTCCCAATGCTGCCCGTCTCGATCGAGCGTCACTTTGTCAACCTTCCCGCCGGCTTGTCAATCGCGCATCGGCAGCGAGGGCGCAGAGGCAATTTGAGCGGCGCTGCAACCGCAGCGATTGACGGGAGAGGGCGCTCAGGACAAGACTGATTCCGGCGCGAAGGCCTGCATCGATCCGGTATAGGATTTTGCAAGCGGCGCGGCATAGGAACCGCGCTTGCTGGTCGTAAGGCCTTGCGAAACGAGCGCCTCCGCTTGCTTGACCGCCGCTGAGACGCCGTCGACGACTGGCACGCCGTATTCGCGCTGCAGCACCTGCGCCAGATCGGCCATGCCGGCGCAGCCGAGAACGATCGCCTCGGCTCCATCCTCGGTAAGCGCAAGCTCGATCTGGTTCCTGAGTTTGGCGATTGCGCCCGAGTCCTCATCCTCAAGATCGAGCACCGGGATATCGGCGGCGCGAACCTTTGCGCGGCCACCCATGCCATAGCGCACGACGAGGTTTTCGATGAGAACGCGGGAGCGTTCCAGCGTGGTGACGACGGTGAAGCGTTGGGCCAGAAGCGCGGTCGTCATCAGGGCGGATTCGCAAAGGCCCAGCACAGGAATCTCGGCGAGGGTGCGCGCGGCCTCGAGGCCGGTGTCGTCGAAACAGGCGATGATGGCGGCGTCGGCACCGGCTGCCTGTCCCGCCCGAATTTCGAGAAGCAGGCCCGGCACGGCGATCGCGCCGTCATAGTGTCCCTCGATCGAGACAGGCCCGTTCTTGGAGGTTGCCGCGACGATTTCGGTTCCGTGTCCGGCGACGGCGCGCGCTGCTTGCGCAGCCTTTTCCGTCATCGAGGTGGTGGTGTTCGGATTGACGATCAGAATGCGCATGGATGTCAGCTTATCTTTGCCTGCCGGCGCCTGAGCACGAGGATGACGGCGAGAGCGACGAGGATGATGGTGAAGGAGAACAGCGTCGTGACCGTGCCGAGAGCGTAGAGCACTGGCGTCGTCACATTGGTTGTCATGCCGTAGATTTCGAGCGGCAGCGTGTTGTAGGTGCCGGACGTCATCAGCGTGCGGGCAAATTCGTCATAGGAGAGGGTGAAGCCGAAGAGGCCGACGCCGATGAGGCTCGGCGCGATCATTGGCAGCACGACATGACGGAAGGTCTGCCATGGCGTCGCGCCGAGGTCGCGGGCGGCTTCCTCGTAGGCGGGCGAGAAGCGGTTGAAGACCGCGAACATGATCAGCACGCCGAAGGGCAGCGTCCAGGTGAGATGTGCTCCGAATCCGGAAGAGTACCAGGCGGGCCTTAACCCGAATTGCTGGAAGACGACGCCGATACCAAGCGAAATGATGATCGAGGGCACGACGAGGCTTGCGACCGTCACGTAGAAGAGTGTTGTCGAGCCGCGGAAGCGGTGACGGAAGGCGAGCCCCGCCAAGAGCGCCACGATGACGTTCACGACCATGACCATAAGCCCGAGCGTGAAGGACCGGCGGAACGACGCGCCGAAATCGCCGACAGCCTGCTTTTCGAAGAGGTTGTAGAACCAGTGCAGCGAAACGCCGTTCAGCGGGAAGGTGAGGCCGCCGTCAGGCCCCTGGAAGGAGAGGATCAGGACCGCCGACAACGGCCCGTAAAGGAACAGCACGAACAGCGTGAAGAAGGCCGCCAGCACATAGAATTCCAAAGTCCGTCTTTCGTGGCTCATCTCAGAGCTCCTTCCTGATATCGACGACCCGGAGGATCGCGGCGACCATCAAAAGAACGACGATCAGCAGCACGACGGCGTTGGCGGCTGCCGCCGGGTATTGAAGCAGCGACATCTGGTTCTTCATCATCAGGGCCACCGATGCGCTCTGCCCGCCGGACATGACCTGCACCGTGGAGAAATCCGCCATCACCAGCGTCACGACGAAGATCGAGCCGATCGCCATGCCGGGCTTTGCCAAAGGCAGAATGACGTTCCAGAGGATTTGCCAGCCGGTCGCGCCGCAGTCGCGCGCGGCCTCGATCAGCGAGCGATCGATGCGCATCAGCGTATTGAAGATCGGCGTCACCATGAACAGCGTATTGAGATGCACCATGGCGAGCACGACGGCAAAGTCGGAGTAGAGCAGCCATTCGATCGGCTCAGGGATGATGCCGAGTTCGATCAATGTCGAGTTGACGAGGCCGTTGCGGCCGAGAACCGGGATC
The DNA here is from genome assembly GCF_020193575.1 of Ensifer sp. IC4062. Lineage (GTDB taxonomy): Bacteria > Pseudomonadota > Alphaproteobacteria > Rhizobiales > Rhizobiaceae > Sinorhizobium. Next base: position 90,799 of record NZ_JADYVD010000003.1, read on the forward strand.
CAGGAGATCATCCGGATGATGTTGGAGGTGAGGAACGGCACGGTGCAGACAAGGAAAAGCACCGTCTGCATCGTCGTCGTGCGGATGTGGAAGGCGAGGAAATAGGCGACCCAAAAGCCGATCACGAGCGTCAGCGCCCAGGTGATCGCGGTGAATTTCAGCGTGTTGAGATAGGTCTTCCACGTCACCCACGAGCCGAGCGTGTCGGTGTAGTTCATCGTCAGGAAATCCGGGTAGAGGCCCGCGAAGTCATAGTCCCAAAAACTGACCACGAAGATTGTCAGGATGGGCAGGATGAAGAAGAAGCCGAGGATGAGGATGAGGGGTGTCGCTTGGAGATAGGCGATCAGCCATTGTGGCGCGGCGAGGAAGCGTGGTGCCTTGCCCGCCTTGATCTCTCCTGAGGTTGCAATGGCTGTCATACTCGATCCTCTTCCAATCCTGCCTTGGAAACTGCCCCTCATCCGCCTGCCGGCACCTTCTCCCCGCTCGCGGGGAGAAGGTACTTGCGGCGGCCGCCTCGCCCCCTTGCCCCCGAAGAAAGGGAAGACATGGCGGCGCGCACGCCCCCTCTCCCCGCGGGGAGAGGGTTAGGGTGAGGGCAAATCTCCTGCGCGTAACCCCTTACGCCGCGATGAACTCGTTCCAGCGGCGGACCATGTAGCGGTCCTCGTCCATCACGGAGTTCCAGCACGCAACTTTGCCCATGCGTTCCTCGAAGGAGCCGCCGTCGCGAACGGCGCCGGCCTTTTCCATGACTTTGCCTTCTGGAGAGAGGATGTCGCCCTTTGCCGGCTTGCCTTCGACCCAGAAGCCCCACTCGTCCTCGGACATATGGGCTTTTGCCGTCTCCATCGCGGCGGAATAGTAGCCCTGGCGGTTGAGATAGGCGCCGACCCAGCCGGAGAGATACCAGTTGATGTATTCGTAGGCGGCTTCGAGCTGAGCGCCCTGCAGGTGGGCCGCAAGGCCGAGCCCGCCGCCCCAGGCGCGATAGCCCTCTTTCAGCGGCTGGTATTTGCAGGCGATCCCCTTGGAGCGGACGGCGGCGACCGCCGGCGACCACATGGACTGGATGACGACCTCGCCCGAGGCCATCAGGTTGACGCTCTCGTCGAAGGACTTCCAGAAGGCGCGGAACTGACCATCCTGCTTGGCCTTGATGAGGAAATCGATGGTCTGGTCGATTTCGTCCGTCGTCATGTTGCCCTTGTCGGCATATTTGATCTTGCCCATGGCTTCCATGATCATGGCCGCGTCCATGATGCCGATCGACGGGATGTTGAGGATCGCCGTCTTGCCCTTGAAGGCCGGATCCATGATGTCGGCCCAGGTGGTGATCTCGCGGCCGACGAGGTCCGGGCGGATGCCGAGCGTGTCGGCATTGTAGATGGTGGGGATGAGGGTCATCCACTGCGTCGGCTCCTTGGCGAAGGTCTTGGAGTCCTGCGCTTCGACGAAGCCGACGGTGTGCGGAGCGGTGCCCTGGGCGATCACGCTGTCGGGCGTAAGCTTGCCGTTGATGAAGAGCGGTACGATCTTGTCGTAATATTTGATCTTAGTGACATCCATCGGCTGCATGACGCCAGCCGGGAAGACCTTCTTGGCGATCCAGTATTCGATGTCGGCGATGTCGTAGGAGTCCGGCTGGGTGACGGCGCGCTGGGCGGCGGCGTCGGAGTCGGTCGCCGTCATTTCCAGCGTGATGCCAAGGTCCTGTTTGCACTTCTCGGCGATCGCGTTGATGTTCGAAACGCCGGTGCCGAACTGGCGGAGCGTGATCGGGTTCTGCGCCCAGATGGTCGGGAAGCCGGTGATGACGCCGGATCCGGCGATGGCGCCGACGGCAGCAGCGCCCGTCTTGAGCAGCGAGCGTCGGGAGATGCCCTTTTGAGCTTTCGGTGGATTGGCTTCGGTTGTCATGCGCAGTTCCCCTTCTTGGTGGTTTGGTGGTTGGTTGCGAACAGGCGGGCGAGAACGCATTGCACGTTTCGCCCTCTCGCTATGCTGAAAGACGGCCGAGAGGGATCACGTCCTCCAAGGCCCAGCTCAAGGACACCGCATCGCCCACGGATACCGGTTTTCTGAAATAGTCTGCGTCGGAGAGGATCACGGTGAAGTCGTCGCTGCCGGCGCCAATCACGGTGATCTTCACGGAAGCGCCGCGATATTCGACATTCGAGACGATGCCTTGGAAACCCAGTGATTTTTCCGAGGCCGGCTCGAGGCGCGCGCGGTCGGTGCGGATGCCGATGTCGATCGGGTTGCCGACCTCCTGCGCGATATCGCGTACGGTGAAGGTCTGCCCTTCGGGGACCTGCAGCGTCACGATGCCGTCCTCGATCGCCGTGACACGGCCGGAAAGCACGTTATGATCGCCCATGAACCGGGCGACGAAGGCCGTCCCCGGCTTTTCGAAAACGGTCCGCGGCTTGGCCGCCTGCTCGATGCGGCCGTTGTTCATGATGACGATAAGGTCGGCGAGCGCCATCGCCTCTTCCTGGCTGTGGGTCACATGGACGAAGGTGATGCCGAGCGTCTTCTGCAGCTTTTTCAACTCTGCCCGCATCCGGATCTTCAAGAAGGGATCGAGCGCGGAAAGCGGCTCGTCGAGTAGCAGCGCCTCCGGATCAGTGATGAGCGCCCGGGCAAGCGCCACGCGCTGTTGCTGCCCGCCGGAAAGCTGCGCCGGGCGGCGCGTCGCATAGGCCTCCATCTGCATCAGCTTCAGCATTTCGAGCGCCTTCTGCCGGCGCTCGTCCTTGTCTACGCCCTTCATCTTCAGGCTGAAGGCGACGTTGTCGATGAGATCGAGATGAGGAAACAGCGCGTAGGACTGGAACATCATCGCCGTGCCGCGTTTCGCAGGCGGAAAATCCGTGACCACCGTATTGCCGAGGCGAATGTCGCCAGACGAAATGCTCTCGTGACCGGCGATCATGCGCAGTGTCGATGTCTTGCCGCAGCCGGAAGGTCCGAGAAAGCAGCAATAGCTGCCGGCGGGAATCTTCAGGCTAATCGAATGGACGGCGGTAGTCGTTCCGTAGATCTTGGAGACGGAGGCAATATCGATCTCTGCCGCTTTTGACATGGCGTTTTCTCCTTGCGAAAGGAGAGAAGCATCCAGCGTGCCAGTTCGCTAAGAGGCTGATTTCATGGCATCCTTTTCGGATGCGGCGATCCGCCGGGAGTTCTGGTCTGATCGGTTGCACATTTTGTAGGCTGTTGTGGGCAAAGATTGCCTAATATTGTATACAATCAATGGTCCAGTTGAGCACAATTAATGGTTAACTTCGGGCGTGCGCCACGTTAGAGTGTCAACATTGTTCGGATTCCCAGCCCCATGACCTCAGCCAATCTCGCCCCGGCAGAAAACGCCATCGACACCGGCGCCCAGCATATCCGCGACGTGATCCGCGAGGCGATCGTCGAGCGGCGGTTGGCGCCCGGAACGAAGCTTTCCGAAAACGACGTCGGCGGCCTTTTCAACGTTAGCCGCACGGTCGTGCGCGCCGCGCTCCAGGCGCTTTCCTACGAAGGGCTCGTCACGGTCGAGAAGAATCGCGGCGCCTTCGTCGCCTACCCCTCGGTCGCCGAGGCGCAGCAGATATTCGCGACCCGCCGGCTTATCGAGCCAGGCATCATCCGGGAGGCGGCGCGCCATCTGCAGAGGCGACATATCAAGGAGCTGCGTGCGCTGCTTGCCGAAGAGGAGCGGCTAACCAGTGAGCATGGCCAGTCGGCGCGCCGGGCTGAGATCAAGGCCTCCGGTGATGTTCACCTAGCGCTCGCTGCCATCACCGGAAATGCCATTCTCCAGCGCTTCATGGACGAACTCATTGCGCGCTCTTCGCTGGTGATTGCGCTTTACGGCCAGTCGGTGGTCTCAAGCTGCGGTCATGCCGAGCATCATCAGATCATCGACGCGTTGGAGAACGGAGATATCGAGGATGCCTGTACGCTGATGCTCAAGCATATCGATCATATCGAGGCGGATCTCGACCTGCGAACGACGAAGAGGGACAGCAATTTGAAAGACGCCCTGTTGATGTAGCCGGCGGCAGGCAGGAGCGCGAAGCCGATGATTCTAGGGTCGGTGGCGATCAGGAACAGGGCTGATGAATAGAGAAAAGTGCCGACGCCGATAATGGCGGCGAGGAGCGGGCCTATTAGCCACAGATCAATTAGCCTCGCCCAGAAACGAGGCCACGGCCTCACCGGCTGAGACCCTTCCTCCGAACAAATATCTGGTGGCGCCGAAGCCGCTTGAGTTGACGGTGAGTCCACTATCATTTTGGTTCCCCGATAAAATCTCCGTCGACTAGGAACGTGGATCGGCGCCGATTCCGAATTGCAATGTTGCGACTTACTACGAAAAGTTGCGCTGCTTATCGGCAGATGGGGTAAACGTGAGCGACACTGGTATCCGCCGCAGTTCGAGATTGTCGTCGTGGACCACTACCATTGGTGATGCCTTGTCGCCGGGGTTTGATTTGTGATATTCCTCACAAAATTGTCCCTGCGCCATGCAGCACAAGTCTTCGCCTCGGAAGAACAATGGCCAACCGCAAGTCGACACGCATCACGACCTTGACCGACGCGCTTTCGGCGCGGCGCGTGCTGCATCTGAAAGAGGCCGCCGCGCTGCTTGGCGTATCGGAAATGACGGTGCGCCGCGACATTGCCGATAATCCCGGGCTTTTCGGCTATCTCGGCGGGCACATCGTTCCCGCGGCCGATATCGATAGCGACGTGCCCTACGAACTTGCGCGGGCGGCCGATAGCCACGCGATCGCCAAGCGCGAGGCCTGCGTCCATGCCGCACGATATATGCGTCCCGATGAGACGATCTTCATCGACTGCGGCACGACGCTTGAATATCTCGTCGATCTGATTCCAGAAAATTATTCAATAACGGCAGTCTGTTATTCTTTGAATGCGGCCGACCGCCTGACCCGGAAACCCAATGTGCGGATCGTCATGCTGGGTGGTCTTTATCACCCGTCGTCGGCATCGTTCTCGGGCGATTCCGGCCTGGAAACGCTTGATCGGCTTGGCATCAACGTCGCGTTTCTCTCCGCCGCCGGGATCGACAGACAGCGGGGTGCGACCTGCGTTCATTTCCACGAGGTGCCGATCAAGCAGAAGGTGATCGCGCTTGCCAGGGAAAATTACCTCGTCGTCGATCGCAGCAAGATCGGCAAGCTGAAGCCGGCCTTTTTCGCGCCCACTGACGCCTTTCGGGCGGTCATCACGGAAGACGGCGAGACGGCGGTCGCATAGGGCGTTTCGCGGATGCGGCTCTTTGCTTGACAGATGTCGCGCTTGTTGTAATCCTAACATAGATAGATAGAAAGATAACAACATCGCCAAGGCAGACAAAAGCTGCGAAGATGCGGCCCGAGGGCGACATCGGCGATACGAGGAGTAGTCGTTTGGAAGACCTTGCTGTGAAGAGCTCGGCGGCGGTATCCGCTGAGGCAGCCGGCGTCGGCCATAATTGGCCGCGCAACGATGGCATCGAGCTCGACCTTTCCTGGGTGGTCGATCAGCGCGTCAATCTGTCCGCGGCCGAGCGGCGCGTTGCGACGCTGCCGGGGCGGCGTACCGTCAAGAAGGACGCTCAGGCCGCCTGGCTGCTCAAGGCCGTCACCTGCATCGATCTCACCACGCTCAATGGCGACGACACGACCGAGCGCGTCAAGCGGCTCTGCGCCAAGGCGCGCCAGCCGGTCCGCCAGGACATTCTCGAGGCGCTCGGCATGGGCGATCGCGGCATCACGACAGGCGCCGTCTGCGTCTACCATCGCTTCGTTTCGACCGCGGTAGACGCGCTCAAGGGTTCGGGTATCCCGGTTGCCGCCGTTTCCACCGGCTTTCCGGCGGGGCTCGTGCCGCACGACGTGAAGCTGAAGGAAATCGAGGCCTCGGTCGCCGACGGTGCGCGCGAGATCGATATCGTCATCACGCGCGAGCATGTGCTAACCGGCAATTGGCAGGCGCTCTACGACGAGATGCGCGATTTCCGTGCGGCCTGCGGCGACGCCCATGTCAAGGCGATCCTGGCGACCGGCGATCTGAAGACCTTGCGCAATGTGGCCCGCGCCTCGCTCGTCTGCATGATGGCCGGCGCTGACTTCATCAAGACCTCGACGGGCAAGGAGGGCGTCAACGCGACGCTGCTCGTAACGCTCGTCATGCTCAGGATGATCCGAGCCTATCAGGAGCGCACCGGACTCAAGGTCGGTTACAAGCCGGCCGGCGGCATCTCGGCGGCAAAAGACGTGCTGAACTACCAGTTCCTCATGAAGGACGAACTTGGCCGTGAATGGCTGGAACCCGATCTCTTCCGCATCGGGGCATCGAGCCTGCTCGCTGACATCGAACGCCAGCTCGAGCATCATGTCAGCGGCGCCTACTCGGCCCTCAACAGACACGCGATAGGATAATCCCTATGACGGTTGCCAGATATTTTGACGAAATGTCCTATGGTCCCGCACCCGAGGCCGACACCGAGGCGCGCGCATGGCTTGCGCGGCACAAGAGCGTGTTCGGCCACTTCATCAACGGCGCCTTTGTCGCGTCAGCGTCTGGAAAGACGTTCGATACATATGAGCCTGCGACCGGCGCCTTGCTCGCCAAGATCGCGCTCGGCGGCCGCGAGGACGTCAACAACGCAGTTGCCGCTGCCCGCAAGGCGCAGGGTGCATGGGCGAAGTTGCCCGGCCATGCGCGTGCGCGTCATCTCTATGCGCTGGCACGCATGATCCAGCGTCACGCGCGTCTGATTGCAGTGGTCGAAGCCCTCGACAACGGCAAGCCGATCCGCGAGACGCGCGACATCGACATCCCGCTGGCCGCCCGTCACTTCTACCATCATGCCGGCTGGGCGCAGTTGCAGGAGACCGAGTTCGCCGATCAGGTGCCGGTCGGAGTCGTCGGCCAGGTCATCCCGTGGAACTTCCCCTTCCTGATGCTCGCCTGGAAGGTCGCGCCGGCGCTGGCGCTCGGCAACACCGTCATCCTGAAGCCGGCCGAATTCACGCCGCTGACGGCGCTTCTCTTCGCCGATCTTGCCGCTGCGGCAGGGCTGCCGCCAGGCGTATTGAACGTGGTAACGGGCGAGGGCCAGACCGGCGCGCTGATCGTCGAGCATGAGGATATCGACAAGATCGCCTTTACCGGTTCGACCGAGGTCGGCCGCCTCATCCGCGAGAAGACCGCCGGAACCGGCAAGTCGCTGACGCTGGAACTCGGCGGCAAGTCGCCCTTCATTGTCTTCGATGATGCCGACGTCGACGGGGCGGTCGAAGGCGTTGTCGATGCCATCTGGTTCAACCAGGGCCAGGTCTGCTGCGCCGGTTCGCGCCTTCTCGTCCAGGAGGGCATCGCGCCCCTACTTTATGAGCGGCTGAAGCGGCGCATGGGGACCCTGCGCGTCGGTCAACCGCTGGACAAGGCGATCGACATGGCGGCGATCGTCGCGCCGGTGCAGTTGCAGCGGATCGAGAGCATGGTCGCCCAGGGTGTGACGGAGGGTGCGTCGCTGCACCAGCCCAAGATCGAGCTGCCGAAGGGCGGCAGCTTTTACCCGCCGACGCTGCTCACCCATGTCCAGCCGACCTCCATCGTCGCCACTGAGGAAATTTTCGGGCCGGTGGCCGTTTCTATGACCTTCCGCACCCCGGAAGAGGCGATCCAGCTCGCCAATCATACGCGCTACGGCCTGGCCGCCAGCGTCTGGAGTGAAACCATCGGGCTCGCTTTGCATGTTGCGGCGAAGCTTGCGGCCGGGGTCGTCTGGGTCAATGCCACCAATCTCTTTGACGCGGCGGCGGGCTTCGGAGGAAAACGCGAGTCCGGCTTCGGCCGTGAGGGCGGGCGCGAGGGCTGCTATGAATATCTGAAGCCGAAGGCATGGATCGGGCGCAAGCTCCGGTCCGTCCCCGCCGCGCCGGTCGTGAAAGCGGCCGCAGGTGACTTCTCCATGCCCGCGCTCGACCGTACCGCCAAGCTCTTCATCGGTGGCAAGCAGGCGCGGCCGGACGGAAACTATTCGCGGCCGGTGCTTTCCTCCAAGGGCAAGGTGATCGGTGAGGTCGGCGAGGGCAACCGCAAGGACATCCGCAATGCCGTCGTCGCGGCGCAGGCCGCATCCGCCTGGTCTTCTGCAACAGCGCATAACCGGGCGCAAATCCTCTATTACATCGCCGAAAACCTGAGCGGCCGCGCGGCGGAATTTGCCGATCGCATCTCGGCCATGACCGGCGCCACGGCAGCCGGTGCGAAGGCAGAGATCGACGCTGCGATCGCGCGTCTCTTCAGCTACGGTGCCTGGGCGGACAAATACGAGGGCGTCGTGCACCAGCCGCCGCTCCGCGGCGTCGCGCTGGCGATGCCGGAGCCGCAAGGTGTCGTTGGCGTCGTCTGCCCGCCCGAAGCGCCTCTGCTTGGCTTCATAAGCCTCGTGGCGCCGCTGATCGCCGTCGGCAACCGCGTCGTCGCCGTTCCGAGCGAACAGCACCCGCTGGTTGCGACCGATTTCTATTCCGTGCTCGAAACATCGGATGTGCCCGCCGGCGTCATCAATATCGTCACCGGATCAGCGATCGAGCTCGCCAAGACGCTTGCCGCCCACAACGACGTCGATGCACTCTGGGCCTTCGGCTCACCGGAACTCTCGGCGCTGGTCGAGAAGCTCTCCGTTGGCAACCTGAAGCGCACCTTTGTCGACTACGGCAAAGCGATCGACTGGATGGACCGGACGGCTGCAGAAGGTCCGGCTTTCCTGCGCCGTGCCGTCGACGTCAAGAACATCTGGATTCCCTACGGCGAGTAGGGAATCAGGCATTCTTCGGACCGCGGACGCGGGCAAAGGAGCGGAGGAAACAACAACCTGTTGACGAGCGGCGCTGGAAACGGCCTGATGCGGCCGCGCACCGCCGGAAGCCGGCGATCGGCGCCCGCAGCACCGCGTCCGATTGACGTGCAAAGTTGCTGCGGCACGTTGAATTGCAGCGTGATTCTGTCGTTAGATCGGTCAAGGAATCATGCAGGGGAGGACAGGAATGCTGAAGAATATCGACCCGGCTCTCAATGCCGACGTGTTGCACGCGTTGCGCTCGATGGGTCACGGCGACACCTTAGTCATATCGGACACCAATTTCCCGTCCGACGCGATCGCGCGTCAGACGACGCTTGGAAAATTGCTGCACATCGACAATGTTTCCGCGGCGCGCGCCGTAAAGGCGATACTTTCTGTCCTGCCGCTCGACACACCGCTGCAGCCGTCGGCCGGTCGTATGGAAGTCATGGGCGCCCCGGACGAGCTTCCGGCCGTCCAGCGGGAGGTCCAGGCCGAAATCGATCGTGCCGAGGGAAAGCCGGCGCCGATGTACGGCATCGAGCGCTTCGCCTTTTACGAGGAGGCGAAGAAGGCCTATTGCGTCATCACCACGGGCGAGACGCGTTTCTACGGCTGTTTCCTCTTCACCAAGGGCGTCATTCCGCCGGAATCCGCCTGACGCGTCGGCGCGACAGCGGGCCAGCTACACCCTAGAGGGTCGCGGTCGTAGCCGCGACCTGATTGAGACTTGGTGAGCGGTCGGTCCAGCTTACTTCGCAGCGGTCCGCGTGGCTGCGAGGAACGCGAGCTTCGCCGGCATCTCGATGAGCTTCGAGGCCGCGACCCTTTCCGGCGTGTAGTGATGTTCGACGTCCAGACAGTTGACGGTGCCGAGCAGTTCGCCACCGACGACAACGGGAATGTTCACGACCGATCCGCAGCCGAGTGCGGCGATCGTCTCGTAGTCGCCGAACACCGTGGAAATGTCGGCGATCGTATTGGCGACGAAGGTCTCGCGCGCCTTGTGGACCGTGTCGAACCAGCGATCGTAGTGGATCGGCTTGGTGCCGGAGACCGGATACTCATCAGGGTGTGAAGTATAGGCCCGGCGCGCCAGTTCGTTCGCCATGTCCACGGTCATGATCGTGAAAAGCTTGGCTCCGATCAGTTTTCGGCTAAGCGTCTGCAGCGCACGATAGGGCGCATCCGCGCCGGTGTCGTTGGCAATGGTCGCGTCGAATTCTGCCAGCGCGGCGATGTGCTCGGTATTCATCATATGTCCCTGGGAGGATTTATCTGAGGTGGTTTAGGTGGCGTGTGCGGCGCTGATCTGCATCAGTTCGCGCGAATAGGGTTCCTTGAGGTCGCCGCGCCTCAGGTCGTCCACGCTGGCCACTTCGACGATGCGGCCGTGGCGCATGACGGCTAGCCGATCGCAGAGGAAGGAGACGACCGGCAGATTGTGGGTGACCATCAAGAAGGTGAGGTTCTGCTCACGACGCAGACGCTTGAGCAGGTTGAGGATTTCGGCCTGAACCGAAACATCGAGCGCCGAGGTCGGCTCGTCGAGCAGCAGAATCTTCGGCTTCAGCATCAGCGCACGTGCGATCGCCACGCGCTGGCGCTGGCCGCCGGAAAGCTGGTGCGGAAAGCGGAACCGGAATTTCCGGTCGAGGCCAACGGACGCCATGATCTCCTCGACACGCGCGTTCCGGTCGCCGATACCGTGGATCGTCAGCGCCTCACCAAGCGTCGCGTCGACGGTCTTGCGCGGATGCAATGAGCCGTAAGGGTCCTGGAACACCATCTGGCAAACCCGCGAGAAGTCGCGGTCGACGCCGTGGCTGCGTGCTTTGCCGAGAACGCGTATCTCACCGGTCCATTGAGGTGCGAGCCCGGCGATTGCCTTCAAGACGGTGGACTTGCCCGAGCCGCTTTCTCCGACGAGTGCGAAGCTTTCGCCCTCGGCGATGTCGAGGCTCACCTTGTGGGTGATCTGCGTATCGCCGTAGGAGATATCGAGGTCCTTGAGAGAGAGCGCTGTCATGCTTTGGCCCAGGCGCTGCGGTCGAGCACGGGCAGCTCGTCCCTTGTTTCGTCGAGACGCGGAATGGAGGCGATGAGGCCGCGCGTGTAGGGGTGTGTCGCATTCATCAATTCGCCGGCTCTGCATTCTTCCACGACTTCGCCGGTGTTCATCACAAGGATCCGATCGCAATAGCTTGAGACCAGATTGAGGTCGTGGCTGATAAAGATCAGCCCCATGCCCTTGCGCCGGACGAGTTCGTCGATGATGTCGAGCACCTGCGCCTGGACCGAAACGTCGAGCGCTGAGGTCGGCTCGTCGGCGATCAGCAGGTCCGGCTCTGGAATGAGCATCATCGCGATCATCACCCGCTGCCCCATGCCGCCGGAAACCTCGTGCGGATAAAGCCTGGCGACGCGCTCCGGCTCGGCGATGCGCACCGATTCGAGCATGGCATGAACGCGATCGTTCACTTCCCGCCGCGGCAGACTTTTGTGAGTCAGCAGCGCCTCGGCAATCTGTTCGCCGATGGTCATCACCGGATTGAGTGAAAATTTCGGATCCTGCATCACCATCGAGATGCGGGCGCCGCGAAGGGCGCGCATCTGCTTCTCCGAGCGGGTGCTGAGATCAATGCCGTCGAAGGCGAGCTTGTCCGCGTACACGCGTCCAGGGGCGCGCACGAGCTTCAGGATCGAGCGGCCGGTCATCGACTTGCCGGAGCCGCTTTCGCCGACGATGCCTAGGCGCTCGCGTCCAAGCGTGAAGGAGACGCCGCGCACGACGTCGGTGTCGCCGCGTGTAGTCGGGAAGGTGACGCGCAGGTTTTCTATTTCGAGGAGCGGTCTCATCAGCGTTGTTCTCCGCTCTTCGGGTCGAGTACGTCGCGCAGACCATCGCCGAGAAAGCAGAAGCCGAGGCTGACGAGGATGATCGCGAAGCCCGGCATCGTTGCGACCCACCATTGATCGAGAATGAAGGAGCGTCCGCGCGAGATCATCGCGCCCCATTCCGGCAGGGGCGGCTGGGCGCCGAGGCCGATGAAGCCGAGGCCTGCGGCCGTCAGGATGATGCCGGCCATGTCGAGCGTCACGCGGATGATCATCGACGAGGTGCAGAGCGGCAGTACATGGCCGAGATTGACCCGGATGCTCGACGCGCCCAGCAGCCGCACGGCGGCAATGAACTCGGAATTCTTGAACGTCAGCGTTTCGGCGCGCGCAACGCGGGCGTAGCCCGGCCAGGAGGTGATCGCGATCGCGATGATGGCGTTCTCGATCCCCGGGCCGAGTGCGGCGACGAAGGCGAGCGCCAGGATCAGCTTCGGCAGCGACAGGAAGATGTCGGTGATGCCCATCAGGATACGATCGACCCACCCGCCGAAATAGCCGGAGACGACGCCAATGACGAGTCCGGCCGGCGCCGCAAGGACGGCGACGAGTGCCACGATCATGAGGGTAATGCGAGCGCCATAGACGACGCGCGACCAGATATCGCGCCCGAGTTCGTCGGTGCCCATCCAGTGCGCGGCGCTCGGCGGCAGCAGCCGTTCGGCAAGCGCCTGGCGCAGCGGATCGTGCGTCGCGAGCCACGGCGCAAAAAGTGCTGCGAGGATCAGGCAGATGATGATGATCGCGCCGATCACCGCCAGCGGATTATGCATCAGAGCGCCGAAAATGCGGTAGAGCCGGCCAAGGCGTGCCTGCATCGGGGAGGCGGGGCTGTCGTCGATCAGCCAGTCGCGAAACGTTGCCATGTCCCACACCTCCTAGCGCGCACGCGGATCGAGCACGCGATAGAGCACGTCCGAAATCTTGTTGATGCCGATGAAGACCGCACCGACCACGAGGGTCGAGCCGAGCACCGCGGACATGTCGGCGTTGAGCAGCGCGACGGTCAGATAGTTGCCGATGCCGGGCCAGGAGAAAATCGTCTCGATCATCACAGAGCCTTCGAGGAGACCCGCGTAGGAAAGCCCGATGACAGTGATCAGCGGCACGCGGATCGGCCGGAACGCATGGCGCCAGATGACCAGCCGCTCCGGAACGCCCTTGACCCGGGCGGTCGTGACATATTCCTGGCTCAGCTGGTCGAGCATGAAGGACCGCGTCATGCGGGCGATATAGGCCAGCGAGAAGAAGCCGAGGCAGGACGCCGGCAATATCAGGTGCCAGACGGCGTTGCCGAAGACCTCCCAATCGCCGGCAATGATGCTGTCGATCAATAGGAGACCGGTCACCGGCTGCACGATGCCGTCCAGGAAGATCTCCACGCGGCCGGGGCCTCCGACCCAGTTGAGCCGGGCATAGAACACCGCAAGCCCGACCAGGCCGAGCCAGAACGCGGGAACGGAATAACCGAGCAGGCCGACGACGCGGATCGCCTGGTCGAGCAAGGAGCCGCGCCGGCTTGCGGCAATAACGCCGAGCGGGACGCCGAGCAGGACGCCGATGATGATGCCGAGCGTTGCCATCTCCAGCGTCGCCGGGAAGACGCGGGCAAGATCCTCGAGAACCGGCCGGCCGGTGGATACCGACATGCCGAAATTGCCGGTCAGAACATCGCCGACATAGCTGACGAACTGTGTCGTCAATGGACGATCAAGACCCATTTCGACCCGCACCCGTTCATAGACGGCGGCGGGGGCGCGGTCGCCAACGACCGCGAGCACCGGATCGATCGGCACGATCCGGCCGATGAAGAAGGTGATCGCGAGAAGTCCGAGGAAGGTTACGGCCAGCGTGACGAGAAAACCGGCGGCAGCGACGAGCCGGCGATGTCCCGAGACGGTCGCGCCACGGCGGCGCACCGGTCCGGCGACGGTGGTCGTGCTGTCATCTGCCAAGTGGCGGCTCCATCCCTGATACCCTTGCGTTGGGCCACGCCCATAGCGCAAGAATTCGCTTGGAGTATATAAATAAATTTGCTTAAATCAAAAAAATTTTACTGGGAGGGGAGTCGGCCGTGACCGCATCGGACGACGCACGTGCCGCACAGGGAAGCGCGAATTCCGCTTCGCAGCCGAGGATCGGCGCGTTGGTGCGCGCGCGCCGGCGGCAGATGCACATGACGCTCCAGGAATTGAGCGACGTGGCCGGTGTTTCGGTCGGCTATCTCAGCCAGGTCGAACGGGATCTCGCGATGCCCTCGCTCGGCACGCTCGCCCAGATCGCACGCGGCCTAGACACCGAGATCAGCCATTTCATTCTCGCCCCGGCAATCGATACCGGTCTTTCGCGCGCTGAAGATCGAATGGTCTTTTCCGTCGGTGGGTCGCCGGTCGCCTACGAGCGCATTGGCGCAGATTTTGCCGGAAACCAGCTTTCGAGCTTCGTCATCACGATTCCGCCCGGCCACCGGTCGGAAGTATTCAGCCATGAAGGCGAGGAGATTGTCTTCGTTCTCGATGGCGAGATCCTCTTCGGCCTTGACGGCGAACAGACGACGCTGACGAACGGCGATGGGCTACATTTCAGGGGCATCCAGCCGCACTACTGGTGGAACAGGACCGACAAGGCGGCGCGCATCCTCTGGACCGGAACGCTGCCGCTTTTTCGGCCGCGGACCGCCGCGTCGAAGGAAACACGCCCTACCGAGACCACGGGAACACCGTTACGGGCCGCAAAAACCAAGTCTCATCGAAAACAGGAGAAGCGATGATGAAAATCTTCAAGGCCGCGCTGTTCGCGGCATCACTGGCGCTCAGCGTTTCGCCGGCAGCATTGGCCGAAACGCCCGCGGATGTCCTGGTCGTCGCTCAGAACATCGACGACATCGTCAGCATCGATCCTGCCGAGGCCTACGAGTTCTCGTCGGGCGAGTATGTCACGCAAACCTATGACCGCCTGGTGCAGTACGACGCCCCCGACGTTCAGAAGCTCGCGCCCGGCCTGGCGAGCGAGTGGACAGCGGACGATGCCGCCAAGACAATTACCTTTACCTTGCGTGACGGTGTGACCTTCTCGTCCGGCAATCCGTTGCGCGCGGAAGACGTGGTCTACTCGTTCAAGCGTGTTGTGGCCCTCAACAAGGCGCCGGCCTTCATCCTGACCCAGCTCGGCTGGACGCCGGAGAACATCGAGAAGATGGTGACCGCCGACGGCAACAAGGTCATCGTCAAATACGACGGCGACTTCTCGTCCGCCTTCGTGCTCAACGTTCTCGCCGCCCGCCCGGCATCGGTCGTCGATGCCGAGACGGTCAAGGCGAACGAGCAGAACGGCGATTTTGGCAATGCCTGGCTCAAGGCCAATTCCGCCGGAACCGGGCCATTCGTGCTGCGCGCCTTCCGCGCCGGCGAACTCCTGAACCTCCAAAGCAATCCGAACTATTTCGGCGGCGCGCCAGCGATCAAAGGCGTGATCATCCGCCACGTGGCGGAAGCAGCCACCCAGCAGCTTCTGCTCGAGACCGGCGACGTCGACATGGCGAAGAACCTGACGCCTGACCAGGTCGCCGGGATCACCGGCAAGGAAAACATGAAGGTCGAGTCCTATCCGCAGGCGGCCGTCCATTTCCTCTCCTTCAACCAGAAGACTACCGCCTTGCAGCCGGAAGCGGTCTGGGAGGCAGCACGCTATCTCGTCGACTACAAGGGCATGACCGAAAGCTTCCTCAAGGGACAGATGGAGGTGCACCAGGCCTTCTGGCCGAAAGGCTTCCCAGGCTCCCTCGACGAGACGCCCTATAGCTACGATGTCGAAAAGGCGAAGAAGATCCTTGCCGACGCTGGCATCAAGACGCCGATCAACGTGACGCTCGATGTCATCAACTCGACGCCCTTCACCGACATGGCTCAGTCGCTGCAGGCCTCGTTCGCTGAAGCCGGCATCAATTTCGAGATCATTCCGGGTACCGGCAGCCAGGTGATCACCAAGTATCGAGCCCGGACCCATGAAGCGATGCTGCTCTATTGGGGGCCCGATTTCATGGATCCGGATTCCAACGCCGCCGCCTTCGCCTTCAACGAGGACAACTCAGACGACCACTATCAGTCGACGACGACCTGGCGGAATTCCTGGGCCGTTCCGGCAGAGCTCAACGCGGCCACAAAGGCGGCCAAGGCCGAGGCCGATCCCGCCAAGCGCAACGCGATGTATGTCGACCTGCAGAAGAAGGTGCAGGAGAAGTCGCCGATCGTGATCATGTTCCAGGCGGCCACTCAGGTGGCGATGAAGAATAATGTCGCGGGCTACGTCAACGGCGCCACGTCCGACTTCGTCTTCTACCGCCTGGTGAAGAAGAACTAAGCGACGGACACGGGTCGTTGCGCGACCCACGTTCACTCCTTCGGGAACAAGTCGCGCCGCGGGTCTGTTAAGGTCCGCGGCGTTGTTGCAGGAGCGGAGCTTTGCGTCGATATTGCTCCGGCCGCGTGCGCAGCCGGAGGGGGACGGTGAATGGCTGAGTTGAAGGTAAGGACGAGGGAGACGGGCGCGACCGCCGTCGTCGGGCGGACGGGCTTCCCGCATGTGACATCGGTCACCGGCGGCGAACTCGATATCGTCACCAGCCCGTCACAACCGGGCTATGGCCCGCTCGATCTTCTCTATGCCTCGCTTGCGAGCTGTCTGGTGCTGAGCGCCCGCATTGCCGCAAGCCGCTTCGGCGTGCTCGACAGGCTGACGGAAGTCTCCGCAAAGGTCACTGGCGAGAAGGCCCACGACGAGCCGTCGCGGGTCGCGCGCTTCGACATCCAATTCGTCATCAGGGGCGATTTCGACGACGCCGTCCGCCATGCGATCGCCGAGGCGGCCGAGGCGGAGATCTGCACGATCAGCAATACCTTGCGCGGCAATCCGGAATTCGCAACCAGGGTATATGGCTAATCCGTATCACCCAAGGGTCCCAGAGGGGTAGCAACCGCCGCCGTTTGTGCTCGCATCCGCGCCTCGCAGCTGGGTGTACCTGTGGTCGTGGGAACCTTCTCCTATCAAGCGACGTTTGTAATTGCTCGCTCGCGATTCCGCGGCTTTGAGGTCGGCGACCGCCGGCTCCACCGGAAGAGGTCGAGCAGTGATCTTCGGGAGGTTGTCGAGCGCTTCACCGGACACCTCTACCCGGCTTCGCGCCATCCGGCTGGATGTGACGCGAAGGTTTGACGCCCGCCGCCTTCCGCATTGAGGAGGCAGCGTCCATGACTTGGAATGAAAGTCACACTTCAACGACGGCGCAAGGAGCCGTATCCACGCCGGAATTGGCGCGTTCCACCGGCAATCCGCGCAGCACGCTCCAGATCGCCGGCCACCCGATTCACCCGATGCTCATTCCGTTTCCGGTAGTCTTCGTGGTGACGACGCTGTTTTGCGATCTCGCCTTCTGGCAGACGGGCTCGTCATCATGGTCGGCCGCGGCGCTGTGGCTCCTCGGTGGCGCGCTGGTCTTCGGCGCATTGGCAGCGGTCGCCGGTCTGACGGATTTCCTGGGCGAGCCTCTGATCCAGAAACTGACGGATGCCTGGTATCACTTCATCGGCAACGCGGTGGCAATCGTCGTGACGGCGGTGAACTTCTATCTGCGCTATTCGAATGGCGACCAGGCGGTGATACCGGAAGGACTGCTGCTGTCGCTCATCGTCTTCGGAATTTTCTTGTTCACCGGCTGGAAGGGCTGGGAGCTGGTCTATCGCCACCGGGTCGGCGTCTCCGACGAGCTTTAGCTCAGCAGCAGGGACGCCCATCTGAAGCTGCAGAGCCCCCGGGGCAAGGCCGGGCTGAGATTCTGTTCATCAAAACACTCATTCTGACGCAAACTTGCTAGCGTCGACCGCGATTCTCTGATCGACTGCAGCGGTCATCAGTGAAAACCGTCGAAGCTCAGGTGCCGAACGAATGCCGCAGCCACGCTCCGCTTACGAGTTCAACTCCATCATTGTCCGCACACCGTCGCAATCTGTCGTTAACGGCCTGCGCGCTGACGATCGCGGCAACCCGACCTACGAGGGCGTGAAGGCCGAGCATGACGCCTATATCGGCGCAATGCGCAAAGCGGGCGTCGACGTGACTGTTCTGCCGGCGCTCGAAGCCTTCCCGGATTCAATCTTCGTAGAGGACCCGGCGCTGGTCTTCACCGAAGGCGCGATCCTTCTGCGTCCGGGTGCACCGACCCGCGTCAACGAAACCAGGGAAATCGAGCCGACGCTGCGCGAGATGTTCGAGACCGTTCTCGACCTGCCGGGCACAGGCTATGCCGATGGCGGAGACGTGCTGACGACCCGTGAAAGCGTGATGATCGGTCTCTCGGCCCGCACCGACAAGGCAGGCGCCGAAGCGCTTCAGAGCTGTCTCGACAAGCTCGGCCGCAAGAGCGAGATCGTCGCGACACCTGAAGGCGTTCTTCACTTCAAGACCGATTGCTCGCTGCTCGACGACGAGACCGTGCTTTCCACCAATCGCCTGGCGCGTTCGGGCGTCTTCAGGAAATTCAAGCAGGTCATCATTCCGGAGGGCGAGGAGGCGGCCGCCAATGCGCTGCGCGTCAACGACGTCGTCATGGTCGGCTCCGACTTCCCGCGCACGATCGAGATGCTCGACAATGCCGGCTTCAGGGTCGTGCCGCTGAAGACCACGGAAATCGGCAAGATCGATGCAGGGCTCTCCTGCATGTCGCTGCGTTGGTTCAGCCGCGGAAAAGATGGGTAAATCGGTGCCGTACAGGAACGGACGATACCAGATCGTCGCAGGCGCGTGGCCTGCCCTGCTTAATTGTTCGACTACGCCCAATCTGCTATCATTTTAGTCATGGCTAATGCGGCTCGGACAGCCGCCGGCCGATACAATGACAACAATGAATGCGATCCGGGAGAACGGCCATGAAAGGGCTTCTAACGGCCGCTGCTCTATTAGCAGCAAGCAGCTTGGTTGCAGTGGAGGGCGTCGCCGCCGACGCAGCCGCCGACGACTCTGCACTGATCAAAAGCGCCGAATCCGCTGCGCCCGCTGCGGTATCAAGCGGTGCTGCGATCCACGCTATGGACGAGAAGGGCAATATGCGCACGTTGAGGGAGGGCACGAACGGCTTCTGGTGCATGCCGGACGTTCCGGCCACGCCCGGCCCGGACCCGATGTGCGGCGATGCCAATGCAATGGAATGGGCGACGGCATGGATCCAAAAAAAGGAGCCGCCCAAAGGGAAGGTGGGCTTCATCTATATGCTGGCTGGGGGCAGCGACGCGAGCAACACTGATCCTTATGCGACAAAACCCGAAGAGGGTAACAACTGGGTTGAAACCGGTTCGCATGTCATGATCGTCAACGCGACGGACATGATGCAAGGCTATCCGACGGACCCTAAGCCCGACACCTCCCGGCCGTATGTGATGTGGGCAGGCACTCCCTACGCCCACCTTATGATACCGGTGAGATAGCGCCAGTGGAAAAGCCGGGCGGGCGCGAACGGTTGTTCGCGCCCGCAAATCGCAGCTAAGACAGCCATATGCATTTGCCTATTCGCTAAGCACTCGTTTTCGTCTGTGCTGTGCGCCCGCACACGGCGCTGCAAAATCATTGTCGCGGGGTTCAGTCTCGACATGGAGAGGGCGCGGACCGTTCACAAGATGCAGTTTTGAGAAAGCACGCCCTGATTGAGCCGAACTTGCGGAACAAGCCGACGCCTGGCCCGTTTACCTGCGTACCTGAGGTCGCCACGAATGCAACCATGCGCGGAGCCTCCTTATGGAAGACTTCCTCTTGTTCGCGGCGGTCGGGTTTCTCGCCCAGGCGGTCGATGGTGCTCTCGGAATGGCGTATGGCGTTATCTCCTCGACGGTGCTCCTTGCCTTCGGTGTGCCGCCGGCGCAAGCATCCGCTTCAGCCCATGCAGCGGAATTGTTCACCACCGCGGCCTCCGGAACGGGGCATCTCTTTCACCGCAACATCGACTGGAAGCTGTTTCGGCGGCTCATTCCCTTTGGTGTCGCCGGCGGGATGCTAGGCGCCTTCGTAGTCACTTCGTTTGACGGAGATCAGGTCAAGCCATTCGTTACAGCTTACCTCGCAATTATAGGGAGCTGGCTTTTATACCGGTCGTTTCATCGTATTCCGACCAACCCGGTGAAATTGAGAATTGTCGCGCCCCTTGGCGCAACCGCCGGCTTCCTGGATGCAGCAGGTGGCGGCGGCTGGGGTCCCGTTGCCACCACCGGCCTGCTCGGCGCGGGCGGACAGCCGCGGTTCGTGATTGGCACAGTCAATGCGAGCGAGTTCCTGATTGCACTTACCGTGTCACTGAGCTTCCTCGTCACCATTATAACCGGCCACTGGAAGCAAGCCGGCGAATTGGGTGATTATCTAACATCCGTTGGCGGGCTGATAATCGGAGGCGTCCTGGCGGCGCCGCTGGCGGGATGGATGGTCAAGACATTGCAGGAGAGGATACTCCTGCGCCTCGTCGGCGCTCTGATCACGCTTTTGGCCGGCTATCAGACGCTCGAACTGACTGGATTGGTATGAGGAGTCCAGATAAGTCAGGGACGATCTCCGCACTACTTTGCCGGCGACAAGTCCCCGAACACTGTCGGGATCAGTTCCGAGACGGTCGGGTGGATGTGCACGGCGCGGGTGATCGTCGTATAGGGCTTCTTCGCATACATGACGTCCAGAATGCTCTGGATCGCCTCGTCTCCGCCCGTGCCGAGGATCGATGCGCCGAGGATTTCCTCAGTGTCCGCATCGACGATCACTTTCATGAAGCCCTGCGTCTCGCCCTTTTCGACGGCACGGCCGACCCGTGTCATCGGCCGTGTGCCAATCAGGAGCTTGCGGCCGCTCTTGCGGGCTTCGCTCTCGGTCATCCCGGCGCGCCCGAGTGGTGGGTCGATATAGAGCGCGTAGGTCGGGATCCGGTCAGTCACCTGGCGCGGATCGTTGTCGAGGAGGTTGGCGGCGACGATTTCGAAGTCGTTGTAGGAGGTGTGAGTGAACGCACCCCGGCCGTTGCAGTCGCCCATCGCAAAGATATGCGGAACGCTCGATCGCAGGAAATCGTCGACCTCGATATTGCCTCGCGCGTCGGTTTTCACGCCAGCCTTGTCGAGCCCGAGATCGTCCGTATTCGGCCGGCGGCCGGTGGCGAGCAGCACATGCGAGCCGATGACCTCCGGCGCCCCTGATGTACAATCAACGCCGGCGGCGACCCCGTCTTCATGCTTGGCGAAGCGGATGCATTCGGCATTGAGGCGGATATGGATGCCTTCCTTTTCGAGAATGTCGCGGATCGCATCGGAGACGTCCGGGTCTTCCCGCCCGATCAGGCGCCGCCCCTTCTCGATGACCGTGACCTCTGAACCGAAGCGACGGAACATCTGGGCGAATTCGAGCCCGATATAGCTGCCCCCGATGACGACGAGATGGTCCGGAAGTTCGGCGAGGTCCATCATCGACGTATTGGTGAGATAGGGAACCTCGTCGACACCCGGAAAATCCGGAACGGCGGCACGTCCGCCGGTGTTGATAAAAATCTGGTCGCCGGAAATCAGCTCATCGCCGACGCGAACGTCCGTCGGGCTTTCGAAGCGTGCGTGGCCTTCGATGACGGTGCAGTTGTTCATTCCCTTGAGCCAGCTCTCGACGCCCGAACGGGCGTCGAGCCGAACCTTCTCCTTGCGCGCCATGACGCGGGCGAAGTCGATGGCAATCGTGCCGGTCGTCATGCCGTATTCGGCGCCGCGACGGGCGGTGTGGATCGCGTAGGCGCTGGCGACCATCGCCTTGGTCGGCATGCAGCCGGTGTTGACGCAGGTCCCGCCGAAGAGCTTGCGTTCGACGAGCGCAACCGTTTTACCGGCAGCTGTCAGCCGCCCGGCGAGTGATGGTCCGGCCTGACCGGCGCCGATGATGATTGCGTCGAAGTGTTTGCTCATGACACGGAGGACACCACCCAAAAGGCTAGCAGAATTGCAACAAGATCTTCGAGAAGGGCGATCGGCAAATCCTTGCCAACGGCGAGGCCAAGTCGCTTTCGTGCCTCGTAGCCACCGAGCGTACCGATGACAGCCCCGATGACGCCGGCGATCGCACCGCCAATGAGCGATCCGCCCGCAGTGCCGATCACCGCGCCGCAGAAGCCGCCGCTGACGATGCGTGCGCCGAACTGCTGCGGCACCTTCCGGCTCGGCGTGCTTGGAAGCTTATCGGTGACATATTCGACGAGCGCCAGCAGGCCGAAGACATAGGGTGTGAACCGGAAGCCCATGAAAGCCGCCCAACTGTTGGAAACAGGCAGCCAGCCGGCAGCCGCGGCGATGCTGACGGCGGCGGGCGCGGTCATGGCACGAAGCCCCGCCACGACACCAATCAAAAGCGCGAGAATGAAGACGGACATGTTTCCCCCGAAACAACTCCATGCGCAGAGGGGAGAGTGGCTGAGAACGGGATCGATTGCAATGTCCAATCGAAGGCTGTGCGCATTGAGCATTCAACCGCAGGTGCGGATGCGCAACCCGCTCTATTTTTCGCCGAACCCTGACATATATGGAATGGCTTACGCCGACGCGGCGAAGAATCCGTGATCAAACTGCGGGACCAAATCGAGGGAGATAATCATGCGCCTGATCAAGACTGTTATCGGTACTGCCCTTGCCATTGTGCTCACCGCCGCTGCGGCTGAGGCCGATGTCGTCGTTTCCTCAAAAATCGACACGGAAGGAGGCGTGCTCGGCAATATCATTCTCGCCGTCCTCAATGCCAACGGCATCAAGACCACAGATCGTGTTCAGCTTGGCGCGACACCTGTCGTGCGCAAGGCGATTACCGCCGGGGAGATCGACATCTATCCGGAATATACCGGCAATGCCGCCTTCTTCTTCGAGAAGGCGGACGATCCCGCCTGGAAGGATGCTGCCAAGGCTTACGAGCAGGCAAAGAAGCTCGACTATGACGCCAACAAGATCGTTTGGCTGACACCGTCGCCCGCCAACAACACCTGGGCGATAGCACTACGCAAGGAGGTTGTGGAGGCGAACAAGCTCAAGACGCTCTCCGACTTTGGCAAATATGTCTCGGGTGGCGGCGAGGTTAAGCTTGCGGCCTCGTCCGAATTCGTCAACTCGGCCGCGGCGCTGCCGGCGTTCCAGACGACCTATTCCTTCACGCTGAAGCCGGACCAGCTGATCACGCTTTCGGGCGGTGATACGGCGGCGACGATTGCCGCGGCTGCAAACCAGACGAACGGCGCCAACGCGGCGATGGTTTACGGCACCGATGGCGGCATTGCCCCTTCGGGCCTTGTCGTGCTCGAAGACGACAAGAGCGTCCAGCCGGTCTATCAGCCCGCGCCGATCATCCGTGAAGCGGTGCTCAAGGAAAACCCGCAGATCGAGGAGCTCCTGAAACCGGTCTTCGAAAAGCTCGACCTGGTGACGCTGCAGGAGCTTAACGGCCGCGTACAGGTCGGCGGCGAACCGGCCAAGGCCGTTGCCGAGGACTTCTTGAAGAAGAACGGCTTTCTGAAATGATGTGATGAAGGGGAGGGCGCTTGCTCTAGACCACGATGACTTTAGGTCAAATCGACCTGAAGTCCTAAACGGGATCGATTCTAGTAGGTCGGAGCGGGATGCTGGCGGAAGACCGCGCACACTCATCCCGCTCTTGCAAACGACCTTCGTCCATCCGATCGGACGGGCAACTCCCGAAACGCCATGGGTGATGGCATGATCAAAGGAAAGGAACATGTGCCCTTCCGCGTCGATAAACTCGGCGTCGTCATTGCCGCGCTTGCCGTCTATGGTGCGCTTCTTGCCCCGTTTGCGACTTTCCGGGCCAACCGGATCGTCCAGGGTGACGCGAAG
Source organism: Ensifer sp. IC4062 (assembly GCF_020193575.1). Lineage (GTDB taxonomy): Bacteria > Pseudomonadota > Alphaproteobacteria > Rhizobiales > Rhizobiaceae > Sinorhizobium. Next base: position 114,454 of record NZ_JADYVD010000003.1, read on the forward strand.
GCAATTCTGGATGCCTTGCCGCCGTCGCTCGGATACGCGCTTCTCGCCCTGGTCGCGTTGGCCGCAGTCATTGCCCTCTTCAAGACGCCGAAACTGGTGCGAATGGCCGTGGCTTTTGCCGCTCTCGTCACGCTTGGCATTCTGATCGGAACGGCCGCCAATTATCTGACGCCACCGGAAAACACCTATGCCCGCGTTTCGCCGGCCTCCGGCTTTTGGGTCATGGTTTTCGCCTTCTCACTTCTGGTTGCCGATGCACTCACGCGTCTCAACCCGGGGCCTATCATCCGCCTCCTCTTTCTTATTGCCGTTCTTGCGGTCGCCGGCGCGATGCTACTAGCCGGCGGCTGGGACGGGCTCTCCATTCTGAAGGAATATGCGAGCCGCGCCGACACCTTCTGGAAGGAGGCGGGGCGGCACGTAACGCTCGCGCTCGGATCGTTGGCAGCGGCGACTGTCATCGGCTTGCCGCTCGGCGTGCTTTGCCATCGCGTCGAACCGTTGCGCGCCGGTGTGTTGAACACCCTCAACGCCATCCAGACAATTCCGTCGATCGCGCTCTTCGGCATTTTAATCGCGCCGCTCGGATGGATCGCGATGCATGTGCCGGGGGCGGCGGCAATCGGCATTCGCGGCATCGGCGTCGCGCCCGCTTTCGTTGCGCTGTTTCTCTATTCTTTGCTGCCCGTGGTCGCCAATACGGTGGTCGGGCTCGCCGGCGTTCCGCGCGACGCCAACGACGCCGCGCGCGGCATCGGCATGACCGATTGGCAGCGACTTGCCGGCATCGAGTTTCCGCTCGCCTTTCCGGTGATCCTCACGGGCATCCGCATTGTGCTCGTCCAGAACATCGGACTTGCAACCATCGCCGCCCTTATCGGCGGCGGCGGCTTCGGGGTCTTCGTCTTCCAGGGCATAGGCCAGACGGCGATGGATCTCGTGTTGCTGGGCGCTGTGCCGACTGTCGTCCTGGCTTTCGCGGCAGCGATCGTGCTCGACGCCTTGATCGAAATGACCGTAACTGACCGCAACCAGGGCAATGCCGCATGATCGAAATCGAACAGATTACCAAGCGCTATGGCAACACGACGGTGGTCGACGACGTGTCGCTGACCGTCGAACCGCATACGATTACGGTGATCGTCGGCACCTCCGGGTCAGGAAAGACGACGCTGATAAGAATGGTCAACCGACTGGTTGAGCCGACCTCGGGCACGATCAGGATCGATGGTCAAGATAATCGTGCCGTCCCGGACTTCGAGCTTCGCCGCAGGATTGGCTACGCCATCCAGGGCCACGGGCTGTTTCCGCACCGCACGGTTGCCCAGAATATCGCAACCGTGCCGACACTTCTCGGCTGGGACAGGAAGCGCATCGAGGCGAAGGTCGAGGAACTGCTGACGCTGTTCCAACTCGATCCCGCCGACTTCGGCCCACGCTATCCGCATGAGCTTTCCGGAGGCCAGCAGCAGCGGGTCGGCGTTGCGCGCGCGCTTGCCGCCGAGCCGAACGTGCTGTTGATGGACGAACCCTTCGGGGCCCTCGATCCGATCATCCGCTCCAAGGCGCAGGACGATCTTGTCGCTATCCAGAGACATTTCGGGACGACGATTATCCTCGTCACCCATGACATGGAAGAGGCCTTTCACCTCGCCGACAGGATAGCCGTGATGGACAAGGGAGAGGTCGTACAATACGCGACACCGGCCGAGATGCTGGTTAAACCCGCGACGCCCTTCGTCGAAACGCTGATCGGCACCAGCGAGCGGCCGTTCCGGCTGTTGGCGATCGACACGGCCGCCGACGCCGTCGAGCCCGGCACGGCCGAAGGCGCGCCGATACCGGCGACGCTCAGCCAGCGCGAGGCGCTCTCCGAACTCCTGTGGTCCGGGCGATCCGCGCTACCGGTTGCTGCGCCAGACGGCGCAATCCTCGGCAAGGTCAGCCTCGAGGGGTTGGCAAAGCGGGCGGCGAGGCCACGGTGATGGCGTGGTTGCCCAAGCTCGTCCGCATGGCGGTCCTGCTGCTGTTGCTCGTCTTCTTGCTGCAGCCCTCCTGGTTCGAACCCTTGCTGAGGCCACTGGTTCAGCAAAATGCGCCGGCGATCTATAACCAGGGCAGTCTGTTCTGGCTGACCGTGCTGCATCTGAGAACGGTTTTTGTCGCGACGCTTGCCGCCGCTCTGGTTGCCGTGGCTCTGGCAATCCTCGTGACGCGGAAGGCCGGGGCCGAGTTTCTTCCGCTTTCGCGCAGCCTCGTGAACATTGGCCAGACCTTTCCGCCGGTGGCGGTTCTTGCGCTGGCGGTACCGATTTTCGGTTTCGGCGAAAAACCGACGCTGATCGCCCTCTTTCTTTACGGCCTGCTGCCGATCTTCGAAAACGCGCTGACGGGTTTGACGACGCTACCGCCCGCGGTGATGGAGGCTGCACGCGGCGCGGGTATGACGGAGCGCCAGCGGCTCTTCAATATAGAGCTCCCCCTGGCCCTGCCGGTGATCCTGACGGGCATCCGATTGTCTGTCGTGATCAGTCTTGCGACCGCGACGATCGGGTCGACGGTTGCGGCGAAGACCCTCGGGGAAGTCATCATTGCCGGCCTGCAGTCGAATAATCTTGCCTTCGTGCTTCAGGGTGGCCTCATCGTGGCCGCACTGGCCGTCCTTATCCATGATGGGCTTCAGGCATTCGAACGGTTCCTTTCCGGTCGGGTTCGAGCCTAGACGAAACCCGGGCTCGCACTGCTCGCAGAAGTCGTAACAGCATCCGTTCGGCACGATTGTGAAAATTAATTTCACATTTTGCCGGAATGGGCGAATTTTTGTTGACGCCCTGAAAATTCTATCTCAGTCTACGAAAATAAATTACGCCAAAAGGCAAGGGAACAGCGCGAGCATGAAAGTCGGTATAATCGGACTCGGATTCCGTCTTGGCTATCTGGGCTACGTTTTCAAGGCGATCGACGAAAGCTTCGAGATCGCCGGCTATGTCGATCCCGCGCCCGCCGGCCTTGCGACCCTTGTCGAAAAGGGCATTTCTCCTGGCAAAGCCTATTCGACGCCGGAAGAACTGATCGCCGGCGAGAAGCTCGATCTCCTGATGATCGGTTCGCCGAACCACATGCATCTCGATCATATCCGTATCGGCCTCGAGGCCGGACTCAAGGTTTTCTGCGAGAAGCCTATCGTGAGCACGATCGAGCAGAGCGTGGAGCTTGCAGGGCTTCTGGCGAAGCACGGTCACGACCGCCTGATGGTCGGCCTCGTACTGCGCTATGCGCCGCTGTACCGCGACCTCAGAGCCGCCCAGGCTGCCGGAACGCTCGGCGAGATTGTTTCGATCGAGGCCGCCGAACATATCGAACCTTATCATGGCGCATTTTTCATGCGTGACTGGCGCCGCTATGGACGCTACGCCGGCAGCTTCATGCTCGAAAAATGCTGCCATGACCTCGATCTCTATAACGGCGTCGTCGGCGCCCGGCCGGAGCGGGTAGCAAGCTTCGGCGGCCGCAAGAGCTTCATTCCCGCCAATGACCCCGCAAGCGAAGGCATCAACGACCTGCAGCTCTTCCACCGCAAGCCGAGCGGCTGGCTCGGATCGGACAAGGTCTTCGACAGCGATGGCGACATCATCGACTATCAGGTTGCGATCATCGAATACGCAAATGGCGTTGCGATGAATTTCCACACCAACCTCAACGTGCCGGACCAGTTCCGCCGCTTCTGCGTGATCGGATCGCGCGGTATGGCCGAAGGCGACTTCATTCGCGGCTATCTCGACGTCCACGAAGTGCTGTCCGGCAAGAAAGCCGTCGAGAAGCGCTATGCCGCTACGGCCCTTTCGCAGCATTACGGCGCCGACGAGCAGATGGCGGCCGAGATCATCGCTCACGTCAGGGACGAGGGGCCGTTGCCGGTCTCACCGCTCGACGCATTGGAGGCCGGCATCCTGGCGCTGTCCATGGATGAGGCGCGGATGAAGAGGACGGTCGTCGATCTGAGACCGCTTTGGGACCGCTTCGACGAAGCGCTTCATTCCCGCGCGGCCTGAGGGGGCAGGAGCATGAGCGTTCGGCGCAGCACCGTCATCTTCGCCTGGATCCTGCTTCTTCCCGCCTTGCTCTATGTGTCCCTCATCGTCGCCTATCCGCTGGTGGACACATTCATCCTGTCGTTTACGGATGCTTCGCTGAAGAAGACGACCAAGTGGGTAGGCACGGTCAACTACGACAAGATCTTCAATAGCACTTTCGCGGAAGTGATCGTCCGAACCTTCGTTTGGACCTTCTTTTCCGTCTCGATCAAAATGATCATCGGCACGTTCGGTGCCGTTATGCTGAATGCCGCCGTACCGGGTCGTGCCCTCTTTCGCGTCCTCACCATGCCGCCGTGGATCGTACCAATGGCAATCGGCATCTTCATGTGGGGCTGGATGTACAACGGCCAGTTCGGCATGATTTCCGGGATGCTGCAGAACTTGGGTCTGGTGGACGGTCCTGTTGCCTTCCTCGCCCACGGCTCAACCGCCTTCTGGGCAACAATCATCACCGACGTCTGGATTGGCGTGCCGCTGGTGACGCTCTATCTTCTGGCCTCGATCCAGGCGATCCCGCAGGATCTTTACGAGGCGGCATGGACCGACGGGGCCGGCCGCTTTTACCGTTTCCGCCGCATCACTCTGCCGCTGCTCGTGCCGGCAATGATCACCATGTCGATGCTGTCGCTGATCGCGACGTTCAACTCGTTCGACATCATCTGGATCCTGACTCAGGGCGGCCCGAACGGTGACACGACGACGATGATCATCGATACCTATCGAACTGCGATCGGCTCGAAGAAATACGGGGAAGGTGCTGCCCGTGCCGTGGTGATCTGCATCTTCCTGTCGATTTTCTGCCTGCTCTACTTCCGCGTCACTCACCGCCTCGCCTCGGGAGAAAGCCGATGAGCCAACCGGCCCTGATCAATCGCTATCGCTGGTACGAGCTGGCCGGAATCTATGCGGGGATCTTCGTCTTCCTGACATTCATTCTCGCCCCCTTTGTCGAAGGCTTCCTGGTATCGTTGAAGCCGCTCAGCCTGCTTTTTTCATCGCCCTACCGCTTCTGGCCGGAGAATGGGTCCTTTGCCGCCTACAGGACCATGTGGGTGAGCGTCCCGGGCTTCGCCCGCTATATCTTCAATTCGTTCTTCGTTTCCATCATCGTCACCGTGGTCGTGCTCGCGCTGGTGGTGCCGGCTGCCTATGCCTTCGCGCGCTTCAGGTTCCGCGGCAGCGGGCCGCTGCTTGCGGCCTTCCTCGCCGTAAACATGTTCTCCGGCGCAGTGCTATTGATCCCGCTTTTCCGGCTGATGCGCAGCTTCGGCGTGCTCAACACCTACTTCGCCATGATCGTGCCGGGTGTCGCCTTCCTCATTCCCTCGGCGATCTGGCTCTTGCGCACCTACATGATGCGGATCCCGCGGGAACTGGACGAGGCAGCCTTCGTCGACGGCGCCAGCCACTTCTACACGCTTCGCCGGGTGATCCTGCCGATCGCCATGCCGGGCATTACTGTGGTCGCGATTACCACCTTCATCGGCTCCTATGCCCAGCAGTTCATCTTCGCACTGACCTTCAATTCCAAGACCGAGTACATGCCGCTGCCCGTGGGCCTCTTCGCCTATTTCGGCCGGCAGGAAGTGGTCTGGAATGAACTGATGGCCGCAAGCTTCGTCGGCATCGCGCCGGCCGTCATCGTCATTTTCTTCCTGCAACGCTATCTCGTCAGCGGCCTGACCGCCGGCGCGGTGAAACAATAAGCAACCACCAGAGAAGGGGAGTTCCATCGTGACCATTGCTTACAAGACTGCCTTTTTAACGCTTGCCTTGCTCGGATCGACCGCGCTCGGGAGCGTTGCCGCGCAGGCCGCCGATCAGGAGATCAGCTGGATCTACTGCGGCGACAAGATCGATCCGATTCACGAGAAATACATCAAGGAATGGGAGGGCAAGAACACTGGCTGGAAGGTGGTGCCGGAAGTGGTCGGTTGGGCCCAGTGCCAGGACAAGGCGACGACGCTTGCCGCGGCCGGTACGCCGGTCGGCATGGCCTATGTGGGATCCCGCACCCTCAAGGAGTTCGCCGAGAACGAGCTGATCGTCCCGGTTCCGATGACCGAGGAAGAGAAGAAGAGCTATTACCCGAACATCGTTGATACAGTGACCTTCGAGGGCACCCAATGGGGTGTTCCGATCGCCTTCTCGACCAAGGCTCTTTATTGGAACAAGGATCTCTTCAAGCAGGCTGGCCTCGATCCGGAAACCCCGCCGAAAACCTGGGCCGAGGAAATCGCCTTTGCCAAGCAGATCAAGGAAAAGACCGGCATCGCGGGCTACGGCCTGCCGGCCAAGACGTTCGACAATACAATGCACCAGTTCATGCATTGGGTTTACACCAACAACGGCAAGGTGATCGATGGCGATGAGATCGTCATGGACAGCCCAGAGGTCTTAGCCGCCCTGCAGGCCTACAAAGACATCACGCCCTATTCCGTCGAAGGGGCCACGGCTTACGAGCAGAACGAAATTCGTGCCATCTTCCTTGATGGCAAGGCTGGCATGATCCAATCGGGCTCCGGCGCCGCCGCGCTGCTCAAGGATACGAAGATCAACTGGGGTATCGCGCCGCTGCCACTTGGCCCCTCTGCCAAGGGTGAAGGCACGCTCCTGATCACCGACAGTCTTGCGATCTTCAAGGGCACGGGCGTCGAGGAGAAGGCGATCGAATTCGCCAAGTTCATTACATCTCCCGGTCCGCAGGGCGAATACGAGCTGCAGGGCGGCGCCGGCCTGACGCCGCTGCGCCCGTCTCCGAAGGTCGATGAATTCGTCAAGGCCGACGCGTCCTGGAAGCCGTTGATCGACGGCATCGCCTATGGCGGCCCGGAACCGCTCTTCAAGGACTACAAGGGCTTCCAGAACGTGATGATCGAGATGGTCCAGTCGGTTGTTACCGGCAAGGCCGAGCCTGGTGACGCGCTGAAGAAGGCGGCAGGCGAACTCGAGCAGTACAAGTAAGTCCGAGGGAGGCCGCGGAGCGCCAGCCCGCGGTCTCCCAAATTTTCCTGGCGGCAGCGCCGCCTCGTGCCGGTGGCCGGAGACAGATTCTTGGGACAGCTCAATCTCAAAAAGGTTCAGAAATTCTACGGCACCTACGAAGTGCTGAAGGGTGTCGAACTCGAAGTCAGGAATGGCGAGTTCGTGGTCTTCGTAGGCCCGTCGGGCTGCGGCAAGTCCACGCTGCTCAGAATGATCGCTGGCCTCGACGAGACGACGGCGGGCGACATCGTCATCGACGGCAAGCGTGTCAACGACCTGCCGCCGGTCAAGCGCGGCATCGCCATGGTCTTCCAGTCCTATGCGCTCTATCCCCACATGACGGTATTCGAGAACATCGCCTTCCCGCTGCGCGTGGAAAAGATGCCCGAGGAGAAGCTGAAGGCCAAGGTCGAGCATGCGGCGCGCATTCTCCATCTCGATCAGCGGCTGCAGCAGAAGCCCGGCATGCTCTCTGGCGGTCAGCGCCAGCGCGTCGCGATCGGCCGGGCGATCGTGCGCGAGCCGAAGATCTTCCTCTTCGACGAGCCGCTGTCGAACCTTGATGCGGCCTTGCGCGCAGACATGCGCATCGAACTGGCAAAACTGCACCGGCAACTGAAAGCAACGATGATCTACGTCACGCACGACCAGGTCGAAGCGATGACGATGGCGGACCGGATCGTCGTGCTGAACGCCGGAGAGATCGCCCAGACGGGCGCGCCGCTCGAACTCTATCACAAACCGGCCAACACCTTTGTGGCCGGCTTCATCGGCAACCCGAAAATGAACTTCCTGCCGGTCACCTGCAAGAGTGCAAGCGACACTGGCGTCGAGGTTGAATACAAGGGGCAGACGGTGGTCATTCCGGTGGCGCCGCGCAGCGGCATGGCTGGTACGACCTTGACCCTTGGCGTGCGCCCCGAGCATATACAGATCGGTTCCGGCGACCTGACGTTGACGGTCACACCCTCCGTCATCGAGCGTCTCGGCGCCCATACCGTTGCCTATGCTTCGCTCGGAGGCGAGGGGGAACACTATTGCGCTATGCTTTCGGGCACCGCTGCGATCCGGGCGGACCAGGAGGTCAGGACCGGCATCCGTGCCGCTGACTGCCATCTGTTCGATGAAAACGGCATCGCCTTCGAACGTCGCGTCGAGATGACAGATATCGACATGGCGCTTTTCGGCCCTGCAGCAGCCTGATCGGCTCGCGCGCATCTGATTGCGCCAGAGGAAGTTTCCCGTTCCGTGATTGTTGGCGTAGAGTACCGACGTCAAGCTGGCTCGGGGAATTCATATCGGGAGGCAGGAATGGAGGAAATAACCGTCAACGTGCGCTACATGGTTGACGACGTTGAAGCTTCCATCGAGTGGTACACGAAGCATCTCGGGTTTTCGCTTCTCTCCAACCACGCTCCGGCATTCGCGGACATCAAGCGGGGAGCGCTACGGCTGCTGCTCAGTGGGCCCTTGAGCTCTGCGGGACGACCGATGCCCGACGGCGAGCGTCCTCAGCCCGGCGGCTGGAACCGGATCCACCTCATCGTCGATGATCTGGCTGCCGAGGTCGCCCGACTGAAAGCCGCCGGCGCCAGGTTCCGCAACGACATCGTCACCGGGCCCGGCGGATCACAGATCCTGTTGATCGACCCGTCCGGCAATTTTGTCGAGCTGTTCCAGCCCGCCGGTCGCTGATAGGGGCTGGCAAACCAGTCGGGCGGGCACGGTTGACGGAGCGCCGCGGATGGACAGCGCTCCGCCGGATTTGAACGACCGGAATTCAGGCGATCATTTTTTGCCGAGGACTTCGGAGATGGCGCCGACTGCCGCCTTCACGACGATGTCGGCCTCTTCCCGCGTCAGGCAGAGCGGCGGCGCAAAGCCCAGGATGTCACCCTGCGGCATCGCCCGGCCAAGGACGCCGCGCTCTGCCAGCGCCGTAGCCACCCTTGGGCCAACCTTCTGCGCCGGATCGAAGAACTTCCGGTCGTCCCGGTCTTCAACGAACTCGATCGCCGCCATCAGACCATCTCCGCGCACTTCGCCGACGCGCCTGTGCTCCGAGAACGCCTTTGCAAGTTCGGATCGGAAATATGCTCCGGTCGAGCCGGCATTCTCGACGATGCCGAGCTCATCGATCAGTTCGAGATTGGCGATACCGGCGGCAGCGCAGATCGGGTGGGCGGAGTAGGTCCAGCCATGGCCGATCGGGCCGAGTTCGTCCGATCCCTGCACCAGCACCTGCCAGATCTTTTCCGAGACGATGCTGCCTGAGAGCGGCGCATAGGCCGAGGTCAGGCCCTTGGCGATGGTGATGAGGTCCGGCTTGATGCCGTAGTGATCGGAACCGAACATGGTGCCGAGACGTCCGAAGCCCGTGACGACCTCGTCGGCAACGAGCAGGATGTCGTATTTCTTGAGCACCGCCTGGATCTTCTGCCAGTAACCCTTCGGCGGCGGCACGATGCCGCCCGTGCCAAGGATAGGCTCACCGATGAAGGCTGCGATTGTATCCGGCCCTTCGGCGAGGATCATTTCCTCCAGCTTGTCGGCACAATATTGCGAGAACTGCTCTTCGTTCATCGAGCGATCCGGACGGCGGAAATAATAGGGCGCCTCGGTGTGCAGGATTGGTGCGCGCGGCAGATCGAAGGCGTTGTGGAAAAGGTGCAGACCGGTCAGCGAGCCGGTCATCACGCCTGAACCATGATAGCCGCGCCAACGGGAAATAATCTTCTTCTTCTCGGGCCTTCCGAGGATGTTGTTGTAATACCAGATGAGCTTGATGTTGGTCTCGTTGGCATCCGAACCGGAGAGACCGAAATAGACGCGGCTCATGCCTTTGGGTGCGCGATCGATGATCATCTTGGAGAGCCGGATCGAGGCCTCGGTGCCGTGGCCGACATAGGCGTGATAGTAGGCGAGGTTCTTCGCCTGTTCGCCGATCGCCTCGGCTATCTTCTGCCGACCATAGCCGACATTGACGCAGTAAAGGCCAGCGAAGGCGTCGAGGCTGCGCTTACCGGCAACATCGGTGATGTATACGCCTTCGCCGTCACTGATGACCCGCGTCGGCGTCTCGCCGCGCGCATGCATGCCCATATGCGTGGACGGATGGAAGAAATGGTCGCGGTCCCAGGCGGTGAGTTCGTTGTTTTTATCGAGCATGTTCTTTCCTTTCGTCAAATCCGTTCAGGCGGCGGTGTCGATGCAGAGATATTTGAGTTCGGTGAAGGCCTCCATGCCATGGCGTGAGCCTTCGCGCGCTAAGCCGGACTGCTTCCAGCCGCCGAAGGGGATTGGCCCGCCGGTGATCTTCACCCGGTTGATGGCCACCATGCCGTATTCGAGCGCTCGGGCGAGCCGCAACTGGCGAGCGCCGTTTTCTGTGACGACATAGGCCACGAGGCCATACTCGGTGTCGTTCGCCCGGGCGATCACCTCATCCTCGCAGTCGAACGCGGTGACGGCCGCCACGGGACCGAATGTCTCTTCGCGCATGATCAGCGCGTCGTCCGGCACATCGGTGAGAACGGTTGGTTGGAAGAACAGCGGCCCTGCGGCGTGCCGCTTGCCGCCGATCGCGAGTTTCGCGCCGCATTTCAGCGCGTCGGCGACCTGCTCTTCGACCTTGGCGATGGCACGCTCATGCATGAGCGGTCCGATGTCCGTGTCTTGTGAGAGCCCCGCACCGATCTTGAGACGGGAAACGCGTGCAGCGAAGGCTTCGTTGAAGGCTTTCAGGATCGGCCGTTCGACATAGATCCGGTTCGCCGCAAGGCAGTCTTGCCCGGAGGTCGCGAACTTTGCGACGATCGCGATGTCGGCAGCCTTCTCCACGTCGGCATCCGCGAAAACGATGAGCGGGGCATGGCCGCCGAGTTCCATCACCAGCCGCTTCAACGTCGGAGCGCACTGGCGGGCGATCAGCTTGCCGATCTCGGTCGAGCCGGTGAAGCTCATGGCGCGGACGCGGGGTTCCTCGCAGAGGCGGCCGACAATGGTCGCGGCATCACCGGTGACGACGTTGAAGACGCCGGCCGGAAGACCGGCGCGCTCGCCGAGTTCCGCAAGCGCCAGGGCGGAAAGCGGTGTCTCGGAAGAGGGGTGGGCAACGACGGTGCAGCCGGCGGCAAACGCAGCGGCGGCCTTTCGCGTGATCATCGCGGAGGGGAAGTTCCAGGGCGTGACGACACCGACCACGCCGAGCGCCTCGCGGCGCACGATCATCTCCGCACCCGGCAGATGGCTCGTCACGCTCTCCGCGTTGAGCCGCTTGCCTTCCTCGGCATACCACTCGATGAAGGAGGCGGCGTAGTCGATTTCTCCACGGGATTCCGCAAGCGATTTACCCTGCTCCAGCGTCATCAGCAGGGCGAGATCCTCCTTGGCGGCAAGCATCAGCTCGTACCATTTGCGCAGAATGGCGGTGCGTGCTTGCGGCAGCATGCTACGCCAGGCCGGGAAAGCCTTGGCAGCTGCATCGACGGCTTCCGAAGTTTGGGCGGCGTCGAGCGAGGCGACCCAGGCAAGCGTCGCGCCCGTTGCTGGGTCTGAGACCTCGAAGGCCTTGCCATCACGCCCGCCAACCCAACGCCCTCCGACGTAGGCGAGCTCCCGTAAGAGCTGCCGATCATTCAGGTGGTTCAATGCGTCATGGAAGGTCGTGCGCGCGAAAACAGCAGTCATTTCCGATCTCCTCTCTTGTTGCAGGTAATCTGGACTGCAACGGGGAGAGAAGTTGTCTATTCGGGGGCACATACGGCAGAGAGTTGGACTAAATAACCGGGGCCGCAGAGCCGGATTGTCTATGATGCTTGAGACAGCAGGCTGGCGAGCGGCAGCTGGGTCTCTTCCTTGACCGTCTTGGTGACGATGTAGGTGAAATAGCGGTCTATGCCCAACTCGCGCTCCAGCAAGCCATCGATCAGCCGCTGGTAGGCGTCGACGTCGGGCGTCATGATTTTCAGTATATAGTCGACGCCTCCGCCGACCGACCAGCACGCGACGATTTCGGGGATCGACGCAACTACGCGTTCGAAGCGTTCGAAATCGGTCTGGCGGTGGTTGCCGAGCGTGATCTCGGTGAGAACGCTTGTGACCGGAGTGACACGGCGCATCGCGAGCCGTGCGTGATAACCCGTCACTATCCCGGCCTTTTCCAGTTTCCTCAGTCTGAGCCAGCAAGGTGTTGGCGACAGCCCCGCCTTCTCGGCAAGCGCCAGCTTGGTAATTCTTCCATCCTTCTGGATCGCTTCCAGGATGCGCAAATCAATGGCGTCAAGCTTGATCATGCCTTGGAGCGCTCTTCGGACAGTTCCGACTTGTCGGCATAGGCCATCATGCGATGGAAGCTCATGGAGATGTGAGCCCGGCGAATGTATCCGATCGCCTCCCAGTCGCCGATTTCGGCGGCGGACAGGACCGCCTGCATCTCGTTGCGAAAGGCCGAATACTCTTCCGCCAATCCCAGCTTCGGCATCATTTTCAGTACGACGCGGACAACCTGATAGTACAGTCGCTCGCTGATCTCCCGGAGTGGCAGGTTTCCGGTGAACGCCCTGATTTCGGTAAAGAATGCCATGTTCAGGTGCAGGAAGGCCTTTTGCGTGGGATTCTTCATCTCCTCGTCGCAGCGGGCTATGAGCGCCCTGATCCGTTCCAGATCCTCGGCGCTGCGTGGGATCGGCGAAAGTTTGCCGACCAGAAGCGCAAGCTCCATGCGCAAATGATAGATCTGCACCAACTCGCCGATGTCGGGGTCGGTCACGATCGTCCCGACACCATGCACCGATTCCACCAGCCCCTCGGATTCCAGCCTCGCCAGCACACGTCTTACGGGCGTGCGGCTGGTGGAGAACTCCTTCGCCAGCTCTTCCTCGGAGAGGCGGCTGCTCGGCGCGTACTCGAGCATGCAGATACGGTCCCTGAGGGTATGGTATATCCGGTCGAACCTCTCTCTGGCCGATACCGGCTGGAAGGAGCTGCTGGTCTCGACATTGTCGGGCAATTCCGGGTGCAAGGTTATCCTGCTTCCAAGACAGCGTTCAGAAACTGCCTTGTCCTTTCGTTCTTGGGGTTTCCAAAGATCTCCGCAGGGGCGCCCTGCTCGCAAATCTTACCTTGGTAGAAGAAGCACACCCGGTCCGAAAACTCCTTGGCGAAACCCATCTGGTGGGTAACCATGAGCATGGTCAGGTCGTGCTCGCGACCGATCTTCCTTATAACCTGCAGAACTTCGCCCACAAGTTCTGGATCGAGCGCCGACGTTACTTCGTCGAACAGCATAATCTTCGGCCGCATAGCAAGCGCCCGGGCGATTGCCACACGCTGCTGTTGTCCGCCCGAAAGCTGCGACGGATAGTGGTCTTTCTTGGCCGATAGCCCGACCATGTCCAGGAGCTCCGCTGCCCGTTCCTCGGCCTCCGAGCGCTTCATTCCGAGCACGGTTATCGGCGCTTCGATGCAGTTTCCCATCGCCGTCATGTGCGGGAACAGGTTGAAGGACTGGAACACCATGCCGATTTTCGCGCGGATCCGGCGCATGTGCTTGGTCGTCGCCGGCACAAGCTTGCCGTTCTGCATCATGTGCGTCATGGGCTCGCCATCGACCCAGAGGACACCATCGTTGATGGCTTCGAGCGTCATGAGCATGCGCAAGACGGTCGTCTTGCCGGAGCCGGAGGGACCGATAATCGACACCTTCTCGCCACGGCCGATATCGAGGTTGAGATTGTCGAGAACGGTGAGCGCGCCGTAGCGTTTTGAAACGTTCTCGAAACGAACCATTGGCATGTCGTTCATCATTTATCTCCGCTGCAACCAGGATTCGAGCATCCGGATGATGCCCGCCGAAACGAGACTCATAACCAGGAAGAACACGCCGACGAGCGTCACGGGCTCGGTATAGCGGAACGTTTCAGACCCGATGTTCTTTGCGGTCTGCATGAGCTCCAGGACGGCAATGGCCGAAAGCAAGGGCGTCTCCTTGAAAAGCGCGATCAGATAGTTTCCGAGCGCAGGAACGACGGGAGGCAGGGCCTGAGGCAGGATTATGTCCTTGAAGGTGTTCCACGGAGACAGATTGAGAGCGATCGATGCCTCCCATTGCCCCCTCGGAACGTTCTCGAATCCGGCTCGGTAAACCTCGGAGCAATAGGCGGCGTAGTGAATGCCTATCGCTGCCACGCCCGCCGTAAACGCGTCCAACACGATACCTGCCTTCGGCAAGACGAAGTACAGGAAGAATATCTGGATGAGCAGGGGCGTCGAGCGGATGAGTTCTACAAATATCGTGACCACGACGCCGGCGGCCGGAAATGCCAGCCTGATGGAGGCGAGCACAAGCCCGAGTGTCGCGGCTATGACGAAACCGAGAGCGGTCGCTTCGACCGTCATGATCGCCGCCCGGGCGAGCACCGGCAGAATCTCGAATGTGAATGTCCAATCCCACATCAGGCGACCCTTGCGCGTGTCAGTCCCTTCGACGCACGCTGCTCAAGCAGGCGCATGCCAATGGTGACGGTTAGAGAAATGGCCAGATAGAGCAGCAGCACGAGGGTAAACACAGGGACCGTCTTCAGCGTCGACTGGTTCATTTGCTGCGCCTTGAAGGTGAGGTCCGCCAGCGTGATCAGGGAAACGAGCGAGGTAGACTTCACCAGTTCGATAAAGAGGTTGCCCCAGGGAGGAATCATGGCTGTAAAGGCCTGCGGCAGAATAATCCGACGCAGCATTTGTGCTTTCGACATGTTGAGCGCAATCGCAGCCTCCCACTGCCCGCGCGCCACGGAAATGATGGCGCCTCGGACGACTTCCGCTCCATAGGCTCCAATGTTCAGGCCGAGCGCCAGGACCGCTACGAGGAAGGCGTCAAGGAAGACGCCGAATTGCGGCAGGACGAAATAGAGCCAAAAGAGCTGTACCAGCGCGGAAGTCCCGCGGAAGATCTCAATGTAGGTCGTCGAAAGCCACCGTATCGGCAGCGGGCCGTAGAGCTTTGCGAGTGCCGCTACCAGCGCCATGAAAACGGCGAGCACGGCTCCTAGAAGCGTTATCTCTACCGTCAGGACGGCGCCTTCGAGCAAACCCGGCATGAAGAGCCGGTATTCAGGGTTGGCCGAAAGCAGAGCAATCAGCAGTAACGTTGCCGCGAGCATCACGGCGAGCATGCGAATCCACATCTGGGTCCCTCATGAATGCAGGGATTGGAAGTGCGGCGCTTTCGCGCCGCCGGCCAGAAGACGTTACTCGCCTGCGCAAAGCTGCGCGGTCGTCTTGTTCGGCAGATAGTCCTTCCCAAAGCCCAGCGGTTCGACGAGGGCGATGTGTTCGGGGGTGCCCAGGAAGGCGGCGAGCTCCTTGTTGAAGGCGTCGACGAAATCCTTGTCCTCCTTGCGGAAGCCGAAGCCGCCGTGCCCCTTGACCGACTTTCCGGCGACTTCGCCGAAGGGTTCGGTCGACTCCACGCCTTCCGCTTTCTTGGCCATATCGGCGATCGAAAGCGCAGTCAGCGCTGCGGCATCCGCGCGGCCGGCCTGAACAGCGGCGACGAGGCTGGACTGATCAGGAAGGGAGACGACCTGGTCGGCGGAGACGCCAGCATCCTTCGCGTAGCTACTTTCCACAGCACCCGCCATCACGGCGAGCTTCAGGTCCTTGTTGGACACGAAGGTGGAGTAGTCTTTGACGGCCTTGGGGTTGCCCTTCGCCACCAGCATGGCCTGCCCGATGCCATAGGAGGGCTCGGAAAAGGCGATCTCGGCACAGCGCTTGGGGTTGATGAACATGCCCGCCGCGATGATGTCGAAGCGACCTGCCTTCAAGCCCGGAATAAGCGAGCCGAATTCCGTGAGGACACCGTCCACTTCGGCGATGCCCATTTTCTTGAGCACGGCCTTGGCGACTTCCGGGGCTTCTCCCGTAAGCTTTCCGTCGGGCGTTGCAAAGCCGAAAGGCGCCTCATTGGCAAATCCGATGCGGATATAGCCGGCGGCCTTCGCCTTCTCGAGGGTCGATTCTGCATGGGCGTAGCCGGAGAAGGACACGGCGGCGATGGTGAGGGCTGCTGCCCTCAGTGCATTCCTGCGGGAAATGAGAGTTTTGAACATGGGTTCCCCTTTTATTTGAAGATGGCGTTCGCCTCGGACGGCATGAATGCCTCGCGAGAGAGTAGAAGTATACATCTGATGCTCGTTTTGGCAAGGCGACTCGCAAAAATCTCGAATATGCGAAGATCCTGTTGCGTGCCGTGCAAAATGATGTACACATCTATGGCGTCATGCACGGTGGAGGAGATTTCGTGAACAGGTCGGCTGTTTTTACCGCAGCGGAGTATTCCCGCCGGATCCGTGACGTGAAGAAACGCATGGAGCGGGCGGGCTTCGACCTCATCATCTGTCAGGATCCTGCGAATATGGGCTGGCTCACCGGCTACGACGGCTGGTCGTTCTATGTGCCACAATGTGTTCTCGTGCACTTGGACGAGGAGCAGCCCATCTGGTTCGGTCGGGCGCAGGACGAGAAGAGCGCCCTTCTGACGACCGGCTTGCCTCAAGACAACGTCGTGCCGTTCTCGGAATATCTGGTGCAGAACCCGGAAGGCCACCCTTTCGACGAGCTTGCCGAGCTGGTGCGCGCCCGTGGCTGGGGGACGGCGCGCATCGGTGTGGAGATGGACGCGCATTACTACACCGCGCGCTGCCACGCCCAGCTCGTCAAAGGGCTTGCGGACGCCAGCTTTTCCAACAACGGCGACCTGGTCAATTGGGCGCGCCTGATCAAATCCGAGCCCGAGCTGGCACTGATGCGTGAAGCCGGCGCCATTTGCTCGCATGCGATGGAGAGGGCCATCGGCAAGATGAGCCCCGGGGTGCCGCAGAACGAAGTCATCGCCGAACTTTATCATGCTCAGATCATGGGCGTGGACGGTCTCGGCGGCGACTATGCCGCGATCTGCCCGCTGATGCCCGTCGGCGAAGGCACTGCCACGCCGCATTTGACCTGGACCGAGGAACCTCTGCCGCAGTCCGGCCTCGCGATTCTCGAAATCGCCGGCGTGAGGCGGCGCTACCATGCGGCGCTTACCCGCACGGTGCACCTTGGTCGGCCGCCTCAGAACTACATCGATATCGCCAGGGCCATTGTCGATGGTGTGGACGCCGGGCTCGAAAAGGCGCGTTCCGGCAACACGGCCGAGGAGGTCGAGGCCGCATGGCAGGCGGTTCTGCGCAGCCGGGGACTGAAGAAGGAAAGCCGCGTCGGTTATCCGATCGGCCTCGCCTATCCGCCGGACTGGGGCGAGCGTACGGTCAGTCTCCGGCCGGGCGACCGCACCGAGTTACAGCCCGGCATGTGCTTTCACATGATGGCGGGTGTCTGGCTTGGCGATTTCGGCCTGGCGATATCCGAGTCCTTCGTCGTCGCGGACAAGGGCGGGGAGAAGCTTTGCGCGTCGCCCCGGGAGCTGATCGTCGTCGAATAGACGCCCGTTGACATCCATTCGAAGCGCCGCCGACTGAGAGCGGAAGACAAGAGAGAGACCATGGACGGTAATCCCTTTACCGATGGCGAAATCGCGCGTCGTCTTGATGCTGTAAGAGCCGGGCTTGTCGATCGCGGACTCGATGCGGCGGTTTTCGCATCGCCGGAAAACCTCTTTTATCTGACGGGCCTCGATCATTGGGGCTACTTTGCCCCCCACCTTCTCATCGTCCCGCTTCGGGGCGTACCCACCCTTGTCACCCGTGCGATGGAGCGGGTGACGATCGAAAATCATGTCCGCGCGGCCGAGTTCCGCGGCCACAGCGACAGCGAAACCGCGGCCGATCTTGCGTCGCGCATCCTCAATGATCAAGCTTTCGCCGGAAAGCGGCTCGGGCTCGAGCAATGGACGTCCGGGCTGAGCCACGGGCTCGCGCGACGGCTGGAGTCGCTGGTGGCCGCCGAGTGGAGCGATGTTTCCAACCTCGTGGATCAGCTCAGATTGGTAAAGAGCGCCGAGGAGCAGGTCCTCATGCGGCGGGCCGCCGCGGTTACCGACGTGGCCGCGAGCGCCGCCATCGAGGCGATCGCCGACGGTGCACGGGAGCGCGACGTTGCTGCGGAGTGCATCGCGGCGATGACCCGCGCTGGAGGTCATGTGCCGGGCTTTGGCCCCTTCATCCGTCCGGCATCCCGGCTTGGCGAGGAGCACACGACGTGGGGATCCGGGAGCTACCGCCAAGGGGAGCCGGTCTTCATCGAGCTTTCGGGATGCATCTCGCGCTATCACGCGCCGCTGGGGCGCCTGATCCGGCTTGGAGGCATCAGCGACGCCGATGCGCGCATGGCGGAAGTGACGGCGGCGGCCTTCAATGCTGTCGTCGGGGCGCTCAGGCCCGGCGCGCGCGCCCGTGATGTCTACGCCGTCTGGCAGGCTGTCGTCGATGATGCGGGCCTTTCTCATCACCGCCGCCATCACTGCGGCTACTGCGTGGGCGTCGGCCAGCCTCCGTCGTGGACGGGCGGAAACACCGTGACCGGTCTTAGACACGATTCCGATCTCGAGATCCGCACGGGGATGAGCTTCCACATCCTTTCCTGGCTCATGGGGACGGGCAAGGGGGACGATTTCGTCTCCAACACTCTCTTGCTGACGGAGACCGGACCCGAGGTGCTGACGCGCACGCCGCTCGGCCCGATCGTTCGATAGGACTTTGTCATGAGCCGCTATTCGGTCTTCTCGCTGCTGCGCCACGCAGCCACAGGCAACCGGGGATGGCAACGCGCCTGGCGCGCTGCCGCTCCGAAGGCCTCCTATGACGTCGTCATCGTTGGCGGCGGCGGCCACGGCCTCGCAACCGCCTTCTATCTCGCCGAGAGCCACGGCATCCGTAACGTGGCGGTGCTGGAGAAGGGCTATATCGGCGGCGGCAATGTGGGCCGGAATACGACGGTCATCCGGTCGAACTACCTGCTGGACGGCAATACCCAATTCTACGAGTTCTCCATGAAGCTCTGGGAGGGAATGTCGGCGGCACTGAACTTCAACGTCATGTTCTCGCAGCGCGGCCAGCTCGTGACGGCACATTCGGCGGACCAGCTCGATACGTTCAGCCACCGCGCCAATGTCATGCGCTCGAATGGCATCGATGCGGAGATTCTCGACCGGGATGCCGTACGCAAGCTCGTGCCCTATCTTGACTTCTCCGACACGGCGCGGTTTCCGATCCATGGGGCGATCTTTCAGGGGCGAGCCGGCACGGCCCGCCACGACGCGGTCGCATGGGGCTATGCGCGCGCGGCGAGCGGTCACGGTGTCGACATCATCGAGGGCTGCGAGGTTACGGACTTTGTCCGGCAGGGTGATCGGATCGTCGGCGTCGAAACCACCCGCGGCCGTATCGGTGCTGGCAAGGTCGGTCTCGCGGTGGCCGGCCATACGTCGGTCCTTGCCCAGAAGGCGGGGCTGGAGCTCCCGATCGAGAGCCATCTGCTCCAGGCCTTCGTGACGGAGCCGATCAAGCCGTTGGTCGACCATGTCGTAGCCTATGGGGCGGACCACTTCTATCTCAGCCAGTCGGACAAGGGCGGTCTTGTCTTTGGCGGCAATCTCGACGGCTATAACTCGTACTCCCAGCGCGGCAACACCGGCGTGCTGCGCGAGGTCTGCGAAGCCGCGATCGCGCTGATGCCGAACATCTCGCGCCTGCGCCTGCTGCGCCATTGGGGCGGCATCATGGACATGACGCCGGACGCAAGCCCGATCATCTCGCTGACGCCCGTCGATGGCCTCTATCTAAACGGCGGCTGGTGCTACGGCGGATTCAAGGCGACACCCGCATCCGGCTGGTGCTTCGCCGAGATGCTGGCGACCGGCGAGACGCCGGCCCTCGTCCGCGGTTACGGGCTGGGGCGCTTCCGCAGCGGGCATATGATCGACGAAGCGGGCGCCGGCCCCTTCGCCTGGCTTCAATAGGAGAGGGAGATGCTTCGTATCGACTGCCCCTGCTGCGGCACGCGCGACCACAGTGAATTCCGTTACGGCGGCGATGCCACTGTCGAGCGGCCCGCTTGCGACAATCCGGATCTCGATGCCTGGTACCGCTACGTCTACGTGCGGCCCAATCCCAAGGGGCTGCATCGGGAATATTGGCAGCACGTTCTCGGTTGCCGCCAATGGCTCGTCGTCGAGCGCGACACGGTCACGCATTCGATCCATTCGGTCAGTTTTTCAAGAAGGCAACGGGCATGACACCCACCGAAAAGCGTCTTGCGTCAGGCGGATATCTGGACCGCGCGCAGGTCCTCAAATTTATGTTCGATGGCCGTCAGTATTCGGGTTTCAAGGGAGACACGCTCGCTTCCGCCCTGCTCGCGAGCGGGATCTCGCTGATCGGCAGGAGCTTCAAGTATCATCGCCCCCGCGGCATTCTCTCCGCCGGTGCGGAAGAGCCGAACGCGCTGGTAACGGTCGGCGCGGGCGCGCGCCGGGAGCCGAACCTGCCGGCCACGATGCTTGAACTGGCACCCGGCCTGGAAGCGGCAAGCCAGAACAACTGGCCTTCGTTGCGCTTCGATGTCCAGAGCGTCAACAGCCTGTTCAGCCCGCTTCTTTCCTCCGGGTTCTACTACAAGACCTTCATGGGGCCGAGCGGCCGGGCCTGGATGTTCTATGAGCACAGCATCCGCAAGGCTGCGGGTCTCGGCAAGGCGACAATGATGCCGGACCCAGATGTGTACGACTCCC
Organism: Ensifer sp. IC4062; assembly: GCF_020193575.1. Taxonomy (GTDB): domain Bacteria; phylum Pseudomonadota; class Alphaproteobacteria; order Rhizobiales; family Rhizobiaceae; genus Sinorhizobium. Next base: position 135,265 of record NZ_JADYVD010000003.1, read on the forward strand.
GTGACGATTTCACGGACGTGGCGGTCGTCGGCAGTGGGGCGGCTGGACTTTCCGCCGCCCGGGCCGCCGCGCAAGCCGGAGCGCGTGTGTTGCTGATCGAGCAGGACTTCGAAATCGGCGGCCGCCTGCTTTCCGAGCCTGCCGGAGCGGCATGGCTTAGCGCGATGCGGACAGAGCTCGAGGAAATGGCGAACGTGCGCATCATGCGCCGAACGACCGCCTTCGGACTCTATGACGGGAATACGCTCGCGCTGATCGAGGATGCGGATCCCTTCGCTGGTCCCGCGATGAATGCGGGGCGGAAAACCTTCACGTTGTTGCACGCCCAAAGCATCGTCTTCGCGACCGGCGCGATTGAGCGGCCGATGGTCTTCTCGAACAATGACCGGCCCGGCGTCATGCTGAACTCGGCGATCAGGGCGTATGTCAATCGCTACGCGGTTCTGCCCGGCAGGAATGTCGTGATCGCGACCGCCGACGACAGCGCCTATCTCACCGCTTTCGATCTCCTCGCCCACGGCGCACGCGTCACGATCGCCGACGCAAGGCCGCTCGCGGAGCCGACGCTGCTTGCGAAGGCCAAGCAAATGGGGGCTGAGATTCACCTCGCGACGAATGTCGCGGACGTGAAAGGCAAATATGCGTTAACCGGTGTCGTCCTTGCAGGAAAGTCAGGCACCACCGGCGTCAGTTGCGATCTGGTCGGCATGTCCGCCGGCTGGTCTCCGGTGCTGCATTTGACGTCGCACCAGGGAGTGAAGCCCGTCTACCGCCCAGAGATCGACGCCTTTGTTCCGGGGCAGCTCCCGGAAACCCAGTTCGTCGCGGGCGCGGCGGGCGGAAGCCTGAGCGTCTCGGCGGCGGTCACCGAGGGTACCAGTGCCGGCCGCGCGGCGGCCGCCGTCGCGGGAAAGGCGGGTGCGGTCGCCGAAGCGCCCGCCTTGGAGATCGAGGAAAGGGCCGGCCCGACGACCGTCTACAAGCCGATCTTCGGTCAGCGAAAGGCATTCGTCGATTTCCAGATGGACGTGACGCTCGACGATATCCAGCTCGCCCGGCGGGAAGGCTACGAGTCGGTCGAGCACCTCAAGCGCTATACGACGCTCGGGATGGGAACGGACCAGGGCAAGACCAGCAATATCAACGCCCTGAAGGTCATGGCCAAGCTGCGCGGGATTTCGATCCCGGAGGCCGGAACAACCACGTTCCGTCCGCCCTACACGCCGGTGGCAGTCGGGGCGGTTGCCGGACGTGCGACGGGTCACCACTTCCGTCCTCACCGTCTCACGCCGATCCACGACTGGCATACGGCGAACGGCGCGCAGATGCTCGAGGTCGGGCTCTGGATGCGGCCGTGGTTCTTCGAGGCCTCCGGCCCGGATGTGAATACGGCTTATGTCAACGAGATGCGGCACGTGCGGTCCGCGGCGGGGATCATGGACATCTCGACGCTCGGCAAGATCGACATCCAGGGACCGGACGCGGCCGCCTTTCTCGACAGGATTTACGCCAATGGCTTCGCCAGCCTTAAAGTCGGGCGGGCGCGTTACGGCGTCATGCTGCGCGACGACGGCATCGTTTTCGATGATGGAACGACGACGCGCCTGGGAGAAAGCCGCTTCTTCATGACGACGTCGACTGCCAAGGCGGCGGACGTGCTTTCCTGGCTGGAATTCCTGCTGGACACAGCGTGGCCGGATCTGCGCGTCTCCGTTTCTTCGGTCAGCGACGAATGGGCGGGCATATCGGTCGCTGGACCTGAGAGCGTCAAGATACTGGCGGCCGCGTTCCCGGAGATCGATTTCTCCAACGAGGCGCTGCCGCACATGGGTCTCGCCGATGGAACGTTCAAGGACAGTCCGCTGAGGATCATACGCCTCAGCTACTCCGGCGAGCGCGCCTACGAGATCTATGTCGGGGCCTCGAACGGAGGGAACGCCTGGCGGCACCTCATCGATGTCGGCGCGACCTACGGCCTGAAACCCTACGGCGTGGAGGCGCTGGGTGCGCTGCGCATTGAAAAAGGCCACGTGGCCGGTCCTGAAATCGACGGCAGAACGACTCTCTCGGACCTGGGTATGGGTCGGATGGTCGCCAAGCGAAGCGGCTATGTCGGTGAGGCCCTGAGCCGTCGGGAGGCCTTTCAAGCTGCAAATCGACAGCGGCTGGTCGGCCTGAAATGCACCGAACCCGGCAAACGGCTTCGCGGCGGGGCGCTTCTCTTTGCGCCCGGCGAGCCGCTGCAGGGCCACGGCCGTGGCCGCATGACATCGATCACCTACAGTCCGGAGCTGGACTGCTACATCGGCCTGGGACTCCTTGCCGCAGACTTCGAAGGCGACGAGGTGATCGCCTCCTATCCCATGAAAAATGAGGCCGTGCGGGCGCGCGTCGTTTCGCCTGTCTTCCTCGATCCCGCCGGAGAACGCATGCATGGTTGAGACGTTATCCGCCAAGCGCATGGTGCTGGAGCAACTGCCATGCCCGCTCATTCAATGCGATGCCTGGGAGGGTACTTTTGCGGCGTTCAAAGCGGCGCTTGCCCGCGAGATCGGCGGCGCCCTACCGACGCAGGTCGGGGAGATTGCTGGCCGCGGCGGCCTGAGGGTCGTACGCGCCGGGCCACGGCGCTTTTGGATTTTCCCGTCCGAGCGGTCGGCGACGATCGCTTCCGGCATTCCGCCAGAATTGGGCTGCAGGCTGGACCTCAGCGAGGGGCGGATACGCATCGAGGTCTCCACGCCTGATCTGCGCGATGTCGTCTCCAAGTGTCTGGCGATCGACTGGGACCGCACACTGGGCGTTGCGACCTTTTCCTCGCTGCACCGCATCCCGGTCATGTTCACGCGTTTCTCGGAGCGCGACGGCGAATTTGTCGTGCCGCGAAGCTTCGCAAGGAGCATCTCCGAATGGCTGGAGGAATGCCAGTGATGGAGCTCGACGCCTTCCTGGCGGCCCGGCACCGGATCGCCGGCCGGGTGCTGCGCACCCCGTTTGTCCTTTCCGCGTCGCTTTCCGAGCGCTGCGGCGTCCCTGTCGGCCTGAAGCTCGAACACCACCAGACGACCGGCAGCTTCAAGCTGCGCGGCGCCACCAACGCGGTCCTGTCGCTCAACCCCAAGGAGCGGGCCCGCGGCGTCGTGGCGGCCTCAACCGGCAATCACGGCCGCGCGCTTGCCCATGCGGCCAAGGCCGAAGGGTCGAGCGCGACGATCTGCATGTCGCACCTTGTGCCCGAGAACAAGGTCTCGGAGATCCGGCGCCTCGGCGCCAATGTCAGGATCGTCGGCAGATCGCAGGACGAGGCCCAGCAGGAAGTCGACCGTCTGGTCCGCGAGGAGGGCTTGGTGATGGTGCCGCCCTTCGACCATCCGGCGATCATTGCGGGCCAAGGTACGTTGGGCCTGGAGATTGTCGGAGACATGCCGGAGGTGTCGACGGTGCTGGTGCCACTATCGGGCGGCGGGCTCGCGGCGGGCGTCGCCGCAGCAGTCAAAGCGCGCCGGCCGAAGGCACGTGTGATCGGGCTGACGATGGAGCGCGGTGCGGCGATGAAGGCAAGCCTGGATGCTGGCCGGCCCGTGCAAGTCGAGGAAGAGGCGAGCCTTGCGGACTCGCTCGGCGGCGGGATCGGACTCGACAACCGGGTCACCTTCACCATGTGCCGTGATCTTCTCGACGACGTGGTGCTGCTTTCCGAAGAAGAGATCGCCGCCGGCATGCGGCACGCCTACCAACAGGAACGCGAGATTGTCGAGGGGGCAGGGGCCGTCGGCTTTGCGGCGCTCTTGGCGGACAAGATCAAAGACATTGCCGGACCTGTCGCGCTGATCCTGTCAGGACGCAACATCGACATGGAGCTGCACCGGCGCGTGATCAACGGTGAAACGGATCCCCTGCGGGAGGGTGGTAGAATATGAGACAAATGAAAATCCTCACAGAGGCCGATCTGAGGGCGGTCGTATCGCTCGACCGCGAGGCGGTCGATTGCGTCGAGGGCGCTTTCCATGCCTTGGCGACGAAGGCCGTGGCAATGCCGCCGATCCTGCGGCTGGACATTCCCGAGTACCGCGGCGAGGTCGATGTCAAGACGGCCTATGTTCCCGGCATCGAAGGCTTCGCCATCAAGATCAGCCCTGGCTTCTTCGACAATCCGAAGATCGGCTTGCCGAGCACCAACGGGATGATGGTGCTGCTCTCCAGCCGCACCGGCCTCGTTGAGGCGCTGCTGCTCGATAACGGCTACCTGACGGATGTCCGCACCGCCGCCGCCGGAGCGGTTGCCGCCAAGCATCTCGCCCGGGAGGATGCCAGCGTTGCCGCGGTTCTGGGTGCCGGGATGCAGGCGAAGCTGCAGCTTCAGGCGCTCGCGCTGGTCCGGCCGATCCGCGAAGCGCGCATCTGGGCACGGGATCATGCGAAGGCCAAGGCCGCGGCGGATGAGCTTGCCGAAAAGCTCGGGTTCCCCGTCGCCGCCGTTTCAGACGTCAGGGAGGCTGTGTCCGGCGCACACGTCATCATCACGACGACGCCCTCGACCACGCCCATTCTAAAAGCGGCATGGCTCGAGAAGGGACAGCACGTGACAGCGATGGGCTCGGACGCCGAGCACAAGAACGAGATTGAGCCCGCCGTTATTGACCGCGCGGATCTCTATGTGGCTGACAGTCTCGCCCAAACGCGCCGGCTCGGCGAGCTGCATCACGCCATCGAGGCTGGCGTCGTCGGGGCGGGACGCGACTTCCCGGAGCTTGGGCAGATTATCGCCGGGCAGAGACCGGGACGCGCCAATGCCGATCAGATTACAATCGCGGATCTCACCGGCACGGGCATTCAGGATACGGCAATCGCCACTCTCGCCTTCACGCGGGCTAACGCGGCGGATGCCGGGACCGCGTTCGAAAGCTAGCCGCGGGGAAAGAGAGGATAGGATCATGACGCAAGCCAATCTCAAATTCTCCATGCCGGAGTACGAAGCAAGGCTGCTGAAAACACGCCAGTCGATGGAGGCGAAGGGCATCGATCTGTTGATCGTCAGCGACCCTTCGAACATGGCCTGGCTGACGGGCTATGATGGCTGGTCGTTCTACGTGCACCAGGCCGTGATCGTACCGCCATCGGGCGAGCCGATCTGGTTCGGCCGCGGCCAGGACGCCAACGGTGCGAAGCTGACAGCCTATCTGAAGCACGAGAACATCATCGGTTATCCCGACCATTACGTGCAGTCGACCGAGCGTCATCCGATGGATTACCTCTCCGGCATCCTTGCCGACCGGGGCTGGGGGTCACTCAGGATCGGCGTTGAGATGGACAACTACTGGTTCTCCGCCGCGGCCTTCGCCTCGCTGCAAAAGCATCTGCCGAATGCGCGCTTCGTCGACGCGACCGCGCTCGTCAACTGGCAGCGCGCGGTCAAGAGCGAGACCGAGATCAAGTACATGCGCAACGCCGCCCGCATCGTCGAGGGCATGCATCGGCGGATCTTCGACAAGATCGAGGTCGGCATGCGCAAATGCGATCTCGTCGCCGAGATCTACGACGCCGGCACACGCGGGATTGACGGTATCGGCGGCGACTATCCGGCAATCGTGCCGCTGCTGCCGTCGGGCCGCGATGCAACCGCGCCGCATCTTACTTGGGATGATAAGCCCATGAAGGCGGGAGAGGGGACCTTTTTCGAGATCGCCGGCTGTTACAATCGTTACCATGTGCCACTGTCGCGCACCGTCTTCCTCGGCAAGCCGACCAAGGCTTTTCTCGACGCGGAAAAGGCGACCCTCGAAGGAATGGCGGCGGGACTTGCCGTCGCTAGGCCGGGCAACATCTGCGAGGACATAGCCAATGCCTTCTTCGCGGTCCTGAAGAAATACGGCATCGTCAAGGACAACCGCACCGGCTATCCGATCGGGCTTTCCTATCCGCCGGACTGGGGCGAGCGCACCATGAGCCTGCGTCCCGGTGACAGGACGGAACTCAAACCGGGCATGACCTTCCACTTCATGACGGGGCTCTGGCTCGAGGACATGGGCTTCGAGACCACGGAAAGCATTCTCATCACCGAGACGGGTGTCGAGTGCTTCGCCAACGTGCCGCGCCAGCTCTTTATCAAGGACTAGCATCAAATGACCGAGACGATATTGCGGCCATCACCGATCTCAGCAAGCGTCGATTTTTCGGCCGAAGGCGTCCAGCACGGCTTCCTGCGGCTGCCCTACAGCCGCGATGACTCCGCCTGGGGATCGGTGATGATCCCGATCACCGTCGTCAGGAACGGAGACGGGCCCACGGCCCTTCTTACGGGCGGCAACCACGGCGACGAGTACGAAGGGCCGATCGCACTCTTCGATCTCGCCCGGACATTGGCGGCGGAGGAGGTGACGGGACGGGTGATCATCGTCCCGGCCATGAACTATCCGGCCTTCGCCGCCGGCACCCGCGTCTCGCCGATCGACAAGGGCAACATGAACCGCAGCTTTCCGGGAAGGCCGGACGGTACCGTGACGCAGAAGATCGCCGACTATTTCCAGCGAGAGCTCCTGCCGCTCGCGGAAATCGTGCTCGACTTCCACTCGGGTGGAAAGACGCTTGATTTCCTGCCGTTCTGCGCGGCGCACATCCTGCCAGACAAGGAGCAGGAGGCACGGGCCTTCGAACTGGTCAAGGCGTTCGGCGCGCCCTGGTCGATGAAGATGCTGGAGATCGATGCGGTCGGAATGTACGACACCGCGGCCGAGGAAATGGGCAAGGTGTTCATCACCACCGAGCTTGGTGGCGGCGGAACGGCAACGGCCAGGAGCGCCGGCATCGCCAAACGCGGCGTCAGGAATGTGCTTCGCGCCGCCGGCATTCTGAAAGGTGCAGTCGAGACATCGAAGACCGAATGGCTCGACATGCCGGACGGCGACTGCTTCTCCTTCGCGGAAGATGGGGGCCTGATAGAGCCACTCGTCGATCTGGGGGAAAAAGTGCGCAAGGGCGACGTGGTCGCCCAGATTTACCCCATTGCGCGCACCGGCGCCGAACCTTTGGAGATAAAGGCGAAAATGGACGGCCTGCTGGCCGCCCGGCACTTTCCGGGCCTGGTCAAGCAGGGCGACTGTGTTGCCGTCCTCGCGATTTAGCTCACGTCCCAAGGAAGATAGTCGTGAAATCGCACATCCTTACAATTACGTGCAGGTCGACGACCGGCATCATCGCGGCAGTTTCGCTCACGGACCAGCCAGTTTCCGGCGCCGGCGCTTCTGTGTTTAGCCTGCCGTTGCATCATTTTGCTTTGGCAACAGTCTCCGCCGATCGGTCTGCTGAGCTCCTCAAGCCGAAGCGGACTCTACGCGCGACATCATAGCGGCACTTTGCGAGGCTGAGCGTTGCAAGGCCGACGACGCGAGGGCATCCCATTGAGAAAGTATGTGTTCCGACGAATATCTCTTGGCGCTGGCTTTCGCATTTGCCGCGAGACGCATCCTCAGAGCACCGTCGCCCAGAACGTTGGCCAGTGCCTCCGCGAGGGCATTTACATCGCCGCTGGAAACGAGAATTCCGTCCTCGCCGTGTCTAACCATGTCCGTCGGCCCCCATTCGCAGGCAAAGGAGACGACAGGAACACCGGCGGCCATAGCCTCGAGCAAGGCGATCCCCCATCCCTCGTAGCGCGATGACAACACAAAGACGTCGGCGGTCTCCAGCCATAGCCCTGACCGCTCCGTCACGCCCGGCATCTCCACCCGATCTGTCAAGCCAAGCGCATCTCGCAGTGCCTCCAGTTCTTTCCTGGCATTGCCTTCACCCCATATCACGAGCTTCCACTCGGGGCGTTTGGAGGCAATCTTGGCGAAGGCTTCCAATAGGAGATCGAAGCCTTTTTGCCGCGTCAGGCGACCGACCGCGGTCAAAATATTGTTGCCGCGCCGATTTTGCCATCCGATGGGCAAATCGACAGCATTGGCAATCACCCATCCCTTGCGGCGCACCGCCGACGGAAAATAGTCGAGCGCTCCTTTCGTCATGGTCACGAGGCCGAACGCGCGCGGATACAAAAGAAGTTGGAGCCACTTCCAGAATGGGCCGAAGGGCTGCAGCGCCGGATTGTTGCGCTCGGAAACGACCACCGGAAGCGCCAACCCAGTCGTTGCCAAAAGCGTCAGGACATTCGTTCGGGTCAGAAAGCTCAGGACAAAGTCGGGGCGGGAGCGTTGGATGGCAGAGCGCAGCCGATGGATTCTCTTCAGCACCAACCAGGTGGCCTGAAGCTTCGAGGCTCTTTGATTCGGCAAGCCGAGGCGGTTGATGGAGATCCTCGGATCAAGCTCGTAGTAAGGCTTCGCAGTTGGCTCCTCGAGGGTGATCACCGTCACCGCACAGCCGAGACGAGTCCAGTGGTTCGCGACAAGGCTCACAACGTGCTCGGTGCCGCCGGCACCGAGCGCGGAAACGACGATGGCGACCCGTGCGCCTGAAATGCTGGACGCTCCGACCACCTGTGTATCCGCGCGCTCATCCAATTCAGACCGCCCCCGCTATGCAGTCATCCGCTGTGGATATCCTTCATTCCCGAAAAGCATTGCCGTTCGAGAATCTCCGCGGATACTAGCAGCAATGATGCCGCGCGACACTTGCTAAATATGCGTAGGTTCCGATCCCGAGTTTCGCATAGATATGTTTCTGCGAGGGACACAACTTTCACTTGTTTGAAAAACGTTACGGGGCTTGATTTGAGGCCGAAAAAGCCAGCCGGCGGATCTGGATAACTCTTTATAGTTAACCAATTCGATCTGGATCCTACAGGGCGTCTCCCCTGCCAAGCCTTAGGGTGCTCTGACCGTCGAAGAAGTGGACATCAGCGGATGCGAAGGCGAGGTCGATCCGGTCACCGGGAGCAAGGCTGATGCGGTCGCGAAGCAACATCGCCAGTTGGGTTCCGCCAAGCTCCACCAAAAGGTGTGTTTCGTCGCCCGTAGGCTCCACGATCAGCACCTCGGCGGAGGGGCCAGTGGCGCCGATTTGCAACTTGTTTGGCCTTATTCCCGCGACGGCCGGTCCTCCATGAGCCAGATTGACGGCAGGAATGATGACGCCCCCGGGCGCTCGGAACGTGCCGTTGACGACCTCGCCCTTGATGAAGTTCATCGAAGGACTGCCGATGAAGCTGGCGACAAAAAGATTGCGAGGATTATCGAAAAGCTCCAGCGGCGTGCCGATCTGCTCGACATTGCCGTCGCGCATCACGACGATGCGATCGGCCATCGTCATGGCTTCGATCTGGTCATGCGTCACGTAGATGCTGGTGGTGCGCAGGCGCTGGTGCAGACCTTTGATCTCGGCACGCATCTGCACTCGGAGCTTTGCGTCGAGATTTGAGAGGGGTTCGTCGAACAGGAAAACTTCCGGGCGGCGGACGATGGCTCGACCCATGGCGACGCGCTGGCGCTGACCGCCGGAGAGCTGGCCGGGATAACGATCGAGCAGACCCTCCAGGCCAAGCATGGTAGCCGCTTCACCTACCTTCTTCTTCTGCTCGTCCTTCGGGAGCCGGGCGAGGCGAAGTGCAAAGGCCATGTTCTCCGCAACGGTCATGTGCGGGTAGAGCGCATAGTTCTGGAAGACCATCGATATGTTGCGGTCCTTCGGAGCGACCTCGTTGACGATATCTCCTCCGATCACGACCGCTCCGTCGGAGATTTCCTCAAGACCTGCGATCATGCGCAGAAGGGTGGACTTGCCGCAGCCCGATGGGCCCACCAACGCGACGAATTCGCCGTCGGCGATCTCCGCCGAGACACCATGGACGACTTCCAGCGCACCATAGCGCTTGACCACATTCCTGATTTCGACGCTGGCCATCTCAGCCTCTCGCTTTCTTCATTGCCGCTTCCATGTTGTGGAACGGCCGGCGATAGGTCGGCACCCGGTCCGCGACATCGGGGAACTTGCCGAAGGGCTTATGCGGCTCCGCCTGGTACCAGAAGGCAACGGAGGAGATATCGTCGTCGCGGCGGTTGGCGTGACCATGTTCAATCGTCACCCGAATGCTCTTCTGGAAGATAGCGGGATCCTCGATATGCCAGCGGTAGAGCGTGACCGGCTCGGTCCAGTTGGGGCCGCCGGCCGCGATGATGCCGTGGTAGGGCGCGCTATAGTCCTGGGTCGGGCACCAGGCGGTGTTGAAATAGTCTTCCGTGCCCGTGCCGTGCAGGGTCGGCGGCCAGGCATCATTGGCGCCCGGCTCGGATTCCGGCCGCGGTTCGATCAATGCGGCTTTGGGACCGATGCGCGGATCGGGCTTGCGAACTGTATCGGGCACCGACAGCCCCTGTTCGCCGTCAATGAAGATCATGTCGTCGCCTTCGCCGTACCAATCCCAAACTTCGGAACGGCGCCGCGAATAGACGCTATAGAGTACGCCGACGTAATGGCCGCGCCCTTCGGCTTCGAGGATCGTGTAATTCTGCCGCCCGTCGATGTTCTCGCCGCCAAAGAGGAACTGTTCGTTGGTCAGACCGGCTTCGCTCTTACCCGCCGGCCGTGCCTGGCGGTAATGCGCGTGGAAACGGCCCATGTCCTCCTCGAGAACATCGTGAAGTTCGAGATCGATGTAGTAGTAGAAAAGGAGGTCGTGTTCCGCCTCGTTGGTGACGGTGAACTTCATGTGCGAGCCGAAAGGCATGGGGAAGTAGCAGTTGAAGGCCTTGCCATCCTCGGGGCTCGCCTGCATCGGCAGGCTCGAATAGTTGGCGGTGCGGGCATGGCCCATACCGAAGAAGTCGCCGATAGGCGCCTCGATGCTCGGCTCCTTCTCCCGGTCCCAGTAGGCTCTGAGGACGATCTTGCGCAGGAAATCCTCGCTCTCGCATGCGAGCGTCGCCCAGATATGGGTGATGATGCCGGCGCCTTCGTGTTCGCCGATCACCGCCGTCTTGCCGGGCTCGATGTGCAGCCGGTCGTCGTTACCACCGGTGCGGTCATGGCTGGAGAAGCGGCGCGTTTTCGCTTTGCGCAGCTTCGCGAGACCGCGAAGGGGCGAAAGGCCAGCGTTGGTCATTCGAATTGCTCCTGTGTAACAGCTAGCAGCTCACTTGAGGCCGCTGGTCTTGAGGGAATCCATGATCTGTCTCTGGAAGATCACGAAGAGGATGAGGGTGGGGATGGCGACGATCGTGGAAGCCGCCATCATGTAGTTCCAGGACGCGGAATACTGGCTCTTGAAATTCGCAATCCCGAGCTGGACGACCCAGAGATTGGGGTCCGAGGTGATGGTGAGCGGCCAAAGGAAGGAATTCCAGTTGGCCAGGAAAAACAGGATCGCCAGTGCCGACATGATGGGACGGCTGAGCGGGAGGATGACGCTCCAGTAGATCCGCCAGTAACCCGCGCCGTCGATGCGCGCGGCCTCCTCGATCTCCTTCGGCAGCGACAGATAATATTGTCTCAGAAGGAAGATGCCGAAGGCATTGAAGATAGCCGGGATGATCAACCCCGCGTACGAGTTGAGCATGCCCATCGCTTTGACGATGACGAAGAGCGGGACGATGATCACCGGTAGCGAGACGAGAAATGTCGAGAAAATCGAGAGAAACAGCACCTCGCGGCCGGGAAATCTCAGTCGCGCCAGCGCATAGCCGGCCATGGTGTGGAAGAACAGCGCTACGATCGTCACCGTCGCCGACACGAGGAAGCTGTTGGCCATATAGCGGATGAACGGAACGGCGGTCAGCACATAGATGAAATTGTCGAACGTCGGCGACTGCGGGATGAGGTTCGAAGAGAACGACTCCGCCGCCGGCTTGAAGGCGATCGACACCATCCAGAGAAGCGGAAAGAGCGTCATGAAGGCGAGGATGGCCGTCACCATCATCCAGAGGCCGCGGACCAGCGTGACCTGCGATCGGGAGAAATAGGGCTGAGGGCGCTTACTGCTCATGATTGAAACGTCCTCCCCGCGTCAGAGCAAAGAAAACCGCGGTCACGATCATGAGCACCACGACCAGGATGGAGGCCATCGCTGCCGCATAGCCGAAGGCGCCGAAACCGAAAGCCTGCTGATAGATGTAGACGATCAGCACCGACGTGGCGTTCGCTGGCCCGCCCTTGGTCATGACGTAGATAATGTCGAAGGCCTGTGCGCCTGCGACGGCCGCAACCATCGACACCATGATCACGAAAAAGCTCGTGGGTTTGAGAAGCGGCAGCGTGATGAACCAGAAGCGGGCGATGGCGCCGGCTCCGTCGATCATCGCCGCTTCGTAATATTGGCGCGGAATGTCCTGCAGACCGCCGAGGAAGATCAGCATGTAGAACCCCATCAGGAACCAGACGCTGACCAAGACGATGGTGATGAGCGCGAAGTTGGGGTCGCCGAGGAAAGAGAAGCCGCCGATGCCGAGTGCCGCGGTCAGTCTGCTGATCACGCCGATCTTGTCGACCACCATGAATTGCCAGACGAGCGCGACGACGACGAGGCTGACCATGTGCGGTGCGAAGAACATCGAACGCATGACGGCGTTGAAGCGGTCGGTGCGCTGCACGAGGAGGGCAAGGCCCAGCCCGCATGTGTAGAGCAGCGGAACCAGCATGATGGCGTAGAGCGCGGTGACCGTCGCTCCCTTCCAGAACAGCGGATCGTTCCACATGCGGAGGTAGTTTTTTGCGCCGACGAAGGAATAACCGCCGAAACCGTTTACCTCGAAGACGCTGAGCACGAGGGATAGTGCCATCGGCACGCCGAGGAAAACGAGCAGTCCCAGTGCATCGGGCAACACGAACAGGTAGCCCGCGATCCATTCGCGATGCCTGGCGGAAAGGCGGGTCCGGCCGGCGTGCCTGCGCCGCGCGGCCGTTTCGGCGATCGTTGTCATGACGTCATGTCCAGCTTGCTGAGGCGGCCGCATCGGATGCGGCCGCCGGTTTGGCAGTCAAAGGATCGGCGCGCCCTGGTAGCCCGAAAGGAACGCGTCGAGTTGCTGAGAGGCGGACGTCGCGGTGGCTTGTGGATCGGCGCCGCCCAGTTGCGTCTGCTGGATCGCATCGGAGATGATCTTGTAGACCTCCGGTGGAACGCGCGGCTCCGCCCGGGTTCCGGGATGGATCTCCTCGGCGAATTTGCCGATCATACCTGTCGAGAAGGCCGCGCCGCCGGCCTTCAATGCGCTGTTGCGCGGGGGCATGTCGGATTTGCCCTTGGTGCACCAGGTGGCGACGCGGTCGATCGAGCCCTGTTCCTTGGAGGCAAGCGCCCAGGCGCAGAATTCGCCCGCCGCGTCGGAATTGCGGCCTTTGGCATTGGCAACGAACGCCCATCCGCCACCCACGGTCACATATTTGCCGTTCGGCGGTGTCGGCAGCCGGAAAACGCCATACTGGAAGTCCTTGGCATTGCTCTGAAGCTGCGAAATGCCCCAGATGCCGACGTTCTGCATGGCGACATAGCCGGATGCGAGATTGGCGATGGTGTCATGTCCGCCCGCGCCCATGATCTGGCGGGGCGCCACGCCACCGTTGATCGCGTCCTGCCAGAATTTGAGCGCTTGCACGGTTGCCGGCGAATCGAAGCTGCTCTTGCCGTCCGCCGTCTGGAACTCGCCGCCGCCCTGCCAGAGGAAGGGATACCACGTGAAGTTTTGGTAGTATCCGGGCTGGGTCTCGAACATCACCCCGAAGCGCTCGGGAGTCGTGAGCTTCTTGGCGACCTCCAGCAACTCCTCCCAGGTCTTGGGAACGTCGTTCTCGTTGAGGCCAGCTTCCTCGAAGGCCTTGACCGAATAGTACATGGCCATCGGTTCGACCTCCATCGGGATGCCGAAGATCTTGCCGTCCACCATGCGGTTGGCGATGACGCTTTCGGGAAAGTCCGCCTTGGCCGTTTCATCGATGAAAGGCGTCAGGTCCTTGAGGACGCCGCCATTGTAGTAGCGCAGGAAATCGCCTGGCGAGATGATGAAGATGTCGGGTCCTTCGCCGGAGGCAAAGGCGGTCGCCAGTTTCGGGCCGCTGATATACTCGGAGTTCGGAATGAACTCGAGTTCGATCTTCTGTGGATGGCTGTCGTTCCAGTCCGCGACCGTCTTCTCGAACCACGCGACCTGGCTCGCGACCGGTCCACCGGGCGCGTAGAATTGCCAGAATTTCAGCGGCGTTTCCTGTGCCCGTACGGCCAGGCGGTTGATGTAGGGAAATCCGCCAAGGCCGACGAGGCCGCCGGCCACCGCCGCACCGCCCTTGAGCAGGCCGCGGCGGGTCAGCGTTGGAAAAGCCTTCTTTTTGTCACTCATTACTTCCTCCCGGTTTTTGCTGGTAAACACCCCCGGCTCCTCTTCCGGGGGCGGGCTTCGCCTTACGCCGTATCGAAGGCGTGAAGGATGCAGGGGATCACCTCCGAGCGAGGCGGCCCTGAATACTCGCCCGACAACCGTTCGAGCAGCATGGCGGCGGCTCGATGGGCAAGCAGCGAAGGGCTGTTGCCGACACGCGCCATCCGCGGCCGCACATATTCGAGCTGTGGCTGGTCGCCGAAAACGGCAATCCTAACGTCTTCGGGGATGCGAATGCCGCGGTCATGGAATTCGGCGATCGCTCCCGCCGCCATGAGATAATTGCCGAAAAAGATGACTGAAGGCAGGCGGTCGCCATGGGTCTCTACCAGCCAGGCCACGGCTTCCTGTCCCGACGGGCTGAGATAGGTGCCCTCGCGCCGCAGTTCGGCGATCGGTTCCACGCCGTGGTCGCGCAGTCCCTGCTCGAAGCCCGCTGCCCTTGCCATGGCCTCGGCAAAGAAAGACGGGCCCGTGACATGGGCGACGCGCTTGTGGCCCTTCTTGGCGAGGTAAGCGCCCATCTGGTAGCCGCCGCCGAAATCGTCGATCTTGACGCTGTCGACCGCCCCATTGGGCAGGTCGCCGATGAAGACGGTGGGAATGTCTATGCCGATCAATGTATCGTGCATGCCATGCAGGGCAAAATCGCCGACGATCAATCCATCGATCCGGCGGTTGCGTATCTGTTTCAGATATTGGTGGCTGTGCTCCTGTGAGTGACCGCCGGGGACGTCGGTGTTGAAGATCAGAAGATCCAGCCCGGTCGCCTCGAGATCCGATTGCGCTGCCTTCACGAGTTCCGGATAGAATGGGTTGCGGATATCCGGGATCAACATTGCCACCAGGTTGGTCCGCCCCGTGCGCAGGCTCTGTGCCTGTGGGTTCGGTACGTAACCCAGCTCGGCTATTGCTGCTTCCACCCTCCGACGCATTTCCGCAGAAACGCGGTCTGCATGATTCAACACGTGAGAGACCGTGGTCAGAGATACGCCCGCTCGTTTCGCGACTTTCGCAATAGTTGTCATGTTTTATTGATAAGCGACTGCAAATCGTTTTGCAAATCGTTTTGCAAAACGATTTGCAAATGCCAAGCTAGAAGTGACAGATTGCCAGAAGCGAGCAGCTTGCCGGTCTTCCGCCAAGGAGCGATTCCGAGCGATGCGCGGATCAGTAGGCATCCGCTATGGCGCAGCCGACGATAACTGTTCTCTGTGAGGGCAAGACGCTTCCGGACGCGGGCACATAAGCTCACGAGCAAAGACGCGGCAACCGCCCCGAGCACGGAACAGCTGAATGCCGGCCTGCGGATCTTGGCCCAATCTTACGACCTCACTCCGCGCAAGGGCGTAAATGCACCCGGATATCTCCGGATGCATTTACATTACGTGTATCCATGATCAGAAATTTGACCCGGCGGCAGAGCCGGGTTTTCTTCTTCGGTGCTCATGTTCATTTGTGAGCGAGCCCGCGCGAGAGACGAGTGCGGGACCCATTCCGCGCGGGCGTTCCGCTACGTCACCGCCAATTCGGCGTCCGCTTGGCATTGTGCAGCAGTTCCCGGGATGTGGCGAATGCGCCAAAGAGGAGAGTTAGCCGCCGTTCTTCTTCATCGCACAAGCGATGCCGTACGCAAAACTCGTGGACAGACCAAACCTTGGTGGCGGTGTGGTTCGAAAGCTTATCCGCTTCCACTCGCTCCGTCATCTTGCTCCTCCCAAAGCGTTGGACCCCAGGTTATGCTACTAAAGTCTAATGAAGCAAGAGATAAACTAAGACGTACGTTGCTCATTTCCCGTGGCCCCTCTGCTCTTGCGAAGGGCGATCATGCAACCGGTTCCCCTCAGTGGTTGAGCTGGCCGCTTCTGGAGTCGTCGAGCCCCAACAGTTTGTGACCACGTAACTTCGTCCGGCATTTGTGGAGTGACGCTTCCGTTTCGCGCTGTTGGCAAGCGCACCGGCCCGCGCGGATAGAGACAGGACGGATTGCCACGACCACGAGCAAGCCCATCGAGGTGCGCATGATCAAGTGTGGGGACGCTATTTAATTCTGTTTTGCAGTCGCTGCGTCGCCTTGGGAATGGACGATGTTGCGCGTGGTGTTGCCACCGCTGCTTCATCGTGGACAAACGAGGCGATTTCGTTGAGCAGCATAAGCTCGATGGCGGCGTATGCGGGATCGCCTGAGAGGTTCACGGTTTCCCATGGGTCTGTCTGGAGGTCGAATAGCTCTCGTTGGCTTATGCCGTTGCTGGTGTAGAGAGCAAGCTTGAAGCGTTGGTCGCGCGCCATGGTCGCCTGCATCGAGGGATCCCAAAAGCTGCCGCTGTCGTTTACGCCGGAGTTGCGGTAAGCGCAGATCGCGCTGCTGCGCTGGGTTGCGTTCCGCGCTGCCACGGCAACGAGATCCTCGCTTTGCGGGCATGACCGTGTGCTAAGGCCCGCTGCCGCAAGACATGTGGCAGCAACGTCGCGGCCCTGCGCAAGCGCGGTGCACCGCGTTCCGGCGGCGATGTGGCCTGGCCAGCGCAATAGCAATGGTACCCCGACCGTAGGCTCGTAGAGTGCCACTCCCTTGACGAAGAGCCCGTGGTCGCCAAGTTGATCGCCGTGATCGGACACGAAGATGACCAGCGTGTCGTTCGTTAGCCCCATATCGTCCAGTGCCTTCAGAACGCGACCGATTTGCTCATCAAGGAACGCGATCGAGGCGGCATAGCCGATGCGAATCTTGCGGATTTCTTCCGGCGAGAAATCCGTAAAACGCCCGAGATAGGAACCTTTCTGCTCCCGCTGGACGCAATCGGGTCGCGTGGTGCGCGAAGGGATCGGATCTGGAACCTTCGCTTGATCTATTCGATTGCTGAACGTGGACGGGTAATCCTCATAGGGATCATGGGGATCGAACAGACTCATCAGACAAAAGAACGGCTGCCTTTCCGCTTTCATCGACTGAATGAACGCGATGGTGCGATCAGCCGCCCAATTGCTCATGTGCAAGGCCTCCGGGTGGTGAAGCTCGCCGCGGCCGTTGCGCTGAAGTGCTGCGAGGAAATCCGGTGCGGTTTCGCGAAGCCAAGCGGTATAGCCGTTGAACGGGCTTTCCATCGCAACCGACGGTTCGAGGCACCATTCATAGATATCGAAACCGTCATGCGGGTGCCGCTCGTGTTCTTCCTTCAGCCGACTGCTGACATGGAGTTTGCCAAAAAGCGCGGTGCGGTAGCCGGCTTCCTGTCGCAGTCGTTCCGTGAAAAGCACTTCATCTGGGGGGAGATTGTCATGTACCCGCGCAACTCCATGGCCCGGCACGGGCTTGCCTGTAAGGATGCTGGCGCGCGAAGGGGTGCAGATGGGGTTGTCGACGGTGCAGTGCTCAAAGACCGCTCCGGCGTTACCCAACTGGTCGAGATTAGGCGCAGGGATCCAGTCGCAGCCGTAGACGCCAAGCGTGTCCCGACGTTGCTGGTCCGTCATGATCATCAAAATGTTCGGCGGCGTCATGATGCTTACCTCGGCGATCACAGCATGATTTCGGGGAGGGCGGCTTTGGCTTTCTCCCGCAGTCCCGATACGATCTGGGGATCGAGCCAGCGATACGGCCGGCGCAATCGGGTGCCGACGTCCGTCCATCCTCCGATCGCCGCCAGCAACTTGTCCAGTGCGGCATGCGAATAGCCGTGCACTTTGGCTAGCGGTGTGATGTGGACTTCGAGGAAAGCGCGTAGCCGTTGCTCCACGTCTAGTGCCTGCTCGATGTCACTGGCCATGGAAGCGGTCCAGCGCTGTGCTCCCGATGGGCTGAGACAGGCGACGTTCGAGAATGCCCCAACGGCAACGCCTTGGTTGACGCCCGTCGCAAGATGATGTCCGGGAACATAAATCCCCCAGGGGTCGAGGTGTTGGCGGGCTTGCTCGTACCAGGATGAGTCTCCGTCTCCGAGCTTGACGCCGACGACCTCGGACACCGGTTCGAGGATCGCCGCCAGTTCGGCCGGAGCAAAGACGCGCTTTGCATGCGGCGGCTGGTAGAGAACCAGCGGTGTCGAACCGGCCGCCTCTGCGGTCATCCCAAGGAAATCCGTCGCCTCCGCCGCGGTGACCGGCCACCAGTCCGGAAGGATTACCTGGATTGCCTCCGGCTCGAACCTTGCCGCCCGGCGCACACGCTCCAGGGAGATCCGGGGATCAGGTTGGCAGGCGCCGATGATGAAGGGCATCGCCGCGGGCTTGCAGCGATCTGCCAGCAGCTGCTGAATCTCGTCGAATTCTACCTCTGTCTGATTGTGGAATTCAGCAGCTGTGCCGTTCGAGTAGATTCCGTCCACGCCGGCTGCGATCAGGCGGTCGATTTCGTCGGCGAGGCGCCCGAAATCAATCGAATCGTCGTCATTTATTGGCAAGAGCAGCGTCGCCCAATTTCCGTGAATGCGGCCCCAGCGACCATCCTGTCGTTCGAACTTTGCGCATGCCCCCACACCTCACCTCCCTTTGCGGCCTCGGAATTCAGTACAGCTCTCGAAGTGCCGCTGACGGAATTCACCGCTCGAGATTTATAGACTTGCAAGATATCCTACAAGTCGATATACCTCAACCATGTTGGAGGTCAAAGTGACAGGGAGCAGTTCTTGGCCAAGCCGATAAAGCCGTTGGCGCGTCCACCGCTCCTGCACGTCAGCGTGCAGGAGAGCCTGCGCAGCTATATAGAGGACAATAATCTTACAGCTGGCGCAGCCCTGCCGCCGGAGACTTTCCTGGCGCAGCAATTGGGGGTCGGACGCAACTCCGTGCGCGAGGCGATCAAGGCGCTGGAATCGGTCGGCATCCTCGAGACGCGACGCGGCATCGGGGTTTTCGTCAAGGAGTTCTCGTTTGCGCCATTGCTGGACAATCTTGCCTATGGTCTGCAGCCTTCGCTGCGCGACGTCGAGGAGTTGCAGGAGATCCGCCGCGTGTTGGAAACCGGTCTTATCGACAGAACCATCGAGACGATCGGCGAGGAGGATATTGCCGAGCTTCGGAATGTTACCGATCGCATGCGTCAGCGCGCCGAGCGCGGTGAGAGCTTTGCCGAAGAAGACCAGCAGTTTCACCAGCTTCTGTTCCGCTGCCAGAACAACAAGATGCTGAGCGCGCTGATCGATATCTTCTGGTCTGCTTTCTACAAGGCTTCCGGCATCGCAAATCTGACCAACCCGACCCCTCTGGCCACCTGGCGCGATCACCATGAGATCGTCGAAGCCGTCGCGGCCAGAGATGTCGAAGCCGCCCGCAGGCGCCTCAGCGAACACTATTCCGGGATCAGGAGGGTCATCGCAATGAACCGGCCCGAGGAGGAGGTCGAGCCGGTCCAGCAGTAAACCGAATAAAGGAGGAGGAGAACATGCATCGACGGAATTTCGGCCGCCTTCTGGCGGCGGCAGCCTTTGCTTTTGCCAGCGCTACCGCGATGGTGTCCACGCCGGTCGAGGCGCAGGAGGAAAAGACCATTGTCGGCGGTTTCGACGTGGGGCCGGGCGGGTTCCCGGGCAACTTCAATCCGCTGACTGCCACCGCCGGCTTTACCTGGCTCAATACCTATTTCGAGCCGCTGGTCATCTACACATCCGATCTGTCAAAGCTCGTCGGAGCGCTCGCATCCGACTTCACCGTCAGCGAAGACAGCCTTTCCTACACCTTCAAGCTGGTCGACACGAAGTGGCATGACGGCGAACCCTTCACCTCAGCGGATGTGAAGTTCACCCTGGAATTCGCCAAGAACGCCGACAGCGGCAGTATTTTTGCCGCGCGGCTCGCCGACATCGCCTCCATCGAGACTCCTGACGAGCGCACGGCGGTCGTAAAGCTCAGCAAGCCCAACTCGGCCTTCCTATCCGTTCTGTCGCAGGTGATGATGCTGCCGGAGCACGCCTTGTCGAAGATCGACATCAAGGAAGTCGCCAAGAGCCCGTGGTGGTCGACAAAACCTGTCGGCACCGGTCCGTTCAAGTTCGTGAAGTATGTCAGCGATCAGTATGTCGAAATGGCTGCCTACGACCGCTATCGGGCAGGCAAGCCGAAGGTGGCTCGCTTGATCAACCGGTATTTCGCCAACCCCGCTGCAGCCGTCTCGGCACTCTCGGCGGGAGAGATCCAGTTCACCTTCGCCGAGCCTGACGACGCCAAGACCTTCAAGGGCAATGACGACTTCCGGATCATCGAAGGCGATTCCTATGTGGTGAACTATATCGGCTTTAATCACAGAGCTGGAATCTGGGATGACCTGCGCGTGCGTCAGGCGGTCATG
Organism: Ensifer sp. IC4062; assembly: GCF_020193575.1. Lineage (GTDB taxonomy): Bacteria > Pseudomonadota > Alphaproteobacteria > Rhizobiales > Rhizobiaceae > Sinorhizobium. Next base: position 155,854 of record NZ_JADYVD010000003.1, read on the forward strand.
CACGCCATCGATCGAAACGCCATCATCTCGAGCCTATTTGGCGGAGCCGCAAAGCTCGCCAACTGCGGCTACGTCGCGCCGCGGCTCGTTCCGAACGGCGTTAACGACTATGCCTACGATCCTCAGAAGGCGAAGGAATTGCTTGAGGAGGCGGGCTGGGACGACATCAACGGCGACAAGCCGATCCAGTGGCTTACCTACTACAATACGCCGCAGGTCGCCAACGTCATGGCTGCGATCCAGGCCATGCTCGCGCAGGTCGGCATCAACGTGGTCCCGCGCGCCCTCGATGTCCCGAGCTACAACGGCATCGTCCGAAGCGAAAAGTGGCAGGAGTTCCCGCTGGTCTACGCCGGCCTGCAGAACGGCCCCAACCCGGCTTCGCTCAACATCGGGCTCAACGCCGCGCAAATACCGCCCGCCGGCAACAACATCATGCGTGTCGAGATGCCTCAGCTCACCGAGGCATTGAACACGGCCATGGCGGAGACCGATCCGGCCAAGGCGGACGCCAAGTGGCAGCAGGTCTGCAAGGAGATGAACGCTGAGCTTCCCTGGAGCCCGATGTGGGTCGCAAGCCGCTATGGGGTAGCGTCGAGCAAGCTCAAGGACTTCTTCTGGACGCCTGCTCCGGCCGGCGGCCCATTCGTCTCCCACCCGGAGAAGTGGGATATCGCTCCATAGTGGGGCGGGCCGGGGGCGGTCGGACGGTCGAGTCCGGCCGCTTCCCCTACTGCATGTGTCCTTAAATCGTAGCCGATTTAAGGACAAAACATGCAGCAATTCAAAGTGCTACAGCGTCCTTTGCGCGTCTGATGATACGCGCGCGCTGTAGGGACCCGGTTGGTGAAACATGCTGCAATATGTCCTCCGCCGCACGGTCATCGGCCTGCTCATGCTCCTGGCTCTGACCGTCCTCATCTTCACGCTACTGCGGCTCACGCCCGGTGACCCTATCGATGCCTACATCAACCCGTCAGTCCCAATGTCAGCCTCGGACCTTGTGGCGCTACGCACACGCCTCGGCCTCGATCAGCCGCTGCCGGTGCAATATTTCGCTTGGCTTGGTGCGGCCGTGACCGGAGATTTCGGCTATTCGATCCAGCGCGGCGGCGAACCGGTTCTGCCGCTCGTCGTCGGCCGCATCGGACCGACGCTCCTCTTGATGTTCAGCGGGCTTGCCATCTCCGTCGTCGTCGGAATCGCTACCGGCATTCTTGCCGCGGTCCGGCGCAACCAATTCACCGATCTCTCGCTTTCAACGGCTGCCTTCGTCGGCATATCGAGCCCGGCCTTCCTGACGGCCCTCTTGGGGCTCTATGTATTTGCGGTCGTCTTGCGGTGGGTGCCGGCCGGCGGCATGCTGACACCGGGCGCTCCCTTGTCCGTCGGCGATCTGCTGGCGCACCTCATTCTGCCCGCCACGCTGCTATCGATCGGCCATGGTGCGCTGATCATGCGATACATGCGCTCCTCCCTGCTCGAGGTGCTATCGCAGGATTACGTGCGGACGGCGCGCGCCAAAGGCGTTCGCGAGTTCTGGGTTATCGTCAAGCATGCGGTGCGCAATGCGTTGCTGCCGGTGATCACGCTGATCGGATCCACGATCGGTATCGCGATCGGGGGTGCCATCTTCATAGAGAGCGTGTTTGACTGGCCAGGCATGGGCCTCTTGATGATCAACGCCGTGGTCCGGCGCGACTATCCGGTGATCATGTGTGCGACGCTGCTGACCGGCGCCTGCGTCATCCTCGTCAACCTCTTGACCGACATCGCCTATGCCGCTGTCGATCCGCGCATCAAGGTGGCGTAAGACGATGAGCCTCACGAAGACCAGTTCGGCCGGCCCCATCCGTCGCGCGATGTCGCGCTTTCTCAACAACGGCGCGGCCGTGGCCGGCTCGGCAATCCTGATTCCGATCCTGCTGCTCACTCTTACCTATGATCTGTGGTGGCCTTACAAGCCTAACGACATCGACCTCCTGGCTATGAACCAGGGGCCGTCGTCAGCCCATTGGCTCGGGAGCGATGGGGTCGGGCGGGATATCATGGCGCGGCTCATGCAGGGCGGTCGGATCTCGCTGCTCGTGGCGACTGCGTCGATGGCGATTTCGACGGTTATCGGCTTCTTCATCGGCGCCGTCGCCGGCTTCGGAGGGCGCCTCGTCGACGGTGCTACGATGCGGTTCGTGGACCTTGCCATGACCTTGCCGCCAATCATTTTCCTCCTGGTCCTCGCCTCGATCGTCGGGAGCGGCATCGTGCCGACGATCCTCGTGATTTCGCTGCTGTCGTGGCCGGTGCTCTCGCGCATGGTCCGAGCCCGGCTCTTGGAGTTGCGCGAGCGGGATTTCGTCGTGGCATCGCGCGGTATGGGCGCCGGTCTGTGGCACCTGCTGATCCGGCACGGCCTGCCCAATACGATCGATATTCTCGTGGTCTATGCCACGCTGCAGGTGGCAAGCGGGATCCTGCTGGAGGCAGGGCTCTCCTTCCTCGGCCTCGGCGTCACACCGCCGGAAGCGAGCTGGGGCAACATGCTGAACGCCGCCCGCGCGACGCATGTCCTCGAAAATTATCCCTGGCAATGGATGTTCCCCGGCGCAGCACTCGTCGTGACCGTCCTTGCCATCAACTTCGTGGGCGATGGGCTTCGCGATGCCTTCGACCCGCGCTCCGAACTCAAGTGAAAGGTCTGAAATGCCCCTCTTTACCGGCGTCATCCCTCCAGTCGTCACCCCGCTCACCACGAACTTCGAAGTGGATTACCCTTCGTTCACGCGTGTCATCGATCATCTCATCGACGGTGGTGTGCACGGCCTGTTCGTGCTCGGCTCGACCAGCGAGGTCGTGTTCCACGACGAAGCCACAAGGCGGCGAATCATCGAACACGCGGTCGAGCGGGTGGGCGGTCGCGTGCCGATCCTGGCCGGCGTGATAGATCCCACAACGGAGCGCGTGATTGCTCACGCAAAAGCGGCGCAATCCTCGGGCGCCAACGCGGTTGTCGTGACCGCCCCGTTCTACACGCGCACCAATCAATCCGAGACCATCGACCACTTCCGCTACATCCGGGAGGCGGTCGACATCCCGGTGATCGCCTACGACATTCCGGTCTGCGTCGGCACAAAGCTCGAGCGCAAAACCACCGTTACGCTCGCGCGTGAAGGCACCGTTGTCGGTCTCAAGGATTCAAGCGGTGACGATGGCAATCTTCGCTACGTCATGGCCGACACTGCCGAACTCGCCGACTTCTTTGTGATGACCGGATCCGAGATCGTCGCCGACAGCGTCGTGAACATGGGGGCGCATGGCATCGTGCCCGGCCTCGGAAACGTCGATCCACATGGCTATGTGCGCCTGTGGAACCTGTGCCAGGCGGGCGATTTCACCGCCGCGCGCCAGGAACAGGAGAGGCTTTGCCGGCTTTTTGAGATGGTCTGGGTCAGCCTGCCGCGGACCAGTGCAGGTTCTGCGGGCGTGGGCGCTTTCAAGACCGCCATGCGCCGGCTCGGCGTCATCGACACCAACATCATGGCCCGTCCGCAACGATCCCTCAACGACGAAGAGGCCGCGATCATCGATCGCATCCTGCGTCAAACCGGCCTTTTGGACTGAAGATGAGTGTAGAGCCGATCCTCGAAATTTCTGGACTGACCACGGTTTTTCGGATCGCCGATCGCGAGATCGTCGCCGTGCGCCACCTCAATCTTTCCGTGGCGACGGGAGAAACCGTGGCACTGGTCGGCGAGTCCGGCTCTGGAAAGTCGGTGACGAGCCTTTCGATCATGGGTCTCCTGCCGCGAGGCGTCGGCCGTATCGCCGCTGGAACGCTTCGCCTCAGACGCAAGACGGGTGAGGTGGTCGAACTGCAGAGCATTGGCGGCGAGGCTCTGCGCCGTGTGCGCGGCAACGATATCGGTATGGTCTTTCAGGAACCACTGACCAGCCTCAATCCGGTCTATACTGTCGGTGAGCAGATTGCCGAGCCGATCCGCATTCACCTCGGCAAGTCCCGTCGCGAGGCTCTGGCCGATGCCATTAAGCGGCTGGAGGACGTCGGCATTCCCGATCCGCGCCGGCGTGCCGGACAATATCCGCACGAATTGTCGGGTGGCATGCGGCAGCGGGCGACGATCGCTATGGCTCTGGCATGCAACCCGACGCTGCTGATCGCCGATGAGCCGACAACTGCCCTCGATGTCACCATCCAGGCGCAAATTCTGGACCTGCTCGGCCATCTGCAACGCGAACGCGGCATGGGCATGCTGTTTGTCACCCATAACCTCGGGGTCGTGGCCGAGATCGCCGAGCGCGTGGCAGTCATGTATGCCGGCTCGGTTGTCGAGACCGGTAGCGTGGCGCGTGTCTTTGCCCATCCGCGCCACCCCTACACCAAGGGGCTGATGCGCTCTGTGCCGCGGCTTGGAACGGCAACGCGTCTCAAGGAAGCGGGTACGCCGCTGCCGACCATTGCCGGATCGGTTCCAAGTCTCATGAACCTGCCTGAGGGCTGTCCGTTTGCACCGCGCTGCCCCTATCGGATCGAGGCCTGCTCCGCGGCTTACCCGCCGCTCGTCGAAACCGGCGATGGCCAGTTCAGTCGCTGCATTCGCTGGCAGGAGATCTGAACAATGTCAGATGAATTGCTCCTTGAGGTCAGCGGGCTGACTAAAGATTTCGCCCCGGTGGCATTCGGGCGCGGATCGGTCGTCCGTGCCGTCCAGGACGTCTCGTTCAACATCAGGCGCGGGGAGGTTGTTGGCCTCGTCGGCGAGTCGGGCAGCGGCAAGACCACCATCGGCCGCATGGTCGCGCAGTTGGTCCCGCCGACCTCCGGCAGTATTCGTTTCGACGGTGTCGAAACGACGAGCCTTAGCCGCCGCGAACTGCGTCGCATGCATGCGCGCGTCCAGTATATCTTCCAGGATCCCTTCGCGAGCCTCTCGCCGCGCATGACCATCGGTGAAATTCTCACGGAAGGGCTGGATATTCAGCGTATCGGCAGCAAATCCGACCGGATCGCGAAGGCCGCCAAGGCGCTCGCGTCGGTGGACCTGCCGCCCGACGCGATCTCCCGCTACCCGCATGAATTTTCCGGCGGTCAGCGGCAGAGGATCGGCATTGCACGGGCGCTGACGCTCGGGCCTGATCTGCTTGTCGCCGACGAACCGGTATCGGCGCTCGACGTTTCGATCCAGGCGCAGATCGTCAACCTGCTGCGCGACCTGCAGGTTCGCCTGGGCCTTACCATGCTGTTTATCGCCCATGATCTTGCTGTGGTCGAATATGTCGCCGATACCGTTATCGTGCTCTATCTCGGGCGGATTATGGAAATGGCGCCCAGCCGGAAGCTCTATGCCAGCCCGCAGCATCCCTATACGCGCGCGCTTCTCTCGGCCGTTCCGTCGCCCGATCCTTCGCAGCGCCCCAACCGGCAGATCCTCAAGGGTGACATACCGAGCCCGGCTAATCCCCCCAGCGGCTGCGTCTTCCGCACCCGCTGCCCGGTCGCGATCGAGGCGTGCGCCGGCATAGTGCCGCCTCTGCGAGAAACGGCGAAAGGACACTTCAAGGCCTGCATCCGTGACGACCTCGACTGATCCAAAACACCTAGGGAGGGCATATCGATCATGAAGAACCTGCTCTTCATCGGCGTCGATCAGCTCCGATGGGACTGCCTCGGGCCGCGCAAGACGGTGCCGGTAAAGACCCCGAACCTCGATCGGTTGATCGAGAACGGCGTGAGCTTCGACCGGGCCTATTGCACCTCGCCGCTCTGCACGCCGTCGCGCGCCTCGATGCTTACCGGCGATTATGCCTTCACCCATGGCATGGGTACCAATTGCGACATGTATCATGCGCTCGCCCGCGAGCTCGCGCGGCCGGAGCGGTTGCTGCACAATGATCTTCGTCGCGCCGGCTATCGCTGCGGCTTTGTCGGAAAATGGCACGTAGGCGTGGAGAAATGCCCGGGTGACTACGGTTTCGAGGGCGGCGCTCCGGCCGGCTATGGCAACATCGTCAAGGCCAAGGCTTTTAACGATTATCTCTTGTCGAACGGTCTGAGCTACCGCATCGAACCGGGACCCACTTCAACCCCAACCAGCAGACCATGGCGGCCGGCCGATGGGGCGGGCCTCAGGCGTCGACGCCCTGCCATTACCTGACCGACCAGATCATCGACATGCTGCAAGATCTGAAAGGCGGATCTGGACCCTTCTTCGCCATGGTACAATATTGGGATCCGCATGGGCCGCACCTGATCTCGGACGACTTCCATGGCGTCACCGACCGTACGAAGATTAACCCCTGGAGCAATTTCTCGGACGATCTTTCAGGCAAGCCGCGGCGCGTTAAGCGCGAGCGAGATGATTTCTATCGCAACCATCCGAGCACCGAGGAGGAGCTCGTCGCCTATATCGGCTACTACTGCGATCATGTGGCCATGCTCGACTATGAGATTGGCCGGCTCCTCGACTATGTCGATCACAGCGGCCTGGCAGAAGAGACGCTTGTGGTGTTCACGTCGGACCATGGCGACATCACCGGCGCGCACGGGGGGCTCATCGACAAGGGCCTCCCGTATGGCGAAGCCATGAGGGTGCCGCTGGTCTTCAGCCATCCATCGTTGCAGAGCGGAAAGCGGGACGGCCTGGCGCTCAATATGGACATCCTGCCGACGGCGCTGTCGTTGCTCGGCGTCAGTTACGCGCCCAGGCAGGCGGAGGACCGCTCGGCGCAGGTACTTGAGACGAGCCAGCAGGGAAGGGACTATCTGCTCGCCGAGTATCACGGCCTGCGTTTCCTCTATTCGCAGCGGATAATCGTGTCTCGCGACAACTTCAAATACATCTTCTCGCCCGGCGACATGGATGAACTCTACGATCTCGACTGCGACCCGGGTGAGATGCACAACCTCGCGGCCGAGGCCGGCTATGCGGATGTACTCTCACGCATGCGATCGGTACTGATCGACGAGACTTACCAGGACCCTCTCCGCGATTGCGTCGCGAAATTCAATGGTGAGTGGCGGACGCATTCAAGCCAGTTCGATGTCACCAGCGCCTATTTGGCCGTGGCCGCTCCCCCGTGGCGGGCAACGGACCTGCCCGGATTAAGCTGGCGAGGGACGTGACCGGGTGCTACGCACCTTCGCCTCAGGAAAATAGCCCGCAAGGAAAACCCGGCTGCATTCCCGGCGGAGCGGCGCGGCGTCAAAATCCACGTGCTGGCCGTGCACGGCCATTTCCGGGCGTCTGTCACCTCCACCAAGGCCGGTCGCGAAAGCACATACTCCGGCACCGATCCGGAAAAAGGGCCACCCTGTTGGGATTGAGAAAGGTGAGCTCAACTCCGTCCCGGTCGGTTTGAGCGCGGCCAACGGGGGCTTGACCTTCACCTCCTAGTGGGGCCCGCCTGCCCGCCTTGATCGAAAATGGTCAAGGCGGTCTTTTTTGCGGAAGGCCGCTTACGGTTTGGCGTGAAGATTTGCCAGGAAGCGCCATTTGTGGAATATGCCGGCGCGAAGCTAATTCGCGCATCATCGACACGAGGCGGACGTGAAGCTCATTGAACAGCACTTGCGGGTGACGGCGGCGCTCATTGTGCGCGAAATGTCGACGCGCTACGGTTCGAAGCCGGGCGGCTATCTCTGGGCGATCTTCGACCCAGTGGCGCATGTCGCGATGATGACGGTGATCTTTCAGGCCTTCGCACGAATGCCGGCCCTGGGCCTGAGCTTTCCGCTATTCTTCGCGAGCGGCTATCTCCCGTTCACTTTCTACCAGCGCATGTCCTCCTTTATGGCTGGCACGATGCAGGCGAACAAAACGCTGCTCTCCTACCCCGTCGTCTCACCCTTTGATGCGATCATCTCGCGCTTTATCCTGCAGTTTATGACCGATGCGCTGGTGAGTTTTCTTATTTTCTTGCTGATCATGGAACTCGGTGGCGTCACCCAGCCGATGAACATTGCCGGCATGATCGAAGCCGCCGGCGCGGCTGCCGTGCTCGGGCTCGGCATGGGCACGATCAATATCGTGATGTTCGCACGCTTTCCAATCTACGAGCAAATCTTCGGCATCATCAACCGGCCGCTCTTCATGATCTCCGGTGTCTTCTTCCTGCCAGAGACACTGCCGAACCCCTTCCGTGATGTCATCTTCTACAATCCACTTGTGCACATCATCATGTGGTTCCGCAGCGCCGTCTATGCTGAATACCGCGCCGACGGACTGGACAAAGGATACGTTATCGAGTTCGCGCTGGTGTGCTTTGTCGTGAGTCTTGTGTTGCTAACGACCTCCATGCGCGAGATCAGAGAAGATCGGCTGTGATGGCCACCCGTCGAACGGCAATTTTTTTTGGCTTTGGTCCGTGGAAAGCCTACGTTCCCCGATGGTTTCCTGAACGGGACTGCAAGGTGGTGAGCCGCAAGCAGTGGCGCATGGTCCTCGAAGGCTGGCCGCTTCGCTTGCTCCTATATCGGCAACCCGAGGTATATGTCTGGGGGTTCAAGTACCCACCGCTTCTCAAGCGCTTCTGCCGCCGCTTGGGCATTTCGTTCTTCCACGTCGAAGATGGGTTTGTTCGCTCTGTTTCCTTGGGCGCGCATAGATCACCACCTGCCTCGCTGATCGTCGATTCACGGACGATGCACTATGACGCGCAGAACGTCTCAGATCTCGAGCACACGCTGCAGACCTACGATTTTGCCGCGGACAAGCCGTTGATGGAGCGCGCGGACAAGTGTATCCGCATGCTCCTCGACCTGCGCGTCAGCAAATACAACATGGGAAAACGGGTCGATCTCGATACCCTTTTGGGCCCGAAGACCAGGCGGCGCGTGCTGGTGATTGGCCAGGTGGAGACCGATGCGGCGATCGCGTTCGGCTGCGACCGGCCCGTCACCAACAACGACCTCGTCCGGCTGGCAGCGTCCGAGAATCCGGATGCGCAGATCATTTACAAGCCGCACCCAGAGGTGCTGTACGGCACTCGGGCTGGCCTCTCGAACCCGGCAGATGTGGCGGACATAAGCTACCTTCTGAAGGAGGACATCGCCCCCGCCGACGCGCTGGAGAGCGTCGACCACGTTTACACGATTACATCGCTGATGGGCTTCGAAGCGCTGCTTCGGGGTATTCCTGTCACTTGCTATGGCTTGCCTTTTTACGCGGGCTGGGGGGCGACGGATGATCGGCAAAAGCGGCGACGGAGCACACGAGAACGCTCAGTGCAGGAGATTTTCGCTGCGAGCTTCATTTTGTGTTCTCGCTATTTGGATTCCAAGACCGGCGACGCCTCCAGTTTAGAAGACGTTATTAATCGGTTAGGTGAGAGTGTAAGCGCGCGCCGTTAGGGCCATACTATGCTGCCCAGGTGGATCTGAAAATCAATCCGACGCTTCGCTACCCTCGGGAGCTTCATGCCTTGTTTTCCATTTCCTTAAGCACCGCCATGCACAAAGCAATTGCCGGAGTAGCTGCATCGAAATGCTCGCCTTCATTAAGAACAGCTGATCCCTTGCCGAAGCGCCTGAAGGCTACGCCCAATGTGAATGGAGCAACCATCTCGACGGCCACCATCGCGGCATCCAGAGAAGAGGTGAACAGAGGTATTCGGGGAAACGCCTTTTCTCCCAAGTACCAGTACACTTGCTCCTTGATTTCACCTTTTTCGCGGAACGTTTGTCTCCGTTCGCGCATGCCAATCGCAAGTGCAATCCTTTCATCAGCTCGCCGATTTGGTGCCTGCAGATTCCCGAGGTCCTCGATCAGAGATGCGAAACCCATCTGAACTCCCGATTGTGAAATGCTGCAAATTGCATCGACCGCCTTGCATTTGCACGACCACTATGTAGGTTTCCAGCCAACTGTAGAAGGCAGGGTGCCCACCTGGTCTTGTTCTACAAACTTGGCTGCAAAAGTTAAATAAGGAATTCGATGCAGGACACTATCAACACCATCTTTGGCAGCTTTTCGCTCGAATCAAAGAAGCGCTTGGACCTCACATTCGACTACGAAACTTGTGCGATTCGATCGTTCAGGGAAGTCGCCGCGTTTCTTGAGGCGACCCAGGTTGTTGATATCGGCGCAAACATTGGGGTCTATTCAATATACGCATCAAGCCTGCCGAACCTACGTCAAATCCATGCCTTCGAACCGGCCCCGGAGGCATTTAAGCTTCTCAAGAAGAACATTGCGCTTCAGACCACGGCGTCGAAAATCAGGGCATATGATCTTGCACTATCGTCACAGGCAGGACAGGTACAATTCAATCTCGTTTCGCCGCTCTCTGGTGCAAACGGTATCGTAACAGCTGCCGCAAAGTCAGGTGAGGTGATTCGGATACAAGCCAAACGACTTGATGACGTGCTTTCTTTCTCGCGTGAGAAGGTGTGTGTAAAAATCGACGTGGAAGGGCATGAGTTTGCTGTGCTTAGCGGCGCAATTGCATTTTTGCAGTCGAACCAGTGCTATGTTCAGGTCGAGAGTCTCCGGCCGAGTACAGTGGCTGACGTCCAGCGATTAATGAAAGAGATTGGGTATTCACATATCTTTTCGCTGCAGAACGATCACTTATTCGTTCACTCGACGTTGCAGGCAGATATTAAATCTCTCTTGGACATCATCGCGAAACATCTCGCCCAAGATCTGCACGATCTCACAGAATTGCGCCTTGAGAAACGTCGACTTGCGGCTGAAGCAAAGAAGTTATGGCAGACGGCAGGTTACCGCCGCGATCCGCTTCTTAGTTGAACAATGGCGGATGCGAAGCTCCATTACAGTTGCTCAACCGACTGTGATTGTTTTATCTTCAGTGCTGCGGCGCAAAGAGCCAATGCCGGCGTAGCTGCATGGCAGTGTGGATAGTCGTTAATGCTCGTAGTTGCGATTTTGTCGCTTTCGTGCATGATCCAACTGAATCCACCGGTAAAGCGCGGAGAAACGGTATCGAGGAGTTGCAGGGCAGCGTCGATTGATCCAGTAAAGTGCGGTAACCTAGCGCTTGCCTCTCCTTGCCAATACCAAATGACATTTCGGCTCGGGATGCCCGATCCCGCATATTCAACCTTCCGTTGCCAACCAAAAAGAAGGGCGATCTTTACGTCAACGTCCCGGTCGGGTCGTTTGAGCGCCTCGATTTCTTCAATCAAATCAGTAATTGCCATCGTTAGTTCCGGACTGGCCTCCCTCTCAATCTTATCATTCCCCGGCAATGTGGCTTTCGTAAAGTCGAACCGACGGAACTCGTCAGAGCGACGCATGGCCGTTGTGGCCCTTCGCGATAGCCCTCTGTTTATTATTCTTGAGACGCTTTTGAGAGAGAGACGTCCGCAATTCGAAGTCTTCTTCTAGGCCCTGCCGAAATTACGTCAGAGCCGCCTGATAAATGTGACAACGCGTGAGATCCGGTTTAAGAGAACAGTTTAGCCGCAACGTCCCAAGCGTGGTCGTCGCCCTTCCAGTCGTCACTCTTTGGGGCAAACAAGAAGCGGCCCCTCGGTGGTGTGCGTCCCTGCGTAGACAACTCTGTGGCCCACCAATATGAAAACTGCGTTGATGGGTACAGTGTTTCTAGTCTCTCTATGATTTCGAGCTGCTCTGCTTCCGCTTGCCTAAACGGCGTCTCAAAAAAATGGCGAATAACCGTTACTCTCTCTGCTGAGAGCGCCAATTTCGTCCTGTGGCTGCGTCTCAGGTACTTGGCTTTAATTTCGTCCAATTCTTCATCACTAACGGTACCCGTTCGGTTATGAACTCCGGAAAAGTCGTGCCCATAGAACCAAAATCCTGTTGCCACGTCTCTCAAGTGCGTCCGTTTGCCGTTGAACGCTACACCCTCTGAAAAAAGCACACCGTCCAAGTTGAGATGGAGATTCTTAATAAGGGCGTCGTGATGGGACACGATCCAATCAAAGAAATGGGTTCTCTGCGCAATCCCGAGCCTTTTGAGCTGATGTGCGACTTGGCAGGCGTGGCCCAAGCTAATGACGTTCATCTTTCCCCCGTTATGTGCTGCTGGCCACGTGGTCCTGTGAAGGCAAATCCAATTGTGGAAATCATTCTCTGTGTCAAGCTCAGGGTTTCGATGGCGTTTGGCGCGCAGAACCGAATTCGTCTAGCGTTGGCGAAACGGTTTGCCGCCGGCGGGACTAGACGTCGCTACCGAAAGCGGTGGAGCTTTCACCTCTTCAGGAACGCAAAGACGCTGTGACCGGTTAAGCGCGACAGCGAACTCGCTGGCACTGCTGCATCTCGTAATTCCTGGAAACCGATGTGTTTCGTGAGATCGATGGGCTGAAAGTCCTCGAAGAGCCTTAGGATCCGCTCGTGAAAGTCCATGGCGCCAAACATTCGGAAATGGTCGTCCTGGCCGAAATCCTTTCTCCGTTGCTCGCCGGGTAAGTTGGGGTCCATGTTCTCCCGGTACCAACCAGGCTCAATGGGGACCTGAAAGAAGTGAAAACCGCCGGGCGCTATGGCCTCATTCATCTCGAGGATAATGCGCTCAATTGACCCCGGGATGTGTTCGAGCACGTGGGAATGGACGAAACCATGAACAGTTTGGGGAGGGAAGTGTACAAGAGGCTGGCGCAGGTCGACCTTTGTCAAGGGTACCTTCGACCATGGATAAAGGTCTGGCGAGAAGTCGGCAGGAGAATAGCTGCCGGCATATCTCTCGATCAGAATGTCGGCAATCCCGGTTTCCGGAGCGAAGTGAAAAACCGGCTTTCCGTTTCCTGTCGGCGCAACCTTGGACAGAACGAGCGCCATAAGGCGCGCTCGTTCCTTGGAACCACAATCCACACACCGCGCATTCTCTCTGCCCCGGTAGGAAACAAACTTCGAACTGTTACACACCGGGCAAGTCGGCATGCGTTTCTCCTTAGGGTTGTGCTCAGGTGAGTGTTCAGCCAGTTCATGAACCCCCAGCACAATATTATTCGGCTGCGGACTCATCATGACGCAGAAAGCTCGATCGTTGCAGCGGAAAGGGTAGGATCGAGCCCTCGCTGGAGTGCCTCCGGCCTTTACGGAGCGTACTGCTACGATGTACGCTTTCTAATAACGTAGATGCCCCGATATAGCTCTATGCTTTCCACCCAGCGTTCATAGTCATTTAGGACGTAGTCCTCGGAGATATTGTAGAAGTTGGCGTTGTTACCCTTTGTCATTATTCTGCCGTTCGTCTCAAGCGCTCGTATGAGCGTGATCAAAAGCTCGTCTAGCTGACTTCGAACATTACCAAACTTTAACTCACTAGCGCAAAGAGTATCCTCGATTACGTAGATGCCCCCAGGACGAAGACGTTTCCACAGATATTCGAAGGTCGCTATGGTCAGATTATTAACGTGAGATCCGTCATCGATGATAATGTCGATGGATGGTAAGAAGCTCAGTGCCTTCTCAAGAACAGACCGCCGTGTTTGATCGCCAATAACCGCCGTAATACGGTCACCATAATCGGCATACGCGGATGGATCTTTGTCTATCCCTGCTACCTTCGCGTTTGGAAAGTAGCTAGCCCACATCTTGAGCGAACTGCCCGCAACACCCTTGTAATTCGCGCCGCCTATACCGATCTCCAAGATACCCCGTGTTTGCTCCCGTACGGGCGAAAAGACTCGATCGTAAATCGCAGTATAGTTATGATGGTTTGATGCCTTGTCTGTCCCGTATTCCAGCGCATATTCGTCCAGCAGTCTCAATTTCGTGTCCTCCCGTTAACTCTCCATAATGCCGCAGAATGCGAATTTCTTGCCGGCATCGCTCCCTAATTTCTGCTCTGGCTGAGAATTCGCATAGTGCGGGGAAAGTACTCGTCCCAGTTGTGCTTGATCGCTAGCCCACGGCACCTCCACATGTCATCCCATCGTTCATTTTGTCGATAGTAATCAGCAATCTGCCAATACCGTTTGGCCAGATAGGCGTGTCGATCTCCGAAAGCCTCGTAATGGCTGAGATACCGTTGCTGGAAGGTATTCAACATGTCCTCAGCATCTTCACCACTCCTCCCTTTCAGGGTGAAGAAGTATCTCATTTGTGGAGTTGCCCCGGCCATTACAAGCTTGCCGCCGGCCAACACAAATCGCACCAGGAAGTCGGCATCTTCGCCGCGCAACAATCCGGTATCAAATTCGCCCACTGAAGCATAGACATCACGATGTGCCATGGTACTCCAAAGATATGCCCGAAGTTCCCCGTGTAAGATTGGCTTTAGAGGATCATCAAGATACTCTTCTATATGCACGCGATCATCGTTAGCGAAATAGGTTACCATCGACATTATCTGCGATGATAACAGTCCTTGCTCCTGTCGGGCTCTTATTGCGTCAAAATTTGTTTGCAACTTATAAGGGAAATACTCGTCATCGGCATCAAGCCATGTAATAAATTGCCCCCGAGCTTCTTTCAGCACCCGATTTCTTGCTGCAGCAACACCAGCCTTTTCCATCCTCACATAACGTATGAATTCCGGAAAGCGATACTCATAGTCCAGGCAGATAGCGGGAGTTACATCTTCGGACGCATCATCGACAACGACGATTTCATAGCTGCCGGAATAAATCTGAGAAAGCGCGGAATCCAAGGCGCGTTCTATTGTTCCTGCCGAATTGTGGGCCGGAATCCCAATTGTAATATCCATGGCTTTCTAACTCCGCACTGCGTCGTGAAGGACCTTCTCCCAAGAGGAGATGAACTTTTCTTCGCTGAAACCTCGTATGTAATCTTGGGCACGACGTCCAAATCTACGGCGCATCTCGTCGTCGTCGATAAGCTTTACTATCGCGTCGGCGAGTGCTTCTGGTGTCCTTTCTTGGGCTAGTATGCCTCCTTTGGACTCAGGAATCATGGTGTTAACACCGGTGCAGTCAAAAAAACCTACGGCCGGCAGAGCGACAGAGAAGGCCTCGCCCAGCACGAGCGGAAAACCTTCGTAGATGGATGGGATAACGAATACGTCCGATTGCTTCATATGATGTTGTAGCCGGCTCGTTGTTCCCGGCAGTATCACGTTCCGTTGCAACCACAGTTCCCGTCGAAGGCTAAGAAGCCGGTCGCGTTCGGGGCCATCACCATAGATAACAAGGCGCCAGTCAGGGTGTGAACGTCGCACGATATCCATAGCTTCAATGAGAGTGTCGAACCGCTTGACCGCGGTGAAGCGACCTGCCGCAATTATCTGCCGGTACGTCTGTGTATCGTCTCTTCGCCCCCTAAATGGTTTAAAAGAGTTTCCTATAGAAGTCGCCTTTCGCGCAATCGCATGCGGCAATGCAGAGATGTACTCTGGTCGAAGAACGACCACGCTTTGCGCCAACTTGGCCGCCCGCTGGCGCTTCCAGCGATCATATGCTGAAGGGTTGTGCTGCGTTGGGTCGAAAAGGTCCCGCTGAGGAGAGTTTTGCAACGAGACAACCAGCGGAACCCGACCTGTTAATCCGACGCTCAATGGCGTAAATGTGTGCGGTAGAAATCCGACAACAACATCCGGGGTATGGCTGAGAATTGAACTACTCCAGCGATCAATAATGTCTCCATTGTCTTTCCACCAAGCGACACTTGGAATTTTCCTGAGAGAGTCTGGCAGGGCGCGGTTAAGACGCCCGTGCTTTGTTTGATGCCCGCGAAAATCTTTACCGTTCAAGAGCCGAACTCTGTCATCTAAATCAAAATTTGGGCGGCCGCGGCCCTCATAATTGGAGATGATGACTTCATGTCCGTGTTGTGCCAGCCCGTTCGCAAGCGTGCATACCACGCGCTCGGCCCCGCCCATGCGGTTGTTAACATACTTTATTGCGAGAACTATTTTCATTGTGTCTAGCCTAGACAAGTCCCTTCATCACCATGAAATGTTTCAGAGGGTTCTTGCGCTTGTCGATGAATTTTTGAATATAATTAGTCCGGATTTGTTTCCGCACCGCGCGTCGATCAACATTGTGCCCACTGTACAGCCTTTCGTGTTTACTAATTACTAGATTCATGCATCTAAGAATCTCGAGTGGATTTCTGTTCTCGGCGCGAAAATTGAAGAGAGCCAAAGGTGCTCCGGGGACAAATCGAATCCTCCCCCCTTCAGAGAAGAAGCGTATCAGGTAATCCCAATCCTGAGCGCGTGATAGGCGTTCGTCGAAACGACCAATTCGGCGCAAGAATTTTGTGTTGGCGAGCGCAACCTGGCTAATGGGTGTGTTGTCGCTTTGCAGGACGCGCCGAAGATCATAGGCGTCTGTATACGCCTTTGCGAAATCTTTCACCCATGATTTACCGATTGTATGATCCACAAAAAGAATATTTCCGCATATCATCAGGTCTTCGGGGAAAGCCTCAATTCCTCCTACTAGATCAAGCTGCCGCCTGATCTTCTGGGGGTACCAGAGATCGTCTGCATCCAGCATGGCGAACAACTCGCCCCGCGCCTCTTGTATTAGCGTGCTTCTCGCTGCTGGCCTTCCTCGATTGTTGGAGTGCTGAAATACCCGAATACATGGGAATTTTTTTTTCAGGTCATCCAATACCAGCGCAGTATTGTCAGTTGATCCGTCGTCAACCACCAATATCTCATACTCAAATGGCATGTTCTGGGCGACAACGGACATTATTGCGCGCGAGATGCGCGACTGTTCATTGTAAACCGGGATACCAATTGTGACAGCAATAGTCTCGGTCATTGCGGAAATAGTCCTATGGGCGTTTGCGTTAAACGTTCTTTTGTAGTGCGGCAACACCGTCACTTCCGTAAGTGGCGGGTGTTAGGCCTTCAAGCCATTTTTCCAGACATGATGGAGGAAGGCGGTAGGATGAGTCCGAAATGCGCGCCAAAAATACCGCCTTGTGGTCAGTAGGCTTTTGTTGCTTTGAGCGAATCGGGCCGCGAGCATTTCCATTCGATATAGGCGCATGCGCTTAAAGCTTTCTCCATACCGATTGTACAGCACTCGGTGTTTGTCGAAGAGGTAGGCGTTACAGCCTCTTATTTCGTCTGCGTTCCGGCCGACATCAGACTTGTGATAGATAGAAAGAGGACTATCGACACGCGGACTCTTAATCGAACCTCCGTGTATAACGAAGCGTATGAAATAATCTAAATCCTGCAAGCGAGGTAAACGCTCATCAAACCATCCAACGTTTTTAAAAGCGTCTGCAGGCCCAAGTACAGTCCATAGATAGCCGCGCAACGACGAGCCTATAAGAAGAGCCTTCAATTGATCCTGGTTAGTACGTTGAACGACCTTCTTCTTTTTGCCGCCAACCCAGGCCCAGTCGTAATTGCAGGTAATCCAGTAAGGTTTTCCCCAGTTTGCCGATTCGGCCAATTCAACTTCATCAAACTGATGGGAAAGCTTCTCAGAATACCACTCGTCACCGGCATCAAGCCAAGCGACGTACGGGCTCTCAATCGAGTCCAGTAGCACGTTGCGCGTGTACGGGCGCCCTCGGTTGACCTCGTTGAAGATTACGTCGATCTTTAGTTGGGAGTGCTCGGCTGTCGCTTCGATAGCTTTCCGAATGTCGGGCCGCGACCCATCATCCGCAACGACAATACGTTTATCACCCTGCCATGTTTGTCTTGATACTGACCGCAACGTGAGCGCAAGCCCCTCAGGGTCGTTGTAGTGCGGAATCAAAATGTCCAGTGTGGCCATCAATTCGGCCTTTCCGTGAGCGTCGCGATAAGATTCACCCAGTTTGCGCGGTAGCGGTCCAGCGTGAACTCGCTCACGCTCTCAGGCCCATTCCTACCGAGTGCTTCCCTCAACGCTTGATCCTCTATAAGACGGCGCAGTCCGCCGGCCAACGCGTCAACACTTCCATGCCGCTCAACGGCCAAGCCGTTATAGCCGTCCTTGACGAATTGGTTGACGCCAGCGCAGTCGGCATAAGACACAACCGGGACACTCATGTGAAGGGCTTCAGCCGGCGACAGACCAAAGCCTTCAAAATGCGCTGGGTGGCAAAATATCGCCGATCTCGCGTATTCACGCCCGAGGTCGCAGCGGTGCCCTCCAAGCACAAAGCTTTTCCCGATTCCTAATTTCGCAATCTCATCCTTTAGCTCATTCCGTTGCGGGCCGGTCCCATAGATGATCACCTTCCAATCAGGGAAATCGTTAGCAAGGGTCCCCCACGATCGCGCGAGTTGCATATAATTCTTCACTTCTGCCAGGCGCCCAACCGCCAGAATGACTTTGTCACGCTCCGCATTTGGTCGTTGTGCGAATTCTGGTGAGATGTAGTTGGGTATGGCAATCACGCGGTCTTTCAAATGCGCCGGAAACCAGTCCCGGAAGCTCGGAAACAAGACGTGTATTGCGGCGGCATGATCGAGAACCTGCTTGCGGAGCCTGCGATCAACGGGATTGGGATCCCATCGATGTGGAGACTCATAGTCCTCTTTGGGTACGTTGTGGTTTGTCGCGACTACCTTCACCTCTGTTCCTGCTGCTGCCAGAAGAGCTACAGTATTTGCTGGCGGCATGAGGCTAATCGCCAAAGCGGGTTTGGCGAACTGGAAATAGTCCCGCAGTTGTGAAAGGAAGAAGTCATTCTTCTCATGCCACATAGCCTGATTTTTGGCGTGTACGGAGACGAAGGGAAGGCGCTGGATCAACATTGCCCGCCCTTGTTTCCTTGTCTTGGCTTTCCCGTAAAGGTTGATGACTTCCGCTTTTGGGCTGATTGGATAGAAGGGCGGTGCGTCTTTGGTGTCGAAGTGCAGACACGTTACGCGATAACCGCTTTCTACAAGAATGTTGGCAAGCTCACAGTAGATCCGCTCGGCTCCTCCGCTTCGCCCTCCCAATTGGCGGATGACAAGTGCGATATGCTTGGCGTTCCTGAATTCCTTCACTCAATCGTTCCTCAATGATGACGGCGGCGCATACTTAACGGGCGTTGCTAAACGGTCAAGGCAGATTCCGTGGCGCAAACGAAGGTCATTGGTCCCAAACTATGTCATGAGCGTTTTGATGACCTGGCGATCTCTGTCGATAGTTGACCTGATCGCTTCGTTCCGCAGTAGTCGATCCATCGAACGGCGATAGCGCTGATAGCGTCGCAGTTTCAAACGCGGCGGAGAAAAGACGCGAAAATAGGTTCTGAGAGCGAATGCCACCAAGAATTGAACAGGACGGCTCGACCCTATGTCTGCGGACAGGGCATGCGCGTAGAAGGAAGCCGCCTTGGATTCGTTACCGAGCTCCTGGTAGTCCTCGGCGATGTTTCGCAGGAACTCGGCCATGGCGCTGTTTGCGCCGTCCCCCAGGGGGCGGACGTGGGTTCTGTAAATCGATATGTGGCCTCGAAGTTTCTTTCGATAATCCAGAGTTATTCGTTGGGTATTATGATCTACGTAAACGCAAAGCGGTTCGGCCACGCCAACATATTGTACATGTTCAGCTAGTCTGATGAAAAAATCCCAATCTTGAGAGGCAGGCAGTCCCTCACTGAAACCGCGAACTTGGCGAGCAACGCAAGTCTCCACCACGACCGAACTCAAGGTTCCGATGAAGTTCGATCTTCTGATACTCTGACGGTCTAGGACATGACCGCCGAATTGCCGTGCTATGATTTCGCCGCGATCATCAACGCGATAACGGCCCGTGGCGGAGAGCACGGGCTTGTCAGTAACAGCTTCAACCTTTTTGATCTCTTCGAGTTGCCTCTCGAGTTTCGTCGGAAGCCACAGATCATCGCTGTCGAGAAACGCTATGTAACGCCCGTTCGCGACGGAAATTCCCTTGTTCCTCGAAAAATTTGCGCCGCTATTCTTTTCGTTGACGATCAACTTGATGTTGAGCAGCCTCGAAAAATCGCAAGTGATTGCGCGGACCTCTTTAAGAGCCTCGGATTCAGAACAATCGTCAACGACAATTACTTCAACCGGCCTAGCAGTTTGCTGAGCAACTGAATTGAGTGCTCTTCGTAAGAGTGATGTACGATTATAGGTGGGGACGACCACACTGACGTCACATGCGCTCATTCGTTAACCTTGCAGCCGAATTGAAGGCGTGAATTCGCCCCGCGCATTCGCGAGCCATTGCGAAGAACTCAATAGACGCCTCATGAGTAGGCGTTCTTCTCGGGAAAATTACGCCCGATCGCGAATATTGTAGTAACTCATTACCCCGATTCCCCAGGCAAAGAGCAGTCCGAGGGCCACAAGCAACACGTTCAGCAACCGACTAGGATATTGCGCCAGCTGCGAAAGGGTCGGTTCGATGAAGAGCGCTAGATAGCGCTGGCGATTGTTCGCCTCGATACGGGCTTTCTCAAGAGACCCCAGTGCCGCCGTATACGCACGCTCGGCGAATTCGCGTTCGGTTTCCAACTCCTCGAATTGGGCGATGCGGCCCGCCACGTCCGGCGCATCAGGCCCCTTTGCGACCGCCTTCCTTTCCCCTGTGCCAAGTCGCTGGCGCTCGACGGCGAGCTGTTGCTCCAGGCTTTCGATGCGCGTCTTCAGGACGCGGATTCGCGGCGTATCCTCGCTCATCTGGCTCTTGGCGGTGGCGAGATCCGCGTTGAGCTGCGTCAGTTGCTGCTCCAGCGCGCCAATGAGCTGAACGGCAAGCTTTGCTCCTTCCTCTGGGCTGATTTCCTGAGATTTGTCGCGATAGTCGCGCAGCGCCGTACGCGCCTTCGAAAGCCGCGCCTCACCCGCAAGTACCTCGTCCTGCGCAGCTCTCAGCACGTCGTTGCGTGCTGCAAGTGACAGGCTGTTCACGAGGTTGTCGCTCTGGTCGACGATGAACTGTGCAATCGCTTGCGACTGCGTCGGGTCAAATGCCTTGACGGTTACTTGCATGATGCCTGAGGCGTGATCAAAGCTGACGCTCACCATGTCTCGCCAATATTCAAGCTTGTCCTCGATCGGCAGCTCGGAACCGATCCCGTAGAAATAGTCGAGCCCACGGGTCGCATAGACATCCTCGAGATTGAACTTGCGGTCGGCGGCCGCGACCATGCGTTCGCTCAGGATGTAATCCATGAGGATATAGCTGTCCGATACCGTGCTGCCACCGGACGCCTGGGTAAACATGCCGAGAATGTCGCCCGAAACGCCGCCCTCAATGCTGCGCACCGCGAACGATGCCGAACTGTGATATTGATCGGCGGCGATGAAGGCCATGTAGAGTGAGGCGAGCGTTGCGGGCAGGGCGACGAGGCCAAGAAAAGAGGCCCCGATAACGGTATGGCGCAGCGCGCGTTTCTTCACCCAGGCCGGCTTCCAATCCGGCTTTTCAGCCGGTACGACCTTATCGTGGCGCTCTCTAATCGGAATGACAGGCGCGCTCTCTCGTCCGAGTAGCCCCTCAAGAATAGCGATACCCTTGCTTTTCGCATGGTCATTGGCAGTCGTGTTATCCTTGTCGGCGTGGGCGGTTACAAGCCTGTTCACCGCCGCGTCGTTGCTGACCGCCATTTAGTTTTCCTTCATATTCTTGTCGTGCGCCCGGATCGCGTCTTCGACATCTTCATAATAAGTCAACTTGCCTTTTTCCAGCACGACGCCGCAATGGCAATAGGTGCGGATCGTCCCCGTGCTGTGCGAAACCATTATCAGGTCGGAGTCTTGGAGCTTGGTCTCGAAGACAGCCTGGCACTTCTTCTTAAAGTTTGTGTCACCAACGGCAGTGATTTCATCGACGAGATAATAATCGAAGTTGACGCCCATGCTCAAGCCGAAGGCGAGGCGTGCCTTCATGCCGGAGGAATAGGTGCCGACTGGTGCCCGGAAAAAGGGGCCGAGCTCGGCGAAGTCCTCGACATAGGCGATCAATTCTTCCGTATTGACGCCGTAGATGCGGGCGACGAAGCGCACATTCTGCTCGCCGGTCATTGAGCCCTGGAAGCTGCCCGCGAAACCGAGTGGCCAGGAGATCTTGCCGCGACGGATGATTCGCCCGTTGTCGAGCTTGATCGCGCCCGCGATCAACCGGAGCAGGGTTGATTTTCCCGCGCCGTTTCGGCCAAGCAGGCCGACGCTCTTCCCCCGGTTCAAGGTGAGCGAGACATCCTCGATGATCGGCTTCTTGATGCCCTTGGTGCGGGCATATTTGGTCGCTTGCTCGAACCGAATCATTCGTTTCTTAGCGTCTTTCTGGAGAGGGTGAACACAAGCATCCCGGCAAAGAATGTCAGAAATGCGATTCCGTAAAGGTAGTCCATGTCGAGACCGATCGCGCGATACTCCGGGTAGAAGCCCTGCCGGAAGCTCATGATGATGTGAACGAGTGGATTGATCAGCACGAGATCGTGGTAGGGCGCCGGGATCGAATCGGGCAGGAAGAAGACGCCGGAGATCAGGAAAAGCGGACGATTGACGATGTTGAAGACTTGCTCGTAGAGCGGATACTTGAGGAACAGAACGCTGTTAACCAGCGCCACACCTAGGCCGAAAAGGCAAGCCATCGCCCCCGCTTCCAGGATCGCCGGCCAGTGGAGATCGGTCTCTATCCGCATTGTGGTAACGAGCGTGCCGAGCACGACGAAGGCCACCAGAGAGGTGGTTCCCACCTGAAGGATAAAGCGCGCGACGATCGTGTCTATGGGGGCGACGTTTGGATAACTGAGCAGCGCCTTGTTTGCCCGGACGGCGCTGTTCAGGTATCCCGTCATCGCCTGGTAGAATTGGAAGGCGATGTAGCCCGTAGCGAAGAAAAGAGCAAAGCTGGTGCCGAGCGCCGGCGCGCGGGCGATCCCGCGGAAGATCAGTGTCATCAGCAGGATGTGGGCGGCGGGGTCGAGCAACGCCCAGATATAGCCTCCGGGTTTCGATCCAAAACGAGTCGACATTTCTCGGACCAGCAGGGCGCCGACGACACGAACATGAGTGGAAAGATAGCTCACGGCGGTCACCCGAATGGATAGAGAATGCGCCCGACCATGCGGAGCCTTCTGTCCGACAGAGTCCGGAAGAAACGGATGGGATCGGCCTTGAAATCTTCTACATCGCGATCGTTGCCGACGCGCTGGATGACGGGCGCAACGATCGCGGTCAACAGGTGGCGCCATCCGAAAATGCCATAGGGTCCCCAAAGGCGCCATCGCGGGCCCGAGGACGACGTCCCCCCTTCTGCGAGTTCTGCCATGATTGCCGCAACCGTTGTCTCGTATGACGTCTGCCTTCCCGTCTCGGGATCGAAGTAGCGAGGATAAATGAGATAGGCACCGGCGAAAAGCGCCTCGACGCTCAAGGCCCGTCCGCGGCGTGGGTTTGGCTGCCGGTCATCAGTCAGGCCCCAACCCGAATAGAAGGGGCAGCCGATCGCTGTGACCTTGATTCCGCGCAACAGCGCCTCGAAGCCAGCGAGCGACGTGATCGTGTAGACGTGGTCGACAGTGCGCAACGCTTCCGCCAAAGGCAACCTCTCGGTGACGATCTGGCAAAGATGCGCGACTTCGCCGGGGTCGGATTGCGCTGGGCGGACCCGGCTCACGACGTCCGGGTGTGGCTTGTAGAGGATTTGCGCGTCCGGCTGCTCTTGAGCGGCCAGGCGCACGAGGTCGTTATTGCTGAGACGCGCGAGGCAGCCATAGCGAATCGACGCGTCATCCTCGACCTGACCGACCACGAGCACACGCTTGCGGCTTTTCGGGCCGTAGACCTGCTCGGCGTTCCGCCGACATCCATCATTATATTTGCTGATGCCCTGGTCGAGGAGAAGCCGTATGCCTGCTCTGGCGCGCGCCATCAACAGCGCGTCCGCTTCGAAATCGTAGGTCTTGAGAATTAGTTCGAGTTCGGAGGCCTGACGGCAATCGAAATAGGGGGCACGCCGATCAAGGGCCAACGAGAACGGCGCCGTTCGGCTGGCGCTCGGGCGGATCGAGCGGATGAAACCGTCCTCGACGAACCAAACTGGTATGTCTTGTCTCACCGCGATCGCGGCGAGTGGGTGAGGCAGTTCGGGACCCCAAACGAAGAATTCGCTGGTCTTGTCAGCGAGAATCCTCGGCTTCCAAGTTTGCTCAAAATCGCGCTCACTCAGATTTTTGGGGAAGAAGTGAAAATGTCGGTCAGGAAAATAAAGCTTGAGAAAGGCATGCTTCCACGGCGTGACGTGGACAGCAAACGTCGTCACACGCGCGTTGCCGTGCAAGCCGGTGTCGTCAGTCTGTGTAAACGCTTCTGTCCTGTGCCCATTCATATGCGCGCTGGTGCTTCTGTCCGGATTGAGCCGCTATGTAGAACCGTGTGCACCTAACCGTCAGCCTTATCCGAGCGCCCGCCTCAAGTCCAGCGGCAGCCTGAAGAACTGGCCCCAGAGCCGTGCGAAGCAAATGGCGGCGAAATATACCTATGCCGGCAATTCCTTGCCGCTGACGCTCGCTCTCCGTTCAAGTTCAGCCAGCCGTCCCTTGCAGATCGTCCCAGCAAGTCGGTGCAGGTGTTCGGTCCGCTCAACAAGCCAGGCCAGTGCCTCGTCCGTGATCTCAAAGTGCTTCGAATAGCGCGCCTTCACGTAGGCCTCATTGAGAATATTGTACCAAGCGACGAAACGGTGTTGGTCTCGCGGCCAAGCTTCGACGAGCCTGCGGTCCTGGTCTTCGGCAAGTCCACGCAGGAACTTGAGGTTATGCGACGGTGGACTGTAGTTGGTGAGCGTTAGTAGAACGCACGAATACGAAGTCTCTACGGCCTGATGCAGCAAAAACGCTGCGTGATTTCCCCAGCTACTTGAGACGGCAACACGGGCGAGTTCAATGAAGCGCTGGGCGCTCTCGTACTGCTTTTCAAAGTGCTCCTTCGCTACCCGAAACGCATCGGTGGGCGAAAGCCGTTTCGGTTCCGCCAACGGCCGGTCGTCGAGCTCGTAAAGCACGATGCCCTCGCGCAGGATGTCGACAAAGAAATACTGACCATCCGCTAGGAAGTTGTTCACCTCGCGGGCACCATGGACGATCAGACCCACCGGCGTCGAGACACCCTTGTCCCACATCAGCCGGTCGGTCGCCTTGTCCCAGTATTGCGGTTGGGCAAGCTTCTTCGAATTGACGATGACGAGGATATCGTAGTCGGAACGATAGCCTTTCATCGTATGCGGCTCGTCGACGAAGGTGCCGCGGGCATAGGAGCCGAAAAGGATGATCTTAAGGATCCGTCCGCGCTTCTTGAAGCCCGCTGAGCTTCCCTCAAGCGCATCGGCGAACTCCTCGTGAATGATCTCCACGAGGCGGGCAAGCTCGCGCTGCTTTTTCTCCGGCAGATGTTCGAGGCTCGATCTCATGCCCAACCGATAGGGCAAAGATGACTCGTCGTCTACTGCCGGAGTTCATGGGTTTTCGCCATTTCGATTGAGCGATCGCAGTCCCGAATGCGAGGACAGAAGAGCACACAGGAGGGGCCACTGACATTGCCGAGCGGAGCAGCTTGCCGGGGGCAGGCTTCTAATTGCGGCTACCCGGTCAACTGCTTTTTCAGCCTGCTCTTGCCGGAGTCACTGTTCTATGTGTGGTCGAGACGAGCGCTCGCCACACCATGGCATCGGATGCTGTGCTTCCCAGTGTCGGTCGCGCGGTCCTGTTTCAAAAGGCTCGCAACTAGCCTCGCAGGATGACCACTGCTTCGTCCCGGAAAGGAACAGGGCTACCATAAGGTGACGGATCTGGTGATCGATCGAGACGTCCCTAATGAGACCTGTGCGCGGGTATGCCTTCCAATTGAATTCGCAGTAATTTTCTCCGGATGGAAGGAAAATGTTCGTTTACGGGCATCGCCCCGTCCGCCTTGAGAAGGCGGCCGATCGGGCGACGTGTTGTTTCGTGGCCTATCCGGCGGCAACGATCTTCAAACTTCGTTTCATGTTGTAGGCCATGGCGGTGAGGCGGATCTGCATGGCGCCTTTGGCAAGCCCGCGCCATCGCATGCGTCGAAGACCATAGCTTCGCTTCTAGGTGCCGAAGATCTTCTCGATCCGGCCACGGGTGCGATGGATAGGCTGGTTCCAGGCATCGAGACGTGCCCCGGTTTCGACTTCGTCGCGCCCCCAGGTGTCGTTGGGCACTTCGGTGAATTCGAGCTTACGACCAATCAGGGAGGCTGCCGCACTAATGGCAGCCTCCGCATCTTCAAAGAAGCCAGCGTACCGTTGGATCTCGGGAGGACCTTCCGGGCGATAGCCGGAGGACGACACTATGTCTGGTGTCTTTTCGACAAAGAGCTGCCATCCGTCGCGATCGATATTCTTGGAAAGCTCTGAAAGATAACGATTGCTTCGGCTTGTCATGACGCCCTATCCAACCGCAGCGACCATATAAAGATTCAACATGGTTGTAAATTGCGGCCGGTCCGCTGGAGTTCTCACTACCATGTAGGGAGCGGCTTGGGAGCCTCAGGAGGGAAATCCTCCGAGAGCCTTGGAACATGGAAGGCGTTTGGCACGCTCGCCGCATAGCCGCTTGATTATCGCTCCCGTAACGGCTAACTCAATGCCCGAATTACGGGAGCGAATAAATGTCCACCGCCAACCAGCGTTATCAACTCAAGAAAAGCCTCCCAAACCTGGAGGTTAGCCTAACGCACACGCAGAACGGCAGGCTTTTGCCAAACCGATCTGAACTGCTGTACAGGCTGCCGTCTGGCGGGGTCGTGGCCGAAATCGGGGCTGCGTTCGGGGACTTCACGGCGGAAATATTGAACAAGAACAAGCCGAAGCAGCTTCATCTTGTCGATTCGTGGGAAAGTGACCGATACAAACAGGGCCTTGAGGATATTCGGTCAAAGTTCACGAACGAGCTGGAAGCAGATCGCCTAAAGATCCATCAAGGGTGGTCAACGGTGATGCTGGAGACGTTTGAGGACGGTTTCTTTGATTGGGTCTACATCGACACCGACCACACATACGACACCACTTGGAATGAATTGCAGATCTGCGAGCGCAAGGTGAAACAAAACGGTCGGATCGCGGGGCACGATTTCTGCACAGGGAACGTGATTTCCCCGTTCCCCTATGGCGTTATCGAGGCGGTAACCAAGTTTTGCCGAGACTTCGGCTGGCAATACGAATACGTCACCGTTGAGCCGCACGGCCATCTGTCTTTCTGCTTGATGCGGCTCTAAGCCTCTCCTGCGGCATGATCGAGAACCATCCTCGGCACCCAAGCCCCGCCATCGAGCGGGGTTGTTTAATTGCCCATAGGGGAGTCCTTCCTCCAGCAAAAGGTGGACCATAGACAAGACCGTGCCGCCCGGCGCGGCGATCCTGCTTAACTTTCATCCGTGAAACGGAAGTCTGGAGATCTGCCGAGTTCCGTAAGGATTGCCGACAACCATAGAATGAGCTATCGCTGCGGCGTCCACAAGAGAGGGTATCATGGGCGCCAACATCACGATCAATTCAACTTACGATTTCGATTACACCGAACTGAATTTCGGCGAGCTCTACTACGCTGATTCTTATTCCCGCAGTTCCACGGTTTTTCGGGCGAATTATTACGGCGGAGCTTATGAGGAATACCGCGGAAGTGGCTTTCGGTACAACGCCAGCGGCGTGCCGACGTCCGGCACCGTTACGAGCTACATCATTTCTACCAGTGAAGTGAAAGCCACAGCTACTGGCTTCTCAATCGCCGCGACAGAAATTGTTTCGGCGGCCAGCTCCTGGAGCTATGCCGACGACCGGGCGATCGTCGCCAGGGTACTCACCGGAAGCGACGTGTTCAGCGGCGGCTCTGGTTCCGACAACTTCAACGGCTTCGCCGGCAACGACAAGCTGAGTGGGAACTACGGCCGGGACACCCTTGTTGGCGGGCGGGGGAACGACGTCCTGCACGGCGGCCGAGATCAGGACTTTCTGACAGGTGGGTCCGGAGCCGATACGTTCGTCTATAACTCGGTCAAGGAGTCCCGAGCCAACTATTACGAGCGCGACATTATCTATGGCTTCACCAGCGAGGACAGGATCGACCTGTCTGCGATCGACTCAAACAATACGACCCGGACCAACAACACATTCAACTTCATCGGCGAGTTGGAGTTTACCGGCCGTCCCGGGCAGCTCCGCTACGAGAAGACGCCCTTCGGTACTGAGATTTATGCCGACATCAACGGTGACAAGGTGGCCGACATGTCGATCTATCTCGACACGATCATGACGCTCGACAAAGGCTTCTTCGTGCTCTGAGAACGCGGACAGCGCGAGCAGCACCCCAATTCGGCGGGGTTTTTTATTGCCCATAGAGTTAGACCGTATCCTCCAACCACAAGGCAACGCATGGACAAAACCGTGCCTCCCGGTGCGGCGATCCTGCTTGACTTCAAGTCTGATCCCACAGCCCCCGCCATGACCTATAAGCTGCCACTTGAATGGCTTCAGCCGGTGAAGATGTCGCGCATCATCGGGCATTGGTCCGCCGGCTTATCGGGCCTCCGAGCTCGACAAGGAGCACTATCACTTCATCATCAAAGGGTCTGGCAACGTCGTCCGCGGCGACCACACCGTCGCCGATAACGTGAGCACTTCAGACGACGACTATGCGGCCCATACCGGGAGCGGCATGGCCCCCGCTTCTTTATCTGAGCAGCAAAGTTCTCCCGCGCCAGTTGCTCGCCAAGCAGCCGGGCAAGCCGTACGAGGCGGATCCGGGTTGCCGCGCGGCGTGAAGCTCAGTTGCGGCTCGTCCGGCAGCATCGCTGCGAGCAACTCTTTGCGCTCGCGTCGCGTAATTACTCTTTTGGCTTTGCGCGCTTCCGAGGTGATACCCGGTAGGACTCATGCGGGGCCGTCGCTCCCCTGCGTCTTGTCGCCGCTCCGACCTACCTCGAGCGGGTTGGTGCGCCTCAGTCGATCGAGAGCCTGACAAACCATCAGTGCTTGCCTTTCGTCATGCCGAGTACCGGCCGCTGCTCGCCATGGCTGTTCCGCGTCGACAGCCGTGGAGTCGATTGGACTTCGCCTGGACGCTTTCGGGTGTTTGACGACTTTCTGGGCGTCATGTCGCTTGCGGAAAGCGGTCTGGGGATCTGCCAGACCTACGAATTCATCCGTGCGCGATCGCATCGAGCAGGGGCGTTTGGTCGAGGTCCTGGATCACACACGCGGACGGACACGTCCATCATCTTCGCTCCGCATCGGCGGCTCTCGCCTGCGACGCGGGCACTCATCGACTACCTCACCCGCCTTGCGTCAAACGTTTGAGCCCGACTCAGGACGAATCCGTGCCGCAGAAGCGATAATATGATCCCGCACATAAGCAATCCGGGGATGGCGCGAGGCGCCTTTGTTCCAAGCGAGATACAGAAGGTTTTGCGGACTTGGCCGTATGGTAGGTAGCTCGACCATTCGACCGCGGCCAGATGGTCGGCAGCGAGATAGTCTGGAAGGACCGACCATCCCGCTCCTGCCGCAACCGCATTTGCAAGCAGTCGTGGATCCGGCGCAGTAATCACCGCTGATACGCTGGCGTCTCACCAAACACCTTCTCAAGTTGAGGTTCTCTACCTAAATATCTGATTAAACAGGCTCTCCATTGCGCCGCTCGCTTCCTGGTCGAACTGTTCTGCACCTTGTTTTGGTTGCTCATTTGCCGCCTCGGCCGGGGTAGGCTCCTGGCCGGCCTGCTGTGCCGGAACTGCCTGATCGCCCTTTACCGCGTCGCCGGCAATGATCTCTTCGATCGAAGGCTCGTTATCTTCTTCTTTCAGTATCTTTTCTGCGGTGCCGCGGACGAGGTCTTTTACCGATCCGCCGGTTGCATCTTTGGAGAGGAGGTCGTCAATCCGCAGCTTGTCAGTTGGAAGTCCGATTTTCTTCAGTGTCGCCAAGGCGGCGCCAGGATCCTTCAACAATCCGGCGAGATCAGGATAGATCCGCGGGTTGGCAAAGCTCCCCTCGACGACGACCGGAACCCCGACGCCATCGGTCGATATCTCGGTTCCCTGTCCTTCCAGCGAGGCGACAACCCGGGGATCGAGACGAAATTTCAGGGAGCTCTCCGCCAGGTTGGCGGTGCCTTTCCCGGTCATGCGGACCAACGGGCCGACAAGCTTGATATCGTCGGTTTGCGCGACACCATTCTCAATGGCAAAGGACGCGCCCAGTTCGGTGAACGCGGTCGCGTTGTTCTCGTCCTGTTTGAAACCCGAAGACATCAGGGCGACGAGATTGTTGTAGACCTCGGCGATATCGAGGCCGCGAACGGCGCCATCCGAGAAGCGGACATTCGCGGTCCCATGCAACGAGTTTGCGAGCGCCTTGGTCGTCCCGCCCGCGCCCGCAATGTCGAACTTCGCCTGCAACGCACCCTCGAGATGCCTGAAGCCTGCCATGTCGGTCAGAAGCGGCGCGGCAGAGGCCCCCGAAATGGACGCCTGCAAGGCAATCGAAGGTTCCGACTGGGAGCCATCGGCCTTCAGGCTTGCAGCGACCTGGCCGCCGTAAAACGGACTTTCGGGAAGGGCGATGCTTGCGACACCATCGGAGACGATAAGGCTCGTTGCAACCGGTCCGGCGAAGACGCGACCGTAACCGAGTTTTTTCGCGCTCACCTTGATCGATGCATCGATCGATTGGAGCGCAGAGAAATCCAGTGGAACGTCGGGGCTTGTCTTGTCTCCCTTCGCTTTTTTCGCTTTCGCTTCAGGAGCAGGCGAGTTTGCGCCGGCAAGGCGCGCAAAATCCAGCTCCTCAAAGCTGAGTGCGCTCGTTATCTTCAGTGGCACCGTGAACTGGACAGACCCGTTCCCGCTCCCTTGCACGCCGTTGACCGACAGGATGGCGCGCTCGAATGAAACGCCTGTTGGGCTTACGCCGACATCACCTTTGAACGCAAGCGGGCCGACGCTCTCTGCCCCGCTCCGTCCAAGCCAGGCAAGGAACGCATCAAGATCATCGGTTGAAAAATCGAGCTTTCCAACATACCGGGCCGGAAGCGCAGCCTTGCCATCCATAGCCAAGAATGCGTCCGGCATGCGCATCCGAAGCTTGAGGGGGATGTCAGTTGTGCCGGGACTTTTCTTCAGAAGCAGATCCCGGACGGGGATTTGCAGTTCGACGGCGATGGGCTTGTCCCGCCAATGCAAGCTGCCCGACAGGTGCACCGGCTTTGTGAGATCCTCGATCCTGATCGCAAGCTTCTTTGCCTTCACCTCACGCATGCTTTCGTCAGCTATATCAGGCGCAATAAACGTCGCGTCGCGCATACCAATATTGCCAGTCAGATTCACTGTTTCCCGCAGGGCATCTTCACTAAGGCCGCGAAAGGCAAAGGCGGTATCTATCATCAGGGCACCGGACAGTGGGACCGATTGCCCCATCAACGATGTCAGTTTGCCGATGTCGAGCCCGGTGCTGGATATGTGACCCTGAAAGGTCGGCTCGTCATCGTGAACGTCAGTGCTGACATTGGCGGCAATGCTGCCCGCATCAATGCCCAAGTGCTCGAGTCGTGCAGAAAGCTCTCCATCTTTGAGCTTCGCGACCAGCGAGACGTCGGAGGCCGAGACGTCGCCAAGAGTCAAGGTGCCCACGTGAACGCTCATGTCGCTGTCGAACTCAGCCAGAAATCGCAGGCTTGCGGGGGAGGCGGGGTCTGTTGACCCTGCCTTCAATTGCGAAGAACCCGACGTGGCCTCGACAAATGGGCTCAAATCCAACTGGTCAGCATCGAGGTCAGCGAGAATCCGGGGCCGCTTGCCTGGTATGAAGAGCGCGTCCAGGCTAAACGCCTGTTCGCCGGCACGCAATTTGCCGCCGCGGATCTGATAGCTGCCATTGGCATTGAGGGCCACTTGCCCGACTGCCTCGAAATCCGCGAAACCGGATGCAGGCACGGGATCTGCTTGCAGCGAGGCGGTCAAGTCGGTTGGCCGGCGTTGAAGCAGTGACCGCAACGAGGAGATGGTGAGGGTGGTCTCGTAGCGTCGCTCCTCCATTCGGGCGCTCGCCGAAAGAGATAGCTCATCATCGACGCTCGGCGCCGAAAGCGAAAGGTCGACATCGGTCAAGGTCTGCTCGGGGTCTGCTGCGTCTTTCCGTATCAGCGTACCGCCGGCGATCGAGATTGAATCGATCGCGCTTCGTTCGAGGAAAGTGGCAAGGGCCGCAAGTGGGTCGCCTTGTTCGGCCTGATCGTTGCCGCCAGCCTGCTTCGTCGATGTGCTACGTGCGCCTTCATTGAGCACGATCACCGGTCGATCCATCTTGATCTCTTTTATATGCAGGCGATCCGACCATAGGGATGACAGCGTCACAGAGCCTGCCACCTCGCCGAATTCAGCTGTGATGCCCTGCGTTTCCGCGGAAAGCGCGACATCTTCCGCAAAAACCGCGAGATGGGGGAAGGCAGAAAGTCTGACAGGACCATTAAGCGAAATTGAACTGCCCGTCGCAGCAGATAGCTGCCTGCCGAGTTCGCCGCGAATCCAGTCGCTTGAAACGAGGCTTGGCAAGACGACGATGGAAGCGACAGCAAGCGCACTGAGCGCCAGAAGACATAGAAAGAAGCGCTTCATGTACCCTCCGTCTTTAAAAAGCGGCTGATTCGCTATCGTTTTCCAGAAGGTGCTCTTTTGCAAATGTTGCGTCGAGCGTGAGCTACTCCGGCAAGGATTTGTCGCGCCGGTAAAAGCCCCTTGGTCTCTCGGTCAACGCTGGCGTCGAGGCGGCGCCTCGTGCGCTGGCGAAGACAGCAACCCGTCGCGACTTTCCCTCAGTTCAGATGCGAGAAGTCCATGTCAAATCTGTTGTCTGGGAGACGATAGATAAGGACCTGTCGGCGTTACCGGTCAGGATATCGAGCCTGACAACTTGTGTGTAATCGTCATCGTCGAACTATGGCAACGTTGCGACCCACAGCATTCGTCGGATCGTCGTTCCCTCTTTCGGGTCGCCTTGCAGTTTGTTGGCACGGACGACGTTGTGCCAAGCGAAGTCCAAGTTGCTTGCGCTGCTGCCAAAAGGAGGCGGGGTCCTTGAAGCAATAATTGCGCTTGCCGTCGCGTGAGTTCAGCCAGACGGCGGGCTTTAGGAAGTACGGCGAGCGATAGCGAACGTATTGCCGATGATCTGATTGTATTGCGGTTCCTAGTGTCGGATAACGCCGCCCTCACCACAATTTCGGTATACGTAAATGCCGCCATTTGCGGGCTGCTCGAAGACATTGTTGGTGATCCTGTTGCGGGCTGAACCGTCGATGGCAATCAACTCGCGTTTCTCGGTAGCGATCATGAACAGGTTGTTGCTGATGCTGTTGTTGGCGGACTCGGCGTCAAGGTAGACTGCGACGGACGTCGACGTGCCATCGATCCTGGAGTCGACCAACGCTGCCCCCGTTACGCCAGGGCCAACGTAAAAAGGAATTCCGCCGGGCGCATCGAAGGCTATTTTTTCAATACGCACGTCCTTCGGGGCGGATGCTTGAGCGAATGCCGTGTGATGGGCGTTGTGGGACGACAGTCTCATTGCCTCACCGTTGGCGTTTTCACCAAGTCCATAAACGCGAACGAATCCCTTGATCTTGCAATTGCGCACCGTCACGCCAGAAGGCGCGTCCCAAGTCCCAGAACCGGTTGTTCTAGATCGAACGACGATCACGGTTTTTTCTTTTCGGGAGCGCCCCGCGCTTACGTCGGGTGTCGCTCCGTTGCAGTCCAGCACCGATCCGGAAGCGCCGCTTCCTTCGAAGACAAGTGGGTGAGTGATAACATTCGCGGAGGACAAACGGATGCTGCAAGTCGAGGAAATGGGCTCAGAGCCGGGCGCTAAGAGCGAGGTGACGATGGCCTCGCCGCAGCGCGGCTTTGCAATACGGCTCAGAGCAACCAACGCGTTTGGAGCGTCCGGTTGAGCCGACCGCATGGACGGTCCTTGGGAGCGGTTTTCTGCCTCGGGGGGTTGCGAAGGACCTCCAACACCGATCCGTCCGCAGCTGTGGAAAGTTCGCTTTGGCAGAGGATACGGCTGATTGCGGCCAACGCTGGTATCAGCTTCTGATGCATTCCGAGTTCCAATCAATGCTGCGGCGGTTAAGTTCTGTGGACGCGCAGGCGAACGAACCGGAGTGCAGGTTCATCGTCCTGAAACGCGACAAAAACTGGAGCATGCAGACGCTGCTGCACAGATCTGCGAAACCGTAGGCCAGCCGCCGCTATACCTTTGGCCGGTCATCCGGATTTGCCGTGACTACCGCATGTTCCCCAATCGTAGCGATTTAAGGACAAAAAAATACAGTAATTCAAAGTGCTACAGCGTTCCTTTGCGCGTCTGATAAGCCGCGCGGCGCTGTAGTGCCTCGGACGAGGCTGCGAAGACAGCATCAAGACGGTCCACCGGCGGCCACAGCTGACCGGTCCTTCGATTGTCGAAATGCACGGCGCGAGCCGATTCCGCACGACGCTCGCCGTCGATTGCGGCGGTCGAGCGCGATCGAGCGAATCAAGCTGACTTGTTTTCTTCACTTTCACCCGCGGAATGCGGGGTCGGAGCGGATTTTCTGGTGGTATCAAGGCTGCGGAGTTTCTCGAGGATGTCCGGCGCGATCTCGAATTGCCGCGCCTTGCCACGGCCCATCGAGTTCTTCACAAACGTCTCCGTCAGCAGCCCGCGCTTGACCAAGGGATCAATGGTTTCTGTCACGCCGGTGCGCGTTAGCCCGGTATTTTCTATGATATTTGAAAGAGTTAGTCGCTGATGACCCTGGTTCATGATGTATAGCACGCTCATCATGCCGATCTGCTTCAGGCGCGACTGAGGGGTCTCGTCTTCCTGCGGATTGTCGAAGATTTCATGGAAGATGAAGGCCGAGAAGGCAAGGCTGTGCCACTGAAGGTGAAGCGCTCTTGTCATTTATTTAACTGCGTAATATAAGGTAGTAAATTGGATGCGCGACGAGGGCGATGGTCGGGACATCGCGCCGTATAGCGATCACGAGGGGTCGTCTTCATGAAAAACCTTCTCGCCGTTCTGGCTCTGTTGAATGCCTCGTCATCATTTCAGGGAGTAATGTCCGCGCCAATGATTGGGGATGCCGGGTTGTCCTATGCCTTTCCAATCCCGGCGGTCCGACGCAAATCAAGGAATGCCGCCCTCCAAGCCAGAAGCTGTGGCGGGAGCTTGCTATGCAGCGGCGTTGGCTTCCATGCGTCACGGCCGGGCTACGAGCCCTATTATTGCGACGACGGCTTCAAACTGACGACGCGATACGGCGATCGGGGACGGGAGGCACGCTGTGTCTCGGTGACGCTGTCAATCGGCACTGAACTTTGACCCCCGTATCAGCATCCAACATTTGCATGCCGGTTCACAGCCAGTTCCTGATAACTCAGTTGCCGGTATTGCTTCAGCAGCGCGCAGCGCAAGACCGCCTCAGCAGGCAGGCCTTGGCGTCCAGTTGCCTTGACGCCATGCCGGCACAGCTCTCGCGCCACCAAGCCATGTAGATCGCGATGCGCGTCCA
The DNA here is from genome assembly GCF_020193575.1 of Ensifer sp. IC4062. Classification (GTDB taxonomy): domain Bacteria; phylum Pseudomonadota; class Alphaproteobacteria; order Rhizobiales; family Rhizobiaceae; genus Sinorhizobium. The sequence goes on from NZ_JADYVD010000003.1 coordinate 191,262, forward strand.
GCCACTGCGACATCGCCTCCAGCTCACGACCGATCTCGTGCTCGGCGAAAAGATCGAATATGCTGCCCTGGACGGTGCGTTCTTGGCGCATTGTCGGCTCCGGCGGCTGCGGGTTTGTCTTTAGAATCAGTAGCTTGGTGCTAAAGTGTACCCAGAACCGCCGGGCCCTGCCCGCACAAAAAAAGCGCGATTTCCGCAATGATTCCAAAGGCTTGCTGTCTATGGACGGTCACTAGCTAGTTTCCGTCCATAAACGCGCATATTTTGTAGAGTTTGCAAGCACTTGCCTTCGGTCGAGCATCGCCTTGGGTTATGTGGACGGGACCAGGGGCGCTGGTTTTCGTCAGATTGGGGTTGCTGGGGTAATCACGCGCACTGTGCTGGGGCCGGCACGAGGCAGGCTGAGCGGCAATGCCGGGTCCGCATCAGGTCGGTTTGAGGCGCGTGAGGAGGACGAGGTTGAAGGCCACGACCGAGGACCAGACATAACTCTTGAAGTGGTCAAGGCCGCGCCAGGTACAACGTGCCAAGCCGTAGGCGCGCTTGAAGCAGGAGATGCCGGCCTCAATGCCGGCTCGGAAGTTGCGCAGCTTGCGATAGACCCAGTTGCTTTTGACCATGTCCTCCACCTTGAGGCCGGCCTTTTTGTGGAAGGCCATGTCATGGACGCCCCAAGCCTTCGCTATGGCCAAATTGTTGCGCGTGGCAAAGCCACCATCGGCCGGCGCCTGCCGTGGCGCGTTGCCATAGAAGGCGATGTGGCGTTCCAGCATTGGCAGCAAGCGATCGCTGTCGGCCGGATTGCCAGCCTCCACCACCAGATCGAGGATCATGCCGCTCCGGCCGGCGGTCAGATTGAGTTTGTGGCCGTATTCGGCGTCGCGACTGCCTTTGACGATGATATCGGCATGGGGTTCGAACAGGCTCACCAGCTTCTCACCCGCCGGCACTGTTTCGCCGGCCAGGACGCGCCGCTCGCTCTGGATGATGACGCGTTCGATCAGCGGCCGATAGTGACGGGCTTCGATCTGCCACGGTGCGATAGAGGGATTGATCGCGACAGCCAGGCGCTCGCTCGCCTGGTCCAGATAGGCCAAAGTCGTCCGGGCGATTGATCTGCCACAAGTGGAGGCTTATACTTAGAGGCGCAAGCGACGTTCGAAGCGGTTCCCTTGGATGGAACAGGGCGAGTAAGCCCCAGCTACATTGAGATGCGTCGCGATCGGAGCTGCAGGGACCGACACCCTCTGCAGCTCTATTTGTTAATTAAACCATTTCGCGGTCTTGAGGAGATGGGCCGCCGTCGCCGCCATCATCATCTCCCGGCCACCACCCATTCCAATCATCGCCGAGCGCCTCTTTCGCCTGCTGACCATCAAGTCGCGTCATCAGCCTCTGGAGCAGCTGGTGCTCTGAGATGCCGCTCTCTGGCGGCAGGTACGCGGCGATGTCCTTCTGGCAAGCCCAGATCAACTGTTTCATTTTCTCTTTGTCGGCCATGATCCGTCTCCCTGGGTCAGGTCAACACCTAATGCCGCGTGAGGTTCCGGCCCTTGTCTCGGATCGGCCGGGTCTACTTCATGCTTGATCATGGAGGAACGTAAGCCGCGGCGCGTCGGCGCCGTGATTGACTCACCGCAGCGGATGAGACGGTTTGCGACCGGACGCCCTGCAGAAACGCCTCGCCATCCGTCCGCTCGGCTGCGACGGTGACTAGGGCGTTTTCTTTGCTACCCATCACATCGCAACAATCAACTTGTGTCTCCGAACACCCGTCAGTTATCGGCTACGACTTGAGGAACATGCAGTCGTCTGACTCGATGGGGGCCGGAGAAGAGGGATCGTAAATGGATCGGCATTTCGCATTGCTGGACCGCTCGCGTTTCGGCTGGACGCCGGTTGCGACCGGTGAATCGGGCGATCCCGTCTACCGCCGGGACGATGGCCTCGCCTATGCGAAGGTCGCGCCGAGCGCCCGTTCGGCCGAGCTTGCCGGCGAGCGCGACCGGCTTGTCTGGCTCAACGGCCGCGGCGTCGCCTGTCCCGAGGTCGTCGACTGGCGCGAGACCGGGGAGGGGGCCTCACTGGTGATGACGGCGATCCCCGGCGTGCCGGCGGTCGATCTTCCAGGCGGCGACTTGCTTAAGGCCTGGCCTTTGATGGCGCGGCAGCTTGGCGCTCTGCACGCGCTGCCGGCCGACGGATGTCCGTTCGATCGCAGCCTGTCGGTTATGTTCGCGCGAGCGGCGGATGTCGTTTTCCGGGATGCGGTGAATCCTGATTTCCTGCCCGATGATGACAGGAACGCGCCTCGACGCGCCCTGCTGGCACGAGTCGAACGCGAGATGGCGGCCCGGCTCGAGCAGGAGACCGCCGACAGGGTCGTCTGTCATGGCGACCCCTGCATGCCGAACTTCATGGTGGACCCTGAGACGCTCCGATGCACCGGCGTGATCGACCTCGCGCGGCTCGGGACAGCGGATCGTTATGCCGACCTGGCGCTGATGATCGCCAACGCCGGCGAGAGCTGGGCGACGCCGGATCAGGCCGAGCGGGCGTTGGCGATCCTGTTCGATGCCTTGGGGCTCGCCGCCCCGGACAGCGAACGCCTTGCCTTCTATCTGCGGCTCGATCCGCTGACCTGGGGTTAAAGCCAGCGGCGCGAGCCGCTTTCCAGCCGGCGCGTGGCCGCGCGGCTCAGCGGTTGAAAGAGGGCGCGGCGACGGAAAGCAGCAATCTCATGCCCAGCGCGACCATGATGCTGCCGGCGATGCGCTGCTGCCAGACCATGAAGGAGGTGTTGCGCGACAGCCAGCCGCTGAAGGATCCGGAGGTGAGGGCCGCCGCGCCGAGGATCAACAGTCCGGTCGCCTTCATCGTGCCGCCGAGGACGAAGAATTGCAGCGCGGACGATCCGGCAGACGGATGCACGAACTGCGGAAGGATGGCGAGCATGAAGGAAAGCGCCGTGGGATTCGTCAGATTGCAGACCATGCCCTGGCGAAAGGGCCCGGCAAGCGAGACCGACGCGGAACGCTGCATAGTGGCGTCGACGCTCTTACGGCCGGCGGCGAGGAAGCGGACGCCGACATAGATCAGGTAGGCCGCTCCGATCAATTGCATGGCCTTGTAGAGCGGCGGCGAGGAAACGACGATCGTGGCAAGGCCCATCGCCAGCAAAGGTATCTGGACAACGCCCGCCGCGACGCACCCGAAAGCCGTCGCCAGCGCCGCGTTCCTGCCCTGGCCGATGCCGCGGCTGATGACGAGCATCATATCCGGTCCGACCCCGGACAACTGGTAGGCAAGCACGGCACCGAGAAAAGCGGCGTATGTCGTCGGATCGGGCATGCCTCAGAAACAACCAAGGCGGTTCGAGGTTCCACCGGCGATACAAGTGGCAAGGCGGATTGCGGCTGTCTCGCCCCGGCATCACGGCGGAATGAAGGACCGCAATTGGCCGGCACTGGAAATTCCGGTCGGTCTCCACGAGCGGCAGCAAAGGGTAATTCGCACCGGGTACCAAGCGTCAGATTTTCACCACTAGCGGCGAGGCCTTACACAAGAAGCGGCGATCGTCAGATTGGTTTATCTATATTCTTGCCGAAGAAGAAGCTCCAGGTGTACTTCAATGGCGTCAGCCGGAGCGAGGTCATAGGCTTGCGACTTCAGCTCTCTTTTACTATCCAAATGCGGATTCTCACAGGCCCGTGCGGAAGCATACGAGTATATTCGTATACAGCGGTATCAACGTCGTTAACGGGCTCGTTACCAATGCTTTCGCAATCGGATATGCCGTTGATTGGATCTGGCCGGCGAGGTTTTACGCTCCATGCGCCGTTGGCCAGGCGCTTCCGATCGCGACCGCGACGAATAGCATAGGAATAAACTTCATTGAGCGGGTTCAGCGGGATCTAGGATGGCGGCGGTGTCGTTCTTCGGCGAGCCGACTTTGCGGTCGATCGGCCACACGTGGCCGCGTTCCCCGGCGTACCAATAGACGGACTCCTGCCCGACCCTCCCTTTCAATCCTCTCCATTGCCGGGGGCTATATTGGGATCCGAGAACGACAGGGGTTTGCGGCGAACTCGATCAGCCTGAATGTGCATGGTTTTAGATGGGGTATTCGGCTTAGCGCCTCATCTTCAGGGGCTTGGGATTGTAGGCGGGGTGCTGCGGTTCGAGTGATGATAAACGTGGTCTGTATCGCAACAGCCACAAGCATCAGAAAGGAAGCGCAGCATGAGCCATTATGTTGGATTGGATGTCTATGTGAAAGAGACTTCCCTGTGCATCGTTGATGAAGCGGGCGAGATTTGCCGAGAGCTAAAGGTCTCCAGCCATCCCGATGACCTCATCGAAGTTCTGAAAGATCCTACCTGGCATCTCGTGCGTATCGGTCTTGAAGCTGGACCATTATCGCAGTGGCTTTTCGAAGGTCTTTCGAATGCCGGTCTACCAGTTGTTTGCATCGAGACCCGTCACACCAAGGCCTTCCTGAAGGCGACCGTGAATAAAACGGATCGCAATGACGCGCGCGGCATTGCGCAAACGATGCGGGTTAACCTGTTTCGGCCTGTGCACGTCAAGAGGATATCGAGCCAGCAGCGACGCGCTTTGCTCACAGCGCGCAAGCTAATATTGAACAAGATCAGGGACATCGAGAATGACATCCGAGGACTGCTGCGTAATTTCGGTCTTAAGGTTGGCGTGATCGGACGCATTGGCTTTGTGGCGCGGATAAGAGAACTTCTTGAGGGTATGGTCGATCTGGCGGAAATCATCGAACCATTGCTCGCAGCTAGACAGCAGCTTCGCGAGAGTTTCGAAGTTCTGCACCGAAAGGTGCTCTCCATCGTTCGGGAGGATGTGACCTGCCGACGCTTGATGACGATTCCCGGCGTCGGCCCGGTCGTAGCCCTAGGCTTTGTCAGCACGATCGACATACCTGGACGCTTCAAAAATTCCAAAGCCGTCGGTCCTGCGTTAGGGCTGACACCGGTTCTGAACCAATCTGGTGAGAGCAATCGTGTCGGCCGGGTATCGCTCTGTGGTGACACAATGATGCGAACGCTGCTCTATCAAGCGGCTCAAGTAATGCTGACTGTGGTCAGAAAATGGTCGTGGCTAAACGCGTGGGCGATGAATATTGCCAAACGTCGGGGCCATCAGAAAGCAATCGTCGCCTTGGCACGCCGGCTGGCTGTGATCATGCATCGCATGTGGAGTGATGGCACAGATTTCCAGTGGTCAAAGGACCACGGACTGGCGAAGGCCTGAGCATGTCAGACGACTAGATTCCACCCGCCGGTGGAACGAGGTCCTTCACGGGACGATGAATGAAGTGAGTCCGCTATGGAACTTGTACCGATCGGGTTTACCGACCAGGACGCGTTTTAGATTGTTCTGCTTCATTCTACTGACCCCATAATGGGAGGGGGAAAGACCCGATCCCGAAGAGAAGCAAGGCTCCGTGAACGACGTCGGATACCGGTGAAAGTGGAAGGCTCGATAGTGCTTGACCTCAAGACGCCGAATAGAGAAGTTTCCCTAAGCGGTTGCGCAGCAGGACGGTGGATCGATAATGGAGGGGGAGCGGAAGCAGTTGGGAGGAGGGAAAAATGCCCAATTTGAGCTCTGTTGTCTGGCGTATGCGCCGCCTGTTTGAAACCTCCCTGTTGAGTGCCACAGCGCGGTCGGTGCGGCGAGAGCACCTTACCTACCTTTCGCCTCGGAAGCTGAGACGTCTCGAGACAGCACTGAGGGAAGTTCTGAAAGAGAACGTGCCCGGCGATATAGCCGAATTCGGCATTGCCCTGGGCGGAAGCGCAATCATCCTGTCCAAGAAGGCAAACCGCCATGGACGCCGCTTTCACGGCTTCGATGTTTTCGGAATGATACCTCCACCCCAGTCGGCGAAGGACGGCCAGAAAGAAAGGGACCGTTACAAGACGATCGCGAGTGGAGAATCAAAAGGACTGGGCGGCGATCTTTACTATGGTTATCGCGACAATCTTTATGATGAAGTCTGCCGTTCCTTCAGGAAGTACGGCCTCGCCGTCGATGGGCCGATGGTCAACCTGCATAAAGGGCTGTTCGAGAACACCCTCCCAGTAGCACGGGTAGAGAAGATCGCCTTCGCCCACATCGACTGCGATTGGTATGATCCGGTCAGCTATTGCCTGAATAGCCTGGCAGACCGGGTCAGTCCGCGGGGGGTCATCCTGATCGATGACTACCATGATTACGAAGGATGCCGAACGGCGACAGACGAATTCCTGCGGGCTCGTCCTGACTTCGCCTTCGAAGACGGAGAAAACGTCATCCTACGCCGGACCAGAATCAACGGCTGAACAGCAATAGTGGCGAGTGCGGCAGAGCAGGGTACTCTCGCGGGAAGGTGATCTGGATCGACTGCAACGATAATTGCAGATGGCCTGATCAAAGCAGAAGTGGCTACGATGTGCTCTCCACCGGCAGCGGCGTCATCTGCTCAACCGGGTAGGGGCGCTGCAGCCGTTTGGCATCCTTCCAGTCCGCCGTCAGCCACAGTTCGATCTCTGCCGGGTCCGTGAGGATCACCGGCATAGCCTTGGGATGGATCGGCTTGACCAGCGCATTTGCCTCGCAAGTGAGGAACGCGAACAGTTCGTGCTCTCCGGTGCGTGGGTTCTTCATCGAGCCGCGCGCGCCCTTCCATGGCGTCCAGATCCCGGCAAAGAAGGCGAGGGGCTGCTTGTCATCGATCGCGAACCAACGCTCCGTTTTCTTCGGCTTGGTGTCCTCGTATTCACAAAAGGCTGTCCACGGAACGATGCAACGGTGCTTGACGCCGGTCCAGGCGCTCCAATGCGGAGAAGCGAGGTTGCGGATATTGGTGACGCCGTAATCCGGCTTGCCATTGGTGACCGAAGGTGCGAGGGCATGCCCCAAGTGAGATTGACGAGCTCGCGCTCACCTTCCGCGTTGTTACGGATCACCGGTCTGGACTTGTCCGGAAAGACCTCCGTTGTCGGATTGGCACGGTTCGTCATGTCGCTGTGCGGCTTCGCCGCCCGCCACAGCTCGTCAAATTCCACCTCGATACGATACCGGTTGCACATCCACCCACTCCGAGTCTCGGTTGATCCGGCCAATCCGCCAGCCGTTGTTGCCCTTATTCCCGCAGCGCGTACAACGCAGCATCGGCCGCAGCTCGTCAAGAGTGGCGTTGCTGCCGAACCGACGGGCAATTCCCCAGCGGTTCAGCCAATTATTGTACTGGCATGCCGCGCAGCGGGCGCCGAGGATCTGGTCCTCGTCGAGATCGGCCAGGCGCAGGTGACCGATCCCAAGCTCGGGATCGATCGTAGGTCCGCCTATCAGGTCAATTCCGCGGCCGTGCCTCATGACGCGATTTCCATTCCGGCCGATGCTCCAGGCAGAACCAGTTGGGCTCGGCTTTGCCGACAGCGAACCCAAACCCACCCCATTTATGGCAGCCCGGATGTTCGCAGTAGTGGACATAGAGACCATTATCCCGGTGCTTTTCGCCGGCGATCTTCTCGTCACTCATTTCGCTTCAGCCTCCTTCGCGAAAGGTATCGCGGCCCAACCCGCCGTCAACCTGCAGCGTTCTTTCCGGTTTGGCTGCCGAACTGCGCCTCGAAAGCCGCATCCCAGTCGCCATGGCTGGACGTGCCGATGTGTTTTAATGGCTCGAAGCGGTAACGCTTTGTGAGCGCGCCCGATATCAGCCGCGCCATACGGTCGCGTGCCTCCGACGCCTTTTGGCGATCCAGATCGCAGGCATCGCGCCTCAGTTCTATCGGAATGGTGTAGAGCGTCTGAGTGATGAACGGCGTGATCGCCGGATAGCGCAGCACTTGGGCGTCATCGAAGATCGCATAGGCCTGGAAGGACTCGGCCATCTTCACTGCAAGTTGCTGGATTCCGCGAACCTCGACCTTGCGGCCATACTGGTTGAGGCCGGCAAAAGCCCGCCGCTCAAAAGGCTTCATGACCGCTAGATCGACGGCAATGGTGTTATTGATTTCATCTTCAAGTGTTCTCAAGGTGCACCTTCCCCGCCTGCAAGGCGGTTCTTTAGGTCCCCAAGGTTTTCGAATTTGGCGCCGCACCGCCGATGAATGTTCTTATTATGTTCTCGTGGTGGTTGGAGTCAATGCGGCGCTTTCACTGACGCTGATGGCTGCAAGCGATGTGAGAATCATGTTTTCCCATGCACGGTTTCAAGGAAGCTAATTTAGTGAACAAATTCAGGGCCGTTAGAAGTTTGTTAATCACATCTCCTGCAATCTGAAGCTGTTCTTATCCGGGTTCATCAGGCGCCCGCCTCCAAAATTACGTGATTTCATGACCAGTATTCATACGAATATGGGAGCGATTATTGCGCTTCAAACGCTGCGATCGCTGTCGTCCAAAGTTGAACAGACGCATATCGAAATTTCCTCTGGTCTTCGGGTTAGTACCGCCGCGGACAACGCGGCCTATTGGTCGGTAGCCACAACCATGCGGTCGGACACCGGCGCTAATCTTGCTGTCGCCGATGCTCTCGGCATAAGCGCTTCAATCGCTGATCTGGCCTACAGTGGCCTGGAAGCAACCATCGAGGCTGTCGAGAACATTCGAAACCGATTGATCACCTCGCTCGAGGAGGGTGTGGACAAGGGTAAACTTCAGGTCGAAATTCGGCAGCTTGCGGCGCAGACTGTGTCGATCGCGAACTCCTCGTCGTTCGCCGGCGTCAACTGGCTGAAAACAGATGTTTTCGACATGTATGAAACCACAAAAGAGCTGCGGCAGACCGAGCTCCTCAGTGCTTTCACGCGGAGCGGGCAAAGCCAGGTCACGACGGATTTCTTCAAGCTGGACCTGCTCGAGACGTCGCTCTTCAACAAAGATGGCGGCGGCATCTTGGACGGCGACCCACGTAGCCCGAATACCGTGGGCGGTCTTCGCACGAGGCATTGGGACATCAATCTTGAACGCTACGATGGCTATGACTCCGTCGGCAATGCGTCTGCTGATCCCGGCCAGTCATTTACGTTCGCCGGTCCGATTAGCTTCACGAATCCTGGCGACCAGATTTCTTTCACACTCATCGTCGATGCCGACAATCCGGCAGAGCCCGGTCTGGCCGGGCCGTACAGTTCCGGGATCAGCCATACGATCATCATCGACCGCTCCACCGTTGATGCAGCGCTTCCGGGCGCTAACGGAGTCGTTCAAGACTACTACGAAATGCAGGACGTGCTCAGTGTCGCTCTAGCCGGTAAGAACGCATACTCGGGCTTCGTCTACGACAAGGACACGCCAGATCACACCCATCCCAACATGTTCACGATCTACAACAGTGGCTCGTCGCCTCTACACGGCTCATCCTTTGAGATCCGCGATCTGGCTTCCACGATAGGAGGTTTCGGTGGGCTGACCAACGTGCCGGTGATTTATGGCCCAAGAGCGTCCAATATTGAACTCACCTTTGAAAAATTTAAGATCTACAAGGACGTAGCTCTGACCTTCGATTTTTCCGTCAACAACCAACCGGCGCAGACCTATTCGATTGATCGATCGATCGTTGATGGCGTTTTGGGTACGACGGATGGGTGGGTAAACACCGCGGAGGACATGCTTGCACTCCTGCAGTCCGTGGTCACATGGCCGGACCTTGAATTTACGGTGCTCTCGCCTTCGAAGGTCAAGATAGACCTGCCAGCATCGGTGGATAGGCATGCAGGATACGGAACAAACCTACAGATCACATCGCTAGCGGTGAATGTCGAGCCGCTACCGGAATTGGGTGTCCTACAAATCGATATCGAGACCTATCCCGATCGAGTCTACGACTACCTCGACAGCGTCGACGGAATGCTTTCAAAGCTCACCGACGGGGCTGCAACCCTCGGCGCGCTCGCACGTCGCATCGAGCTCCAACAGGATTTCGTGACGACGCTTGTGGATACGATTGAGAAGGGCGTCGGTTTTCTCGTCGATACCAACATGGAACAAAGCAGCGCTCGCGCAAAGGCGCTTCAAGCGCAGGAGCAGCTCAGTCTGCAAGCTCTGTCGATCGCCAATGATAACGCGGCGAATATTGCCCAGCTGTTTCGCTAATCAGATTGGCGGCAGAACCCACGCCGTCCCACGTGTGACCGGGTTCACCTTCGGCTTTTCGCTCGTGTCCTTGGCGCCCGGAGGTTGAAAAGTCGACGGAGCGATTGCATTGTGGTTCTCCTTTGGAGGGGAGAACGGGCAGGTGGGCACGCCAGTGCATCCCGTCGCCTTGGCCTCCTCATCATCCCAATAGTCAATGCGACGATTTCTCTGGTCTGTGCGTTAATGGGGCGCATGGCGAGATCCTCCTCGAAAAAGCCGCCCGATGATCCGATGCCGGCGCGCGTTGAGCCCTGCCTGGCAACGCTGGGCGACAAGCCGCCGACGGGGCCGGACTGGGCCTTCGAGGTGAAGTGGGATGGCTACCGGCTTGCCGTGCACATCGAGGCGAGCCGGATCCGCATCATCACGCGCGGCGGCTATGACTGGACCGAGCGCTTTCCCTCGATCGCTGACGATGCGCGGCGGCTTGCAGTGAAAACGGCCATCCTCGACGGCGAGGCCGTCGTGCTCGACGACCAGGGTCGATCCGATTTCGGAATGCTGCAACGGGCGCTCGGGCGCCTGCCGTCATCCCATGGAGCGGCGCGATCGTCCTCTATGCGTTCGATCTCCTCTATCTCGACGGCCGCGATCTGCGCCAGCTGCCGCAGCGCGAACGCCGGCGTCTGCTGGAGCCGCTCGTAGGCGGCAGGGAAGGTGCCATCCGGCTTTCGGAAGAGGTCCAGGCGGAGGGGGAAGAGTTCTTCCGGGTCGCCTGCGAGCATGGCCTCGAAGGCATCATCGCCAAGCACTGCGAGAAGCCCTATCGCAGCGGCCGGGGCGACTGGTGGCAGAAGATCACCTGCCGGCGCCGCGACAGCTTCGTGATCGTCGGCTATGAGCCGTCGACCATGCCCGCCGCGATCGGGCGGCTGCTGCTGGCGGCAAGGAAACGCGAGGGGCTCGTCTATGTCGGCGGCTGCGGGACCGGCTGGAGCCATCAGGAATCAACAATGCTGCGCGAGCTGCTCGACGAACTCCGGACCGACAAGCCGGCGGTGTCGTTACGGCGAAAGGGTGCGGTGTTCGCGCAGCCGCTGCTCGTCGCCGAGCTCGAGTATCGCGCCTGGACGGATGATCGAAAGCTGCGGCATGCGGCGTTCAAGGGCATCAGGGAGATTGAGGAGAATTCCGCAGTCTATGAGTTCGATCCGCAGACGTAGGCCATGGAAGACAGCTTCGAGCGCCGCAGTCAGCTGCTACATATGTGCCGAGATTTTGCATCACAGTTTGCAGTACAAAGACGCTGCATTAATAGCCTAATTAGCTGATTTTCCTAGAGCGATGGCGCGGCTCGAACCCACCCAACCGTACCATTCTCTCCAAGTTCACAATATCCCGCAAATACAAGCGCTTACGGGCGGTCCTAGGTGTCGCTCATTGTGCGCTCCTGTCCGCTACAAGCTTCCATCCGCGTGCGTAGGATGCTCTAAGTTTTTGATATTTCGCAATTCCGGACGGAAACCGTCGCACACTTTTCCTGGAATTGCTCTAGTGGCTCGCCGTCTGGACCGCCTCCGAGAGCGTGATGCCGTGGCGGTCCGCCGCGGGGAAGGCAAGCACCCGGCCGACGCGGACGGCGTCGACGAACCAGGGCGTTGCGGTATAGCGGGCAACCTCCTCGATGCCATCCGTCGTCACGCGCAATAGCGCCGTATGATCGGCGCGGCTGGCAGAAAGCATCGGATGGGGAGCAAGGGCAGGCACCGGCGCGAGCCGCCCGAGGCCGCAGGTGTCGTAAAGCCCGTTGCCGCGCGCCGAGGGGTCGGGGGCAAGCGGATCGAGCACCATTGCGCCTTGGCTGTCGATAAGGACGAGCCGGTCTCCCGTCCCGGCCAGGCCGAGGGCGTCCGGCGCGTCTGCGCGCGCCACCTCGCAATGCCTTTCGTCATAGCCGCTGAGCACGCCGTCGCGAAGAAGCCAGAGGCGTCTGCCCGCAACAGCGCAGCCGAGCGTTTGCGATGGCCGACAGGGCGCAAATCCGTCGCGCCTCCCGGCCCGCAATTCGCCGAGCGGCCGGACGCCGTCGTCGTTCCAGGCGAGCAATTCGCCGAAGAAGGAGACCACGCCGTGAACGCCGGCGGCGGGCACGGTCCATTCGGTGACCGGCCGGCGCGGGTCCTCGACGTCGAAGGCCTCGATGAGGCCCGAGGTCACGGCAAGGACGAGTGCCTTGCCGTGCCTGCGGTGCACCGCAAGTTGCCGACATTCTCCGCTGAGCCCGATCTTCGCCCCCGGCAGCAGCCGCGTCTGCCGGATGATGACCTCGCGGTCCGACCGGATCTTGGGGCGCGGGTTCGCCGTCTCATCCACCGCCGAGGCCGAGCGCACGGAAACCACCGGCCCGTCGTCGACGAGCGCCTGGATCTGCCGCCCGACGCTCATGCGCCTGACAGTCAGCGCCGCACCCGAACCGGTATGCGGCGCAATCACGTTGAGGAACGCCTCACGCCCGGCGTTTACCGTCATGGTGCCGAGCATCAGGTTGCGCGGGTCGGTCAAGGCGAGGCTTTCGCCGGCGGGCAGGCCCCGGATCACGATCTGCCACAGGTAGATGCCGCGGGTATCGATGATCGGATTGATCGGCCATTCGAGCTCCTCGAAGATCCGGTATTTGGGAATATAGCAATTGTTGACGTAGCGCAGCTGGATCTCGCGGCCGAGCCTTGCTGCCTCCTCGGCGCTCAGGACCGGCGGCGGCGCGACGCTGACGATACGGATGCCGCCATTGGTGCGCACCACGATCCGGCAGGGATAGGGACGGTTCCAATAGTCCGGGCTGAAATTCCACACGGGCACGATAATCGACAGCCAGTGGCGGTTGCCGCTGTCGCGCTCGTATCTGACGGCCTGGCGGAAGGAGTTGGTCGGATCGTCGATCACCTCGAAGCCGCACAGTTCCAGAAGGGGCTGCTCGCCCGGGAGCTTTGCCTCCAGATGAAAGAGCGCGCTTGCCGCAAGGACGCGCGAGCATCGGCCTCCGGCACCCCAGGCAAGCGCCGGCGCTTCGATGTCGGCAAGCGTCGGAAAGCGGGTTGCCGCAAGCGTTCCGGCCGTCAGCAGGCCGCGCACGCCGGTGATCTGCTCGTCATCGACCGCCCGCGCGGCGGTGAGCGTCATCGTCCCGAAGGTGGGATTGGTGCCGAGATCGATGACCTGGTCGCGGAAGAGATGCGCCCCGTCCTCGCCGTCCTTGGTAAACCCCGTCGGCGGTTCCGGCTTGGAGGAGGCGTCGAGCACTTGCACCAGTGCGCCGATGAACGCGACGAAGGGTAGGAAACCGGCAAGATATTCGCCCTGGTTGACGTTCTGCTTGGTGAATTGCTCGCCGCCGACGATTGGCCAGAAGAGCGCTGCGGTGGCGATGCAGCAGGTCGCATCCCAGAAATCGGGCGACACGTCCACCCAGATGTCCTGGCGCAGCGTGTTCGCCACCTTGAGCGTCGTGTCCACGTCGAGGGTGATGTCGGCGTTGACGTCGATCTCCTTGGTGAAGCAGCGGCAGGCATCGATCGAATCGGCATTGAAGGTGACGCGGATGCGGCCGATGCCGCCATTGTTGATCCAGCTGCCGAACGGGCCCGAATGCAGCCGCGTCTTGGTCGATCCGGCAAAGCTCTCGCGGATCAGTGTCTGCACCTGATTGACGAGCACGTGCTGGTCGACGAAGACGCTCCACTGTTCTGCCGGCAGCAGGTGGTCCGACACGATTCCGGCATAAAAGCGCGTCCAATAGGGAAGCACGCGAGCCTGATCGCCGGTTTCGGTCTCCCAAGCGGGCTGCCAGAACTCCATGCGAATGGCGACCAGCGCATCGTTTGGGCCGAGCGTGAGATGGGCGTTGATCAGAGGCAGGCCGGCCGGCATGACCTGGGCGAGAACCCGGTCGATCGGCAGGGGCACGCGGACGGTCGGAATGCGGGTGCCGACCGCCTGCTCGATGTCCGGCAGGCTCGGTTCCATGCCGGTATAGCGGAAGCAGAGATGGCGCATCGATGCGCAGGAGTCCATGTCGATCACGAAGACCAGATCCATGTGCAGCGCCACCACCTGTCCAAGCTTGCCGTTGGCGGCGACAAGATCGCTGGTGCTGCATGTATTGACGGTGAGTTGCTGGACGATCCGGATCGGCCTGATCGACAGGTGGGTCGTCACGTTCGGCGCGCCGACATGCACGCAGGCGGTGCCGTCAGCCGCCTGGGCGCGACGAAGCTTCGTCTCTCCCAGTTCGTAGCCGACGACCCGCCATGAGGTCTCGAGCAGCGAAAACTCGAACAGCTGGCAGGCCAGTGTCCGGCGCATCTGCTCCCGAAAACTGGCAATCAGTGTCTCGCTGGCGATTTGAAGTTCGATGATCATGCCGGCGCTCCCCGCGGTGAGGGGGTGGGCGCCGGACGCGGCACAAAGGCAGGCGCAACCACCCGTTTCAAGCGATCCGAGGACGCATCGGTATCACCGCGGGTCCCGGGACTTCATGCGCGACGCTCTGCAACTTCGATTGGATCAGGACTGTTCCGGATGCTGTCCGTAGGGAATAACATGAATTACTACAATAGATTACGATAGAATGCGGGTGTGGAGCAGAAAACTCGTCCGACCCGCCAAGCCGGTCGCGTGCCGGCCATGCACAAGGTCATGCGTTCATTTCTCGACGGCGAACTTGCCGCTTGCCGTGGCTGGTTGAATGTATCATCGAAAACGCTCTTTTGCTACTGCAGGGTGTCTGCCATCTGGGATCGTGCGGCTTCAATTTGAGCCGGTCACCGAAGTCGCGATAGGCGGAATGGATGGTGACCTTGCAGCAAATAGCCTTTCATGCCGGTTGCTCGTTGGCGACGGTTTCGCGCGTTCTCAAAGGGGAGGGAACAGCAAGCGACGAGATGGTGCGCCGTGTGCGGCGGGCCGCGGCGGAGCTCGGTTACCGGCCAAGGTCTCCGGCGAGCGCCGGTGGGCGCAACAGGCCGGTCGTCGGAGTGCTTGTTCCGAGCGTGCCCAATCCCGTCTTCGCCGCCTCGCTCGCTGGCATCCAGCATCGGCTGCAGGCTGCCAAGCATGGTGTCCTCATTGCCCAGTCGAATTACGATCCGGGCTCGGAAACCGCGGCGGTCGCCGCGCTCCTGGAGCAGCGGCCGACGGGGCTGATCCTGACGCTCTGCAACGCCGAGACCAGTCAGGCGCTGTCCGCAGCCCTGCCGCCGACGGTCCTGCTCAACAATCGGCCGGTTGCGCGCTTTCCCGCCGCAGTAACCGTCGACAACCACCGTGCCGGCTACGAGATCACCCGTTGTATTCTTCAGCATCGGCATAGCCCTCTTCCCGAGCCCGTAGAAGGTAGGTCGACACGGTCGTTTTGCTGATCTTCAGCCGTTCCGATATCGCCCGAACAGAAAGCCCTTGTTCGTGCGCCATTCTGTCCCGGATCTAGCGAAAACGCTGTCCGCGATTTAATGGAATCGCTGTCCGCGAATTACCGAAACCCGCAGCTCGGGGTCTTGAGGATCAGGTTGACCGATTGCGGCGTCAGCGCCCGCCGCTCGACGTTGCTCCATTGATCGATGCTCCGAAATATGCCCTTCCTTGATCCCGGCTTTCGCCAGCCAACGTTTCAAAGCGCTCACTGGTCGGCCGATCAGCAGCACATGCTCGCTGTCGTCACTGGTGGTCGTCCTGGTGCGACCGAGATGAAGACTGGGACAGGGGAGGGGGATTCTTGTCGGCCGGGTCGGTGCGCACCGGTTCCTCATCAACGAGATCCTCGACAAGCAATCCCGCCACTTCTGACCGACGACGGCTCCCGGAAGCGAAGGCGGTGAGAAGCAGCGCGCGAACTCCGTTGTTCATGTGCGGGTCCAGGCTTCGCTGCATGCCTGACACGAAGCGCTTGCCAGATCCATTGCCGGCGAAGGTGAATTGGGCTTCTGCCACGCGAGATATCGGGCGGAGCGCCTAGCCAGACCAAGGGCCCACCGCTATGACCTGAACTCATTCGATCGTTTTATCGCGAGTTTGCCACGAAGGTATTCGAATGGCAGAGGCTTGCGGAGGTCGCAGCTTGGCCATATATTTTGTACAATAATTGTGTTTATGGATATGGCTGAAAGATGGTTCAGGCTCAAAAGATCCACAACGATGGCGGACCGCTGATCCTGTCCTACATGGACAAGGGCGGAAAGATTGCTGTTCAGCAGGTCGCAGACGGCTTCGGCATGTCGAAAACGCAGCTGGCCGAAACGGCCGGTCTCGCCCGCGAAACGCTTTACCGACCGGCGCGCAGCCGCGGAACAAGGGCACAGAACCGTCTTCGCGAAATGCTCGAAATCATCAGCCGGGTCACCGATTGGGCCGGGGGCAAGGAACAGGCCATGGCGTGGTATCGCGCCCAGCCACTCCCGGCTTTTGGTGGCCGCACGGCGGAGTCGCTGGTGAAGGACGGCAAGGCGGCGGCTGTCCGAGATTACCTCGATCATATGGCCCTTGGGGGCTTTGCTTGAGGTTCGTTGAGACCTGCTACCGCGCACATGATCCACGCTGGGCATTCGAACCGACCTCGGGAGATGGCGCCGCCATCAGGGGCGCACGCTTCAATCCGAAAGGTGTTCCGGCGCTCTACCTCGCGCTCAGCATCGTGACGGCGGTTAAGGAAGCCAATCAGGGCTTTGCACATCGCATCGATCCCTGCGTGCTCTGCTCCTACGATATCGATTGCGAGGATGTGGCCGACCTCACCACGGAGGAGGGGAGGCGTGCGCTTTCCGTCTCGATGGAGGAGATGGCCTGCAGCTGGGCCACAGCCCTTGCGAAAGGGAGGCGGCCCGCCTCCTGGGCGATTTATGATCGGCTGAGCTCGCGTGGCACCGTCGGCATTCTGGTGCCGAGCTTTGCGCCGGGCGCTGAGGAGGATGATAAAAACCTTGTCCTATGGATGTGGGGACCGGACCTCCCGCATCGGGTAATCGTGAACGACCCTAGCGGCCGGCTACCCAAAGATCAGCTGTCCTGGAGGTAACTGGCAAGGCGCGACCAGTTCTCACTCGGCTGAAGCGTTTGTGCGACTTCAGTTGCGGCAAACGGTCGTGCAACGGGCGAGGTCGGTTGCGTGAATGCAGCCCTCGGACCTAGAGTTTTTGTTCCCCACGAATCCAGGCTTCACCGCCGCCCAGCATCATTTTTCCGCGTCTTCGACTCCCACCAGGCGTGAGGCCGCTCCCTCAGCGCGTTCTCTGGCGCTCGTGAGCCTCACTTAAAGGACCGGTCGCAGCATGAACCAATGTGCGACTGGCATGCTGCCGACTTCTGATCGTTTCAATCGGGTGGGAACGAGACGTCAGGTCACCAGCTATCCGACGGCAAGTGTGCGCCATGAGCGACAATAGGCTCACCCTTGCTTTCCTAAGGCAGCAACGACGAGTGGATAGCTCAACCGGGTTTCGCCACCCGCTGCGTATTATCTTCGCAACAGGGCAGCGCGAGTTCCTAAATCCCTGACCCGTCGAGCTCTCGCTCGTCTTCGCCTTTCTAGGGTGAGGGCATCGAGGTGCGATTGAGATTGGCCAAGGGCATCGGCATCCAGCACTTCAATTCCGGCTCGGCGTATTCGATGATGCGGCCGGGTGAGGAATCAGAGGCGCGCCAGCCTTCTGCACCGGAGCAATCGCCATTCGACCAATATACGAGGTCAACTTCTGCCGCCCCCTGTTCGGACGGGCGGATCGTGACGAGGATACGACTGCCGTTTTTCGGCGCGCTTGCCATGTGGCGCCAAGGGTCTGGTTCGGCCATCATTTTTCCTCCTGCCTTTCTGCAGGTTGCAAGTGTCGCCTCGCCATCTAAAACGGTCAACTCACACTTTGTCCGGTCAGGTTGAGCGCTCCACGGCGCGCAACAACGCCGCCAATTCCAAGTCCAGCATAGACGCCTCAATCCAGGGTAAGCGTCCCCACGGCTGCGCGCTTCGCGCCGGATCGGACCTCTCCGTAGTGGACGCCGATCCCCACTTCGGCCAGCAAATATCCGGCGTGGCTCGCCCGGATGGCGGTATCGACTAGACACAAGCGGGGGCTTGGCTTGTGATTAAAATCCAGCCCTCGCTTGATCCAGGGCAGCGGAATCACATATGACTATCGGTGGTCATATGGAGAAATGCCGTGAAAGAAATCCAGCTCAAGGACGCCAAGGCGACGCTCTCGGCCGTGGTCGATCGGGCCGTGGCCGGCGAGCCGACTGTCATCACCCGCCATGGCCGCAAGGAAGCTGTGCTGGTTTCCTTCGAGGAATGGGAGCGGGTTTCCAGGGTGCCGGATTTTGCCGACCTGCTGTTAGCCTTTCCCGGCGAGCCGGCGGATGTTCCTGAACGGTCGCGTAAGCCCGCCCGTGCATTGCGCCAAAACGGTGTCTGACCTTGTATCTTCTGGACACCAACATCGTGTCGGCCGATGCGACGACCAAGCGCCAGGTCGGCGTCGAGGAATTTGCGGCTTGGGTGCGCGCGCACAGTGACCGGCTCTATCTTTCGGCCATCACCATCGCGGAGATCGAGGCGGGGATTGCCCGCGCCGTCAGGATCGAGGCGACGACGAAGGCGGAGAACCTGCGCCGTTGGCTCGCCGCCGTCGAGCACTTTTATGCCGGTCGCATCCTGGCGTTCGGCATTGAGGAGGCGAGACATGCCGGCCTGATCCTCGACCGGGCGCGTGCTCACGATCCCGGCTTTGAGGATATTGCCACTGCCGCGACCGCCGCCGCGCATGGCCTCACTGTTCTGACGGCCAATGAACGCCATTTCGAGCCGCTCGGTGTGCCGCTCGCCAATCCCCTGAAGCAGTTGCCGACCATTCAGTAATGGCGGTGCCGGGACTAGCCGACCCCGCAGCCTAACTGCGACGATCATCAACCTGAGGTCAACAAACGTTGCTCGTAGACTCTAGTATTTGGCGCTCCAGGCCGATTTTTTCGGGCGCGGGGGAGGGGGAGCCTCCGAAAGTTCTTCGATGTACAGCGCCAGCGGCCGTATGTTCTCATGCTGGCTAGCCTGTTCCAGGCAATCCATATACCGCTCGCGTTGATCCACCGGAACGACCGTCCAAGGCAGACCTGCTTCTGCCATCAGTGTATTCATCAGGAAGCGACCCATGCGCCCGTTCCCATCGGGGAAGGGGTGAATATAGGTGAACAAAAAGGGTGCTACGATTGCCTTAACCCTCGCATCGCACTCGTCGGTAATGCAATCGAACAACGCATCCATCGCGTCAGGGATTGCAGACGGGGGAAGTGGGACGTGAGAGGACCCGCGGAGATAGACGTTGTGGCTTCGATATCCGGCAAGCTTGTAGGCTTCGATGATGCCTGCGGTCACTGACGGCTGGAACATTGCACGGAACCAGTCCTGATGGCGGTGCGAAAGTAATTCGCCTGATGGAATGCCGTCAAGAATTGATCGGATGTCCTGCTTGACCTCTTCGAACGCAAGGCGATAACCCTTTGCGGCCAGAGCGTTGCGCGTCTCATAGTCTCCTGCGTCCCCATCAGGATTCCAGGCACCTGAGCGGACGCGCTCGATGAGTTCCGCTGATACCGAATAACCTTCGATTGACAAAGAGTTAAGGGCGTCGGCAATATACCGCTCCTCGACCTCCTCCATGTATCCGTCGATGTCGTTTATGCGCCTCTCGTCAATGTCGGTGGTTTCTAGCACGTCGACGCGCATCTTGGCCCACATGTTTCGGATTCGTGTGGCGGCGGGGGCGACCGCTTTCCTCTCGTCCAGTATCGCGTGTACCGAGTTATTGAAGGGATTCTCCTCTGATACGTTATACCCGGCAGCTCGCATGGACGCGACGATGGCATCGGCATCGCGCTCGCGGCCAAGGTGTCTGAAGGCTCCAGCTATGCGTCCTGCGAGCTTGCTATGGCCACTTGCAAGGAGTGCGCGCGACAGCGAGGCTGATCCACGGATCGAGCCGATCACCGAGATGACGTCGGTCTGTGCGGCGGACCACGTGTTCTTCGCGATGCCGATGAGAGCGTTCTCCTTGCCCATCAGCCGCATACCTTCATGCTCGACGGCAGGTTCCGATTGAGGCACCCTCAGTAAGAACATCGACGTGTTTCCGGGCATGTTGATCACCTGGTTGTTGGCCGCAGGGCTTCGGACGACAACCTGCTGCATCACCGTGCGGTTCTCCGCCCACAGCGCAATTGAAGCCTCTGGCGACAGACACCAGTCTGAATCAAATCGGTCATCGAGGTAGCGTTGCAGGAACTCCCAGTAGACAGTGCTCCAGGCGTTTTCTATCCTCGACTTGTCAGACGGCCGGGAATTTACGGCGAGCCATCCGCGCACGATTTCTTCGAGAAAACCCGTGCTTATTAGACGCTCTCGGTTGCGCCTACTTAGCTCTTCGCTTTTGATGACGCTGCGTGTCCCCGCTTCAGTGACTCCCTTCAGCTCCTCTAAAGAGGCGGCCAGTAGTTCATGGGGGGCATTTCCCGGCATTGGCGTCGTCCTTGTCGCACTAATGTGGCGTCATGCTGCAACACTAATTTAATGTCGCGCTTGCACACTAAATTAATGTAATGCTCTTACACTAATTTGATGTCACGCTGCAACACTAATCTAATGCAACGCCCAGGCACTAATTTGATGTCGCCCGAAGAGCAAGGCGACTAGGCAGTCCAAAAGCCTGTTCGCCGGCACGCAACTTGCCGCCGCGGATCTGATAGCTGCCATTGGCATTGAGGGCCACTTGCCCGATTGCCTCGAACTCAGCGAAACCGGATGCGGGCACCGGATCCGCTTGCAACGAGGCGGTCAAGTCGGTTGGCCGGCGTTCAAGCAGTGACCGCAACGAGGAGATGGTGAGGGTGGTCTCGTAGCGTCGCTCCTCCATTCGGGCGCTCGCCGAAAGAGACAGTTCATCATCGATGCTGGGCACTGTCAGCGAAAGGTCGACATCGGTCACGGTCTGTTCGGAGCCTGCTGCGTCTTCCGTATCAGCGTACCGCCGGCGATCGAGATTGAATCGATCGCGCTTCGTTCGAGGAAAGTGGCAAGGGCCGCAAGTGGATCGTTTTGTTCGGCCCAATCGTTGCCACCCCCCGATGCCGTCGATGTATGACCTGGGCCTTCACTGAGCACGATCACCGGTCGATCCATCTTGATCTCTTTTATATGCAGGCGATCCGACCATAGGGATGACAGCGTCACAGAGCCTGCCACCTCGCCGAATTCAGCTGTGATGCCCTGCGTTTCCGCGGAAAGCGCGACATCTTCCGCAAAAACCGCGAGATGGGGGAAGGCAGAAAGTCTGACAGGACCATTAAGCGAAATTGAACTGCCCGTCGCAGCAAGCGGGCGAGACTCGGCAGTATCGCCAGGCAGGTACATAGGAGACCGAAAAGCCGGCAGTCTTGCTGGGCACAACCGTCGGCGCGTCGATGAGGTCGAGCGATTGTGACGCGGACCCGCGCTCGGTGGTCCAAGGCTCATCAGTGAGTTTGTCACCGTCACTGCTGGGGGCGTATTCTGCCGCGACCAGCGGCGCTAGCATGGTTGTTTACCGCAAAATCTTTGGCCAGCGATCCGGTTTTGCCGTGACTGCAGCATGTTTCTTTAAATCACCGATCTAAAAAGCATGCAGCAATTCAAAGTGCTACAGCGGCCTTTGCGCGTCTGATAAGACGCGTGGCGCTGTAGTGCCTCGGACGAGGCTGCGAAGACAGCATCAAGACGGTCCACCGGCAGCCACAGCGGACCGGTCCTTCGATCGTCGAAACGCACGGCGCGAGCCGATATCGCACGACGCTCGCCGTCGATTACACCGTTCGAGCGCGATCAAGCGAATCAAGCTAACTTATTTTCTTCACTTTCATCGTCGGAATGCGGATCCGGAGCGGAATTTCTGGTGGTGTCTAGGCTGCGGAGCTTCTCCAGGATGTCCGGCGCGATCTCGAATTGCCGCGCCTTGCCGCGGCCCATCGAGTTCTTCACGAACCTCTCCGTCAACAGCCCGCGCTTGACCAAAGGATCGATGGTTTCGGTCACACCAGTGCGCGTAAGGCCTGTATTTTCTATGATATTAGAAAGCGTTAGCCTCTGGTGACCCTGGTTCATGATGTATAGGACGCTCATCATGCCTATCTGCTTCAGACGCGACTGAGGAGTCTCGTCCTCCTGCGGATTGTCGAAGATTTCATGGAAGATGAAGGCCGAGAAGGCAAGGCTGTGCCACTGAAGGTGAAGCGCTCTTGTCATTTATTTAACTGCGTAATATAAGGTAGTAACTTGGATGCGCGGCAAGGGCGATGGTCGGGACATTGCGCCGTACTGCTATTACGAGGGGTCGTCTTCATGAAAAACCTTCTCGCCGTTCTGGCTCTGTTGAATGCCTCGTCATCATACCTCATTTCAGGGAGTAATGCCCGCGCCAATGATTGGGGATGCCGGGTTGTCCTATGCCTTTCCAATCCCGGCGGTCCGACGCAATACAACGAATGCCGCCCTCCAATCCAGAAGCTGTGGCGGGAACTTGCAAAGGGACATGCGTTCCCGACATGCAGCGGCGTTGGCTTTCATACGTCTCGGCCGGGTTATGAGCCCTATTATTGCGATGACGGTTTCAGGCTGACGACGCGATACGGCGAGCGGGGACTGGAGGCACGCTGTGTCTCCACAACGCCACAAATCGTCTCAGACAATCATTGCCGCTCCGGCAGCACCGGGACTCGCTCTTCCGGTTGGCGTTGGAACGGAGGTGAGCGGCAATGCCGGCGCCACGTGACGACGTGGCCACGCCTGCGTTCGCAACCCCGATACGTCGATGTCAGGATCGACGGGATCGGAAGCCAACGAGTGTGGTATTGAGCGATGCCCGCTGCGTTCGCCGATCTGGCACAGGCATGCGCTCCCGATATCGCGGTGGAAACGATTGCCGCCGTGGTCAGCCTGGAGAGCAACTTCCAACCGTTTGCAGTCCGCATCAACAGCGGCCCGCCGCTCGCGGATCAACCTGCGACCAAGGCTGAAGCGATCGAGATTGCGACTTCGCTCATCGCCGATGGGCAGGACGTTCAGCTCGGCCTAGGCGGCCTCGGCTTCAGTGAACTTCACAAGCTGAAGCTCACGATCTCGGATGCCTTCGATCCCTGCCGCAATCTCAAGGCGAGCGCGAAGTTGCTCGACGGCTACTACCGCATGGCAATCCGCGCCGGGGCGACCCCGGCGCGGGCCGAGCGTGTGATGTTGCAATCTTACTATGGCCGCAAGGACCCTTCGGTCGGTGCGATGGTCACATATGACGAGCAGGTCCAGCGCGAAGCGAGCCGGCTCTCGGCGCGGCTGACCACGCTGACAATAGGGCAGGTAGTCCCGGAACCCGAAAGCGATGGTGCACCTTCGCGTGAGGCAGTTCTTTCTGATGACCAGGTGGCGAGCGTCCCATCCTGGGATGTCTTCAAATCGCGACGGCGATCTTCCGTTCTCGTCTTTCAAAGCGAACAACCGGAGCAATCCAAATGAGATCCAAGACTATTGCGCGTGCTGCCGCCGCTTTCCTGATGGCTTGCATCATGTCGATCGGCGCAACCGAGCCAGCATTTGCGCAGGCGACCGGCGGCATCGAGAACGTTCTTGAAAACATCGTCACCATGCTGACCGGCAACGTGGCCAAGCTGCTGGCGACGATCGCCGTCATCATCGTCGGCATCGCCTGGATGTTCGGTTACCTCGATCTGCGCAAGGCTGCCTACGTCGTCCTCGGCATAGGCATCATTTTCGGCGCCTCCGAAATCGTCAGCACAATTTCTGGCGTTTGACGGCCATGGCTGCACAGGACTTTCCAGAGGAAGACACGTTGTTTCTCGCCTGCACGCGTCCGGCGATGGTCGCCGGCGTGACGATGGAGGCGATGGGTCTCAACGTCATGCTGACGACGATCTTCTATATCGTCGCGGGTTCGGTGGCTTACGCGCTTGTCGGCATCATCGTTCACTTTCTCTTTCGCGCGCTCGTCAGGCACGACCACAACATGTTCCGCATCCTTGTCGCCCGGCTCGAAACGCGTGGTCGCTCACGAAACGGCGCCTACTGGGCGGGTAGTACTTTGACGCCGCTGAAGCTCGTCAAGCGCTATGACGAAAGGGATTTCGGTCTTGTCTAACGTTGCCATCAAATCGCGGGAGCTCGGGCCGGAAAGCTTCATTCCCTATGTCCGCCACGTGGACGAGGCGACGATCGCGCTCGACTCCCGGGCGCTGATGGCGATGGTGGCGCTGGAGGGCGTGTCGTTCGAAACTGCCGACATTCTCGATCTCTCCGCTCTCAATCGCGATCTCAACACGCTTTACAGAAACATTGCCGATGAGCGGCTGGCGATCTGGACCCATATCGTTCGCCGCCACGACAACGACTATCCGGCGGGCAGCTTCACGACGCCATTTTCGGCATCGCTCGACGCCAAATATCGCGACCGCATGCTTAGCGAGGATCTCTTCCGCAACGACCTCTATCTGACACTCATCTGGCATCCGAACCGCGATCCGGCCGAAAAGATCACAAACCTGCTTTCCCGGCTGCTCAAGGCGCGCCGCACCGGCGTCGAGCTCGACGAGGACGCCTTGAAACGTCTCGGCGACAAGGTCGTGGACGTCACGGCAGGCCTCAAGCGCTTTCAACCGCGTGTCCTTTCGCTCTATGAGCGGGACGGCATCCTGTTTTCCGAACCGAGCGAGGTCTTGCATCAGATGCTTAGCGGGCGCCGCGAGCCGGTTCCGTTGACGGAGGGACGGATTTCCTCTGCCATCTACTCCGATCGGGTGATTTTCGGGCGTGAGACGATCGAAATCCGTCACGAGGCCGAAAGCCGTTACGCCGGCATGTTCGGCTTTAAGGAATATCCGGCAAGAACTCGTTCCGGCATGCTCGACGGCGTGCTCACGGCACCCTTCGAGCTCATCCTCACACAATCCTTCGCCTTCATGTCGAAAGCTGATGCGCGTACCATCATGGGACGCAAGCAGAACCAGATGGTCAGCGCCGGCGACAAGGCCGCTTCGCAAGTCGAGGAACTTGAGGCGGCAATGGATGATCTCGAATCCAACCGTTTCGTCTTAGGCGAGCATCACCTGACACTTTCCGTCTTCGCATCCTCGGTAAAGGAACTCACCGACAATCTCGCCAAGTCCCGCGCGTACCTCACCACTGGTGGCGCGGTCGTTGCACGCGAGGATCTTGGGCTGGAGGCGGCCTGGTGGGCGCAGTTGCCGGGCAATTTCCGCTATCGAGCCAGATCAGGCGCCATCACGTCGCGCAATTTCGCGGCTCTCTCACCGTTCCATTCTTATCCGATCGGCCGGAAGGACGGCAACGAATGGGGACCGGCAGTTGCCATGCTGAAGACGGCCTCCGGCTCGCCGTTTTACTTCAACTTCCATCACGGCGATCTCGGCAACACCTTTATCTGCGGACCGTCTGGGGCCGGAAAGACCGTACTTTTGAACTTCCTGCTCTCGCAGCTTGAAAAGCACAACCCGCACCTGGTGTTCTTCGACAAGGACCGCGGGGCGGATCTCTTCGTCCGGGCCGCAGGCGGCACCTACCTGCCGCTGATGAATGGAGCTCCGACTGGCTGCGCGCCTTTGAAGGCGCTCGAATTGACGACGGAAAACAAGGTTTTCCTCGCACGCTGGGTCGGCAAGTTGGTCGGCTCCACGATGCGCGAACAGTCAGTCAGCGAGCTGCGCGACATTGCCGCTGCGATTGATGGCCTTGCCGACCTGCCGGTCGAACGCCGGACGATCGGCGCGTTGCGCACCTTCCTCAACAACACCGACCCGGAAGGGATCGCCGCGCGGCTCAGACGATGGGAGAGGGGAGGGGCGCTCGGCTGGGTGTTCGACAACGACGTCGACAACATCGGCATTGGCGCGAGATTCCTCGGCTATGACATGACGGATTTTCTCGACAATGAAGAGATCCGTGACCCTTTGATGGCCTATCTCTTCAACCGCGTCGAACAGCTTATCGACGGGCGCCGCATCATTATCGTCGTCGATGAATTCTGGAAAGCGCTCGCCGACGAGGGATTTCGGGATCTTGCCCAAAACAAGCTCAAGACGATCCGCAAGCAGAACGGGCTGATGCTCTTTGCGACGCAAAGTCCGCGGGACGCGATTGCTTCGCCGATCGGCCATACCATCGTTGAGCAATGCCCAACCCAGGTTTTCCTGCCGAACCCGCGTGGCGATCGCGCCGATTATGTCGGCGGCTTCAAGCTCACCGAGCGGGAATTTAACCTCGTCGCCAGGGAGCTTTCCAGCGAAAGCCGCCGCTTCATCGTCAAGCAGGGGCACAACAGTGTCGTCGCCGAACTGAACTTAAGCGGCTTCGACGACGAGCTCGCTATCCTCTCCGGCCGAACGGCAAATGTGGAGCTCGCCGATGCGATCCGCACCGAGCTTGCCGAACGCTCCGAGGACTGGCTTTCGATCTTCCAGCAACGAAGGAGTGCAGGCTGATGATCCGACCCACAACCCTTCATGCGGCCGTTGCCGTTTCTCTCCTTGCTCACGGCCCCGCCTGCGCACAGGGCATACCGGTCATCGACCAGACCGCGGTCGCCAAACAGATCGAGAGCATTGCGCAGTTGAAGTCGCAACTCGACACGTTGAACCAGCAGCTTCAGCAGGCCGAGCAGCTTTATGGCTCGCTCAACAAGCTTACCGACATGGCGGATGTCGCGAGCCTCCTCAACGATCCGTCGATCCGCCAGGCATTGCCCGAGAATTTCCAGGCGGTCGCAAGTCTTCTTCGTGGGACCGACTTGGGTGTCCTAGGAGATGCCGCCTCCAAGTTCCTTGAAGACAATTCCACCTACCGGACGAGCGCCAACGACTTCTACGCCCAAGAGCTTTCACGTCTCCAGAACCGGAATGCCGGTGAGATGAGCCTCGGCCAGCAGATCTTCGATGCCGCCACAAAGCGTATCGGCGGCATCGACCAGCTGCGCCGACAGATCTCGTCGGCGAGCGACGCCAAGGAGATCGCCGACCTGCAGGCTCGTCTGCAGGCAGAAGCGGCCTTTCTTCAGAACGACATGCTGCGGATGCAGGCGCTTCGCATGATGCAGGAAGCTCAAAGACAGGTCGATGAGCAACGCAAGGCCGAAGACTGGCGCAAACGCATGGATACGATGGGAGCGGCGCTGCAATGAGAATTTTCCTGACTTTCGTCTTTTGTGCTGTCCTCACCGCCTGCTCGAACTCCGACCGGGTCTACACCGTCGAAGAACTGATTGCCGACGAAGCCCTGCGTACAGAGCTGATCGGCAAGTGCCGCAATAACCCAGGTGAACTCGGCCAGACGCCCAATTGCCAGAACGCCGAAGCCGCAGACTTCAAGGCTCGTCTCGCGCGCATGAGAAAGTCACTCGGAGGCTGAGGCATGTATCAGGTCTTTGCCTTCGTGGACGCGCAGTTCAAGGCGCCGCTGGAAAACTTCATTTCTTCGGGGACCTCGAACATTGCGGGCTGGGTCACCGGTCCGATGACGGCCGCACTGACGCTTTACGTCGTGCTTTACGGCTTTCTGGTCATCCGGGGGTCGGTTCAGGAGCCGCTCATGGACTTCGCATTCCGCGCAATGAAACTCGCAATCATCCTGATGCTGGTCAGGAACGCAGGTGACTACCAGACCTATGTCAGCGACATTTTCTTCGAGATCCTTCCGAAGGAAATCGCACAGGCACTGAACTCTGGCACGACGCCGAGCGCGTCGACTTTCGACAGTCTGCTCGACAAGGGACAGGCATCCGCCCAGGAGATCTGGTCCCGCGCCTCCTGGCCCGCCGACATCGCTACTGGTATCGGCGGCATGCTGGTCATCGGCGCGAGCTTCGTCGTAGCGGCCATCGGCTATATCGTCTCGCTTTATGCGCGGCTCGCGCTTGCGATTGTACTCGCCCTCGGTCCGGTCTTCGTCGCACTCGCCATGTTCCAGTCTACAAGGCGCTTCACTGAGGCCTGGATCGGCCAGCTCGTAAACTTCGTTATCCTGCAGGTGCTCGTCGTCGCAATCGGTTCGTTGCTGATCACCTGCATCGACACGACCTTTACGGCGATCGAAAGCTATAGCGACGTGCTCATGCGGCCAACCGCGCTCTGCGCAATCTGCCTGGCAGCGCTTTACGTGTTCTATCAACTCCCCGGCATCGCCTCCGCGCTTGCCGCCGGCGGCGCATCCCTGACTTACGGCTACGGCGCGACCCGTGCGGTCCGCGAGAGCACACTTGCTCGCAGCGCATCCCATTTAGCCCGCGCTACCGGCCTCGGAGGCCGCGCAGCCGGTCGCAGCCTCAGCTCCGGCGGGAGATGAGGGCAACTGCAACGACAAGAGGCAAATCCCACATGTTCCGTTCAGTACTCTTCTTGTGCGTGGCATTCGCTTTGAGCGGCTGCACATCGCTCTCCTACCCTCTGGCAAAATGCGACGGCTATTCGCGCCGGCCGCTCAATCGGTCGATGTGGCAATGGCAAGACAACCACGCGCTCGAACGCCAGCATTCGGATTTTGTGCCGGACGGCCCAGCCAGACACGCGTCCGCTTACGCCGCGCACCAGCCGGCAGAGGGGCCAGCGGCGTTCGACAATTTCGCCGGCTCGTATAGCCGCTGTGGGGAGATCTAGGGCCATGGTCACCACCGACGCTCTCAAGAGCTATTTCGAAAACGCCCGGCGTTTCGATCAGGACAGGATGATCATGGCCGAGCGTTCGGCCCGCATCGCGTGGTCGGCGGCAATCGTCGCCAGTATCCTGTCCGCCGCCTCGATCGTCGCCGTCGTTGCGCTGACGCCGTTGAAGACGGTCGAGCCCTTCGTGGTGAGGGTCGACAACTCGACCGGCATCGTCGATGTCGTGTCTGCGCTCTCCTCGACATCGGGCACGTATGATGAAGCGGTCACGAAGTATTTCGCCGCCAGATATGTCCGGGGGCGCGAAGGCTATGTCTGGAGCGAGGCGGAGGAGAACTTCCGCACCGTGGCACTGATGTCGGCCGAGAGTGAACAGTCGCGCTTTGCGGCTATCTATCGCGGCAGCAACCCTCAATCGCCGCAAAACACCTTCGGTCGCAGCGCCACAGCGAGGATCAACATCGTTTCGATCGCGCTGATCAACCCGCATGTGGCCTCGGTCCGCTACACCAGAACCGTCACACGCGGCGAGGAGGCTCGCACCACGCATTGGGTGGCGACACTCACCTTCGACTACGTAAACGCTCCCATGTCCGCGACAGACCGGCTCACCAACCCGCTCGGCTTCGTCGTCAGCGAGTACAGGGCCGATCCGGAGGCCATCAATTGAAGCATCTTACTCTCCTGCTGCTTAGCGCCAGCTTTGCATCGTCCGCCTTGGCACTGGAGACGCCGCGCCCCGCATCCCATGACAATCGCGTGCGCTTCATCGATTATCAGCCTTATAACATTACGAAGATCGTCGGATCGCTGCGCTCCTCCGTACAGGTGGAGTTCGCCGCCGACGAGGAGATTGCCCATGTGGCGCTCGGCAACAGCGTCGCCTGGGAGGTGGCGCCGGCTGGCAACATCCTCTTCCTGAAACCGCGCGAGAACCAACCAGTCACAAACATCTCCGTGGTCACGACACGGCGGGACGGCTCGACGCGCAGTTACCAGATGGAACTTACCGTGCGGGACGGATCGGTGACGGCCGGCCAGAACACCTATTTCTACGTGAAGTATCGCTATCCGGCCGACGAGGCGGAGCGACGGCGCCTGGAGGCGGCCGCGCGGGCCAGAACCGCGCAGACACGTGAAGCAGGCAAGGTGCTTGCACTGCATGAAGCCTATGGGCCGCGCAATTGGAACTACACGGCGCAGGGATCGGCCGCGCTCGAGCCGCAGGCAGTCTACGACAACGGCAAGATCACCACCTTCGCCTTCACGGGTAACCAGGAGATGCCGGCAATCTTCATGGAAAATTCCGACGGCACCGAAAGCCTGGTGGCGAAATCGGTCGACGGCGACCTCGTGCTCGTACACGCGATCAGCCGCAAGTTCATCCTGCGAAGGGCAGGGGACGTGCTCTGCGTCTTCAACGAAGCCTACCACCAGGTCGGAATCAATCCCGGCACCAATACGACATCTCCCTTTGTCGAGCGTGTTGTCAAACAGCCGGCGCCAAGCGCCAAGCAATAGGGGTGGATTTTGGCAGAAGAATCGGAAGACCGGATCCCGGGCGAACGCGCCGAAACAGTTTCCAACCGACTGCGCGACGGAAGCCCGCTGGTGAAACGCGGCGCTGTCGCCGCGGCGATGGTCGCCTTCATCGGCTTTGCCCTCTGGTCGATGCGGGGGCAGGAGGGACAGGCGGATACGGCCAAGCCCGAACGGGTCGTCATTCGCCAGACGACGAGCTTTGAGCCCGCGAAGGAAGAACCGAAGGTCGTGCACGCCTTGCCCGAGGTCAAACTGCCGACACCGGTCGCGATGGAGAAGCCAATCCCCGCCGAGGATCCACTGCTTGAATCAGCGCGCCGGGCGCCGGTCATCGCCTTTAGCGGCCAGCCGACCACGGCCGCAGGGCGCCAGAATGAGGAAACCGGCGCCGACTCTGGGGAAAACTACCTGCCCATCGATGGTCGGCTCGGCAGTTTCAATGCTGAGGATGAGGACCAGGCACAGCGATTCAATCAAATGATGACACCGACGCAATTGCAAGGCTCACGCGCCGGCACACTTGGAAACCGCGACTTCATCGTGGCGATGGGAACAGCAATCCCGTGCGTGCTCGAAACCGCGCTCGCATCAGACCAGCCCGGCTTTGCAACCTGCGTCATCAATCGCGATGTGCTTTCCGACAACGGACGCGTCGTACTGATGGAAAAGGGCACGCAGGTGGTTGGCGAATACAGGGGTGGCCTGAACCGAGGACAGAAGCGCCTGTTCGTCCTGTGGAATAGGGCAAAGACACCGACAGGCGTGATTGTCACGCTCGCTTCGCCGGCGACCGACGCGCTTGGGCGGGCAGGCCTGGACGGCTACGTCGATACCCATTGGTGGGAGCGTTTCGGCAGCGCGCTTCTCTTATCCATCGTCGGCGATGCATCCTCCTATGTAGGCAGCCGTATTGGCGACACTCAGGCTGAAAACACGACGAGCGCCGGCCGTGAGGCCGCAGCGATCGCTGTCGAACAGTCGATCAACATCCCGCCAACACTCGAAAAGCATCAGGGTGACCTCGTCTCGATTTTTGTTGCCCGTGACCTCGATTTCTCCGGAATCTACAGCCTGCGTGTGATCAAGCCGCGCTACCGGCCCTATGATCGGGTGGTGGTTGGGGATTTCACGCCCAGGTCGACCATGGTGACGAAATAGTGCACCGGCCGATGGCAGAGGCTCCTGATGCCGGTGTTGTGCGCGAGCTTCTCTCGCCCCTCTCGCGCTTTCTCCAAAACAAATGCTTCTATGAAGTCGTGGTGAACCGTCCGGGCGAAGTGCTGACGGAAGGCGCTGGCGGTTGGGCGAGGCATGACACACCCTCACTCACATTCGAGAAGCTGATGCGGCTCGCCCGCGCCGTTGCCACCTATTCGAACCAAGCGATCGACGAGCAGCGCCCGATTCTTTCCGCAACCTTGCCTGACGAGGAGCGCATCCAGATCGTCATCCCACCAGCGACGAGCAGGGATACGATCAGCATCACCATCCGGAAGCCGTCATCCGTAACACTGACGCTCGACGAACTGGACAAGGGCGGTCTGTTTGCGGAGGTCACGGCGGACGGCAAGGAAGACGGTTCGTCGGATCTGACGCTGGCCGAGTTCTACAAGGCGGGAGATTACAAGGAATTTCTGCGCGAAGCCGTATTGACGCGCAAGAACATCATCATCTCGGGCGCGACCGGGTCGGGCAAAACGACTCTGTCGAAAGCGTTGATCCACCACATCCCTCAGCACGAGCGGATCATCTCTATCGAGGACACGCCCGAACTCGTCATCCCACAACCGAACCATGTGCGACTATTCTACTCGAAAGGAGGGCAGGGGCTGGCGAAGGTCGGCGCGAAGGAGCTCCTTGAATCCTGCCTGCGCATGCGGCCTGATCGCATCCTGCTGCAGGAGCTCCGCGATGGCACCGCGTTCTATTACGTCCGCAATGTGAACTCCGGACACCCCGGCTCGATCACGACGGTACATGCCGACTCCGCGAGGCTGGCCTTCGAGCAGCTGACGCTGCTTGTGAAAGAGTCAAACGGCGGGCAGGATCTAAGTAGGGACGAGATCCGAAGCCTGCTGGAGATCGCGATCGACGTCATCGTCCAGTGCAAACGGGTTGGAGCGAGGTTTCGCGTCACAGAGATCTACTTCAGGCTGCTCAGTGGTCCCAACCCAAGCGCTTCAGTATAGGCGTTGCGCGTTCACGATTGTTGAGGCCGTGGATATCCCGGACTGGGTGACCCGATGCCGGTCTCCGATCGTCTCCGTTGGGATCGTGTTGCCCGGTGCGCCCTGGTTGATCGTCTCGATCATAGTCTGCACCAAAGTAGCGGAGGTCTGCTCCAACGGATGAGAGAGGGCGACCGTAATAGGCCCTTCGGACAGACCCTTTCGTGTCTCCGGGCCGATATCCCGGCATGCCGCACGGATGCTTTTGCGCCGATCTTCGGAAGCTTCCTTAGCGCTCGTAGGACCACGGATGCCAACTGTTGGCGGAAGCCGCGGCGGGACCGCCGCCTGGAGGGGGATGGCAAGCGCGGCTGGCAGAGGGAGAGGAGGGAGGGGCTTTCGCAGCGGGTTGAGGTTGTCGGAGAGAGGCTCCGGCCGGCCCGCTTCGGAGAAACGACATGGCAAAGGCCATTCAGAAAATCACACTCGACCGATCGGGGGACATTCCCTTCGATAAGCTAGAGCTCTCGCAGAAGAACGTGCGCAACATCAAGGCTGGCGTCTCCATCGAGGATCTCGCCAACGATATCGCCCTACGCGGGCTGCTGATGAGCCTGAACATCCGGCCGATCCTCGGTGAGAATGACGAGGAGACCGGCCGGTACGAAGTTCCCGCCGGCGGTCGCCGCTACCGTGCGCTCGAACTGCTGATCAAGCAGAAGCGCATGGCGACGACGGAGCCGATCCCCTGCATCGTCAAGCGTGGCGGTGTCACCTCAGTCGAGGACGACTCCCTCGCGGAAAACGTCCACAGACTTCAACTCCATCCACTCGATGCCTTTCGCGCCTTCCAATCGCTTAAGGAACAGGCGCTCGGCGAGGAGGAAATCGCTGCCCGCTATTTCGTCTCGGTTTCGACTGTGCGTCAGCGCCTGCGCCTCGCATCGGTGTCTCCGCGCCTGCTCGAGCTCTACGCGAACGACGAGATGAAACTCGAGCAGGTGATGGCCTTCTCGATTACCGACGACTACGTTCGCCAGGAGCAGGTATGGGATACCGTCTCGCGGACGCAGGTCCGGGAACCGTATTACATCCGCCGGCTGCTCACCGAAACCGCGGTGCGCGCTACCGATCGTCGGGCAGTCTATGTCGGCATCGAAGCCTACGAGGCTGCCGGAGGTGTCGTCATGCGCGACCTGTTCGAGCAGGATCAGGGCGGCTGGCTCCAGGATCCGGCGCTGCTGGAGCAACTCGTGTTCGAGAAGCTGAAGTCCGAAGCCGAGGCGCTGAAAGTCGACGAGGGCTGGAAATGGGTTGATGCCGCGATTGACTTCCCGTACGGCCACACGTCCGGTTTGCGCCGCTTCTATGGCGAGCGGGCCGAGCTTACCGCGGAAGAGCTCGCCCGTTACGACGAACTGAAGGCGGAATACGACAAGCTCGACGCGGAATATGCCGATGCGGAAGACTATTCCGAGGAAACGGAAAACCGACTCGAAGAACTCGGCAACGAGATGGATCGGCTGAACGACCGGCCCTATGTCTTCGATCCAGAAGAGATCGCGCGCGGCGGTGCGTTCGTCTCGCTCAGTGCCAGTGGCGAGCTCAAGATTGAACGCGGCTTCGCCCGGCCCGAGGACGAGCCTGCCGTCGAGGCCGATGACAGCGATGCGGGCGATCACGATGGCGAGGGCGACGAAGCGGCCGCGGCTTCAGCGACCGGCGGCATCTCGATCAACGGCAAGCCGGTTGCCGTCGCGCCGGAGGAGGAAGACGACGGAATTCGTCCACTCTCCGAGCGCGTCATCGAGGATCTGACGGCGACCCGCACCGTCGCGCTCAGGAATGCGCTCGCCAACGATCCGGTGACGGCCTTCGTCGCCGCCCTGCACGTCTTCGTCCTGAAAACCTTCTTCGTCTACGGCTCGGACTCGTGCCTGGAGGTCACGTTGCAGAGCGCGAGGTTCGGCCAGACGGCGGGTTTGGGCGACACGGTCTGGGCGAAGGAAATCGAGCAGCGCCACGAGGCATGGGGCCATGATCTGCCCAGGAACGCCGGCGAGGTGTGGGACTATCTGATCACCCTCGACGAGGTCAGCCGCCAAGCGCTGTTTGCACATTGCGTTTCGCTGTCGCTCAACGCCGTCGTCCAGCCGTGGAGCCGCCGACCGGCGGCAATAGCCCACGCCGAGCAGCTCGCCCGCTCGATCGGTTTCGACATGGTCGAAGCTGGCTGGGTGCCCACGGTCGACAATTATCTCGGCCGGGTCACGAAGGCGCATATCCTGCAGGCGGTTCGTGAAGCCAAGGGCGAGCAGTCGGCGCAGCTCATCGATCACCTGAAGAAGCAGGACATGGCGCGTGAAGCCGCGCGGCTGCTGGAAGGCAGCGGGTGGCTTCCCGAGCCGCTGCGGCTCGCGGTCGATGTGGCTCCCGTCGAACAGGTCGACGACGTCGTGGATGGGTTCATCGAGGACATCATCGTCGAAGAAGCCGGCGCCGATCTGCGGGCATTCCTGACCGAGGGCGGCGAGGGCGAAAACACCGCTGCGGACGACGTCGACCTCGAAGAGCATCGTCATCGCGACGCTGCGGAATAACCTCCCTCGCACAGATTCACCGATGGCCCGGCCCCGCGCCGGGCCTTTCTAGTTTCCGGACAAGGAGAACAAGGATGTCCGCATCACTCATCTTCGACATTGCGCCGCATCACGGTCAGCGGCGAGATCACGCTGCATCACGAGCAGTTCTAACTGCAAGTGGGGCAGTCCGGGTTGTCCTCCGACAGCGGCATCCTGATTTGCAGGTAAAAGGGCCGCAAGGATTTCACCGGCGGGCCTAACCACTTCGTCGGGCTCCATCTGCTTGAGGACATTCCGGCGCTCGCCGCCAGTGTCCGAGCCAGCACCGGCCTCGGACGACGACCGATGCGACAACAGTGCGCAATCACGCCGCCTGACGCCACTCAACCCCATCCAACCATCATCCACCTCACCAGCCCTGTTGCCGCGCGAGCGGTCAGTCGGGCAGCTTTTTCGTTTCAGGAGACTTCATCATGAACACTATGGTTTCCACGTCCCGGCCTCTATCCTCAGGCTTCAAGGTAGATATCTCGCGCGGCGAGCGCATCGGCCGTGTTTCGTCCGAGTGGTTCTCACGGCCGGACGACGAACGCTATCTGTCGCTCCCCGAACTTCATCATGCCGTCAAATCCCGTGCCGATCGCGCCCGCGCCCGGACCGTGGAAAGCGTGGCGATCCGCGTGGAAGCGACCCGCGACAACGCCGGGCGGATCTCCCTCATCGTCCCCGGCGAACGCCAGCCACTCGCGCCAACCCATTGGAGCTACGGTCAGCTTTGCAGCCTGGTCGGCGCTCCTTCCACCTATATGCGCCAGTTGCCTGCGCCGCTCGCCGCGATCAATCTCCAGCACGGTCTCCTCAACAACCGCTCCGAGCTGGTGAAGACGCTGGAGATGGATGACGGTCGTGTCGAACTGAGGGCGGTCACGGGACCCGAGTACGGGCGCATATGGGATCATGAATTGATCTCGGCCGTGATGAACATTGCAGGCAACGGCACGGGCGACACGATTTGGAAAGTGCCAGGCGTACTCGACTGGTCGACAATGACCCACAACCCCTTTGTGGACGTCACGAAGGACACGACGACGCTTTACGCTTCGGACAGGGATGTGTTCGTATTTCTGGTTGATGACACGCACCCGATCGAGGCTGGCCGTCTTCGGAACGGGGAACCCGATATGTACTTCCGCGGCTTTTATGCCTGGAACAGTGAAGTCGGCTCGAAAACGCTAGGAATTGCCAGTTTTTACCTGCGCGCCGTTTGTGCCAACAGGAATCTGTGGGGCACCGAAAACTTCGAGGAGATCACCATCCGGCACTCGAAGTTCGCTGCGCAACGGTTCGCTCATGAGGCGACACCCGCGCTGACGAATTTCGCCAATTCCTCACCCGCGCCCTTTATCGCCGGCATCCGGGCGGCACGCGAACGCGTCGTTGCGCGCAATGACGAGGACCGCCAGTCCTTCCTGCGCCGTCGCGGGTTCTCCAAGGCCGAAACCGGCAAAATCATCGAGATGGTGCTTTCCGAAGAAGGTAGGCCGCCGGAGAGTATCTTCGACTTCGTGCAGGGCATCACGGCGCTCGCACGCGGCAAGACTCATCAGGACACGCGGCTCGAACTCGAAGGCAAGGCCAAAAAGCTGCTAGAGAGTGCAGCCTGAGCCTCTCCTCAAAGCTCCCTCTTAACCCACGCTTTGCCGCCGCACGGTTGATTCCAGGCGGCGGCACTTTCCTTGTCTGCAGCGGCGACAGTGGTCAGCCGGCAGCGTCGGCGAGTTCCTGCGTGCGTCCAATCCGCAACAGGCTCGTTTCCACGTGACATCGGTGCTTGTTGCCCGCCTGTCCGAGCGAGACCTGGTCCGCTACGGCCTTCAGATTCGGGACACGCTGCGCCGGTTCTTGATTTCGACGACGAACGGCCTCTTTCCAGGCTTCATGGTGCGGCTAATGAAGATGTCCACTTATCGATGCTGCAGCTGTTCTTATTCGCAATATCCTGTCAACATCCCACATCGCCGCGCAATAATGTCAGACCACCGGAATCGGAACCCATTTCCGGCTCAGGGGAGCCTTGGCATCTCCCCGTCCGCCACCCTCCAGACCCAGGGCGTTATCTCCGGTCTCGCGTCGGTCATGTCCGCGAGCGCGTGCTCGTAATCGTCTCCGGCTGTCGCGGGTACGATGAACATCGCGACTGGGGCGGGTTTCTGCTCCGGAAGCGTCACAGACACGATGGGCTGGTCGCGCGACAGGTTGAAGCGCAGGCCCTTGACGCTCTTGCGCCTGAGGACGCTCAGCTTCTCCAACAGCCGAAGTTCGTCGATGTTCTCGAAGGGGATCCAATGCTCGTTCACCACCATCAGCGCCAGCTCCTCGACCGACGCGATGCCGGCGGTCGAAATCCCGAACGTCGCGATCACGATCAGGTGGAAGGCTTCCTTCGAGCGCCAGAGCTCCAGCTCGGCCTCGCAGCGCGCGGTCAACCCCCGCCATGCGCCATCGTCGACCATCAGCGGAAACGGCAGATGCCGCACGATGATCTTGTGCCCTTCCCGCGCAGCGGAAAATTCCTTCACCTCAGCCACGATCAGCATCAGCTTGCGCGGACCCGGTCCAGTTGCCTGTATGCCCTTCAGTGCTGCCGCTCGCCGGGCGGCGATACCGTCCTTTGCTTCGGGATGAAACGCCTCGGGGACGAACAGCATATCGTTCAAGGGGCCGCCCCTTGCCGTCATCTGCGAGGCCGCGTTGAGGATGCTGTTGCGTACCCGGCCCCAGCCGCGCTTGCCGGCCCAAGTCGAGCGCCATTCGGTCAGTTCTCCGGCTGCCCACAGATAATGCAGCATCGCCCGCAAAGACAGCTTCTTCGCTTCGCTGCGGATGCCTGGTTCCGATGGTTCCGAATGAGCACCTGGTGATGACCGCGGCCCTCTCTTCGTCAGGGAAAAGTCCAGCTTCAGGTCGGCCTGCCCGCTTGCATCGACCTGGATTGCGTTGCCAATCAGCGGGCCCAGGCCGGAAAGCTCATAAGGCGGCTCATAGGATGGGCATGAAGGATCGTGATCGCGTCCAGACAACGGCATGCGTTTGACTACATGCTGCCCCTCTAGGCGCGCGATATACATCGAAACGGGCCGCTCCTTGCACATGCACAGCGGTCGTAGCCGCTGCACATAGGCATGCGGAAGAAGCGCCTCAAGCTCCGGAGAGTTCTCATCCAGCGTCCGGTCGCCGATCCTGAACGTTCGCACCTCTTCCTCCTCACTTCCGGTCACGAGGCAACTTCCCGTCGACCGTTTCGGACGCGTTATAACACGGCCATAACCCATTATACTATCGCAAATTGGTCAGTATAATCGGTGATGGCCGCGAAGGCCGGCGGCGCGGCTGGCGCCGGCCGTGAGAAGGAGAGACGTCCTCATCGAAGACGTCGATACTGACCTGCCCTGACCACCGCGCGCTGTCGCCAACACTATCGTCGCCCCATCCCAACCAGGCCCGGGCTCCGAACGGAGCGCCGGGCCTCCCGCATTTGTGAGGAGAGCATTATGAACGTTCCCGCAATCGACCGTCCCCGCCTGAGCGCCGAGGCTGTCTTCCTGAACTTCCGTGCGGAGATCGTGCACCCCGTCCGCTTCGCGATCGTCTTCTGGGACGGCCCGGGCGACACGCTCTCCGCCTTCGAGGACGAGGAAGCCTTCGAACGACAACGCACGACTGCCGCGCCACTTCGTCCACGTCCATCAGCTCGCGGAGGAGGCCGCGGACTGGATTGCCGCTGGAGGCAAAAGCTGGTCGAATCCGTCGCCATGGCATCGGTCGCGCCGCCCAAGCCGACCTATCGGCCGCAGCTGCGGAAGTGCACTGTCACCGGCGGCGATCTGTCCGACGCCCAGCTTGAAAGCGTGACCTATGCCGGCGAGGACCATTCCGGTTATCTCGCCGGCCACTGGTCCGTTGATGCCATCTTCGACAATCTCAAGGCTGTCACGCCCGAAACAGAAGGTGCTGTCCGCTTTCGTGGTGGCTGGTTTCTGGGCGATGGCACGGGCGCCGGCAAAGGCCGCCAGGCTGCTGGCATCATATTGGATAACTGGCTTCAGGGCCGTCGCCGCCATCTGTGGATCTCGAAGTCCGAGACCCTGATCGAGGATGCACAGCGCGACTGGGCGCTCGGTCAGGAGAAGCTGCTGGTCACGCCGCTGTCGCGCTTCCGGCAGGGAAAGGCGATCAAGCTCGAGGAGGGCCTCCTCTTCGTGACGTTCGCAACGCCGCGCACCGACGAGCGTGAAGGCAAGCGATCGCGCGTCCAGCAGATCGTCGACTGGCTGGGTCAAGAGGCGGGGAGGGCCGAAGGCCCGACTGGGACAGAAGGAAGATCGGCGGGGAGCGGCGAAGCCGCGACAGGGAACGCAAAGGGTTTCGACGGAGTCGTGATCTTCGATGAAGGTCACTCGATGGCCAACGCTGCCGGCGGCAAGTCCGAGCGTGGCGAAAAGGCCGCCTCGCAACAGGGCCGCGCCGGGTTGCGCCTGCAGCGCGCTCTGCCCAATGCCCGCGTCGGCTATGTCTCCGCAACCGGCGCGTCCGAGGTCGGGTCACTCTCCTACGCTAAGCGCCTCGGCCTCTGGGGCAGCGCCGACTTTCCTTTCTCGCCGCGATCAGAGTTCATCGCTGCGATCGAAGACGGCGGGGTCGCGACGATGGAAGTGCTTGCCCGTGACCTCAAGGCGATGGGGCTCTATGCATCAAGGTCCCTGTCGTTCGAGGGTGTGGAATACGACATCCTCGAACAGGAACTGATCGAGGAACAGGTCCGCATCTCCGATTCCTATGCCGAGGCCTTCCAGATCATCCACAACAATCTCAACGAAGCGGCCTTCGGACAGTTGCTGGCCGCCCGGATCGAGGGCGCGATCGCCGCCGGCGTCTATGACAAGGGCTTGGAGACGCTGGCGGCGGACCGTATGCTGGTGAAGGACCGCAAGCTGGTTTACACCCATCCGGTCACCGGCGCGCAGTCGCATCTCTTGACGATCGAGCGCATGGATCGCAATACGCCGCTGCTGCTGGCCGATGCGCTGAAACTTGCAGCCCGCGATCCGCAGGCAAAGCTGATGGTGAACGGCAAGTCCGGCCGCCCGGCTGTGCAGGTTCCGACCCGCTCAGTCATGCTCGATGACGGCTCGGTCCAGCCGCGCGTCGCGCTGATCCGGCCGATCGACGAAATCCGTTTCGAGGTGCGCCAGCTCGAGGAAACGAACTGGGAGGAAGCGGACGAGGAAATCTTCTCGGCCGCATGGGTTGCCGAAGTCGCCAATCTCCCGGAGCTTTCCATCTCGACCATGCATATGGTGTCCGGCCTCCTGTTGCCGATCTGGAAATTGCTGCCGCAGGATTTTTGCCGCGTCTATCGTCTGGAGACTGATGAGGGCGAGCGCATCGTCGGCCGCTTGATCTCTTCGGAGGGCCTCTCGCGGCTTTGCCGGAATTTCGGGCTCGATCAGACCGAGGTCATCAGCGCCGCCCAGGCGTGGGAATCGCTGCTCGGCGGCTCCTCGGTCGTCGCCCTTGCCGGTAATATGCGGCGGGTTCGGGTGATGAACGACTATCGCGTCGAACTCAATGGCTTCACCGACGGGATGCGGGACAGGCTGAGATCCATGGGTCTGTTCTCCGAGATGATCGCCTGGAAGCTCAGGTTCTTCATTCCAACGTCGGATGAAGGATCGGCGATCCTTTCTCGCCTCATCGAACGGCATCCCATCGTCGATGTCACTGGACGGGTGTGATCGCCATGCTGTCCGCTTCTCAGTTGGCCGATCGTCTCGCGCGCGACGCCGAGGCGGTCTGCCGTCATTACCTCTCCGCCGGCCATCGGGCCGGCAACTACTGGATCGTCGGCGACGTCGCCAACAGCAAGGGCCGTTCGCTCTATGTCCATCTGACCGGCCCGCGTCGGGGTCGCTGGACGGATGCGGCGACCGGCCAGTACGGCAACCTGCTCGATCTCGTGCGGGAAACCTGCGGACTGCTCGACTTTCGAGAGGTTGCCGACGAGGCCCGGCGCTTTCTCAGCCTTCCCCGGCCCGATCTGGCCCAAACCGACCCGGCGTTGTCCCGCAGGGGCGACGCCCCGCATGATCCGCCGGTCGACAGACCGGCTTCGGAGCGTGCCAGACGTCTGTTCCGCATGACGCAACCGCTCGCGGGAACGCTTGCCGACACCTATTTGCGGCAGCGCGGTATCCTGCGGGCGTGCGTGCACCCGGCTCTGCGATTCCATCCGTCCTGCTACTATCGGGATCTCGTGATCGGCCGGACAACCAGCTATCCGGCGCTGATCGCCGCCGTGACCGATGCCTTCGGCGCAATCACCGGCGTTCATCGCACCTATCTCGGGTCCTCTGGGCCCGATCCGGACGGCGTCGGCAAAGCGAAGGTCGAGGATCCCCGCCGCGCTCTCGGCGGCCTCCTCGGCAATGCGGTGCGCTTCCGATTTCCTGTCCACGGCCCCGTGCCGGTCATCGCCGCAGGCGAGGGACTCGAAAGCACGCTGTCGCTCGCACAGGTGATACCGGGCATGGCGATGGTCGCGGCACTGACGGCCAATCATCTCGCTGCCTTCCGGCTTCCGGCCGGCTGCGCGCGCCTCTATATCGCCGCCGATGCCGATGCCGCCGGCCGGCACGGCATCGAGGGATTGAGCCGCCGTGCGCAGGCGCTCGGGATTCTGCCGCTCGTGCTCGCTCCGGAACTCGGCGACTTCAACGAGGATCTGCGTCGGCTCGGCCCCGACCGGCTCACGGCGAACTTGCGGTCGCAGCTCGTGCCTGAAGACGTACTGGCCTTTCTGCCCGCGTGATACGGCGATGAGGGGAAGGCGAGGGCACGGCGCGGCGCGGCAGGGAAGGCCGGTCCTTGCCATCCGCCGACCGGAGCGCGCGCCCGCGGGCCTGCCGAGAGGCGACCCTTACCACACGGCGGCCGGGCCTTCAGCGGGTCAGTCGGGTTTCTTCCCCTGCCGGGCCGCGGAGCGGCCCGTCATTCCTCGCGGGGCCAAGAAACCCTTCTTCCGCCGCCCGGCGCTGCGCTGGGCCGCGGCGCAATGCGCCGCGGTTCCGGCCCGCCGCCGCATGGACAGGGGATCGCCGTCCGGCCGCGAGAGGCGCGGCCCAAACCGACGGAGACCATCATGAACCTCACCCTCCCCATCGACGACGCCTTCGAGCCGCACCACGCGTCATCCCCGA
The DNA here is from genome assembly GCF_020193575.1 of Ensifer sp. IC4062. GTDB lineage: Bacteria > Pseudomonadota > Alphaproteobacteria > Rhizobiales > Rhizobiaceae > Sinorhizobium. The sequence continues at coordinate 233,649 of NZ_JADYVD010000003.1, forward strand.
CCGACCGCTTCATCTACGAGATGCAGATCTACGGCCATCGCCCCTTCCAGGACGAGCCGGACCCGAGGCCTCTTCCCGAAGAGCCGGTCGTACAGTCGGCGCTGACCGCGGTCTTCGACGCCCTATTCGAGATGCTGGGCGACACGCGACTGGAGCCCGATCTTGAAGACTTGCTTTGGTCGACGGTCAATCTCTTCCACCGTGCCGGCGAACGCGTCCAGCGCGAGCTTCAGCGCAACGAGGATGCGCAACGCACCGGCCAGCGCGAGCAGGACGGCAGCGAAGTGAAGAGCGTCGAGCTGGAGCGCCATGTCGCCGAAGGCATCACGCTCCTTGAGCGCCGCAACGCCTTCGAGTTCATGCGGGATTATGCGGCGGAGCTCTTCGAGGCACAGACCGGCTCGGCATGGCGGCCGCGCACCGGCTCGAAGGTCAGCCACGCCAACATGACCGCGGCGATGATCGACTCCAGAGACTTTCTCTCCGCCCGCCGCCACGCCGAGACCGAGGTGCTGATCCCCGCCGGCACCAAGATCGCCTTCGGTGGCGGCATCGACTACAACGATCACGAGGCGATCTGGGATGCGCTCGACCGCGCCTGGACGAAGTTCCCGGACATGGTGCTGCTGCACGGCGGCTCACCGAAGGGAGCGGAGCGCATCGCCGCTTGCTGGGCCGAGGCGCGCAAAGTGACGCAGATCGCCTTTAAGCCGAACTGGACGAAGCACGCCAAGGCCGCGCCCTTCCGCCGCAACGACGACATGCTCTCGGTCATGCCGAGCGGCGTCATTATCTTTCCGGGCTCCGGCATAACCGGCAATCTCGCCGACAAGGCGCGCCGCTTCGGCATCCCGGTCTGGCGTTTCGGAGGAGACGGCGCGTGAGCGCCGTATTCCCGCTGATTTTTTGCGTCGTCTTTCTTCTATCACGACGCCGACGAACCCGACCATCGGGTTCGTCACGCACATGCGCATTGGAAACTCGCCGCGTGATGTCCGAACTCAGTATTGCAATCCGCGTTACAAGGAAGTATATACACTCGCAACGCAGGAGCGCGCCATGGCCACGACAACGCCCAGGAAGGAAACACCCGTTTCGATGCGGTTCCGCGACGATGATCTGACCATCATCGATCGTGGCGCTGAGCTGCTCGGCCTCTCGCGCACGGAGTTCATGCGTCGTGCGGCGTTGCACGAGGCGCAGGCGGCGATCCTCAACGAATCTGTCATCCGCCTCTCGCCCGACGCCTATGACGCCTTCATCCAGGCGATCTCCGCCCCGCCATCCGCTCCGCCGCCGAAGGCGGCCGAGCGGCTCCACCGGTCAGCGCCTTGGGAGCGCTAGGTGGCGCTTTCAGGCATCGAACTCCTTGACGAAACGCACCGGCTTGATGCCTTCGACTGCGGCAAGCCGGCCCTCAATGCGTGGCTGACCGGCTTTGCCCGGACCAATCAGGCGCGCGGCTTCACCCGTGTTCTCGTCGTTCACGACGATGGCGCCGTCGTCGGCTATTACGGGCTCGCCCCGAGTGTCATCCAGCCGAACAGCGCGCCGCGCGCAATCCGCACCGGGCGTCCCCCAGACCCCATTCCCTGCCTCCTCATCGGTCAGCTTGCGGTCGATCAACGCCATGCCGGACAAGGCATTGGAAGCGGGCTGGTCAAGGATGCGCTGCGCCGATGCATAGCCGGAGCCGAGATCGTCGGCGGCCGTGCCGTCGTCGTCAGGGCGATCGATGCCGAAGCCGAACGCTACTGGCAAGGCTGGGGGTTCATCGCTGCACGGGACAACCCGTCGGTCCTCATGCGCTCCATTCAGGACATCCGCCTCTGGCTGGCGGACCCGACGCACTAGATTCTCGACACGAGGTCTCTCCCAGTCCCACCTGCATCCGGGCGCGCCGGCCTCTGCCGGCCGGGCTCTACTCGCGGTGTCCCGCCGCTCTCCGAGCCGGCTTCGCCGCGCTACATTTTCGAAATGCCGCAAGGCGTCATCACAAGCAGCGGGAACATTGTCACGTCAGAGCGCGGCGCGTGATCGGCGGTCTTGGCCTTGCCGTCAGCGGTTCGCCCTGCGTCGTCTACGACACGATGCCCGGCACGGCAAGGACTGTCCGCAACGTCGCTGCTGGCGCGAGATGCTTCGTGACGCCGCCCGGACGTGCGCGGGAAGTCGAAGCCCGCATGACCGCGGACGAGCGCCTTCTCGCCTTGGCATGATCGCCCGTCCGCGCCGGGCGGGCCGCGGAGACGGTCCCGACCTGAACGGACAAGAGTCGGCGCACACGCTTCGACTGCCGGACGGACGACGACCGTGGCCGCCGGCCTGTCCCGGACGGAAGCCGGCCCCTCGCGGGGCCGGTTCAGTTCGGCTCACTTCGGATGCTCCGGAGAATGCCTTGTTGCCTCGCGCGCTGCCCGCGCAGTACGAGTTCTCGAAGTTCTCGCAGCCCCGGTCGTTCCACGCAGAACAAGCAAAGCATTCCGCCCCGGTGCGCGGCGACCGTTCTGAACCACCCGCCGGGGGTTCGACCCGCCGAGGCTTGTTGGAGAACACGGGCGGGATGGGAGGTCCTCGCGCAACTTGTTCCTGAACGCAGGGCGGCGGCGGCGGACAATGATGGGGAGGCGAGGCGCTGCCGCCCCTGCGATCATGGCGCGTTGTGGAGTGGAAGCGATCACGGCAGCCTGATGTGGCCTCGCCATCGGTCACATCCGGTCCATTCCCGTGTTATGTCGCCTTGTAGAGGACCGCCTGCTTACTGCGGTCAACCCCCGTTGGGGGTACGCTCGGCAAAAATTCAGGAAAATTCGATTTCGGCCATTCGGTTGCGGGCCAGGCACTTTCCCTCCCGCAAGCGGGGTCCCTGGAGAAAGTGCGGCCCGCGCGTTTCGGCAAATAGAATTTTCCAGAATTTGTGCCGAGTGACCGCAGCAGGATGGCCCTCTCCTTCGCCGCCATCGGGAACGGTCCCGATGTAACCGAAGGAGAAGTACAATGGCATCCACGATCGCAAACCTCACTACCAGGGCCGACGGCTCGATGGAAGGCGTCTTCGCCACGCTACGGATCAACGCCCCGATTGCCGTCCTCCCCAACGCGAACAAGTCCCACGAGGACGCCCCGGACTACCGCGTCATCAACAAGCGCACCGGCTTTGAGATCGGCGCGGGCTGGAACAGGATTTCGCCGCGCACCGGCGTCGAATACACCTCGATCCGGCTGGAGGCTCCCGAGATCGGCGTGATCTTCGGCAATGTCGCCCCGGCACCTGGCGGCGAGGAAAACAAGAAGGTGATCCTCTGGAACAACCCGGAGTGAACTGAACCGGCCCCGCGAGGGGCCGGCCTCCTTTCGTGCCTCTGCCCCGGATCGTCTAAGCCCGGCCGCCGGGTTGTACAGGTGCCACATTAGACGAAAGCCTGTCTGCTCAGATCGCCAATCGTGCCATGAGGGATCGCGCCGCCTCAAGGACTTCGCGGCCTCTCCAAATTTCTCGCCGGACCGCTGAAGCGGTCCGGCGAAAAAATTGGTTCCTCCGCTCGCCGGCTCCGCCGGTCGCTGACGCGATCCTTGACCCGGCCCGATCCCTCACGACCCCGGGCGTCATCTTTCACTTCATTACGGAGACGACGACGATGACGATTGCACTCGAAATTCACATCGAACAGCTGCGCGCCGAACTCAAGAACGCTGATCCGGCGGAGCGCCGCCAGATCGCAGCGGAACTGGAACTGGCTGAAGCAGAACTGGCGGTCGCAGTCGCCGAACTGGAGGACACCATCGACGCCGCGCCGCCCTTCTGAGGGCGGCGTTTGTCGCGTCGCCAAGTCTGGCCCGCCGGATCGACCGGCTGTCTCATCGCAAGGGGGTGCCCCTCGCGCTCCCCGCCGGCTCCGCCGGATACGGCCGCGCCCGTCGTCCGCGGGACTCTTTTTCGGACGTCCTATTTTACGCCAGCCCATCCGGTGTCAAGGACATCGCGGCCCCTCCATGTGTGGACGTATATGGACCCCGCCCGTTTGCAACAGCCGGCTGGATCAGGATCGATGGTCACAACTGCTGACGTATATCCGGCTTCGTGATGCGGCTGGACAACGTCTTCGCCGCGAGCCTCGATGGGTTTT